>JALGVT010000044.1 GCA_025774555.1 candidate division LCP-89 bacterium
CGACACCTGCGTTAACGCCTATATAAGCGCGGAAGGAAACATAGAGATTTCTTCCGGAAATGGAACTGTCGTCGGCGGTCATATCAAATCGAAAAAGGATATTATTGTCAAAATCATTGGGAATCAGAAACACACTAAAACAGTAATTGAAATCTTAGGAACGGGTCAGTTTAATGAGATTCTAAAAACGAAAGAAACCGCCATTGAAGCTAAAAAAAAGAAAATACATGAGATGAAAACGATCATAGGTAAATTTCAACTGCAAAAAGCGGATAGCAAGGACGAAGATTCGGCGATACTCGATGATATCAGGGAATGCCAGGATACCCTGTTTGAACTCGATTCTGATCTAAAGAAGATGAAAAATGATCTGGATGAATTTTACGTCAACGGTCAATATATAGGCAAAGTGCAAGTGCTGAATAAAGCATTCCCAGGAACAGTTATCATAGCAGGGGATGCGAACACTGTGTTAACCAAAGAACATGATAGACCCGTTTTTAAGCGTGTTTTTGATGAAGTAATTGATCTGTCACAAAAGAAGGCTCCTACCACTACCGACCATGATAGCGCGGAATAAACCAGATCACTTTACGACCGTTCGAGCCTAAATATACATTCTAACACGCAGCACTGCGGCGTGGAATGAAGTTTTTCTGGGGGGATAAATAATTTGTCTTTAGTGTACACACTCTTTTCACTCTGCCGAACCCGTTTTGCGAGGTTTATTCATAGCAAAATAATTTGCAGGAGGTTAGTAATACTGCTGGTATCCTCCCTCTTTGTTCTCCCCGTTAGAGCACAGACTATTCTCCCGAAGATATCGATAGGCGTTGATCAAGCATCCGGTCCAGAAGATCTGACTGTAGCCATTCAGATCGTGCTGATGTTGACCATTCTTTCCCTGGCGCCGGCTATTGTGGTAATGATGACTTCCTTCACACGGATCATTATCGTACTCCATTTTCTCCGCCAGGCTATGGCTACACAATCCGTACCGCCTAATCAGGTTGTTGCGGGACTGGCTCTCTTCTTAACCTTTTTTATCATGAGCCCAACGATCGATCATATCTACAATGAAGCCTGGAAACCGCTGAAAGCTGAGGAGATTTCGATGTTGGAATCCTTAGACCGAGCCTCTAGCTCGCTAAAAACTTTCATGCTGGCACAGACGCGAGAGAAGGATTTGGCATTATTCGTTAATATGGCTGATCTTGAGAAGCCTCAAACGGCGCAGGATCTACCGCTGAAAGTAGTCATACCAGGTTTTATTATCAGTGAACTGCGCATAGGCTTTCAGATTGGTTTCCTGTTATATCTGCCTTTCCTGATAATTGACATGGTAGTTGCATCTGTGCTGATGTCTATGGGAATGCTGATGCTGCCGCCGGTGATGGTAAGTCTGCCTTTTAAGCTGCTACTTTTCGTATTGGTAGATGGGTGGTATTTGATGATTCAATCTGTGGTTCAAAGTTTTGTGGGGATCCCATGACTCAACAAATGGCAATCGAAATCTGTAAAAATGCAGTATGGACTGCTCTGACTGTCGCTGCGCCTATGCTGATCGCCGGATTGGTAGTGGGTATCCTGATTTCGCTGTTCCAGTCCGTTACGCAGATCCAGGAAATGACCCTGACTTTTATACCTAAAATCCTGGCGGTGGTAACCGTCATGATTCTTCTTCTGCCCTGGGTTATAAGCGTTCTCCTCGGGTTCACGAATGAGATGTTTAACCTGGTATCTCTGGTTAGGTGATTATTCCATGCCTGCAATTTAAACTGGTTGAACAATTATGGGAAAACCTAAAATTACAAACGATATTCCAACAGCTTCAGGCACATCAAACCGCATGGTGCTCATCGTCGATGATGACCAGAGCATCGTCGATGTACTCCAGCAGGCTCTGGATTTCAAAGGGTACAATACCAGAATTGCCATCGACAGCGAAAAAGCCTTTGAGATCTTTCAGAAAGAGGGCGATTTTGACGTTGTGGTCACTGATCTTATGATGCCCAAACTTTCCGGCACGCAACTGTTAGAGAAAATTAAGCAAGCTGATCCTAATTGTGAAGTTATTGTGTTGACCGGTTTTGGGTCGAGTGACACCGCCATAGAGGCTCTGCAAGCAGGCGCTCATGACTACATAAAAAAGCCTACCAACATAGAGGAATTATACATATCGGTCGAAAAGGCGATTGAGAAGCGCAAACTGAAACTACAAAACCTCAACTATCAGTTGGATTTGGAAAGACTGGTGGAAGAACGCTCTTCGGAATTGTTGAAAACACAGGAATTCCTTCATTCTGTATTGGAGAGTTCCACTGAATATTTTATCATCGCCACCGACACCAGCGGATTGATCACCCTTTTTAACAGCGGGGCAGAAAGACTTTTTGGATACGACCGCTCAGAAGTGGAAGGGAAAAAGAGTATCCTTTACCTCTCAGGCATGAAGGAGGAAGATGGAAAATTTAAAATGGAAGACTTCCTCAAAGGCAGCATCGTCAATGAAGCAAAATCTATCATCAGTCGTGATAATAAGGAGATATCGATCTCCATGACAGTTACTCCGATCCAGAACAGCGAAGATGAAATCACCGGATATATCTGGATCGGTAAAGATATCACCGAACGATTAACGCTTGAGGGACAGCTCAAAGAGCATACCGAGAATCTTGAAAAGAGAGTAGAAGAACGCACCGCTGAATTGCTTGAACAGAACAAGGCGCTTGAAGAAACTTTTGAACGATTGAAGGAGACCCAGGTACAGCTTCTTCAGGCTAATAAAATGACGTCTCTGGGGCAGTTGGCAGCAGGTGTTGCGCATGAAATCAACAATCCTATTGGATTTATCAATTCGAATCTTAATACTCTAAAAAAGTACATTCATAATATAGAAGAATATCTGCATGCTTCCGACCGAATATTAAACAACGGTGGTCCTGACGTCATCGGAGAACAAGCCCGGCTGCGTAAAGTGAAAAAGATTGACTTTATTCTCGATGATATAGCCGCGGTCATTGGTGAATCATTAGAGGGGACTGACCGGGTTAAGTCGATTGTGCAGGAACTGAAAGATTTCTCCTATCAGGATCAGGATGAAAAAGTTCCTTACGATCTGAATAAGGGACTCAAATCCACTATGAATATCGTATGGAATGAGCTTAAGAACAAAGTCGAAGTTATAGAAGATTTTGGAGACGTTCCTATTTTCAAGTGCTACCGTCAGCAAGTGAACCAGGTTTTCATGAATCTCCTCTTGAACGCTGCGCAGGCTATCGAAGACCGAGGAACTATAACGGTGAGGACGTACGCCGATGATAAAACGATCTACACTGAAATATCAGACACCGGAAACGGGATAAGTAAGCAGAATATCGCCAGGATATTCGAACCATTCTTCACCACGAAGAACATTGGCGAGGGCACAGGATTAGGACTCTCTATCAGTTACAGGATCATTGAAAAACACGGCGGCACCATCGAAGTGGAGAGCAAGGAGAGAGAAGGCAGCACTTTCCGGGTTAAACTCCCGATCAAGAATAAGTCCAAGAAGAGAAATGCAGCCAGGCAGCACTCAACGGAAACCGTCTGATGGATCTGAATTTTATACTCGACAGAGCCCTGATCTGGACGCTGGTTTTTATCCGTGTCACTGCTGCGATTTCCATGATGCCGATCTATGGTTACCGCGGTGTGCCAAACAGCGTAAAAGCCGGCTTCGCAGCCATCCTGTCATTTCTATTACTGCCGGCGGCTCAACTGCCCGAGGCATGGGAAGGACTCGGATCAGGTATAATTGTTTATATCGCGCTGGCGGTTCCTGAAATAGTCGTAGGGGTTATCGTTGGAATGGTCACGCACTTTCTTTTTTACGGCATTCAACTGTCAGGGCAATACCTGGGCATTCAGATCGGATTTGCTATTGCCAATGTTATCGATCCAAATACTGAGGAACAGATTTCGATTATAGCTCAGATGCAGTTTATCTTCGCGATGCTGATCTTTATATCCTTCAACGGGCACCATTTTCTGCTCTCCGGTCTTGAAAAGACATTTCAAACGGTTCCCATCGGGGGGGTTAGACTTCCATCCGAATTATCGGGGCTGTTTGTGAATATGATGGGCGATCTCTTCGTTACCGGTATCAAGATCGCAGGACCGGTCATGGCAGCGCTGTTTTTATCGGAAGTCGCTCTCGGGATTGTCGCCCGCACGGTCCCGCAGATGAACATATTCATCGTAGGATTCCCTTTGAAAATAGGTGTGGGACTGCTTGCGCTGGCTCTGTCCTGGCCCATGTTTGTCCATGTCATGGAGCAGCTTTGGAAGAGTTTCACGATAGATTGGTTCACGCTTATTAAACTGGTAGGTCCCTGAAAATATCAAGGCGGGTTGTCGTTCAATAGACTATGGCGGAATCAAAAGAGACATTTCAGGAGAAATCCGAACAGCCGACCTCGAAGCGGAAGTCCGAAGCTCGCAAGGATGGCAATGTGGCGAAATCGATGGAGATCAATTCTTCGCTGATTCTGCTTACCGGGTTCCTGATGCTGACTATTTTCGGCGGCATGATGTTTTCGAAGATCATCGAAGCTGACAGGTTCATATTCAGTCAGATTGGGCAGATTGAAATCACCGTAGATGTGCTGCCCGCTTATCTTGCCGCGGGTTTTAAATTAATGGCGGGAGTTTTAATGCCGATTATGCTGCCGATAGTTCTGATTGGCATAATCGCCAATATTTCTCAATTCGGGTTTCTCTGGTCTTTCAAAACGTTAAAACCCAAAATGAGCAACCTGAATCCGACTAAGGGTCTAAAGAAGCTCGTTTCCAAGAAATCCGGCTTCGAACTCATAAAAAACATCCTGAAAGTAATTATTGTCGGCTGGATAGGTTACCAGATTATTGCAGGTTTGACCGATGAGATGATCCCGCTGATGGGTCAGACGCCGTGGGCTATTTACCTGTGGATCTGTAAGGGAACTGTAAAAATCGGGTTTTACCTGATATTCGCCATCCTTATACTGTCGATTTTTGATATCATGTATCAGCGGTGGAATCATAAATCAGAAATGAAGATGACCAAACAGGAAGTTAAGGACGAAGCCAAGCAATCGGAAGGCGATCCCAAGGTCAAGGCAAAAATACGCCAGCTGCAGTTAAAAACAGTGCTGGCGAGAATGTGGAAAGACGTGCCCAAGGCGGACGTCGTGATTACCAACCCGACGCACATTGCGGTGGCTTTAATATACGATCAAGACAATATGGCGGCGCCTACGGTCGTCGCCAAGGGCAAGAGATTGATCGCAGAGCGGATTAAGGCTATCGCTCTTGAGTACGATATCCCTATTATGGAAGAGCCGCCATTGGCGCGGGAACTCTTTAAAGCTTGTGAGATAGGCGAACAGATCCCTGGTAATTTATACCAGACGGTGGCGGAAATACTAGCCTATGTGTACCGGCTACGTGAAGAAAATCAACCGATTTATACTTAGATTGTAAGGGCATAATCCTTGCAAGTATGTCTCTAGCGGCGTCAGGTCACATCCGCCGGACGGCGGACCGCAGTCAGGAGCTGACACAACGGTTCAGGGGGCATACTCCAGGTATGTCTCTAATCATCTGATGGGGAATATTTAAGGGATGGAGCAAGTTCGTAAAAAGATAAATCCTTTTGCCGGGAAAGTCGCCAGCCGCAGTGACATCCTGATAGCGGTGGGGATGATCGGGATTTTGATCGTTATGATCATTCCCATCCCGACGTTTCTGTTAGATTTGCTGCTGGCGTTGAACATCACGTTGGCGGTAGTTATCATGATGGTGGCGCTGTACACCGAAGATGCTCTCTCTTTCTCCGTTTTCCCGGGATTGTTGCTGGTGGTGACCTTATTCCGGCTGTCGCTGAACGTTGCTTCGACGCGGTTGATTTTAGGCGAAGCATACGCGGGAACGATCATTCAAGCTTTCGGAAATTACGTCGTGGCGGGGAACTATGTGGTCGGCATGGTGATCTTCCTGGTGCTGGTTTTGATAAACTTCACGGTTATTACCAAGGGTTCCGGGCGTATCGCTGAAGTGGCGGCGCGTTTCACATTAGACGCCATGCCGGGCAAGCAGATGGCGATAGACGCCGATTTGAACAACGGCATTATCAGTGAAGAGGAAGCCAAAGATCGCCGCGAAGAGATAAGCCGTGAAGCGGATTTTTATGGCGCTATGGATGGCGCGTCGAAATTCGTCCGTGGCGATGCTATGGCAGGTCTATTAATAACTCTGATAAACATAATCGGCGGTTTGGTCATAGGCATTCTGCAATTGGACATGAGTGCCGGCGATGCTTTGACGACCTATACGCTCTTGACCGTCGGCGACGGTCTGGTGGCTCAGATCCCGGCTCTGATCATCTCGACGTCCGCTGGCATCATCGTTTCCCGAGCCGCTTCAGAATCGAATCTGGGCACGGATATCACCGGTCAGTTGCTGCAGCAGCCCAGACCGCTCTTTATCGCTTCCGGCGTATTAGTCTTCTTCGCCATCGTTCCGGGATTGCCGACAGTGCCATTTCTGGTGCTTTCGATCATCGCAGGCTATCTTGGTTATCAGCTTAATACTGCTGAAAAAGAGCAGAAAAAGGAAGAAATTGAAGCGGTTGCTCAGAAGCCGACAGAACCTGAGCGAATCGAGGATTATCTGACCATCGATCCTCTGGAGCTTGAAATCGGATACGGTTTGATCCCGCTGGTCGATAACGAGCAGGATGGGGATCTCTTAAACCGCATCACGTTGATTCGCAAGCAGCAGGCGCTGTCCCTGGGCATCGTCATTCCTCCGATCAGAATACGTGATAATATACAACTGAAACCCCAACAGTACATAATCAAGATACGCGGCAATGAAGTGGCTTCAGGCGAGCTGCATATTGGGAATTATTTAGCTTTAGATCCGGGCACTGCCAAAGGCGAACTGCAGGGCATACAAACCAAGGAACCGACTTACGGTCTGCCGGCGGTTTGGGTGCCGACAAACATGAAAGAACAAGCCGAAAAGAAGGGCTTTACCGTCGTTGAACCGGCTGCCGTTCTCGCCACTCATCTGGTGGAGGTTCTGAAGCAGAATGCGTACAACATCCTCAGCCGCGAAGAGACCAAGACACTGATTGATAACTTCAAGAAGCTGAATGCTACCGTGGTCGAAGAGCTGATACCGAATCTGATGACTTACGGCGGAGTACACAAAGTTCTGCAGAAACTACTGCGGGAGGGTATCCCGGTGCGTGATCTCGGAACAATCCTGGAAACATTAGCTGATTATGCCGGCTTGAGCAAGGATCCCGATATTCTGACGGAATACGTGCGCTACGCTTTAGCTCCCACCATAACGCACAAGTATCAGGACGAAGACGGCAAAATCTACGCTCTGAGCCTGGACCCGACGCTTGAGAAAATGATCGCTGATGAAACTAATAAACAGCAGGGAATCAAAACCGCAGCGCTGGCGCTGCCGCCTAACGTTTTAAACCAGATTTATCAGCAAGTTAATCAGCACGTTCAAGAAATGCAGTCGCAGGGACGACAGCCCATTCTTATCTGCTCGCCAACAGTACGGGCGACCATGAGGAAGCTGATCGAACCGGTGCTGCCGCAACTGGCTGTTATATCCTACGGAGAACTGCTAGTCAACGTTGAAGTCGAATCCGTCGGTATGATTAATATCGATGGCAGTCCCGCTGAGCTGTCTGCGGCGTAACTAATTCGCAGATTTGTAAAATGATAATAATAAATCACCAAGAAAATCCGAACAAGCGCTCCGGAATAAACAGCGCTGCAGCTAATCACAGCATATTCGGAGACATCCGTGAACTTACAGACACAAACAGTTCCCAGAACCCGGCATCAAGGACCCATGAAGATTAAGAAATTCGTCGGACAGAGTATGAACGACTGCCTGGTGCAGGTCAAAAAAGAGCTGGGTGAAAATGCTGTTATCTTAGATTCGCGCAAGGTGACGCGCAGAGGTCCCTTCAGTTTTCTGCTGAACGACATGATGGAAGTTACAGCATCGACGCCGGATGGAAATCCTTCGCTTTCAGCAACTAAGCGCGACTGGAATCAGGTCGCTAAGAGCGCCGCAACAGCGCTCCACCCAGATGCTGTATCAGCCGGCGATTTTGAATTGCTTTCAAGTGAAATCAAGAATCTGAAAGATACCGTATCACAGATGGCTGATCACATGAAGTACGATCAGCTTCCCAGCCTGCCGCAAACGCTCGAGAAGCTCAATCGTGATCTGTTGGACAACGGCGTCGATGGTTCGATAGCTAATGGCATCACGCAGGAGATGGCGCTGCAGTTATCGGGCGAGGAATTCGACGATCGGCGATTATTGGTGCGGAGCATGAGGGAGCGCATCAGCCGGATAGTGAAAGCGGCTCCGGTGGCTCCGGCGGGCAGAAAGCCGTGGGTGATCGCCTTAGTGGGTCCGACCGGAGTTGGCAAAACGACTACCCTTGCAAAAATGGCGACGCATCCGAATATCTTCGGTCGTAAGAAAGTGGCGCTGGTATCAGCGGACACATATCGAATTGCGGCTGTGGAGCAATTGAAGACTTTCGCGTCGATATCAGGCGTTCCGATGGAAGCAGTGTACCGCCCTGCGGACATTAGACGTGTTATAGACCGCTTTAGTGATCGTGAAGTGATCCTGATCGATACCGCGGGCCGAAGCCAGAATAATAACGATCAACTTCGTGATCTGAGAGCATTCATGGAATACGCCCAGCCCGACGACATAAGTTTAGTGCTGTCCGTATCCACGCGGTTGGAGGATCAGTTGGACGTCATAGAGAAATTCAAACCGACCGGGTGCCGCCGTCTGCTATTTACCAAGTTAGACGAAACTACCAACTACGGAATGATCTTGAACGTCTGTTTTCATGCCCGCCAGTCGATTTCACTGCTGACCTGCGGGCAAAACGTTCCTGACGATATCTTTGCACCCAACCAGATGCAATTGGTCAGACTGGTGTCGGAACGCTCATTTTTCAATGATACTCTGAAGAAAGAAGTCGAAGAGGAATTGAATCCGCTGCGCAGATAGAATTAGCAATAACAAGGGGTTGTAACCCCTTGTGTTTTCCCGTAAGGTTGTATCCCCTTGGGCTTAACTGTCAAACGGGGGTATCTAACAGCGTCTGTAGGTTGGATTCGCCGAATCCGACGCACGAACTGACAAGATATGATTATTGACCAGGCTACGAAATTAAGAGATCTGACTAAGATAAAGAGGCAGACGGAGAAGCACCTCCACCCCGTTCGACGTATCGCAGTAACGTCCGGCAAAGGAGGAGTCGGCAAGTCCAATTTCAGCCTGAACCTCGCTATATGCTTCCAGAGGCTGAGGCAGAGAGCGCTGCTTGTCGATGCCGATACCAATCTCGCCAATATCGATATTCTTCTGGGCATCCATCCGGAGTACTCCCTTACGGACGTTGTGCTCGGAGATCGCTTTATCAAGGACATTATCCTGCAGGGACCCGAAGGATTACAAATTATGCCCGCCGGATCCGGAGTTGTTGAATTCATCGGATTAGATGCCGTCATCCAGGACCGCATCCAAAACGGTATCGCCGATCTCGAAAGCGGCAGCGACGCCATTATCATAGACACCGGAGCCGGTATCTCCGAAGGCGTCGTTGAATTTGCCGCCGGCGCGGATGAGGTTATTGTCTTGACCACGCCGGAACCCACAGCTATTACGGATGCTTATGCCGCCATTAAGGTGATTTCATCGAAGAACGCAGCGGTAAAATTCCACCTCGTTGTCAATCTGGCAAAAAACCAGAAAGAGGCTCAGGAAGTAGCCAGGAAGATCAGATTGGTCGTAGAAAACTATCTCTCGTTGAATCTTAATATACTGGGATTTCTACCCTACGACCAGCACGTTCCCAAAGCAGTCTCAATGCAGCAGCCTTTTCTGCTGATGAACCCCCGTTGTCCTGCAGCCCTGAATGTCATGATGATCGCTAGAAAACTTCTGAAGATTCCAGTGCCTGAAAACAGCGGATCACTGTTGCGCAATCTGTTCACTCGGGGAGGTAATATTGGCTGAGAATAAACAAAAAGGACCATCACTCAGTTCCCTTGCCGCGCTGACTACTCTGGCAATAGCCCTGTGGACGGAAGTTGATCTGGCGGTCGCTCTGTTCCGAGCGATAGCCGTCTTTCTCGTTCTTTCACTGCTGACCATGGCTTATCGTGTGGTGATGGCTCGCTTCCTCGCAATCTCTCAAGAGAAAGCCCAGCGGGAACTTCTGGAAAAAGTACAATTTCAGGCAGAAGAGGAAGAAGCCAAAAGACAGGAAGAACGTAAGAAACGGGAAGAAGAGAGGAAAATGAAAAACGCTGCCGACGCGGCTAAACCACCTCCGAATCCGAGCGCTGACGGATAACAAGGGGTCGTAACAAGGGGTTGACTGCTTCTGACTAATTAAGTTGACAGTTATATTCTTCAGAGAAGATGAAAAACCGACATCCGACGGGCGAAAAAACTCGTTAGCGTCCTACTTCAGTAGGACAGCGCTAAATTAGCCAGGGAACTTATTCCCGGGCGGTGTCAGCATATTCAGTTAAACGCCTTAACCCCCCTTGTATTTGTGCCGTTGTACACCCACGTGCGACGGAATAACAAGTTCTTAACAGACAGACAAGGGCGTCTGACGGTACGATTTACGATAAGATTTGTCCTTGTTTTGAATTACGAAAAGTTAGAGTCTGTAGGGTGGATTCCCCGAATCCGACGCATAACTGATACCAAAACAGAAAAACGAACTGATGATGGATCTACAGAAGCTCTGGGAAGACTACCGGAACACCCAGGACGCTCAAACGCGTGAAAGGCTCCTGCTCCATTATCTGCCTCTGGTGAAAATCGTCGCCGGCAGAATGAAGCAGACGCTGCCTCAAGCGGTGCAACTCGCCGACCTTGAAGGCACAGGAGCGCGCGGTTTGATACAGGCAATCGACGGTTATGATCATAACCGTGGCATCAAGTTCGAAAGCTATGCCTCGCTTCGTATCCGCGGCGCCATTCTGGACGGACTGAGGGAATATGACTGGCTGCCCAGGTCAATTCGTTCCAAATCGAAGTCTCTGGAACGCGCCTTTGAAACATGCGAATGCCGTCAGAGCGGTATTCCAGACGACGCTGACGTGGCTGAAGAGATGGGCATTTCCATAGACGATTACTACCAACTTCTCGAAGAAGTGGGTTCATTAAAGATAGTATCCCTCGATAGCGAGCCCGAAGGCGCTGACGGTGCCGGAAGCTATCACGAAATCATACCCGATTATGACGTTTCGGATCCACTTGAAAATCTCCAGCATGAAGAGGAAAAGCAACTTGCTGTCAAGTGGCTTGAAGAGCTGCCGGAACGAATGCGGCAAGTAATGGTATTATATTATTATGAGGAGTTGACGTTAAAAGAGATCGGCGAAGTGTTGAATCTTTCTGAATCGCGCATCTGTCAGATACATACTTCGGCGATACATTCGATTCGCGCGCGTCTACAATTAGAACATGTCGCATGAAATTACTCGCCTTACAGGACAATCTGACCAAGGTCAAGATTGTCGAGGAGTTGTTTCAACAGACCTTGCGCTTCCCAGATGAGGCGCATCAAGCGCTGGCAAGTGAACTGACCAAACAACGAGAGTTGCGCAGGAAACAGGTTATAGACACGAAAAACGCTGAAGCCAATCAAACCCGAAAAAAGAAAGAAGCAGAGGCTGCCAAAGCTCGCGGCAGAGGAAAACAAGCCGAGGCTAACCCCGAAGAAAGCGTAAGGCAATGTGCAATTGACTTTCTGGTGTAAAAGTGGACATATCTGTCGTAGATGAAATAGATCAAATTCGTTATTTAGCCAGCCGCGTTACGTCTCTGCCCGCCCTGCCTTTATTGGCAACGCGCTTGATGGAAGCCGTAGATGATCCAGATACTTCTGCATCTGATCTGGCGATACTCATCTCTTCCGATCCGGCGCTGGCAACGAGACTGTTAAAGCTGGCAAATTCAGCTTTCTACGGATTCGCGAGGCGGATTGGCACTGTGAACCTGGCGGTTGTCGTTTTGGGGTTTGAGACGGTTCGCGATCTGAGCCTTTCGGTGATTATCAGCGACTGCTTTATTCAAGGCTCAAATAACGTAGCGCTGGATATGGAGGAATTCTGGAAGCACTCAATTTCGGTTGCCATCGCATCCAGGATGATTTATAAGATGAGCGGAGCAAGTCACCCAGGCGAAGCATTCATCGCCGGACTGGTTCATGATTTAGGGAAACTGTTTTTATCCAGATATTACCCCGAGGATTATATCCGGGTGTTGAATAAAACTGATCATCAGGGTTACAACCTGATAGATGCTGAGAAGGAAGTATTTTTAGTCTCTCATCCGGTAGCTGGCGCCTGGTTGTTGGATGAGTGGAATATGCCCGCATGGATGGTTGAATCGACGAGGAATCACCACGCCCCTGTAGCGGATTCGGAGCATAAGAAACTCGTCTTATCGGTTCACTTTGCCAACCACCTGGCAACCATAATGAATATTGAGGATAAATCGGCAGATTTGAACTTTGATAGCAACCCGGAATTTGAAAAGCTGCTGAAGCTGAGGAAAGATGATCAGGGAGCTATCGATTTCCCATTCTATCTGGAAGCAATAAAACAGGAATTGAACCGTTCCGAAGGATTTATAGGAACAATCCGAAAACCTTATTAAGCGGTCTGGAATGAATAGCATAGGTGTTTCAATGAGTAAAAGTGAGAGGTCCCCAGATTCAAACCCGAAGAGAACCTCTTCCCCGTCTGACAGCGGTGGTGAGCGCCGAAACGACAGACCACATCGACCGATTTCTCCTGATGTGGAGCCAGTATTTGACGATAAACTGGCTGCCCTCGTCGCTTCTTTTGAAGAGCGAATCGCCAAATTTAAAGCACAAGTCGTCAGCTTAGAGAACAGAATCACTGAACTTCAATCAGCCAAGGATCGTGCGAAATCGGCGTTTGATGAATTCCTGAATGTTCAGGAATTGAGTGATATGATCCGCCATACGCACAACCCGCCTAAAGTCGTAAAAATATTGACGGACCTGCTCAGTAAATTTATAGATTACGAAAACTTAGGTGTTTATCTGTTTTCTGACACGAAAAATAATCTTGATCCGATCGGTTCGCAGTATGCCCGGCTCCAGCAGGCGGCTCAGAGTCAATACGATGAAGGGATTATTGATTGGGTCATAAGCGAGCGCAGACCGGTTATAGTACCCTGGACGGAGAGTTTTGGCACTACCACAAAGGAGAAAACGAAAAACCTCATTGTAATTCCCATGATTGTGGGTGAAGATGCCATTGGAGTAACCATTATGAGCACAACCCGCAGCGCCGATCATTTTTCAGGTCAGGATCTTAAAATGGTTTACTTCGCTGTTTCGCAAGCTGCTGTGTCGGTGCAGAATGCCCGCGGCACAAACGAAATTCGCACCACCAAAGAATTCCTCTCAGATCTGCTGGAAAATGCGGGTGATATTATATTCTCTATCGATCCCAATGGTATTTTCTCTTTCATCAATCCTCGTGTGGAAGAACTGGGTTTTAACAAGGACGACCTTCTTAATCAGCATTTCCGACTGTTTTTCAAAGATCAAGAGACGATTAGGAGGATCAACAGCACTCTGTCTCACGGGAGTAAGCAGATTTTCGATTATGAATTCAGCCGCGGCGCTTATCGAACCCAGGCATATACGGTCAATCTAGTGCCATTGAGAGGTGAGCGGGGGAGACATTTCAGCGCACTGGGCATCATGAGAAACGTTACCGAAATTTACAATCTGCAGAAAAAACTACTCGAATCGGAAAGGCTGGCAGCATATACACAGACCGTGATAACCCTGAATCATGAGATTAACAATCCACTGACAACGGTCATGGGAAACGTCTACCTGTTGGAAAAAGACACTGAGGGCATAAAAGACGATAAACTCAAACAGCGGTTAAGCGTGATTCAGGAAAATTGCCAGCGAATACAACAGGTAATCAAGAAACTGGAAAGAATCAATGAATTGAAGACGGTCTCCTACCTGGGGAGCACTAAAATGGTTGACCTGGGTGATTTAGATGATGATTCGTAATAATACAACATGGGGTGAAGGATTTTGCGGAAGTTCGTTCCATATCTCTTAGCTTTAGTCTTGCTTCCGACGTCTGCCATGTGCAGCAGGTTGATGTCGATCAGCGGCTCTGATAAAGCGCGGGATAGCTTCATTATTCTGGCTCTACACTTCGACGAGACTGTTCCTTATACAGTTCGTGATGTTGACGGAGGGAGGACGATGTTTCTGTCTATTCCTGACTGCCAGCTCGAGGAAGAGGCGCGCGACCAACTTTCATCGCTAAGTAACAACTTCATCAACAGCATAGAATTTAACGACGACGGCGGCAATCTCCTCTTGGAATTCCGGTTCGGAGGTAAGATGAAGCCGGTTGTATGGGAGACCCGTAATCCTTTCAGCCTGGTGCTGGATATTACATCCGTGGGAACCTTGTCTTCTACCACACCTGCAGTAAAAAGCAAACCGGCACAACAGAAAAAGCCTGTACAGCCGAAGCCAAAACCGGCGCAGCTGGAAAGTCGCACAGAGAAGAAGAAAGAGGATGATAAGCCCGGCGATGAGCAGAAGAGAGACGTCGAAGAAAGTAAAAAGCCTGTCTTCGTGCCGGCGGGAGTAAGAAAAACCTCTGAGGAGAAAAAACCTGTAGAATTCAAACCTAAGGGTATTCAACCGCAAAAAGCTTCGGAAGAAAAAACAGCATCACCGAGCCCCGCGCCAACTCGTGCAGTTATTGAAATTACGCCTGAAACTCACTTCTATAAAGGATTGACCCTGCATGAAGATGGAAAAAATCAGCAGGCGCTTAAACATTTCCAACAGGCGCGTAAGGACCCGCACCTCTTCGCAGAGTCAACCGCAGAAATAGCGGCGATCTATCACCAGCTTGGAAGAACTCAAGAAGAAATCGCTGAATGGGAGAAGCTGTTTTCCCGGCTCAGAGCTTCAGGCTACTCGCCCTCAGATGAGCTGCTCGGTGGAAACATCCAGGACCTCGACCTGTCGAACAATCCCGGTGGATCACAATCTGATCAGCAGGGAGCTGCGGAGACGTCCGGTGCCGCGAGTGGATTTCTTATTACTGTTCTATGCGGCATTATTCTGTTGTTAACTGGAGGTTTGGTCTGGCTCTACCTGATTGTACGCAAATTGCAGGATAAGCTTGGCATTAAACCTGCAAAGTTGAAAATATCTTTGAAACTGAAGAAGAGTTGGAAAAAGGTGGCAGCCGAGAACGAAGAAGAAGAGCAAGAAGAAAAAGAGGAATCATCTGAAGAAGAAGAACCTCAAACCAAGCCAGAAGAACCATCGGCTGAAGAGGAATCCACTCCCTGGGGCGAAGCGGAAAAGCCTGACGACAGACCGAGTGAGGAGACTGCTACAGAGGTAATCTCTTTAAGCGAGCAGGGTTTCTCCATCCAGGAAATCGCCGAAAAACTCGGATTGGGACAGGATGAAGTACGGCTTATCCTGAATCTGCAGCGAGAGGAAACTGAAACCAGTGAAATGAAAAAATGAAAGTCCGCAGTGTCGGTCAGAGTAAAACAACGCAGGGAAGATCAACCACCCTGGTGCCCGGGCAATTGGTTCACGGACGAGTGATTACTAAAATAAGCCCGGGTTTTTTTCGCGTTGGCGCCGGAGGTCAGGTTTTCATCGCGGAATCTGAGCTGCCGCTGTTTAAAGGTCAGAAGCTCACTGCCCGCGTCGAATCCGGCGGCGGGAAGGTTTTCCTGAGAATATTTGAAGATGAAACCGCAAGAGCTGCGCGGCTCGATAAAGAGATTGACACGAACGAGATTGTACGAGTACTGAAAGGATTGGGATATTCTCCTGATCAGATGGAGATTATCGAATTTCGTGAGCGACTTGACCGCTGCCGTCAATACGGTTACTTTCCCGGCGCAGAACCTTCAGACGTCTGGATTTTAGCTATACTCTGGACGAAAGGCTTGAAGAGCGGAGCAGATGCATTTGCTCTGCTAAGCTTTTATCTTCGACAAGCCGGAAGAATGCATGTAATCATAAATAATCATGTCAAACTGGCAGAATTCCTGACGTTTCCGCATGATGATCCGTCGCCAATCGAAGAGGATGCCACAGCCGAGACTACATTTTTCGATACGCAGCTTCCTGATAATGAAGCTGATTACCACCGCTTAAGAACAATAGAAGCTGGTGAACTTATAAATAGAACTGCAGAGCAGAACGGCAGATTCACGCACTCCGACAACCCGGAAATTACCTTGAGCGCACTCTATTATCATGATGCTGGTAAGAGACAGGGACGGTGGATTGATAATCCGTCCACACCTCAGGTAATGATTGAAGCTGTTGAAGCGCAGGGCGTAATCAGATCGAGGATCCACTGTCTTCAGGGTAAGGAATCATCCTCTAATGACATATTGGACAGATGGCAGAAGAGTTGGGAAGCAAATGTTCGCCGCTTCGACTGGGAGCTTGAAAGTCACGAAGTGTCGATTCTTCAAGACCCTGAAATTTTAAGGTTTATGTTCTGGAGAATATGGAAACCAGAGCAAGTTCGTAATATAACAGCATAGATGAACCAGCCTGTTTTTAATCCTACCAGACGTCATGACCGTTGCGCCGTAAAAGCACCCTGCCAATTATTCCTCCTCCCAGAACCACAAAGAAGCCGCCGACCAATACCGACAGCAATTCGGGATAAGCCCATAACAGCAGCCCGAAAAAGGCGATTGCAACGCCAATCCAGAAAGAGGGACGGCGGTAAGCGGGCATCTCTTCGTTGTACATCGCACACTCCATTTTAATAAAGTTAAATTAAACAATGCAAACGCAATATCCATACCAACAGCTATTGCTGGTCAATCAAAGCAATTATAACTATACTGGTTTGTAAAAGTAATTTCCCATGGTTAGCTTGTCACTCCGGCTTGCCCGGACTCTGACAAGCCGTAAGATTCCTAAGGAGCAATCCTTTATTCGACAGACGAAAGCACTTTTAAGCGTCCCACTTGAGTGGGACAGCAGCAAAATAGCCTGGGAATTCTATTCCCGGGTGGAGCCGTCAGGATATTCAGTTAAAAGCCATCAGCAATCGTAGGGTGGACTAAGCAAGTGAAACGCCGCGCAGTCCACCAGTCGCCTAATGGAAATTACTTTAGAGCATTGCTATAGATGCTGCTTGACTTCTCTCGAATATTTTACGATATTCCTTATTCACCTCTAATTTGCACATGGGAGTTTGTGGTTGATAATGAAAGAAAATCCAAATAGGAGGGATGATGGCTGCTTATAAAACTCCACTGGATGAGAAAGAACGGATCAGCCAGAATCGTGAACTCCTCGAAAAACTCTGGACCTACAACCGCGCTATAGCTGAAATCCTCAACGAGTCCGTAACGGAAGCTCACGCCAGAGATAACCTCTATTCATATTTTTGGTGGTTAGAAAGAGGATACGATCTAAGAGAAGAGACGATTCACTCCCTCGAATGGGAACTCGCAAGACAATGCCTGAGAGTAGCCAAAAGTATTATCTCGCTCAGATCGATGCGGCTGACGGAATTCGATCTCGTAAGCCTGCTGGTCAAACTTGCCGAACCTGACGTGTCTGATGAAACATTGAGTGAGATCAGCCCCGGTTTAATAATCGAGCTTGAACGCCTATGGGCGGGCTGCCGGGCGAGATCCGGAATATATCACGGTCAAAGCGCGCCTGATTTTCTGTCACTTGAAGGATACGACGCCGCCATAGCGCGAGGCGATGACCTCGACAACATGGCGGACTGGATGCAGCAGGGGATTAAGCGTTTTCCCACAGGTCTCGACGATGCAGTGCTTTTAAAAAGAGAGGAGAATAAGAAGCGGATTTTAAAAACGCTGGGAGCATCCAGCAGCGATTGGGATGATTGGCGCTGGCACCTGAAGCACGTTGTAACATCGTATGAAGATCTTGCCAGGCTGCGGTCTGTCTCACCCGCAGAAGAACAGTCGCTGCGGGCAATCGACACCAATCACATCCCCTTCGGAATCACTCCATATTATGTCCATCTGATGGATCCAGAACCAGACGGAATACATGACCGGGCGGTTCGTTACCAGGTTATTCCCCCGATCGATTACGTGCGCTGTATGTCTGACGGACGCCGTAAAAAGGATGTATCCTTTGATTTCATGCAGGAGAGGGACACCTCGCCAGTCGATTTGGTGACGCGGCGTTATCCCTTGATCTGTATAATGAAACCCTACAATACGTGTGCCCAGATCTGCGTTTATTGCCAGCGAAACTGGGAGATCGACACCTGTCTTGATCCCAAAGCAATGGCGTCGAAAAAGCAGATAGATAATGCTCTAAATTACATTAATGAACAAGTGACCATTAAAGAGGTTCTCGTTACGGGCGGCGATCCTCTTATCATGAGCGATAAGCGTCTGAAGGATATTCTGGATAGGCTGGCAGCAATTCCACATATCGAACGAATCCGCATTGGAACCCGCACACCGGTCGTTCTGCCCATGCGGGTGACAGAACATCTCGCCGATTTGCTTAAAAGTTATTGCGAACTCGGAAAGAGAGATGTCTGTATAGTTACCCACTTCGAGCATCCTTATGAAGTTACGCCCGAAACAGCCGAAGCTATCGACCGATTCAGAAGCAGAGGATTGTCCGTCACCAATCAGGCTGTGTTCACATTTGCCAACAGCCGTCGTTTTGAGATGACAGCGCTGCGCAGAATTCTACGACTGATAGGCGTGGATCCTTACTATACCTTCGTTACTAAAGGGAAAGAAGAGACCAACTGGTATCGCGTCCCCATCGCTCGTGTGAGGCAGGAAAGACATGAAGAAGCCAGGTTAGCTCCTGGCACATGGCGCACCGACGACACCATTTTCAACGTGCCGCGTCTCGGGAAGAACTATATCAACCGACAGCAGGATCATAGAATCATTACCATACTTCCGGATGGTAGGCGGGTCTTCGAATTTCATCCCTGGGAGAAAAAAATGGCGCTTGTCGATACTTATATCTATACTGATGTGTCTATATACGAATACCTGCAGCGTCTCGAACGTGACGGTGAAAATGCAGCCGATTATTCCACCATCTGGTACTATTTCTAATCCCAGTGTTTATACATCTTCATCGGGAAAGGCAATAACATCGTCGATGCTTTCCCCGCCTGTTAACAGCATAACCAGCCTGTCAACGCCGACCGCGATCCCGCTGCTGTCCGGCATATCTGCAAGCGATTCAAGAAAAAGGTCATCTATAGGGTAGCCGCGCTTATTCCGTTTATCCCGCCTTTTAAGATCACTTTCGAATCTTCTCCTCTGTTCAACCGGATCGTTCAACTCTTCAAAAGCATTGGCTATTTCCACCCCTGAAACGTAGATTTCGAACCGCCTGGCAACAGGGAGTTCGCCAGATGTGACTTTTGCCAGCATCGCCAGTTCCGGCGGGTAATGATACAGGATAGCAGGTCTGCCCGACCCCAGGTGAATTTCAACTTTATCCACCAGGTCATAGAACCGCTCCTCATCAAAGTTGGCGATTGGAGACCAACCCGCATATTCTAAAAATGCTTCTTCAACGCTGATCCTCTTCCACGGCGGAGCTAAATGACATTCAACTCGATCAAATACCACCGTATCTTTTCCGACTGCTCTGGCTGTATCCCCGATTAGCCTCTCCACTTCTGCCATCATCCCTTCAATATTCAGACCCGTCGCGTAAAATTCAAGCATTGTGAATTCAGGATTATGCAGTCTGCTCCTTTCACCTTTACGAAAACAGCGGCAGATCTGGTAAATCCTCTCGTATCCGGCAGCGAGCAGCCGCTTCATATGAAATTCCGGTGAAGTGATCAGGTAACGGTCACCGCTCGGATAAGCCTCTAAGTTGACGTCAGTACCAGGTGTGAGAACTCGAATGGGCGTTTCAACTTCCAGATAGCCGTTTTTACACATCCATTGACGAAGGAGCTTTAATATTTCAGCTCTGTGCCTTAAATGAGGGAGTTTGCTATTCAGCATTTATCTCATTTCCCGATTATAGTGATTCTTCAAAATAATCAGACTTTCATATAGGAAAATTGAAGTCGTCATTCCCGTCCCGTAGAGACTCCTAAGGAGCAGTCCGTTATTCGACAGACGAAGATATTACGTTTGCGTCCTACTTCAGTAGGACAGTACTAAATTAGCCTGGGAATTTATTCCCGGGCGGAGCCGCGCAGTCCACCAGTCGCCTGCTTCAGAGAAATGTCTTCGGCATTACCCCTTGTACCGGCGTATGCGAAAAGATTATTCAACAAGGGGTAGTTACCCCTTGCGCTGGTATGGCGAGAAATTACGATTATTCAAGGGAATTTCCCAAAAGGATGCCTATGGTACATTCCCAGGCAAACCTGCCTGACAGACTTGCCTGACTGATAATGCTGGAAATTATTTTAGAAAATCGCTTTAAATGACGTGAATATTGCGGAGGGGAGTTAGTGCGATCAGCTTAGAGACGTTACAGCATACCGCGGCGCTTGCGTATAAACCATTCGAGAGCGAGAAGAGAGATGACTATTGCCCACAAATCCCAGTTTAAAAATATGCGCCGCTGCCATGACGTGGTTACGGTGCGCGTCGGAGCGTTGATGATGTCAGCGAGTATCTGGAGGGAATCAGGGATTACATATGCGCCTCCGCTCTCAGAAGCAATCGCTTGAAGCAGCTCTCTGTTCTGGCGTAATGTCTCCTTCTCAATATTATATAGCTCAACTGCAAAACTCCCTGAGTCAATTCCGATAGATTCGCCGTTCACCTCTGCCGTGCCTTCAAACGTATAATCCCCAACGCCTTCGGGTTGGAAAACGCCGCGGTAATTCCCGTTTTTATCAAGTTCCAGCAGTATCTTTGAAATGCTTTCAGGTCCGCGAAGTGTGATTTCAATCTGACCACTCTTTATTATTTCACCGTCGCCGCTTCTGAGTATCGCGCTAAAATCAACATTTTCACCGGAAGAGTATAGTTTTCGGTCGGTTGTAATTGTCAAAGGCTGGATTTCAGAACTGGTAACCAGCCAGCGCATGGTCTTCATGAGCAGACCGGCATAGAGTTCATCGCCGCCCGATATCCCCTGATTTAAAAAACTCCAGCGCCAGTATCCAGACCCGAACGATATAGCATGCCGTCTCCCACTGCTTTCCCAGACAGCAATAGCAGGACCTAAAGACTGTCCGGTGGCAGGATCAATCAAATTTACCAGCGTTTTAACACTGCCCTGAAGGCGGACATTAAAAGTCGGCGTCTGAATGGGCGGGATATGCCGCCAGAGGATTTTTTCGGATGATTCTGAGTCGGGATCAAGCACGCTATAGAAACGGTCTGGCGCTGCCTCGCCTTCATACCGGGTCCTCGTGGGAGTTGCGGAAAGTGGTAGATCATCACCATATAAGCTCTTGAGTTCCGCGGCTCTGTATCTCGATTCCGTCCATACCCAGACAGGCAGCGGATGAGCAGCCAACGCTCGCGTCAAACGCGAAAACGTCGCCGATCTCGCCCCCTGCTTCGGGAAACCGATCACCATCAGCAGGTCTGTTTCAGCGAGAAGATGCTCGAAGTTGACCGATTGATCGTCATATATTTCCCCGTGGTTATCTATCGTCAGGGAGGTGATTTCAATGTCGGGCAAGCGCGCGGCTGCTTGTACAATAAAAGCTGTCTCATAGTTAGGTCTGCCCGATACGAGCAGCGCTCGTATTTTGCTCTCGAGAACTTCAACCGGGAAAGTGCGGACGTTATTATCAAGACTCCACTCTTCAGAAGTAGTGTTAAGCCTGATTTTAAGCTGTAGTGTTCCGGTGTTCTCAGGCGTATAATCGAGTGTATGCTCGGTAAGTAGATCGTCCCCTGAGAGTCTGATGGTCTTTGAAGCGAAGATATTCCCTTTCGGTGAAATTAATTCGAGGCTTCCCTGTTGGTTCTCTTCCCCGACCGCTTTGATACGAACGACGATCTCGCTCTTCTTGCCTCGGTAAGCGATTTCGCTGCCTGAAATAGAAGCGATGCGCGCATCTATGACGCTGGTTGTGTCGCCGATTCCAACTGTATAGATAGCAGCGTCCGATTCGCGGGCAGCCTGCACTGGCTCCAATCCCTCATTATGACCACCGTCGCTGATCAGGATGCAGACTGAAAATGGTTCACCATCCAGTAAATCCGGGATTTGCTGCCAGGAAGACGTCAGGTTTGTGCCGATACTCTTAAAACTCAAAGCTGAAAAATCAAGATTCTCCATAACAGCGAGGGAGTCCCCCGCAGAGAGATAGACCAGCTCAAATTTGTCGCCAAGACTGTTCCAGGCGGGATCCCGGAAAAGAGAATCCAGTTGAGCGCTTCTTTTCCCGGAAGCGTCATCAACTGCCATCGACTGGCTGTTATCAATAATAACTGGCAGCAACGGTTTGAGCACGCGCTGGTATTGCCGGGAGATGGTCGGTTCGAAAATGAGAAATATAATGGTCAGCAGGGCGGCAAATCTCAGGAAGCCTAAAAAAAGACGCAGTCCGATTCCTGCAGGAGGAAGAGTTCTGCGGTAGCTGATGATCGCCCAGAAAAAGCTCAGCAGGATCATCGCGGCAAGAAGGAGAGTCGAACCCTTGAAATCGAGGGAAAAGTCGCTCAGCCCCAGCAGAGCAAGAGCGGCAGGTATGTAAGCAGCAGTCAATTGATTAAATTTTTGTTAATCCGGGTATTGGAAAGTTGGCGTCTCCACTCATGTCAAGACCGTCTCGTTCTCCAGCTTGCAGACGTTTCCAACCTGCCCAGGCGATCATAGTGGCATTATCCGTACAGTACTCTATGTCCGGCGATATGAATTTGCCGTCTCTTTTGCCAACTTCCTCATTCAGGCGGTTTCTTAAACGCTGATTGGCGGCAACGCCGCCCGATATGACTAAAGTGGAATATCCGAAATCTTCCATCGCGCGTATCGTCGGCAGCACGAGAGAATCGACAGCAGCTTCCTGGAAACAGGCTAATACGTCCTTCCGATGTTTTTCTACTGCGTCTGGATTCTTTCGCGAAAAATTCGCCACGGCGGTTTTTAAACCGGAAAAGGAGAAGTCGTATTCTTTTTGACCCTTCATCCCAACCGGAAAAGCATGATAGCTGGCGTCTCCCTCTTGCGCCTGATTTTCTACTTCGGCGCCGGCGGGATAACCCAGCCCGCAGAGCACTCCGACTTTATCGAACGCTTCGCCCGCCGCATCATCACGAGTCTGACCGATCAGCCGATAATCTCCGAAAGCCCGCACACCGACCAACATGGTGTGTCCTCCTGAAACCAGCAATGCTAAAAAAGGCGGTTGAAGATCATCCCCAGCAAATGTAGCGCTCCATAGATGCCCCTCAAGATGATTTATTCCCAGAACTGGAATCCTTCTGGCATAGGCAATCGCCTTTGCCATCGAGATGCCTACCAGGAGCGCGCCTATCAATCCGGGTCCGCGAGTTACCGCGACAGCGTCCAGTTCATCGATCCCGATTCCCGCGCTCGACAGAGCCTGTTCGATTATGGGCGCAAGCAGTTTAATATGAGCTCGGCTCGCCAATTCGGGAACTACGCCGCCATATTTCGTGTGCAGCCAGTGTGATGAAACGACTGCGGAGAGCGCTGCGCCATCCCTGAGGATGGCGGCGGCGGTTTCATCGCAAGATGTTTCTATCCCCAGAGTAATCATTTTATTCTATGTGTCCACTTCCTCATAATCCAAACGCACAGAATCAGGAATAATCTCCACCAGCTCAAGTCCCTCAGGAAGGATCACCACAGGAAAGAACACACCTGCGCCTGTCGGGCTCCCTTCAGAGCTGACAGAGACGATAATATCATTACGGTCAACCTGGTTCAGAACAGACTGCGCGCCTCTGACTTTTACGTCGATGACTGACGGTTCGCAGAATTTTGGCTTGTTAGATGATGAACTAATCACATTAACCGGAATAGCGGAATATGTTCGAGACTCAATTTTTTCGAGGACAACAAAAGCTCTGACCTCTTCTGGATCGAGACTGAGATGACTATTCTCCGGAGGTATCAATTCAAGTCTGGTATTGACTGAACTGGTAGCTTTCTCAATATATTTTACCTGAGTTGATATGTACTTCAAATCTTTAACGATAGATTTAGCGCCTCTGACGGTAACGCTGTCCGGATCGAGTTTAACGTTTTCTGTGATGACAAATCCTTCCGATGGTTTCACCGTGAGCATCGGCTGAATTTTTATCCTCTTTTCAAGTAGTTCATCGAGTCGGATGCATACCGTGTCCGGTCGCAGGATCTCCATGATGTCAACGTTTATCCCCGGCGCCCAATTAATCAATTCTAACTGGACAGGATAATCGTAGAACTGGTTGATCGTGGAGATGTTTATTTCCATGCGAACGTCGCCGTAAAGACTCAATAGCAGCAGCGATGTTCCCTTTCCTTGAAATCTCACATCGGCAGTCTCAGGGGGATCACTGATCAATACCTTGTCTGTTTTCAATCCGATAATCCGTATCGGGACTTCGATAACCTGTGTATATTCACGGCTGGATATGACGAAGAACCAGAGAAAGACAGCCATCAGGAGCAATGCTATTTTCACTCCGTAATTTTTAAAAAGGATTCTGCGCCAGTTCATTTGAGATTAAACCTCACTGTTTTTTCACGCGAAGAAGAATTTAATATTTGCGTAAATGAATTATTTTTTCCAGAAACTCCCGCTGAACAGGACGAGTACCGTGAACAGTTCCAGCCGCCCCATCACCATCATAACGATTAAGACCCATTTAGCGAGAATGGGCATCCCGGCGTAATTACCGGTCGGTCCCACGTCTCCAATCGCAGGTCCGATATTCGCAAGACAGGCGATAGATGCGCCAAAAGAGGTGGCAAAGTCCAGCCCCATTCCTGTGAGAATCAAGGCTCCGAGCACGAATATTACGATAAACAACAGGAAAAAGCCGAGGATATTCGTAACCATGCTCCCATCCATTACTCTCTGTCCAAACCGGAGAGGATACACTGCTCTGGGGTGAATCAGCTTCTTGATTTCAATGTGCGCATGCTTCAGTAATATCATGCAGCGCACCATCTTCATGCCGCCGCCAGTGGATGCCGTCATCCCGCCCATGAACATCAGGATAATCAGGATGAGGATCGCAAGTGGATGCCAGGTAACGTAATTTGCCGTGACGTAACCTGTAGTTGTGCAGAGCGACACCACCTGAAAAACGCTGTCTCGAAAACCGATCATCGGATTTTCAAATCTTCCCAGGGAGAACAGGAATACTACGACCACGGCAGTGACAATCACTCCAGCATAAAAACGGAATTCGGAATCCTTGAAATAGAGCAATGGTTTTCCGCTCAATGCCCTGTAATGCAGAGCAAAGTTAGTTCCTGCAAGGAACATGAAAACGATTATGACCCAGTGAATACAGGAACTGTCGTAAGCGGCAATCGATGCGTTTCTCGTGGAAAATCCACCCGTTGCCATCGTTCCAAAAGTATGGCAGAGCGCTTCAAAAAGATCCATGCCGCATATCATTAAAAGAACGGTCTCAGATAATGAAAGCAGAACATAAACGCCCCATAATAATTTTGCAGTCTGACGAATGCGCGGCGTCAATTTATCTTTTGTGGGTCCGGGCGCTTCCGCTTTGAAGAGCTGCATCCCGCCGATACCCAGCACCGGCAGAATTGCCAGTGAAAAGACGATGATCCCCATGCCGCCCAGCCAGTGCGTGAAACTGCGCCAGAAAAGAACCGATTTGGGAAGACTCTCAATATCCGTTAAGATGCTCGCTCCGGTCGTGGAAAAACCCGACATAGACTCGAAGATGGCATTGGTCGGTGATGGAATAGCGCCGGTAATGATGAAAGGCAGCGCTCCGAAGAGCCCCATCGCCGCCCAACCTAACGTGACAATAGCGAAGCCTTCGCGAATCTGAATGCCCTTCCCCGCATCGCTGAACTTCCAGAGGATAAATCCTACGCCGGAAGTTATCACCGCCGAGATGGCGAAGTGAATCATCTGAGATTCATGGAAATAGAGCGCCCATGCCGCCGAAAGCAGCATGAAAGCTCCTAAAAAGATCAGCAGAGCGCCTAAGAAGTTTATTACGGGACCTTTTTTCACTTTATTCGAACCATGAATCTACTTTATTTCTGGCATCTGGCAGATAAAAAACCAGAGCTTCATCCCCCGGTATTACATGCGTTTCGCCGGTGGGAATGATCATTTCACCCTGCCGGCGGATTGCTCCGATAATGGAGCCATCCGGGAATTTCAACTTTGTCAGCGGCTTTTTCGTTATTTTCGATTTATCGCTAACGGAATAGACAATAGTCTCAGCGTCTATTCCCCTGACATGCGAGAAGGAAAGAACCCTGCCGTGGTGGATATATTTCAAGATTGCATTGCTTGTCAGTATATGCTTATTGACGCCGATATCCAGACCGATAGCGCGTAAGATGGTCAGGTAAAACTTCTTCTGCACAGTGGTTATAATACGTTTCACTCCTAAATGCAGGGCGACCAGCGAAGTTACAATGTTCGTCTCATCCGATCCGGTGCATGCCACGAAAGCGTCCATATCGACTAAACCCTCAGCCGAGATGACGTCGATGTCTCTGCCATCTGCTTCCACCACCAGAGTGCTCGTCAGTTTTCCTGCGACGCGCTCAGCTTTTTCTGGGTCAGAATCTACCAGTTTTACATTGACGTTCGGATCGTCCTGAAGTTCGCTTGCCACCAGCATTCCTATGCGGCTGGCGCCTAATACCATTATATCCTGCACATGATTGATGACTTCAGGTTCTGTCAGGTTGAAGACTTCTCTGGCGGCGTCCGAACGTGAAACTATATAGACCAGGTCACCCTTCTGGATAACGTCTTCACCCCTCGGTATCAGCGTTTCGCTTCCCCGCGAAATAGCGGCAAGCCGGTAAGGGATCGCCGTGAAGCGCCTGCCCAATTCAATCAGGGTTTTGCCGATGGCAGGCGATTCAGCTCCCAGCTTTATCCCCAGCAGGATGACCTTGCCGTCGAAGAATTCCATGACGTCCATAGCGCTGGGGTGGCGGATCAAACGGCTGATCTCGTTGGCTGTCTCGAGTTCCGGGTGGATCATCAGGTCGATTCCGATGCGTTCCGGTCGAAGAACCGAATCCGCGTAACTGAGCTCATGATCGCGCACCCTGGCGATCTTGGTTTTAACGCCGTATTCTCTGCCGATCATGCAGGCTAAGATATTGCCTTCATCGGAATTGGTAACGGCAATCAGCATATCCGCCGATTTGATCCCCGCCTGTTCCAAGACCTTCTGTCCGGTGCCATCTCCCTCAAAAACCATGACGTCGAGCGATTTTGTGATCAGGTCCAAACGCTCGTGATCCGACTCAACCACGACTACGTCGTGGTTCTCCTTCGCCAACTCACCGGCAAGGTAAAATCCAACCTCGCCGCCGCCAATTAAGAGGACTTTCATGGATCTATTCTATTTAACAAAGGGTAAAACGTTTCTCTGTGTTTGATCTATTAAAGCGCTGAGTTTCACAATTTGAATTTTCTCTGCGAATCCACTCTTAACGTTAACAGGTGAATGGATTTCACGGTAAGCTCTTATAAAATCCTCATCTTTAACAACGACAAATAACTTCAGGTTCAAATTCGGAGCAGTGGAAATCAGATTTCGGAATCGGTCATTTACAGCTTTGTTCAATGTTCCGATACTGGTAACAACTTCGATAGCTGATAATATAGTCAATTCTTTCAGAATAATTAAATCTATTTGTTTAACTATGTTAAATGATGCTTTCGGCAATCCAATATCATAATGCGTTAATTTTAAACTTAAATTATTCAACGTGCCGTTTTTGTTTTGTTCTGTGCTGCCGACATGCACAAAGAAACCCTGGCTTTGTGCTTTTTGTGCAATACGCAGAATGATACCATTGTGAGTTAATGTGATCGTGTCATCGGTATCAAGCCCAAGCTGTTTATCTTTCTCTTTCTGAACTGCCAGAGGACTTTGTATCCCTGTTTTCCACTGGTAATGCTCTCGTTTTTGTCCTTTGATCTTGATTTTGCGGCAATATTTTAGCAGGACACGATCAATAGTCTCAATCTGTGGGCGATGAGCGTTAACTAAAGTAGTATAAATAACGCTTAAAAGCTCATCTATACTTGCATGTTTATTTTCGCTTAAATGCTGAAAGACTAATTCCTGAATGGCATCTTCCGCAGGGATGAAATTGATTGGCTTTAAGCTTCCAAAGTTGTCAACCATTTCCTCTGTGTACCATTTCTTCTGTGCCTTTATAAAGACAAAATTACCTCCCCCGAGAATATGACGGAGATCGAATTTCGCCAATCTGGCTAAAAGTCCCTTTTCCTGTAAATATGGAAGTAACCCTGTCATCAATGTGGTCTCATCCGCGCCGCCATGATATTGAATTATATCCTCAGCTTTACCGTAGATTTCTTTTTCAACTTCAGTTGGAAGAGTCTGCAAAACAGGTTCAGGTGCTATTGTTTCCTCTACTGGTTTAAAAGACAGAATGAAATCACCAAGCATCGAACCGGTTCGCTTCTGATGTATCGTCTGAGTATAATTCTGAATTGGAGGTTGATAAACCATTCCTCTATTCGGTGATTCTTCTAAAGGTGGTAAACGGAATCCAGCCCTAATGGCGGCGCGATTCATCGCCATCCATACCCCGATATCGCGATTGTGGAAGGTCAACACCATCCATCCATCCGGTTTTATTACGCGCCTGCATTCCTTGAATACTTTATACAGCATATCTTCATAATGATCTCGATCCTTAGCGCCATCGAAGCCCAGATGCCGGGTCTCGATTGCCTCAAAGGTTTTATTATCGTAGTCTTCGATTTTTAAAAACTCCTTGATCCAGACCAGATAAAAATCCGATAATTCAGCGTATTGAACGTTTCCACCAAAAGGAGGATCGGTAATAACGACGTCGATAGAACCTGAGGGGATTTGCGGCAAATCATGACTGGACTGGGTTAACAGCCAACAGGTGGCAATACCTTTCGAAGTATCCTCCCATGGTTTTACTATTTTTGGAAACTGACAAAACTTGTCTATATCCTCCTCTTGCTGTTTTTTACCAGAAACCAATGACTTAAATCGCTTCTTTAATGGAAACAGAGGGTTTAATTCATTGTATATATATGGAGGCCAATAAATATGCCCTGCCCATTCAATTGGATTTCCTCCTTGCCAGCCACTAGCTCTAAAGACCATTTTATTCGTGAACCTCAATGAAGCAGAAAATATATGTAGCAACTCATTGAAAACCTTTGAATCGATTTGCTTCTTTAAAAGGTCTTTGACCAGACCAATGACAATGAGCTGCCTCGGAGTAAAATAATCTCGAAAGTATTTAAATCCTTTCCCAAATAGGTTATTCTCCCGCACTGAGTTCATATCTGGAAATGGATCATCAGGGATTTTTAAGTTTCTCTGCTTGACAATGTCCTTATAATCTTTTTCTATTCTGGTTGCTCTTTCATTATCATCTTTGGTTGCTTTTCGAATCTCGCGGGTTCCGCAATGCGGGCAATTGACCAATACCTCCAACATTTGGTCTTTCAGTTTTTTACATTCAAATGCTTTAACGGGTGCCTGACATTTTTTATTAGAGCAGCGATAAGTGCCTCCTCTTATCTTTTCACATTTGCTCAACACTAACTTTTCCCCGCACTCTGGACATTTTAACACATTCGACCATTCAAACCATTCTGCAATTCCTATTTTCTTACATGCGCCGCATTCAGCTTCGAAATAAGACGATAGTTCATTCTCAATCTCTTGTATCCAGCCGTTAAAAGCGTCTTCTAAGAGAGATAGTTCAACACTCTCCACCTCAACTTGCGTAATCCATGTTGCTAATGGGTTAAGATCGACGCCGATGACTCTTCTGCGCGCCTTTAACGATTCAACAACTGCTACCCCGCCTCCGCAAAATGGATCTAAAATTAGATCCCCCGGATTACTATAATGCTCTATTATTTTTGAGAAAACGTTATATGGTCTGCGAGCGTAATATCGGTGCATCCGATAAATCGGCGCGTGGGATAAAGCCATCACCGGGGAAGCTAAAGGTTTAAGAGGTTTTGCTTTCCATCCCTCCCTTTTTATTCTATCCTCGATTTCATCTTTGATCGCTTGAGGAAATTTGAGACTCTCATTCATCTTGTGTCTCCGATCGCCTTATTAAATCCTTAATTATCCGCCGTGCCGTCGCTTCAAAATCCGCGCCATTTTCGTCATAATTGACGCATACGTCACCCACACAGCTATCGGGCAGCTTGGTGTCGCAGGTCCAGCAGCCGGGGTTGAGGTTGGTCATGCCTGATTCTTCACGCAGGCTGTATATTTTCTGCACCTCTTCGGGAGTCAGCAGCCGCTCGCCGCCCAACTGCCTCGCAATGAAGCAGATCCTGGCATAATGTTCGATCCGCTCCATCCGGTAGAACGCTTCCATCAGCGTTGACCCGACCGTAACCGCGCCGTGGTTCGCCAGCAGCACCGCATCAGCCTGCCCGATCCATTTCGACACCGATTCGGGAACCTCTTCAGTGGATGGAGTGCCGTAAGCAGCTAAGGGAATACTGCCCAGCGTCATCACGATCTCAGGCAAAACGCATTTATCAAGCGCCAGACCTGCTGCCGCAAAACCGGTGGCATAAGGCGGATGCGCATGGACAACGGCTTTGACGTCTGGACGGTCCTGATAGATTGCCAGGTGCATGGGCAGCTCGGATGATGGCTTCTTTCCATCCTCCAGTGGAATTCCTTTGCGATCCACCTTGACGACGTGCTGCGCCGTCATAGCGCCTTTGGACACATTGGTCACCGAAGTGAGGATGTTTCCATCATCGCAGACAGCGGAAACGTTGCCATCGTTTGCCGCCACCGTTCCCGCGCGGTGAAGACGGTGACAGACGTCCAGCAATCCTTCAATTAATTCTGCATCAGATGGCATGATAAACCTGCCTTTTTGCAATTATGATGCTCTCAAACAACATATTTCTGAAATAGTTCCCTGAATAGCCGTTTAGAATCCTGTTGTGCAAGGATTTAGTGACGTCTTATCCTTTGAAATACCTCACTTAGTCCGCCACACAATTATCCCTATAAATCCTTAATTGTAGGGTGGACTAAGTGAAGGCTCTGCCGGAACGGGGCTGTCCCAAAAGAAGAATATTAAGTCATTGCGAGGAACGTAGTGACGTGGCAATCTCCTATTTTACAAGCACTAAGAGATTACCACACTTCGTTCGTGCCGAAGGCATCCTCCGTAGGAGTCCTTCGGACCTATGGGATAATGACAATTTATGGACTTTTAAGACAATCCCTCTCCAGAGGAGTTCTACGAACCCTCGGAGCAGGCTACCAGAAGAGAATCCCTTATTATTTAACCGCCAGCAGTTCCACCTCGAACTTCAGCACCGCGTTCGCTGGAATCACGCCCCCCCCGGCGCCGCGTTCGCCATAACCCAGTTCCGGCGGAATAAGCAGGATGCGTTTGCCGCCCACTTTCATACCGGCAACGCCTTCATCCCAACCTTTGATGACGCGTCCCGCGCCCAACGGGAATTCGAAGGGCGTGCCTCGATCAACCGAGCTGTCGAACTTGGTTCCGTCCTTGAGCCAGCCGGTGTAATGCACCGCTACCGTTTTACCCGCAACGGCTTCATCCCCTTCACCGACAACGATATCCTGATAACTCAGACCGGTAGCCGTCATAACCATTTTCCCCTCCGTAACTGCGCCTTCAGGTTCTGCCGCAGATTCCATTTTCCCACCTTCGGTTTTTTCCGCTTTCTGGCAGCCGACAATAACCAGCCCTAAAATTAAGAATAACACGATTGCTCTCTTCATCGGGAGTTCTCCATTTTCATTTATTTATCGATTTACTGGTTTTCTTCTTCAGGTGCAATTTCCTCTTCCATCACCTGCAGCGCCTTTAAATAAACATCCTTACTGAAATCAGATAACAGTTTTTCCACTCCGTCCTGATCTGATGCAATCATCTCCAGCGCTATGCTCTCTATCGAATCTTGAACGGCGGCAGCCTCTCTTTCAAGCCTTTTAAAAGCGACTTGCGCTGAACTCATCTCCTCTTTATAGTTGGCGTCCATCTTATAGAAAAAATTCGAGAAAGTCCAGAATGCTGCCGATTTATCTGCTTTGAATGGCGCGTTTACTTTCTCCCGGAAGAGATCAGCAGAAGGCTGCTTGCTTTTCCAAACGTATCCTTCCGGAAATGCAGATATACCGAAGTAGAAAGGGATATAAACCGATCCGCACGGCGGACCCAGGCTTACCCGGTACACCAGACCGATATCCTCCGGCATGTCACCGCGCAGCTGAGCTATAAAACTCGTCTGTGTGGCTCTGCCGCAGATGGTGGAAATCGGATTTTCGTGCGGGTTGCCGTTCACTTCAAGTTCGGTTCCTTCATAGTGATCCCGCAGTATAGCCATCAGATCGTGAATTCCCACTTTCTTTTTCGGTACGATGGAAAAAGGAAGTTGCGGCGATGCTTCCATCGGACTGGCAGAAAGATGATTCAATCCCGCCCACTGCCGGTAGTAATTACTGCCGCTGACGGCAACCTCGGGATTGGCATAAGCAGCCGCAAAATCGAAATCACCAGCATCGGGATCGTGCCAGCCTCGCTCGACAGCGTACTCGATAATGCCCGCAGAGGCTCGATAATTCAACGTATCCGACAGATCGACATTATGAATTGTATAGGTATTGGCGATCATCGCCGCGTGATCGTCCGGCACGCGAGCCGCCAGCCAATGCTTGCCTCTGACCACCGCGAACAGCCACCCTTCATTAGGATCGGAGATGATATACGTCCTGCCAGAAGCGCCATAACCGAACTGTTCCACCAGTTCACCGGCTAATTTTACTCCCATGAGTGCCGTACTCGCCCTCTGAGCGATCAAATGCCGTAGCATCTTGGTGATCCCGCCATCGGTTATTTCGGGATTATCCTCACGCGATGGACAATTATCCGAAGTGACGCAGACGCCCGCCTCATTCAGGAAACTGTCGGAAAAGCGCAGTCCGGGCATCTCCGACCAGATGTAACTCAATGTGCTGGGAATCTGCGGGATTTCACCGCCTGCCAACAGCTTGAAAGTCTCGCCGTCTTCATATTTCTGCCGCGGCACCTTATAATGATTCACAACCTGCGGAGGCGAATCATCCTCATTGTGCGCCATAATAACGCTGCCATCCACTGAAGCATCCCTGCCGACCACGATGGTGAAGCAACCCTCGCCTGCGTAACAATATCCTGATATAAATATTAAAATCAGGAAAAGCAAGGACGTATTTGCTGAACTAATTCGCATTCTTGAATTCAACCAATTCGATTTCAAAGGTTAGATCCTTCCCCGCCAGGCGGTGATTGGCATCCAGTTTAATACTATCTTCACTCATCTCTAAAACAGTTACCGGTTGTCCCCCGCCATCGCGTGTCGGCACCATGAATTGCAGACCGGGTTGCGGATCGATGTTGCCGGGGATCATATTTCTCGGAACGTCGACAACCATATCATCGCGGTATTGTCCGTATGCCTCATCGCTTGGGATGTTAATCGTCTTTTTATCCCCCGACTCCATACCATCTACCGCTTTCTCAAATCCGGGTATAACCTGGTTTGCCCCTAATGTGAATTCCAGCGGATCGCGCCCTTCCGACGAATCGAACTGAGTTCCGTCTTCTAATGTCCCTTTGTAGTGTACTTTTACCTTGTCACCGTTTTTTGCCGGCATTAGATTTCTCCTTTTCACGTTATATTATAATTCATATATTTAGTTTTACAAATAGCGTCCACTGATCGCAGTTTCCCTTACATTCTAAATTCTAAATTCTAAATTTATTCCCCTACCATCCCTTTTCCATCAGCTCGAAAAGCTCCAGCAGCCGGTCTAAATCCTCGTCGCTGTAGTATTCTATCTCTATCTTTCCGCCTTTGCCCTTTCTGTGGTGTAGGCGCACGTGTGTCCCCAGCGTATTGCGCAGGCGCTCTTCTATCTGAGTTATATAAGTCGGTTTGCGCGTCGCCGTCTTTGCCGGAGCGGTCGGGGAAGTCATCTTCTTGGCGAACTGCTCCGCCTTCCTGACGGACAATCCTTCATTGATGATCTTTTTCCAGAGCGCCACCTGGCGTTCGCGGTCGGAGAAGGCAAGAATAGCGCGGGCGTGCCCCGCCGTAATTTTGCCGGAACTCAGGCTGATCTGCACGTCGCGCGGCAGGTTCATCAATCGAAGTGTATTTGCCACCGCTGCACGGCTCTTGCCGACTCGCTCAGCTATCTGCTCCTGCGTCAGATCGTATTTGGTTGCCAGTCGTTGAAATCCTTCAGCCTGTTCCATCGGATTCAAATCTTCACGCTGCAGGTTCTCGATCAGCGCTAATTCCAGCGCCTCTGAGCCGTCTTTAACGTCCGCTATAAACACCGGGATGCGTTCCATGCCTGCCATTTTCGTAGCGCGCAGTCTTCTCTCGCCCGCGATCAATTCAAAGCCGTCATCCATCTTGCGGACGATGATCGGCTGAACCACGCCTTTGGATTTGATAGATGCAGCAAGATCACGCAACCCTTCATCGTCGAATTCCCGGCGCGGCTGCTGTGGATTTGCCCGGATACTATCCAATTCTATCTCTGCAAATTGAGGCGTTCGTCCCCCGAAGTCCGCCCCTTCCGGCAGTAAAGCCGCCAATCCTTTCCCCAGTCTGTTTTCACTACTGCTCATAGTTTATAATCTCCTGTGCCAGAGATAAATAATCTTCCGCTCCATAGGATGTGATTTCGTAAAAGATAATTGGTCTGCCAAACGAAGGCGCTTCCGATAGTTTGACATTCCTGCGGATAACTGATTTGAATAGCTTATCCACAAAGAACTTCTCCGCATCCTCCTTGACTTGTTTGGACAGGTTCAGCCGTCCGTCGTACATCGTCAACAAAACGCCCTCGATTTCGAGCGATAAATTCAGATGTTTCTGCACCAGCCTGACGGTATTGAGAAGTTGACTGATACCTTCGAGAGCGTAATATTCGCACTGAATTGGTATCAGCACAGAATCTGCAGCGGTCAGACTGTTTAAGGTTAGAAGTCCCAACGACGGTGGGCAGTCCATCAAGATGTAATCGAAATCGTTGCGAATCGGTTCGAGTGCTCTCTTCAGTATCTGCTCACGATTGATCATCGGCACCAGTTCAATTTCAGCTCCTACCAGCTTAATGTCCGAAGGGATAACTTTGAGGTAATCCAACTCCGTATCCTGGATTATCTCAGCGGGTTCGACATCGTTAATCAGCAATTCGTAGATTGTCTTGTTTCGTTTTTCCGGTGTGATGCCGAGACCGGATGAAGCATTAGCCTGCGGATCTATGTCCAGTAGCAGCGTTTTACGCTCCGCCGCTGCCAGAAAAGATGATAAGTTGATCGCTGTGGTGGTTTTCCCCACACCGCCCTTCTGGTTGGCTATGGCTATGACGCGGCTCATCAGGTGTTAATTCTCTCCGTTACTCAGTGTATATCAGGTGTACTTGTTTATGTAATCAACAAACATGATCACAAATTTCCACGGATCATCCCCTCTTCCACGAATCCAATCAGCGTAATCCCATATCATCTGCGCGAATCCGTGATCTTGTTTTAAGTTTTCAGTTTCTTTAGACCAACCCCAGACGCTAACAAATTTCCACGGATCATCCCCTCTTCCACGAATCTAATCAGCGTAATCCCATATCATCCGCGCGAATCCGTGATCCCTTTTTTTTACTACTAACGATCTATTTTATTTCAGCATCAGACGCTAACAAATTTCCACGGATCATCCCCTCTTCCACGAATCTAATCAGCGTAATCCAATATCATCCGTGCGAA
>JALGVT010000015.1 GCA_025774555.1 candidate division LCP-89 bacterium
CTTTTTGAAGTGAGCAGATTGTTTATTCTGTCATTCCCAGGTTCCGACCGGGACTCCAGAGAGCACGGCGCGCCGTGCCCCTACATTTCGGCAAACAGCCGCCAGCTACATGAGCCCCATTCATGGGGCTTGTTTGTTCGTAGACCCGTCATTTATGGCGGGGTTGCAATTAGAAATACCTTCTTTAGAAATGTGAGGGGATAGCAAGAATTAATATCTTCATTCACGACCTGTCGGAGAATCAAGCAAGGGCGCACGGTGGTGCGCCCTTGCTTGTTGCTCCCCTTTTGAAGTGAGCAGTTTGTTTATTCTGTCATTCCCAGGCTCCGACCGGGACTCCAGAGAGCACGGCGCGCCGTGCCCCTATATCTTTATATCAAAAAAATCCCAAATACCAGCGTACTACCTCTGCTCCGCCCCATATCGTAATCCAGGTGCCCACAGCGAAAAATGGACCCATTGGCACGCGGCGCTCTTTTGTCTTTCCGCGCCTGACTATAAAATACAATATCGCCGCTATCGAGGAAACCAGATACAGAAAGAAAAACCTCGCTGGACCGAAGGTAAAACCTAACGCCATTGCTAATTTAAGATCACCCACGCCGCTCCACTCGCCTTTGAATATGCGACCGAACAGCATAGCGAATCCTGCTAACCCGAAACCTGTAACCAGCCCGAAGACAGCATCCAACCAACTCTGATCCGGCGAGAAGATCATCCATAAAATACTAAGGATTACTCCAGAAAGAACGAGAGAATTCGGCAGTCTGTAATGCTCGAGGTCTATCACTGCCAGGATTAGCAGCAGGATCATCCAGCCGCTCTGGAAGAGGAAGTCTATTGTCCAGCCGTTCAGAAGGTAGAGCGATCCTAACATCAAAGCGCTAAGAAGTTCCACGATAGGATACTGAGGTGATATCGGCTCATCGCAGCACGCCGACCGTCCTCGAAGAATGAAATAACTTATAATGGGAATATTATGATAAGGCGGGATGGGTTTGTGACAATTCGGACAGTGTGAAGCGGGCTTCAGCAGAGACATTTTACTCGGAATTCTGTGTATAACCACATTGGCAAACGATCCGAAGGAAGCGCCGATTATGGTAGTAAAAACAAAACCCAGAGGGTTACTCCAGCGGAGCATTGTCCAGGTTTGATGCCAGATAGATGGGATTTCACTGCCAGTGAGGGCTGCCGGATCGATCACGCGGTTCGTCCTTTTCTATTGAAGATACGTCCGCTGAAATTAGCCATAAAAGTTCTAAGGTCATCAAAATAGCTGTAGGCGACAGGCACTACCAACAGCGTTAAGAAGGTAGATGAAATCAGACCGCCAATGATGGTCCTGCCCAATGGAGAATATGATATGCCGATCAGTGAAGCGTTCCCCATTGCCATAGGCAGCAGACCGAAGATAGTCGTCAAAGCAGTCATCAGGATCGGACGGAAACGGCGAGACCCCGCTTCTAATATGGCTTCTGTCCGGGAAAGACCATCCTCCCTGAGGCGGTTGATCAGTTCTACCAGTACGATAGCATTGTTGACCACGATGCCGACTAAGATAATCATGCCGATACCAGCCATAAGATCGAACGCAGTCTGCGTTATGAAGAGCATCCAGTACGCGCCGATAAATGAGAACGGCACGGATACGATCACCGAAAGAGGCAGTATAAACGATTCGAACAGAACGCCCATTAACAGAAAGACAAAAACAATAGCCATTATCATACCGAAGTACTGAGCTCGATTGGATTCCTCAAAATCGCTGAATCTGTCTCCTTTATTAGCGCTATATCCCCTCGGAAACTGCATAGTTGCTATCGCAAAATCAATATCTTTTGTTAATTGATCTATGTTATCCTGCATGGTATAAACCTTCAGACGAAGGCTTGTTTTACCATTGTGCCGATTGATTTCATTCCACCCTTTATGGACATTGAATTCCGCCACTGAGCCCAGAGGAATTGCTACGCCGCTTTCCGTATGAAAAGAGAGGTTTTTCAGTTGTTCGAGGGTCTCGCGCTCAGATTTTACCAACTGCGTTCTCATCGGTATTTCACGGTCGTCCGTATGAAAATCAGGCAGCTCATATCCGCGCAGCGCATAAGAAATCGTGCCAGCTACGTTTGATGGATTAAGATTATAGCGTTTTGCCAGTTCCCTGTTAAGTTTTACCTGTATTTCATCAGCGCCATCTTCGATATCCAGTTCAACGCCGGTAACTCCCGGGAATTTCTGAAAAATCTTTTTAACCTGTTTTGCAAGCGACACCAGGGTCCCCGTATCATCCCCGTAGAGAGTGACTCGCACTGAATTATCTTTTGTAGGATCCCACCGCCAGTTGACCCTCATTTCTACGCCGGGCAGTTTGGGAACGCGCTCTTTCATATCTTCAATCACTTCCTCGCGTTCCATGGGTCCTTCGGGCCAGACGCCTAATAATTTCCCAATTGATTTTGAAGCAACCCGCCACCAGACAACGTCCTTGGGAGGATTCAAATAAGCGCGCACCTGCGCCCAGGTTCGCGAATAACGAGAGTCAACTGCCCGCAGATCGTACTCTTCCGCTTTCTGATAAAGAAGCTCTTCTACTGTTACCACCAGCGATTTCGCTTTCTCTTCTGTGTAGTTTTCAGGTAAATCGAAGCGGAGCCTGAAATCGTTGATATTCCCTTCTGCCATATCAGTACTGGGAACCTGCGAGGCAATGTACCCCTGGCTGAAAGCAAAGAATAGAAACGCCACTAACGCGGTATCGAAGCGGCGGTTCATTATCCGGGCTAAAGTTTTCTTATAACGCGCCGCCAATTTATCTAAAAATGGGGATGTTTTCAGTTTCGGGGTGGTTATAAATACCTTGGTTGCTAATGGAATAATTAAAAGAGCAATAAAAAGTGAAGCTAAAATGGCAGCGACAACAGGCATGCCGATCTGCTGCATGTAGAAAGCGAAGCCGACATCGTCATTCATCAGCATCAGCGGCAGGAAAACAACCACAGTGGTCAGGGTCGCCAGTGTGATTGCCAATGCAACGTCACTGGCGCCTTTAATAGCGGCGCGATCCGGCGCAGTTCCCTTTGTTTTCTCTAAGAATATGCTCTCCGTTATCACAATAGCATTATCCACCACAAGACCTACCGAAATCATCAACCCCATCAAGGTCATGATATTCAAAGTCCAACCTGAGAAGTAAAGAGCGATTATAGTGACCAGAAGGGAAAGCGGGATTGCTAAAACAACTATCAACGTCATGCGCCAGTGCCGCATAAAAAAGTAAAGCACCCAGAAAGCGAAAAATGCGCCCCATAAGCCCGATATTTTAAGATTATTTATAGCTTCTAAAATGTAATCTCCCTGATTGAATAATATCTCAAAATCTGAATTATTAAGAGCTGGGTCATTTTTTATATCATTTTCGATGATATTTACAACTCTATTGCAAAGATCGACTGTATTAGCCGTCGATTCCTTGAAAACACCAAGCGTAACCGCCGGTTCGCTGTTCAAACGTTTGTACCATCTTCTCTCAGGCGTTTCATAGCATATGTCTGCAACGTGTTCCAGTAAAATGTTAGGTCCCTTGACCGGTAATTTCTTTATCTCTTCGATGGTTTGAAACCTGCCTACAGAACGAACGGTGAGCTTCTTGCCGCCATCTTTGATCCAACCGGAACTTAAGGCGAAGTTATCGCTGCTCAGATTCTGTATGAGAGTGTATAAATCAATTCCATGTGCGGCAGCGCGCACTGGATCGAGCTCAATCTGAATGACCTTCTCATAGACTCCCCACGCTTCCACTTTGGCGACACCTTCGATCCTCTCTAAAGGACGCTGAATGTGCTCCTTGATTATATAGAAGAGATCCTCGAATTTACCACGGATATTAACCCCGAGATAAACGGTTTCTTCATCATCATTTGAAAAACGATAAATGTGATAATACCTCTGGTCATCCGGCATTTCAGCGCGGGCGCGTTCTAACCTGTCATATACCTGGTTGTACGCTACGTTCATTTCTGTGTTCTTCTCGAACTCCAACCAGAAACCTGCGCCGTTCGATTCTGACCAGCAATAAACCTCATCTAAATTGCGAACGGTCCTGAGTTGCTGTTCCATGGGTATTGTGATCTGTTTCTCAATCTCGGCAGGATTGGAGGTGCGGTAACTGACCCAGACAAACAGAAATGGCGGATCGAAGCCCGAAGGCATGAGGGTAATGGGAAGTTTATAATAAGAGATGCCGCCAACCATCAGGATAGCGCAAAAGATCATCAGCACGCTTATAGGACGCCGTACGGATAATCTCGGTAAGAAGGATTCTTTCTTGCTGGTCGCTTTTGTCATGGCATTCAGTTACTACAGTTTTTCACGCTGAATTTCAGCAGGCTGCTGCTTATCCCGGTTGACTATTGAATAAACTGTTGGAATAACGATAAGTGTTAGAATGGTTGAACTCAAAAGTCCAGCTATAACCGTCAACGCCATCGGAGTGCGAATTTCAGCGCCTTCGCCCAATCCAAGTGACATGGGTATCAGCGCTAATACTGTTGTCGCGGTAGTCATCAAAATGGGACGCATGCGCACCTTACCCGCTTGAATTATCGCGTCATGCAGCAACAATCCCCGGCGTCTCAACCGGTTGATGTAATCGACCAGAACAATTGCGTTATTGACTACGATGCCCGTTAGCATAATCATGCCAAGATAGACCACGATAGACAGCGATATATTCATAATCCATAAAAGCAGGATCACGCCGATTCCGGCTAAAGGCACGGTGAACATGATGACGAAGGGATGCAGCAGCGATTCAAATTGCGACGCCATGACGATGTACACGAGAAATATTGCCAGTAACAGAGCAAATATCAGACTACTCTGGGACTCTTCCATCTCTTTATTCTGTCCGGTAATGGACAGGTGCATATTGTCAGGGATTGTCAAACCTGCAAGTTCCGTTCTTATGTCATCGACCGCTCCCCCCAGATCGCGGTCCACGACGTTTGCGGAAATTTTCGCCGAACGCTGCTGATCAACGCGCCAGATGCGAGCCGGTCCCCGGTCTCTGACTATGTCTGCAACGGCAATAAGTGGTATGGGACGCGGATTCCCCGGATTGATGACCAGCCTCTTCAGGTCATCTACTGAGGCGCGGTCATCTTCGCTGACACGAACGCGTATGTCAATGCGGCGGTCTCCCTGCCGGAATTCAGTGGCAACGTCGCCCAATACTTTATTCCGCACCAGCGAAGCTATCTGCTGGACGTTCAAGCCCAGAGATGCAACCCGCTCTCGGTCGTAATTCACGCGTATCTCAGGATTACCCATAGAGAAAGTTGACTTAACGTCAACCACTCCTGGGACACCCTTTATAATTTCTTCAATTGTAGTTGATTTCTCACCCAACTGCTTTAGATTATATCCGCTGATTTCTACTTCGATGGGAGTTCTGTAACTGAACAGTGTGGGATGCGATATCTTCGTTTCAACTTCAGGAATGCTGCGCATCTGCCGACGCAGACTCTCAATGACTTTTTCCTCTTTCTCTTGCAGATCTCCGCCGCCGTGAAGTCGGACGGTTAATTTAACAGTGTGTTCACCCTCCTCAGCGGTGCTGAATGCCGTCTTCTCCACTCCAGCGGCGAGGGATACTCTTTCCACCTCTGGAAGTTTGTAAGCCTGATCTTCGAGGCTTGCAGAGCGACGCGCGCTGACTTCTACAGGAGTGCCGACTGGATAAGTCATTTCGATGTTGAATTCACCCTGATGCACTTCAGGAATCAACTCGCTCCCAAGACGCGGCAACAACGATCCCACACAGATCATAAACAGAACTAAAGCGCCGCCCAGAACCTTCGCCGGATTCTTAAGTGATCTCTCCAGCAGCCGCGGATACAACTCTTCGAGCTTTTTGTAACCGAGGTCGAAAATTTTCAGAGCTGGATTAAGCAGAAACTTGAGAATGTATCCCAATAAAGCGCCGATATACTTCGTGACAATGAACATAACTCCCGACAGGGTGATAAATATCTTCTGAAAAAGATTCAGCGAAAGCTCAACTAACGTTCGTATGATTATATAAAGAAGACCGATTAGCAGAGCGGGCAGAAACTTAAATGCTCGTTTTATAACGCCGCCCTTTTTCCACCAGCGCCATAATGTTGAAATTCCCTGCTTGAACCGTCCCCAGAACGATAATCGAAAGAGCCTCTTCAAACGGAATGAGGAATCGCCTTCAGAAGCCAACCGCTCCTTGAACTTATTAAAATCTCTGGAAGCGAGCATGGGTATAAAGTATAAAGCCACCGCCAGCGACGCCAGCAGTGAGAAGACAACTGTCAATGCCATATCGCCGAATACCTGCCCGGCAATGCCTTCCACAAAAACGATCGGGAAGAACACCGCTATAGTAGTCAGCGTTGAGGCGGTTACCGCGCCGCCGACTTCACCCGCGCCACGCGCCGCCGCCCGTAGAATTGAATCGCCCTCCTGCCTGCAGCGGAAGATTGATTCCAGAACAACTATGGAGTTGTCCACCAGCATGCCAATGCCCAAAGCCAGACCGCCGAGCGACATGATATTCAGGGTAACTTCGGACATGTTCATCGGTGCGAAAGTGGCAATAACCGAAATAGGTATGGCGGTGCCGATAATCAATGTCGTAACAATATTACGCAGAAAGAAAAAGAGAACGATAATAGCGAGAATACCCCCGATAATCGCCGTATTTCTAACTTCGCTTATGGAAGCTTCCACGAAGGTCGATTGATCGGACAGCAGGTCGATATTCATGCCTTCTGGCAGGGCAGCGGCAATGTAAGTGGGGCGATAAAAGACGTCTTTGTCACTGTCGGATGATACCGTATCCGCCTTTTGCTCTTCCTGCTTTTTATACGCTTCCCATCTGGCTCTTTCCTGCGCGCTTCCGAAAACTTCCCGGCGCACTTCATTGGCAACCGTAACGAGGTTTGCGTCAGCTTCTTTATAAATGGCAATCTCAACGGATTCCTCGCCATTTACGCGGGTTATTACTTCGCGGTCTTTAAAGGAGGAATACACCTTCGCAAAATCGCGGATATGAACAGGTATGCCATTCTGATAAGAAACAATTAAATTCTCTATCTCACCTATATCAGCGAATTCATTCAGCGTCCTTACGACATATTCAGTATCCCCATCTTTCAGATTCCCGCCAGCGATATTTATATTCTCCTGATAGAGTCTCTGGTTGATCTGTGCAAGTGATAATCCAAGGTTTGTTAATTGCCTTTCTGAAACGTCTATTCTTATCTCTTCCTCGTAGCCCCCTTTGATTTTTACCGCTGCGACGCCTGGTGTCTTTTCCAGCGCGCGCTTAATCTCTTCATCTGCTAAATAACGCAGCGTGAAAAGATCCGCACCGCCGTACAGCCCCAGTCTGACAATTGGATCAAGAGTGGGATCATACCTGAGGATCAGAGGCTTGTTAGCATCCTGCGGCAGAAAGACCTGATCGATTTTTTCACGGACTTCCTGCATCGCCTGATCCATGTTAGTATCCCAACTATACTCGATGATAATGTCAGAGAAGTCGGATTGCGATACTGAACTTATGGTGACCAGTCCGTTGACGACTCCCAGCGTCTGTTCAAGAGGACGCGATATCGCCATTTCCACCTCTTCCGGCGCTGCGCCTTGATACTCGGTGCGCACTGTCAGAGTCGGATAAGATATCTCCGGCATCAGATTCAGCGACAAACGCTGGTAGGAAATACTGCCAAACACGACAATCGCTAAAAATATCATCAACACCGCTACCGGACGGCGTGTCGATATTTCAAAAGCGCGAGAAAAAGTCTGTTTCTTATCGTTGGAATCCATTGATTTATTTCATTAAATTATTTCACTATTCCTGGATGCCTGATGGTGTAATTATTTTTCATCCTCTGTTTGCTCGCCGGCAAGCGCCACTGTGAGCGCTGAATCCAGGGAAACAATCCGCACCCCGATTGAATCCTTCAGTGTTGATTGTCCCACCACAACCACCTGGTCACCTATATCTACGCCTGAGAGCGCCTCAAATCTATTACCGTTGGCAAAACCGATTTCAACCTGCCGTTTAACTGCCAGTGTATCCTTTACCATATAGACCCATTCTCGATCATTTTCATAAACCAGAGCGTTTTTCGGAACCAGTACCGTGTTCTTATGTACGTCGATGATGATTTCGCTCCTTACAAACATCCCGTTGCGCAATCGGTTTTTCCCATCCCTGATGCCGATGGTTACTTTACATGTGCCGGTGGCGGGATCAACCACCGGGCTTATCCGTTTTATCCAGCCTGGGAAACGCTCGTTGAGTGATATTTCAGAAGAGACGAAAGCCTTCTGCCCGACTTTCATCAACGGCAGGTCCCGTTCAGGCACCCACACCCGGCAAATTTTCTCCGTCGGATCAGTAATGACAAACAGCTTGGTATTCAAACCAACTAAGTTGCCGGTGTACACCAGGCGCGCGGCAATAACTCCGGAGATAGGAGACCGGATCGTAGTGCGTTCTCGAGTTAACTTCGCGCGATCGCGTGTCACTTTCGCTTGTTTCAAGCTAAATGTTGCCCGTTCAAAATCTTCATCTGCTACCATCTGCTTGCCATATAACTCGTACATCTTCTCCAAGCGCGCGTAGGCAGCCTCTTGCTGTTCTAAATCTACCTGTGCCTGTGCTTCATTCAATGCGATCTCATCATCCTCGAGCTGAAGAAGAATTTGCCCTTCCTTTACGTACATTCCCTCTTCGACAAATATCTTCTCGATGATACCGCCCACAAGCGGATAGACGTCAACAATGTTCTCTGTCTCAACTGTTGATGACAAGAGCAGATAACTTGCGATTTCACCGGCATGCACTTCAGCAACTTCAACTGGAATATAATCCAGATTAGCCTCTGTCGTATCATTTTCCACAGAAGAGCTGTCATTTTGTGCCGTTGAATCTGCAATGGTATTATCGTCGTTCTGCTCTGCCGTGCCAGTTCCACCGCAGCCGGTGATTATCCAAACCCACAGGGTAATGAGCCCGATATAACATAGTTTCATGCGAATGGTTTTCATCGCAAATTCTCCAGAGTCAGGGATTTATTTCCCGGTTAATTCTAATAAACTTTCTCAGATATGAGTAGTTTTGTCCTCACAGAAGTGTTTTAAAACGCTACACATACTCTTCTTTTGTTGCTCACTTTTTACCGCTAGCCAGTTCAGCATCGCCACATCATCCGTCAGGGATTGGTCGATTCCGTTAGTTTCGGTATTCTCGCTTATAAAGTTCTGTAATTGAAGGATATCGGGAGTAATCAGACCTAATTCGTCACATTTAAGATTAGAATTCAATAATGTTCTAGTATCGCCATCGTAGGATACTACACCTTCCATTAAGGCAATAGTGCGAGGACATATTTTATAGGCAATATCCATATCGTGCGTGATCAGCAAAACACCCCTGTTATTCCTTTTGCGCTCTTCAATCAAATCTGTAATGCACTGTCTGTGTGCAATATCCAGACCAAGCGTTGGCTCATCCAAAATCAGCCATTGCGGATCTATTACCAGAACCGAAGCAATGGAAACCAACCGGGATTCGCCGCCGGATAACTTCAACGGATCGAGTTGCTTGAATTCCGATGGATTCAACCCAACATTTTTCAGGGCGTTATCGACCAAATCAGGAATATCATCCTTTTTAAGGTCGAATTTCCTCGCGGCAAAGGCAACTTCATCGAAGACAGTCGATTCGAATATCTGCGCTTCTGGAAACTGGAAAACCAACCCGATGTTCTTCCGTATTTCACGAAGAGGGCGTGGTTCGTATTGAATTATATTGCCGTTAATTCTGACCGCGCCTGAGGAAGGAGTCAACAGTCCATTCAACTGTTGAACTAACGTTGATTTACCGGAACCGGAGGGACCGACCAGTGCGAGGCATTCGCCGGAAGACAGCGAGAAACTGACATTTCTCAGAGCTGGCGCTTGCTGTTCAATCGACAGGGTATTATAATGAAATACTAACTTTTCTACATCGATATTCATATAAATAAAGGCTGTTATTTCCTATACTATTCCACCTGATTAAAGTGCATCGAAGCCCGGATTGTTCCTGTTGGAAAGGCATATTTTAGTTGGTTTCGAGCAATTAGAGCATTACAGACGATCATCTCACGAATAAGACGATCATGCCGCCTGTTCGGTTACACTATTTCTCGCAAATCAGCAATCGGATCACTATCGTGGACTAAATGAATTATCATAACCGAGGCTGTCCCGCTTCCTCACGATTGCAACGCTGAAGTCTTAAGTATTGACATCCAGAGATATTTTCATTATATTTATGTTTAGACTGTTGAAATACGCTTTCCCCAACAGTCTTAAGGTAATTACAGAAGATGATAGAAACAACAACTAATTGATCTCGAATCATAAGGTATCCTGAAAGGGACAGATTGTGACTGATTTAAATACAGCATTCATACGTGAACAACTGGCTGATGCTCCACTGTTCCGTAACTATACCGATGATGAACTCGAGCAGATACTGGCATACTTTGAACTTCGCCTCTTTGAAGATAATACGATTATTTTCAATGAGGGGGATCGAGGTGACTACGTATGCATAGTCATCGACGGCACCATAGAAATCCGTAAGGAAAGTATCTCCAGTAAACAAACCGTCATTGCCAAATTCGGACGGGGTTCGATTGTAGGTGAGATGGCAGTCATCGACCAGTTTCCCAGATCTTCTGCCGCGCACGTCACCAGCAATTCAAAGATATTGATATTGAGCAGCGAGAAGTTCGACCAACTCCTTGAAGATCTACCTCATTTGGGAATTATATTCCTTAGAGAAATTGCACGTATTTTGTCGCAGCGTCTGCGCAGAACAAGCGGACGTTTTTCAGATATTTTTTAGCGTCGGAGATATCTCATAATGGATAGGAGACGCTTCATACAGGGCGTTTCAGGATTGACAGGCGCTTTCGCTGTCGCCGGCAATACTGACCTCCTTTCAGCTTCATTGAAGACTCGCGTCAGTTTCGTGCGCGACCTATTCTGTATCAGCAGCGGCTTAGCTGATGAAAACCGCGTAGCATCCCTTTTCGACCGGCTGATCCGCATTCACTATGATGTCTCCGACCCGGCAGACGTTTTTGCATCGCTGTTTAATCCGCATGACCGCATCGGCATCAAGGTCAACTGCTTATCCGGTAAAAGGATGTCCACACACACCGCTCTGGTAAATGCCATAACCGGCAATCTGATAAATGCTGGAATTCCCGCAGATAATATCGTCATCTGGGATAGACTTAACAGCGATCTTAGGAGCGGCTGGTTCTCCCTTAATCCATTAGGAAAACAGATAGCCTGTGCAGGTTGCGACGTTCTTGGATACGAGTCCAACTTAACCGTCCACCGCTCCATCGGCAGTCTTTTCGCTAAAGCAGTGACCAGTCTCTGCACTGCCACGATCAACGTCCCCGTTTTAAAGGATCACGGCATCGTAGGCGTGACTTTGGGAATGAAAAACATGTTCGGCGCTATCCACAATCCCAATAAATATCATCCCAATCGGGGAAATCCGTATGTGGCTGATCTTTATTCGCACCCGGACATTGGCGGCAAAATCCGCATGACCATTATCGACGCGCTTGAAGTCCAGTGCCAGGGAGGTCCTCCCTATCAACCCGACTGGTGCGAGGACTACGGAGGTTTGTTGATTGCCGATGATCCTGTCGCGCTGGACAGATACGGATGGAAAATGATTGAGGATATGCGCTTTGAAAAAGGGCTGCCATCGTTGAAAGAAGCTGGCAGAGAACCGACTTATATTCACACCGCCGCCGAATTGGATTTGGGGATTGATGATTTGAAAAAAATTGAAATACGAAAAAGCTGAATAACTTGAGAGACAGTTAATATAGAAAAAGGAGAGTACCATGTCTGATATCATCAATAAGGCATTTCTCGCAGGTTTAGGTGCGATTTCCATAACTCGCGAGAAAATGGAAAGCGTCGTTGAAGATTTAGTTAAACAGGGCGAGATATCAAAAGGTGAAAAAACTACCATCGTTGACAATCTTCAGAAGGAAGTAGAAAAACGGCGTGACGAATTCAAGGAATTCATTCAAAAAGAGGTCAGCACAGTTCTGAAAAAAATCAACGTCCCTACGCGCCAGGAAATGGATGCGCTTAAAGATGAAATCAAGAAGTTAAGTAAGGATAGTTGATAAACCAGAAATGGTATAATGAAAATTAAATCCATTCCTCGCACATGGCGGCATCTGCGCCGTTACAGGCAGATTGTTGGAGTTTTGCTTAAATACGGCTTCAACGAAATAGTCGATATCGCTCAAAAGGATCTCATCGTGAGATTCGGCAGGAAATTTATCCCCCGCTTGAAGGCTCCTGTAGAAACGAGGATGACTCGAGCTGAGCGTTTGCGCCACGCCGCTGAAGAACTCGGCCCCACATTTGTAAAAATGGGGCAGATACTGAGCCTCCGTCCCGAACTTATACCGCCTGATATTGCCCTCGAATTTCAACAGCTCCAGGATAAAGTCGCGCCATTTCCTTTTGATAAGGTTATAGCGGTCATTGAAGAAGAGTTAATAAAACCGGTCAATGAAGTATTCTTGGAGATACACAGCGAACCTTTAGCGGCGGCGTCGATTGCGCAGGTACACAGAGCTACCTTACTGGACGGTAAACAGATAGTCATCAAGGTTCAACGCCCGGATATCAAGTCAATTATTGAAGTTGATCTGGAAATACTCAAAGACCTTGCTGCGATCCTGTCACGTTATTCCGAAGATATAGCAATCCATGACCCGCAAGCGATCATTCTGGAATTTGATCGTTCCATCAACCGGGAACTCGATTTTCATCAGGAGGGTCGTAATATTCAGCGTTTCAACCGGCTGTTCGCTGATGATCCAATAGTATATATTCCCTCCTACTATGAAGAACATAGCACACGGCGCATCCTTGTAATGGATTACGTGAAAGGTATCAAGGCTTCCAACTTAGATGAGATCAACGACGCCGGTCTTGATACCACTATTATCGCTAAACGTGGAGTTCAACTGCTGCTAAAACAGATTTTCGAGTTTGGTTTTTTTCATGCCGACCCGCACCCGGGCAACATCATGGTAATGGATGATAATATTATAGCCCCTTTGGATTATGGCATGGTCGGCTACCTTAATGAATCATCTATTGAAGAATTGGGCAATGTATTGTCGGGCATTATTAAAAAAGATATACAGCGAACCCTGAGAGCATTCCAACAGTTAGGAATTGTACACGAACCGGGAAACAGACTTGAACTGGAGGCAGCGCTAAACGATTTCATCAATCGGTACTATGAAGTTCCGCTCAAACAACTTCAGGTCAGCACATTACTCGCTGAAATTTACCAGATTGTACACGAACATCAGTTAAGCATACCTCCAAACCTTTCATTGATGATGAAAGCGCTGGTGACAGTGGAAGGACTGGGCAGAAAACTATACCCCGACTTTGACATGGTATCGGAGGTACGCCCATACCTGAAACGGCTCGCGCTGAACCGATTTGATCCCCGACGACGATTCAGTCAGAGTCTTCTTATAATGGAGGATTTCTTCCGTTTAGCGGAAGATTTTCCACAGAGTACCCGCGATATCATGCAAAAAATCAAGCAGGGGGAATTAAGAGTACAATTTGAGCATCGCAATCTAGAAAAATTAGCCAGTGCAATGAACCGCTCCTCAAACCGTACTGCCGCTGCCATGATCATAGCTGCTTTAATTGTAGGATCGTCCCTGATTCTCCAGGTCAACTATGGTCCTTCAATTTACGGATTCCCTCTTATTGGACTTGCGGGTTATCTGCTCGCATCCGTTCTCGGTTTAAAATTGATATGGGATATTTTTCGTTCCACTCGATAATTAAAAATGCTGACCTTTCTTTTGTATAACAGAAAATGTCTGTTCCAAAAAACACGCATACTGACCGCAGGTCATTCCTGAAATCTACAGCAGCGGTTTGTGCTTTATCCGCCTGCCCCTTCTCCGGTATTATACCTTCATCAGAAGCATTTGAAATGCTTCCCGAAGCAGAGATATTCGCTCATCCGGCTCTGCATTACGAAAAACTGAATAACAGACAGGTGAAATGCACCCTATGCCCGCGCGAGTGCATCGTTGATGACATGGAGCGAGGTTATTGCGGTGTGCGAGAAAACCGCGGCGGTGATTATTTTACTCTGGTCTGGGGACGTCCCTGCACCCTGAATGTCGATCCCGTCGAGAAAAAACCGCTTTTTCATTACCTCCCCGGCACCGAGATATTCTCTCTGGCAACCGTAGGCTGCAATGTGAACTGTAACTTCTGTCAAAACTGGCAGATATCACAGATTCGCCCCGAGCAAGAACGAAGCTATGACGCTCCTCCAGATAAGCTGGTGCAACTCGCGATACGCTCAGAAACTAAAGCTATCGCCCATACCTACACCGAGCCGGTCGTCTTTTATGAATACGTGAAGGACATAGGTGAAGAAGCGCACAAACGAGGTCTGAAAAATACCTTCATCTCCAATGGATATATAAACAAGCAGGCTCTAATAGAACTGCTGCCTTACCTGGATGCAGTGAAAATCGATCTGAAGGCGTTCACCGAAAAGTTCTATAATGACCTTGTTGTCGGCGAATTACAGCCGGTCTTAGATACACTGATCACATTGGTAAATGCGGGAATGTGGACTGAAATTGTCTATCTCGTCATACCTACCCACAATGACAGCGAATCAGAGATACGTGCCATGTCGAAGTGGATAATAAAAGAATTGGGAGCAAACGTCCCTCTGCATTTTTCCCGCTTCCATCCCCAGTATATGTTGAAAACTCTGCCGCCGACCCCAATAAAAACTCTGGAGATGGCGCGAAAAACAGCTCTGGAAGAGGGAATCAATTACGTATATATTGGAAATGTTCCCGGCAATCCTGGCGAGAATACCTATTGTCCCTCTTGTCATAAAGTCCTCATCCACAGACGAGGCTACCGAGTCGAATTTGAGGGCTTTGAAAAAGGCTCTTGCACCTCTTGTGGAACGATAATACCTGGAATATGGGAATAGGTCGATTAGCAGTGAGGCGAATCATGCGTTTTAATCCAAGGTTAATAAAGAGGAATAACAGCGCTGTATTACCAGCGTTGCTGGCAATCTCTATCCTCTGCGCCTGCGGCAATCGCTCAAAGAGTGATGAGTCCCAAAAACGAGATGGGAGTCCTGAAATGGAAACACAAATCAATCCAGAAGATATCCGCCACGCGGCTGTGGCAGGAAGCTGGTACAGCGATGATCCTGATCTACTCCGCGCTGAACTTGAAGGTTACATGGAACATGCGGAGGACTTTGATCTCGGACCAATTACCGGGCTGGTCAGTCCGCACGCGGGTTACACATATTCGGGACCCGTTGCCGCCTATGCCTACAAGCCGTTGCAGGGACGCCATTACGACGTTGTCATTGTCATAGCTCCCAGCCATATTGAAGCGTTCACTTTCGCCGCAATCTACGGTAGAGGTGGTTACCTGACGCCTTTCGGCGTCGTGCCGGTAGATACTGAACTTGCCAAAGCGATCGCCAGCCAGAGTGAACTGATTCAAATCAGCGATAGAGGGCACCGTCAGGATCACCTCAGCAGGCAGGAGCATTCTCTCGAAATACAACTGCCCTTCCTGCAGATTGTTCTCGGCGATTTCAAGCTGGTTCCCATCGTCATGGGAGATCAATCGCCTCAAATCGTGCATGAACTCGCAGACGCCATAGCGGCTGCCGCCAAGGATAAGAACGTCCTGCTGGTGGCTTCCAGCGATCTGTCCCACTTCCACCCATACGATGAAGCCAACCGGCTTGATTCAGCTATATGGGACGCTGTCGAAAACTATGACAGCGAAACGCTCCTTAACGATCTTGTTGAGCGCAAAGTCGAGGCTTGCGGTGGCGGACCTATCTGTGTAGTGATGGAAGCGTGCAAAAAACTCGGCGCTGACCAATCGAAAGTACTGCGCCATGCCAATTCAGGTGACGTGCCGCATGGAGACAAAGGACAGGTTGTAGGATATATGGCAGCGGCATTTTATAAAGAAAACAATGAAGAGATAAAGCCTAAGCTTTCCAGAGGCGACGCGCAGCCCCTTTCGCTTGAGGATAAGCGTACTTTAATGCACATCGCGTCAACCACTATCGACCGTGTCGTAAGAGGCGGGAAAGCGCCGGACTTCGAGGTTACTTCTGAAGACCTCCTGGAAAATCGCGGAGCATTCGTCACCATCCACAAACAAGGGCAGCTACGCGGCTGTATCGGATACATCATCGGCGTTAAGCCGCTGTGGGAAACTGTTCGAGAAGTTGCGGAATCAGCGGCGCTGCGCGATCCCAGATTCCCTTCCGTAAGCCCCGCTGAACTTGACAATCTCGATCTCGAAATATCCGCTCTCTCCGTTCCGAGAATCATCCATGACGTCGCAGAAATACAGGTCGGCGTCCACGGCATCATCATGCGCCGGGGATACAGTCAGGGTCTGCTGTTGCCTCAAGTCGCAACAGAGTATGGCTGGGATCGGGAGACGTTCTTAGAACATACCTGCATGAAAGCCGGTCTGCCCACTGATGCCTGGAAAGACAGCGATACCGAGATTCAGATATTCTCTGCGGAAGTATTTGACGAATCCCAGATCAAATAATGGGCAAATAATTGCGCAAATCACGCAATATTGACGCTTAATTTTCGTATATTATATGACATAGATACCTTCATCCAGCAGTTTCTACCTGTGGCTTAGAATTTGCAATAAATAAAAGTTTGGCAAAATAACATATAAAGAAAAGGGAACAACATGACTCGCACTTGTGGAACCATCATCCTGGCTTCGATGCTGATGGTTTTCACCGTTTACGCTGGCGAAATCACCGTTCAAAGAAACGTTGAATCGGTTGAGTTGCAGGTGATTGACGGTTTCCATCATTTCATCAAAACGTCCGGACCGCTATATGCAGAACCGGGTTCTCCGGAACTCCCGCATATAGGACATCAGTTACTGCTGCCTCCGGGCGAAGAGATCATCTCTATCAAATTGGAAAACGCCGTATGGGAAACGATCCCCGGTCAGTTCAATCTCTGGCACGCTCAGGCTCCGATCCCTTACAGCAGAATCGGTGAACAGCCCCCAACACCCCGCAATCAGGCAATTTACGAATCGGATGACCTCTTCCCGCAATCTGCTCTCGAAATGTCCCGAACCGACTTCATGAATGGACACAGCATCGGTTCAATTTCGATCACTGCCGCACGCTATCAGCCGGCTTCCGGTATCCTGGAAGTGTTGACTTCATACGATCTTATCGTGGAGACTGCCGCCTCGGCTCGCGCGCAACAGGCTCTCAACCAGATGCTGAAACAGAATCAGCGCACGATTGATCGCATAGAACGACAGGTTGAAAACCCCGAATACCTTGCTGCTTACCCTGTCTTGGACGAAACTGACGAAGTTGGAGTTAAATACCTGATCGTAACTACTGACGATTTTGTCGCTGCGTTGCAGATGCTGATCGAACACCGAACTAATCGAGGTCTGCAGACTGAAATCGTCCTGATGGACGATATAGAAAGCAGTTATCCCGGTATCGACACTTCTGATAAAATCCGCAACTGTGTCCTCGACTACTATATCAATTACGCTTTAGAATATGTCCTGCTTTGCGGTGACGTTGAACATGTTCCTACACGCGGCTTGTACGCCGCCATCGGCGGTGAACAGGATGACGACATTGCCGCGGACGTCTATTTCTCGAACTTGGACGGCAACTGGAACAGCGACGGCGACAACCTCTGGGGTGAACCCGGTGAAGGTGATCTCTACTCAGAAGTCGCCATCGGACGTTTCGCTGTAGATGACATTGGTGAAGCCTACAGTATGATTTACAAGACCATTTACTACGAGAACACGCCCGTAGAAGCTGACATCGAAAAAGCGCTTATGATGGGTGAAGATTTAGGCTGGGTCGCCTGGGGTGGCGATCATAAAGAGGAAATCCGTTTGGGCAGTTCCAACTTCGGTTACACCACAGCCGGCTTCCCCGGAAACTTCACGGTCGATGTATTATATGACATGTACACCCCCTGGAGTGCTATGAGTAACCTGCTGCCCTTGCTTAACAACGGTATCAATCTCGGCAATCACCTGGGACACTGCAACGTCTCCTGGACAATGAAGTTCTCCACCAGTCAGGTCAATTCTTTCAATATGACCAACAATGGTATCAATCATAACTTCTACATCCTCTATTCTCAGGGATGCTACGGCGGTTCTTTCGACAATCGCACCACCAACGGATCCTACACCAGCGACTGCATTTGCGAGGCATTTACCACAATACAGAACAGCGCCGTTGCCTTTCTCTGCAATTCAAGGTACGGCTGGGGAAGCGGCAATAACACCAATGGTCCTTCACAGTACTATGACCGCCAGTTCTTCGACGCGCTCTTCGCGGAAAATATCAGCAACATCGGCTGGACAAACGCCGATTCCAAAGAAGACTGCGTCCCCTATATCAGCGCCGCTACCCTGTGGGTCTTCTATGAGATGAATCTATTAGGCGATCCAGCGCTGGATATCTGGACCGCACAGCCGCAGCTCTTCTCACCGACTTTCCCTGATACTGTCATTCTGGGCACTTCCCAGATACAGATCGACGTCGGTGAATCCGGCGCACATGTTTCTCTTGCTGATGGGAATATCATCATCGGCTCCGCGCTCAGCAATCCATCCGGTATCGCCACTATATTCCTGAGTGAACCGATTGCAATCCCCGGTGAACTGACGCTTAGCATAACGGCGCATAATTATTACCTTTATCAAGGCAGCATTTATGCAATTGCCGCAGAAGGACCTTTCATCATGATGTCTGATGCGGAATTCGATGATACCGCAGGCGGCAATGGTGACGGCAATCCAGACCTCGGTGAGACTCTGCTGTTCAGCGCTGAATTTGAAAACGTGGGCATTGAAGATGCCACCGGCTTGACAGCGGTTATTGAATGCGAAGAATCCTGCATTGATATTCTGCAAGCTGATGCTGTCCTTGGCGATCTCCTCATCGGCGAAAGTATCCAGCTAACCGACGCCTTCGAGGTTTCCATACTGCCAACAGTGTTTGATGGTCAGGAAATTGAATTCATAATAACTGTCACTGACGATCAGGAGGGAGCATGGACTTGCGAGCATGTTATCACTGCCTTCGCCCCTTCATTGCAGCTTATTTCTTATACGCTGGATGATGGGAATGACGGTCGTCTGATTCCTGGAGAAACTGCCACTCTTGACATTGAATTATACAATGACGGCGGTGGCACAACGACAGACCTGACCATCACAATATATACAGACAATCCACTTGCGACGGTGAACACGCCTGCGAATATGCTTACTGCTCTGGCTTCCGGCGAGACGGGAAATATAAGTGACATTGAATTCGTAGTCGATGCCGCTATCAATGACCCTTCAGCGTTAGTCCTTTATCTCAATGCCGTGGACACACGCCTTTACCAGCAGAATTTCATCATTGAAATTCCGGTGGGAGGTGTCTTTGATGACATGGAAGCTGGCGTCGGAGAGTGGACTCACGAAGCAGTTACAGTCGGCTGGAACGACCAGTGGAACCACGCCCAGTTCATGAATCACACTCCCGGAGGTTCTTCAGCCTGGTATTGCGGTGATAACGGTCAGTACATGGAACTCCTTGACGCGGGTCTGCTGTCGCCCATCTACCAGGTATACGGAAAACATCAACTGCGGTTCTATCACTGGATGAGCGCGCAATTGGCATCGACTTATCCGGGTTACTGCTATGATGGAGGAATTGTCGAACTGTCTCTTAACGGCGCTCCATTTGAACAGATCACACCGGACGGCGGCTATCCGCTGCTGTTCAAAAACGGCGTTTACCCCGGACCATTACCGGAAGATACACCCTGCTACTCAGGACAAATTCTCTGGAATGAAGCTGTCTTCGATATCGTTGGTGAAGGCACCGCGCAATTCAGATTCCGCTTCATTTCTGACGGAAGCATGAATTCGGTGGGCTGGTTCATTGATGATCTGGAACTACTCATGGAATCGACGCCTAACGCACCGACCGATCTTTCAGCCGAACAGGTAGATGATAACATCCTGCTGACCTGGTGTACTCCCGGACTCGGTTCCCAGCTTGACGGCATCGGTAAATCAGGAGATCGAAATACCGAATCACTTGAGAATTATCACATCTACCGCGATGGCGCTTTGATAGCTGAAACTGCGGCGTTATCTTATACTGATAATCTGTCAGGGTTGGTGTATGGATCGTATGTCTATCAGGTTGCTGGAGTCTTCGATGGCGTTGAAGGATCGTTGTCGGAACCGTTTGCGATAGATTACGTCGGAATCAGACCTGATTCTGAAACTCAGATTCCGTCGGAAACAGAGCTGCGTTCTGCTTATCCCAATCCCTTCAATCCCGTGATCACCCTGAACTTCGATCTTGCACAAGCGGATGTCATCTCTATGACAGTGTACGATCTTATGGGCAGAACTATCGCCACGATACTGGATACGCAGCTCGCCGCAGGTTCGCATACCGTGCAGTGGGATGCAAGTCAATTTGCCAGCGGTATGTACCTGGTTCAAATGAAAAGCGGCACATATACTGGAATACAGAAAGTGCTCTTACTGAAGTAACCTGACTGCCTTGTACTCATTCAAGAGGTCATTCGCCAGCCGGTGAATGACCTCTTGTTACGTAGGGGGGATAGACACCTGTCCGCCCACTGGTGGATTATTACCTGCGCCCGCGGTGTCTGTCATTAAGTCGATATTGGAAATTACTCTCGAGCACTGCTATTTTTCCATATTTCATAAATTTCATTATTTTGATTGATTTCAACCCATTATCTTCTTATATTTAATGTTCTACAATATTGAGTCATACTTAAGGCTTGCCTTAATTGGATATTAAAGAGAACCTTCACGAGGTTCAAAAGCGAATCAAGAGAGCGGCTGAGAGCTGCGGTAGAAATCCTGACGAAATTAAACTCGTTGCCGTCAGCAAGACAATGCCTGTGCCGCTCTTAAGAGAAGCCCTTCGGGGCGGAGCTAGAATTCTCGGCGAAAGCCGTGTTCAGGAAGCCGGCGCTAAGTGGCATGAGATCAGAGAAGATCTACATAATACTAAATGTGAGTTTCATCTCATCGGTCATCTGCAGCGCAACAAAGCGAAAGATGCTGTCAAGATATTCGATCTGATACAATCGGTGGATTCAGAGCGGTTAGCTCTCGAGATCGACAGACGCGCCGCAGAAATTAACAAAAGGCAGAGGGTGCTGATTGAGGTTAACAGTTCCGGCGATGAATCAAAGTTCGGAATTTCGCCCGATGAAGCTGCTGCGCTGATAGATGCGGTTCAGAGATGTTCTAACTTACAGCTCGAAGGATTGATGACCATAGGACCTCTCTTTGGCGGAATACCCGCCGCTCGCGAATCGTTCCTGCTTCTAAAACATATACGGGACAATCTTGGCGGGAGTGAGGAACTGCCTGAACTTTCCATGGGTATGACCAGGGACTTTGAAGCTGCCATCGAAGAAGGCGCTACGATGATACGGGTGGGCACCGCCATTTTCGGATCCAGAGACTAACTTGAGGACGCTATGTTTATCTTAGGGCACTTTTTTACCACTATCGCTAAACTGCTGCACTTTGTTTTTCAAGCGGCAATCATCCTTTTTCTCATCCGTGCCGTTATGTCCTGGCTGCAGCCTGATACTCGTCAGCCAGTAGTTTCATTTATATACCGCATAACCGATCCGGTTTTATATCGAATTCGTCAATTTATGCCTTCATTTGGAACATTAGATTTAAGCCCGATGGTCATAATCGTCGTCTGCTGGTTCCTCGATAGCTTTTTAGTCTCAAGTCTGGCTGATATCGGTTCTCATCTGCTAAGGTAACATCCCGGAGGGAATCCTTAATGAAACTTACACCATTAGAAATCCGCAAGCAGGAATTTTCAAAAGGCATGCGGGGTTATAACGCCGAGGAAGTCAGAGCTTTCTTGGAAACGGTAGCCGAGCAGTACGACAGCTTGCAGCGCGTAGTCAACGATCTCTCTGAAAAGGTAATCCATCTGGAATCCCGTCTATCAGATTTCCAGAGGATGGAGAAAACTCTTCAGGAAACCCTGATGAAAGCCGAGGAATCATCCAAGAGATCGCTGGATGACTCACGCCATGAAGCTGAGATTGTCATGCGTGAAGCGGAATTGGAGGCTAAACAGATCATCTCCAATGCTCACGCTAAAGTTGATAGGCTGAAGTCAGACATTCTGATGCTCCAGGCAAGGCGAGACGGTTTCATCAAGAAACTGAAATACCTGCTCCAGAGCCAGACAGATTTAATAGATATAATCGAAGATAACAACTTTGAACCAGAAGAAGAACTTGACAAGGAAATCCATGAAGAACATCCACCAGCAGCTAACTGAAACTTTACCCTGCATCAGGCAACACACCGATTCAACGCCCAATATAGGCATCATCCTCGGCACCGGTCTGGGCGGTTTAGTAAAAGAGATCGACATAGAGACAACTATCGACTATACCGATCTCCCCCACTTCCCTGTATCTACCGTTGAATCCCATGCGGGGAAACTGATTTTTGGAACCCTTGGAGGCAAAAATATTGTTGCCATGCAGGGACGTTTCCATTTTTATGAAGGCTACAGCATGAAGCAGATCACTTATCCCGTACGCGTGATGAAAGCGCTGGGCGTGGAGACGATTCTGATTTCAAACGCCTGCGGCGGGATGAATCCTCAGTATCGCGCCGGTGATCTGATGATCATGCAGGATCATATAAATCTGCTGGGCGATAACCCTTTAATTGGCGCAAACGGCGATGAACTGGGACCACGTTTTCCCGATATGTCCGAACCCTATTCAAATGAACTCATCGCTTTAGCGGAACAGGTAGCGCTTGAAAAAGGCATCAAAATCCAGAAAGGCGTCTATGTCGCAGTTTCCGGTCCCAACCTCGAAACCAGAGCGGAATACCGCTTCCTGCGGACCATCGGCGCTGACGTTGTCGGGATGTCCACCATCCCTGAGTGCATCGCCGCTGTACATGCGGGCATGAAAGTTCTGGGGATGTCTGTCGTAACCGATGAATGCTTTCCCGAAGCGTTAAAACCGGCTAAAATTGAAGATATCATTGCAACGGCTAATAAAGTCGAGCCGGACCTGACCTACATCATGAAAACTGTGGTAGAGAAACTTTGAAGTTCATTAAATCTAAAACAGTCTTAATCCTCCTCTTCAGCTTCGCCCTGTTCTTCAATTCCAGCGCGGGTGCAGCCGAGAACCTTCAGGGCTATTACACTGAAGAAGAGGTGCGAACTCAATACCTGCAGAACGGCGCTGACAAAGTCGTAATCCGCAAAAGCTGGTACACTGATAAAATGATGCTGAAGGATGAAGCATGGCAGGGATTAACCATTGTTCGTTTCGACCTGGATAAAATCTTCATGCTGGATCCGCATACTAAAACGTATATCGAGGTTTCTGCTAGTTTTCTGCAGAACAATGCGAGCAATGGACTTGCCGACTTTGGATTGTTTAATGAAGAGACCGGCAAACCCGAGTTTCCTGAAGATCTTTTTGTGCGCACGGAAGCGACCCGGCAGATCACTTCATGGCAATGCTATCAGGTGATGACCAATCCGATCTACAGAAATCCCAGGCGACCTTATACGATTTTCTGGTACAGCCTGGAAGTTGATTTCCCCGTTGACGTATATGTGAACCAGTTGAAGGCGCTATTCGGCGAATCGCCCGAAGTTGATGGACTCTTCAATAGAATTAAGAACTTCGAAGGCTATCCTGTGCGTCTTGAAGCGCACGGTTTAAATAGCACGGTAATTACCACGCTTATTAAGATAGAATATCTTGAAGATATAGATGCTTCGATCTTCGATATACCCGACGATTATAACGGAATTCCACTCCCTGAAAATATGCCCCTGCCTGACGGGCGATAAAGATAGAAGATATGTTTAAAACGGTTATAAAAAACATTAAATTCCCCGAACTGGATAACAAGATCATGAAGTTCTGGGATGAGAACGAGATATTTCTGAAGACTGATCAGGAGCGTCAGGGATGCCCTGAATTCGTTTTTTACGATGGACCTCCGGGGACTAACGGCGTCCCTCATATCGGTCACATGCTGCAGTCCGCTCTAAAAGACCTCTGGCCCCGCTTTAAAACCATGCGTGGCTACCATGTTATCCGTAAAGCCGGCTGGGATACTCACGGTCTGCCGATTGAACTGACTGCTGAAAAAGAGCTGAAACTCGCGTCCAAAAGGGACATCCAGAGCTACGGTGAAGAGAAATACATAGATTACTGCCGTTCGACTGTTTTCAGGTACAAAGAGACCTGGGAAAAAGCGATCCGGCGTATCGGCAGATTTCTGGATATGGATAATCCTTACATGACCTTGACGAACGACTATATCCAGTCTGATTGGTATCTTCTGAAACTCGCCTGGAAAAAGAAATTAAAGCCCGACCAGACTGAAGCTCAGATAAATGGTAAAAGCCCGCGTTTTCTTTATAAAGATTACCGTATTCTGCCTTACTGCGCCAGATGCGGCACTTCGCTCTCCAATTTTGAAGTGGCTGAAGGGTATAAAGACGTTACCGACCTGACCCTGACGGCGAAGTTTCCCGTCGCAGGCGAAGCAAACCTTTTCTTCGCCGCCTGGACGACTACGGCATGGACGCTTCTATCGAATGTTGCTCTCGCCGTGGGACCTGACATCGACTATGTCGCCGTCCAGTTGAAGGAAGATACGTCGGGAGGCAAAGCTGGACAAAAGATCATTCTGGCAAAAGAAAGACTCGAATCATACCAGAAGCAGCTAAGCGAATATGAAATCGTCTGGACGAAAAAGGGCAGAGATCTTCAGGGAATGAAGTACTATCCGCTATGGGACTGGCAGGAAGATAAGTATGCCCACCGCGTTCTGGCTGATGAATACGTTACCACTGAAGACGGCACAGGTATAGTGCATCTGGCTCTTTACGGTGAAGATGACTTCCGCCTGATCCGGCAGGGCGGTTTCCCACTGGTTCAAAATGTCGATGAAGACGGCTATTGCAAAGATAGTGCGGGACAGTTCGCCGGGCGTTATTTCAAGGATGAAAACCTCGATATAGATATACTCAAGGATCTTCATTCACGAGACCTGCTGCTTGGAAAGGAAAAACACGAACACTCCTACCCCTTCTGCTATCGCTGTAACGCCGCATTGATGTACTTCGCCCGCCCGGGGTGGTTCATCAGAACTGCTTCGTATCGGGATGAGATGCTTAAAGCCAATTCTCATATCAACTGGCAGCCCGGACACATCAAAGAGGGGCGATTCGGCAATTGGCTGGAAAATACCATTGACTGGAACGTTACCCGGGAACGCTACTGGGGCAGCCCGCTGCCGCTCTGGACTTGCGACGATCCTGAATGTCAGGGTGAACTTTGCGTCGGTAGTCTGGACGAATTGCGAAGATCGGCGATTGAAGATGTCGATAAAATTCTGTTCAACCAAAAAATCGGTGAGATCGACCTGCATAAACCTTTGATCGACCGGGTGCATATCCCCTGCCCCGAATGCGGCAAACCCATGACTCGTGAGAACTTCGTGCTGGATTCCTGGTTCAATGCCGGTTTGATGTTCATAGGTCAGTGGGGCTATCCGTCAACACCCGGATCCAGGGAGATATTCGATAAACAATACCCTGCCGATTTCATCTGTGAAGCAATCGATCAGACTCGCGGCTGGTTCTATACCCTGCTGGCAACGTCAACCCTTTTCGGTATGGAAAACGGCCTCCCCGAAGACCAGTGGTCATGCTATAAAAATGTGATCTGCACCGAACTGGTTCTCGATAATGAGGGTTTGAAGATGTCCAAGTCCAAGGGGAACGTAATCGATCCTTCGATTCTCTTCGATGAACTGGGCGCAGACGCCACACGCTGGTCATTTTATACTTCTAATCCCTGGAACGTAAAGCGTTTCTCATTGGATCAAGCGCGCGAGTCTGTCCGCGATATGCTGCTGCCAATCTGGAATGCCTATTCGTTCTTTATTACCTACGTTCATGTTGATAAATGGACTCCTTCGGCTGAAGAAACTCCTTCCGATCACCCACTCGATAGATGGATTATCGGCGAGCTTACCAGGCTGAATCGCGACGTAACCAGTTCACTGGAAAAATATGATGTGGCGCCTGCAGCCTGGGCTTGCACAAAATTCCTCGATCAGTTGACGAACTGGTACATCCGCCGCTCGAGACGAAGATTCTGGAAATCTGAGGATGATCAGGATAAGCAGAATGCTTACGCTACTCTTTACCGCGCGCTGAAGGATTTTTCATTGCTATTAGCGCCCTTTATGCCGATTATCAGCGAAGAAATCTATCAGAATCTGGTGCGTTCCATTGATAAGTCTGCTCCGGAATCGGTGCATCTTGCAAAATGGCCCCAACCTGTTCTCAATGAAATAGATGAAGAACTCGCATCCAGAATGGATATTGCCCGTAAGATCGTTCGCGCCGGGCGCGATCTACGCCAGAAACATTCTGTGAAAGTTCGCCAACCGCTGGAGGACATCAAAGTGGTCATCCCCAATGGTGCAGTTACGAACGTCGATGGTTTGCGGGAACTGATCCTCGATGAACTGAACGTGAAAGACCTGTGCATTCTGAGTGGGGATGATGAACTGATTCAACTCAAGGCTAAACCGAATTTCCGGACACTGGGTCCGAAATACGGCAAGAACGTGAACCATACCGCCGGAATTATTAGAAGCTTAAACGAGAATCAGATCAGGCAGCTTGAAAACAACTTTGCAATCGACGTTGAAGACATTCAATTGGCTCCCGAGGATATTATCATTGATCGCGCTGCTCCTGAAGACGTGGCGGTCAGTGAAGTTGAAGGCGTAACCGTCGCCTTAAATCTGAAGCTGTCCGATGATCTGATTGACGAAGGACGTTCCCGCGAACTGGTTCACTTGATTCAGAATATGCGCAAGGATGCCGATCTCAATGTGGCAGACCGTATTCGCTTGAGTTACCATACTGACGGTGAATTGGATCGAGCCATTCAATCACAGCTTGATTGGATTAAGTCTGAAACACTGGCGACTGAAGTCAAGAAAGTAGAACGTTCACAAAATGCCGACTTAATATCACAAAAAATCGATGGTTTTGATGTATATATCTCAATTGAAAAGGTAGAAACGAGTTAGTTGGAGAAAATGATGCCAAAGGGAAAAACAAAGAAAAAAGCCGAGGTTTTCAGTAAGAAGGATCTCCCTCATTTCAAGAAACTTATCATAGAAAAGAGGGACAAACTACTGGATGAGCTGGGCTATCTGAAGGAGACTTCACTGGAAAAGTCTTACCAGGATTATACCGGTGAACACTCGACTTACTCTTTTCACATGGCAGATCAAGGCACTGACGCGCAGGAGCGCGAAAAAGCATTCCTCTTCGCATCCCGGGAAGGACGCTTCCTCAGTTATCTCGACCGCGCTTTGGAAATGATCGATGAAGGTACCTACGGCTACTGCCAGATGTGTAAAGAACCGATCTCAAAGGTTCGTCTTGAAGCAGTCCCTACTGCTAAACTCTGCGTCAATTGTAAGCAGAAAAAAGAAGAGAATGGCGGCTAAAGACCAATAAAACCTGAACGATAGCATTGTGCAAATCAGAAATCTGGTCTATTTGTGGCCAACCATCATCGTCATTCTGCTGGATCAACTCACCAAATTGTGGGTTCGCAGCTCATTGCCCCTGGGAGAAAATATCCCTGTGCTGGGTGAATCGTTTTTCCGTTTAACGCATGTAGAAAATAGCGGCGTTGCATTTGGATTTCATGCTGGGAGTCCTATTTTCTTGAGCCTTTTCAGTATTATCGCATCGCTTTTCCTACTCTACCTGATCTTCACCTCTGACCGCCCCCATTCCATCACACATCCAAAAACAGTCCGCTTCTCTCTGGCTCTTATCCTCGGAGGCGCAATCGGCAACCTGATCGACCGTCTGGCATTCGGTCGTGTAACCGATTTCTTCGACAGCGATTTCCCCGACTTTATTATGCAGAGATGGCCCGTTTTCAACATCGCTGACAGCGCCGTATCCGTGGGCGTAACCATCTGGTGCGTCTATCTGCTGTTTTCCAAAAAGCAAAAAACAGATACCCCTGAGATTGCTTCCGATGTTTAACCATCGATATCCTCGTGATTTCTGCTGACCGAAAATACTCCGCTGATTCTCCCCCGCTTTCCGTTAACTCCTGCAAATCCAAAGAATACCACGAGATAAAACTTACCATTAAAACCAATCAGACTGATCAGCGTCTGGACAGCTATTTAGCCCGCCAGATCGGCAACCTTTCCCGCAGCCGCATCAGGAAGCTGATGGATGAAGGGCTGGTTACGTTGGACGGTAAGATTGTTAAACCGTCCTACCTGGTCAGCATGAACGAAGAGGTCGTATTACGCCTGCCGGGACCGGAACCATCGCCCTTGACTCCTGAAGATATTCCACTGGACGTCCGTTACGAAGATGAATATCTAATTGTGGTCAACAAGCCGGCGGGAATGGTCGTGCATCCCGCTCACGGGCATCCATCCGGGACGCTGGTCAATGCGTTGCTTTATCACTGCCAAGATTTAGCTGGCATCGGCGGTGAATACCGACCGGGATTAGTGCATAGAATAGACAAGGATACCTCCGGTCTGCTGGTGGTCGCCAAGGAAGAGAGAACCTTAGCCGGGTTAGCGAAGCAGTTCAAGAAGAAGACCACCGAACGAATCTATAACGCCATCGCCTGGGGAGACGTACAGCCGCCGCAGGGACGCATCGACGCTCCGCTGGGCAGAATGAAACGAGATCGCAAGCTCTTCGATGTGGTGAAGGGCGGCAAGGAAGCGGCGACGCGTTACCGAGTGCTGGAAAGATTCAAGCTCTTCTCGCTGCTGGAACTACAGCTTGAAACCGGACGCACCCATCAGATCAGGATCCACCTGAAGCATGCCGGACACCCGATATTAGGCGATCCGCAGTACGGCGGCAGAAACCGAAGATTGGGACCTTTGACCACCGCTCAGCGAAATTTCGTAGCTGAAATCTTTGAAATCCTGCCGAGGCAGGCGCTACATGCAGGAATTTTAGGCTTCATTCACCCTAAGACCGGCGAAACGCTGCGCTTCGAATCCGAATACCCGGAAGATATGAGGCAGGTGATGGAAAAGCTGAGAACCGAGAACAGATAACAGAGAACGGAGAACAGAAAACCGATAACAGAGAACAGAGAACAGAAAACCGATAACCGATAACAGAGAACAGGAGACCGTGAGTGAATGTCGCCCATTTTTTGACGACACTATATCGTGTCGTGAGTAATCAGGGGATGGGGGTTAGGGATTAGTTTCTGAACTGCAGATTGTGCCGTAGGCATCCTCCATTGGAGTCCTATGGACCTTCGGGACACAGATTACAAGGATTAAAATTGTCTGAACCGCGGATTACGAGGATTACACAGATTGCACGGATTAAAAGATTAAAGTTGGTGTGAGATTTATGCTATTGTATATAATATAACACAATTATTCACTGTTGCGTCAGGTCCTTAATGAAATGATGACCTGAAGCTGGCTCTGTGTCGGGTCACACTCCTTCGGAGCAGGACCCAACACAACCCACAATAGGATCACGGATAGCGCGGATTTCGATTAGATTGCGCTGATTTGATTTGGTGTAATAAGCAGGCTCATGTATATAATATAATACATATATTGCGTGATGTCAAGGGTTATGTTGTGTATATGCGGTTGGCATTAAATGGTAGACAGCTCCATAGGAGTGCCTTCGGTACGCTTCGGCTTCGCCTGCACTTAGTCTACCCTACATTTACTCTTCCAGCATCTATCTGTTGGAACAGAAGGTGGATCAGTATAGTGAAATCCAAAAACTGGTTTTGGTGAGGTGAATATGAAGAATCTGATTATAATTTTAATAGCGACTGCTCTGCTGTTAGCTCCAGCATACGCCCTGAACGAAATGACCGAGGTAGGTGTTTACACAGGCGAATGGTATGACAACTATTTCGGTTACCGAACCGATATGGGTGACTTTGATGGTGACTTAATGGATGAGTTTGTTATAAGCGCTTATGGATGGAATGAGCAACATGGCAAGATCTATTGGTATGAATATGATGGCGATTGGCCCACAGATCCTTTTATGACCGTTCAGGGAGATACAACACTAACAGAATACGGACATTGGTTCTCTAATCTTGGTGATGTGAATAACGATGGTTTACCTGATTTAGGAGTTAGCGAGCTGTACGATGAGACATATCATAACCAACGATTCGATGTCTATTTTGGTTCAAATCCTATGGATACGATTCCAGACTGGGACATGTATGCAGTAGAGAGTATGATGTTCTACGGAACTTATCTAGATAGCTGTGGCGATGTAAACGGCGATGGCTGGGCGGATTTCATGATGAAGAATACATATTGGACTGATATTGATGACCAGATAGAGATCTATTATGGTGGGGAGATTATGGACACCTTGCCGGATTGGACAAGAGGAGGGTACGACGACAGGTTGTACCCATTAGGCGATATCAACAATGACGGATTTGATGATATTTTGACGATATTTAACTACAATTACGCCAGGTTTTACCTCGGGGGCAGCCCGATGGATACCATACCGGATTTTGAGATAGATAATAGCGTAGCTTTTATGGGGGGGGGGGGTAGGCGACATTAATGACGACGGTTATGACGATTTTATTATTGATTGGTGGATGCCGGATAGCTCGCGTAATTATGGTTATATCTACCTCGGTGGAGCAGAAATCGATGATACTCCTGACTTCATTATACAGGATTACTGGGGTGAACTTCATTCTTTTTTTGGCTACGTAACTCATGGAGATTATAACGGTGATGGCATTGATGATTTTGCTTTAAGAACAGGAGGTTTGGGTATATATGTTGTTTACATCTACTTGGGGAGCCCCTGGTTCAATGCCATGCCTGATGCCTCGTTAATTGATGGCACTTCTTATAATGATTTTGGATCCTATCTTTCTTCGGGAGATGTGAATGGTGACGGGTACGATGAACTGTTAGTTTCTGCCGTTGAATACTGGTTTGGCGGTTTCCAAGGGCGAGTGTACCTGTACACCCGCCCGGAAGAATGGATCGACTACGGGGCTCCGGTGGAGCCGGGTGAACTTCCGCACAGACCCGGCTGGTTTAAGCTGGATCAGAACTATCCCAATCCGTTCAATGCTACCACTACAATCCATTTTGAACTGGGGAAGGCGTCACTAATAAATATGAATATTTATGATCTACGAGGTAGCAAAGTCAAAGGATTAATCACAGGGAAAGAATTGCGTCCAGGCGGCTATAATGTTAGCTGGGCGGGCATAAATGACTACAATCAGCCTGTATCATCAGGGATCTACCTGCTGGAACTGAAGGTGGATCAGTTTAAAGAGATTAAGAAGATGGTGCTGTTGAGGTAGTCTATTATTGTCATTCCGGGCTCCGACCCGGAATCCATAGCGGCAATCCGTTGCCGCTTCACTGGATTCCTGCCTTCGCAGGAATGACAGTATGAGATTCTTCTTTCCTGCCCACAGCTCTGCGGTGGGTTTATTTTTCCATGGAAAACAGCCAGTAATGTAGCCGCCGGATTGAAATCCGACGCCCGACTTTCGGGTCAATTGGCTGAAGCCAATGGATTGTCTCGGAAAATTTCATGTACAGCCGTGGTGCCCCACAGCTCTGCGGTGGGTTTCTTGGTAAAATGAAAAAGGCTGCGTTTCACTTCTCTTAGTCCGCCTTACATTTACTTCAGAAACTTGCAGATGAGGATTTCTTCCTGTAGGGGCACGGCGTGGCGTGCCCTCTGGATTCCGGATCGGAGCAGTCTGTCCGAGAATACAGAAAACGTGCTGCCAGACGCCCTCGTCTGACAGTTAAGTACTTGTTATTCCGTCGCACGAGGGCGTGCAACGGCACACAAATTTACATTCTCGGACAGACTGTCGGAGCCCGGAATGACACCAAGTATAAATTCTCTAATATTTCAAAGGTCTCTTCAGGTGATTACCAACCATATTCGCAGCCCACGTCCTTTAGGGCTGGATAAGGAGAGTTCTCAGACGCCCACAACATTCAATAGGGATTCCCCATTCCCCGCCATAAATGACGGGTCTACAAACAAACAAGCCCCGTGAACGGGGCTCAAAAACACTGGATTCCCGGTCGGAGCCGGGAATGACGGTATGAGATTCTTCGCTTCGCTCAGAATGACATGCCTGAGGAGATGCTACCTATACTGTCATCCTGAACGTAGTGAAGGATCTCAATACATTCGTTTTACGGAAACGTGAACCAATAGAGATATTTCGCTTCGTCCGCCTGCGGCGTCCTCGTGCCATAGGCATCCCTACGGGGCAATGACCAATTCCACGCGACAGCAACTACATTGTGGAGATTTTTCTTGATTTAGGCGTTTAATTAGTGTAGATTGTGGAAAAAGGAGGATGTTTTGGGTTTAGGACACTGGGAAATTCTGGCGATTGCCGTGGCAGTTCTGCTGATTTTCGGGGGCAGGAAGATCCCCGAACTGATGAAGGGCGTGGGCAGCGGCATGCGGGAATTCAAAAAAGGTCTCCGCGGCGAAGAGGAAGACCTTGAGAACGCCCTGAATAACGGCGACGAGAAGACCGAAAACGGTAAATGATCAGCCGCTTGCCGTCTCTAGTATTATTTTCAGCATTTCCGGGTGAATGTGCGGATTAGCTCCCACCACATTGCCCTGTGACAGATATTTATCGTCTCCTTCAAAGCTGGTGAAGATTCCACCGGCTTCTTTTATTATCAACCCTCCGGCGGCAATGTCCCACGGCTGCAAGCGGTACTCCCAGAAGCCATCGAAAACGCCTTCCGCCAGCCAGCAGAGATCTAAAGCCGCCGCGCCCGGTCGGCGGATATCCGAACAGGCTGACATCATCTCTTCAAACATCCTCATGCAGGCGCCGGAATCGCGCTTATCCATGTAAGGAAATCCGGTCGCCAGGATACACATCGAAAAATCCGTCTTCTGCCCTACCTTTATACGCTCGCCATTCTTATACGATCCCTGTCCCTTTGTGGCAGTATAAAGATCGCCGGTCAACGGATTGGTGATAACACCGATAATAACTTCACCCCATTCAGCACTGCTTGAGCATCTTTCCAGCGCGGTAGATACCGCAAAGCAGGGAAAACCCTGCAGATAGTTGGTCGTCCCGTCCAGCGGATCGACGATCCAGCGGTATTCTGAATCGCTGCCCCTCTGCCCCATTTCTTCGCCCAGAAAGTCCGATTCGGGCAGCTCTTTCAGCAGGAATTCCCGCATGGATGCTTCGCTCATGCGGTCCACGTCGGACACCCATTCGTTGGCGCGTTTGATTTCCGCCTGGGCAGTTTTGATTTTCCCGAAATGTTCGTTTAAAATTGAAGCGCCGAGGCGCGTAGCCTCGACGGCAATGTCCAGTAGTTGTTTCATTCTGCTTATTTTATAAGGTAATGTATCACTTTATCATAAAAGCATATCCACAAGATATACACGGTAATTCTATCCATGCCCGGTGGGTGGAATTGAGTCATGCGCCTGTGGCAGATCAGATGACGATGCCGTCAACTGCTTCTTTGGTTTCTTAAGTCTGATAGCCAATAGAGCCGCCAACACAAGGACCAGGAAACCCACGATTCTTTCGCCGTAAATGTACAGGCTCATCGCTTTAAGCTCATAATCATTGTCGGTCAACTCTTCTCCGTCAAAACGCCAGATCAATACTCCGGTTTCCATTAATTCCGAATTATCGCTGATAACTCTGCCCGGTAGATCGACCCTGACGTCGAATGACTCATCCATCAGATCTTCCGTAACCTGATGACGCATTTCCAGCAGTTCGCCCATCTGAATGATATCCGATTTTAAAGTGGTATCCCCGATGAAGTTCAAGTTTTCTGCAATGATCAGATTTGCATGCGGGGACAGATCATTCCACCATTCGAGGTTGTCGAGGTCAAGCTCTTTGATCTCCATATCCGCAGCAAAGGTTTGTATCATAGAATCGACCTCCGAAAGCGCGGCATCGATCCATTGCTGTTGAATTTCTATGTCCGGGTGACGCTTTAAGGTTCTATCAATTATTTCACGCATGCGCAGTTTATATCGTTCGGTATTCCAGATAATCATACCGGCGGCATATTTTTCTTCGAGGATTTTTCTCTCTTCTGTAGTCTTGGAGGTGTCGTCTTCGGTTTCCAGGACGCGGCACTCCTCAGGAATATAATTCCAACGCTCGCCTTCGATATCAGTGCGGTCTCGCCCCTCATAAACCGCATTGAAATTGTATATAGAAACAAAAAACAGAGGAGTTACTTTCATTTTCGCAGGATGCTTGAGAAAGACTTCCGTCCAGGGAACTTCACGCAGACCGAGAGTCCTCGGCAGGGAATCGCCCCTGATTCTGGTCTTGGCTTCAAGTATATGTGTCTCGGTGCCGGCGGAATCTACTTCAGTGCGCGTTACTACATTGAAAAGCGGCTCAGTTGGAAAAGAACCCGCAGGATCGTAGATATCTATACTGTCGCCGCGTGCAGAGTATTCAAAATCGCAATTTCCAGCTTTGTCGAAGCGGTAGAGGAAACGGTGCTCGATACAACCGTTTGCTGCCATTATAATAGCAGCTAATAGCAAACTGACAAACAGACGCTTATTTATTCTGATATCCATTCCATCCTCCGTGCGAGAATTTCTATTTGATTCTTCCGCTTCCTGATATATCTGGAGATGTTATTCTTTTCCATAATTTCTGTTAAGACGGGATTATCTTCCTTCTGCCATCGTTCTTTAATGACATAAAAACCAAATGATCTGTACAGTTCAACCGCTCGCTGATTGACCGCATCTACTTCGAGGATGATGCGCTTCAGGTTTAGTGTCTTTACAGCCCAAGGTAGCGCTATAGAAAGCGCTTCACGTCCCAATCCTTTCGAGACGTAATCCGCATCAAAACATATCCCGATATCCGCGGCAAAAGGATCATTCTTAACCGGCTTCAAAGAGATATAACCGACCATTTCCCCTTGCAAAGTATCGACTGCAAGCCTGATTCGATCCTGTAACTTCTGAAACGTCCGGTCGTTCTCGAGTGTTCCTCGTGGGTTAAAATTATACTTTCGCAAGTACGGATCGTTGAATTTTGCCCACTGCTGTCTTTTCTCCTCGTCGCTTCTCTGGAAATTGCGCACTATAAGCGATTCCCCTTGTAGAGGCAGCCCTGGCAGCGGGAAATGCGCAGATCCGAAATTGACCAGACGCTGAATCCATAAAGCAATATCACTCATAAGACAGTTAAGCCTGTTATTAAGACCCAGGGCAAAATATCTCGATAGAAATATAGGATTTATTTCTGAACAAGTCAAGAGGAATAGCCAGTCATGAGCATACTTGCCATGTTGACATAAAAAAACAGGCATTCTAAGGATGTGATTGATTTTGACTTGCTTTTGTTGTAAAATTCATTTATATTCACAGGTGTCAACATTCCATAAGCCAGGTGTGATACATGTTAAAATCTGCATGTAAAGTCAGGGTGGTAAAAACCACCGCGGCATTCATTGTGGGACTTGTTTTCTGTGCGTACACCCAAGCCGCCGTTCTTCAAGATTACCGTTTGGGCATAACTGACCAACGCACGCGCTTAGTCTATCAAATCGATGAGCCCATCAACTACGAAATAGAGTATGACTCATCTTCTGTTACCATTCGCTTCGAGTCTCTTGAAGTTCCAAAAGATATTGAAGCGAAATTCAAAAAATCCAGAAGTAATCTACTGAACGATACTGGCTTTATCGCCAGCGATGGGAAGATTGTCTTTCAGATATCAATAGCTGAACCGTTCTATATCCGCCACTTTGAATTATATAAACCCGATCGCGTCGTCCTAGATGTTTATCGAAAAGTTGAAGAGACCGTCGTAATACAAGCAGAGCCTGAGACGAAAATGCCACCGGTGGCAACCAGTGAGGAAATCGTCGAGGAACTTCTAACCGAACCTGAAAGAGCTGTTGATCTGATCGAAGATCAAGAAGACACAGGATCAACTGAGGAAACAGTCTATGAAGCCATCGACACAGCAAAAACGATGGCGGCAACACAGCGTATAGAAGAACCGGAGCCACTGAAACTAGATACTGGCGAGAAAAGAACGTTTAACTGGCTTTACATCGTTCTACCGATTCTCATTATACTTCTGTTCGTTATCGGCTTTATTACGTTAAGGCGAGCCTCTAAGCGGGACGAGATGTACGAAGAAGAGGAAGTTGATAATAGCGATAAGCTGGACTCAGAGGACACGGTATACCCATCCATGATGGAGGGTGGAAATGAAGAGGTCATAAAAGCAGAACTTCTCAACGAGCTTAAGCGTGAAGCAGGGCTCATTTCTGATGAAACGGAAAGGGCAGAAGAAGAGGCGGAATCCGACGATCACGGTGAACCGTTAGATGAAAACATCGAGACTGAAGAAATTCTCACCGATGAGATAGAGCCAGAGCTGGTGATCGAGCCTGTTGAACCAGAGATTGAAACGGAATCTGAGCAAGAAGAAGATCTGGAAAACATCGAAGAGGTAACATCTGAATTACCGGAGCAAGAAGAAATTGAGCCGGAACCCGATAAGTCGGTAGGAGAATCCGTCGAGAGTTCTGAGCAGAAAGACGAGGAGGAGCAGGATTTAGAAGCAGAAAAACAGATAGAAAGTAAAGATTATTCAGAAATAAACGGTGAGCTTAAGGAAATATCATCAACACAATCACCTGAGCCGGTCGAACAAGCTGCATCAACTGAACCGATGCACCGCAACTTTCACAGATTCAGCGATGAAGGCAGCGCCGAATTGGATTTTGAAGAGGGAGTAATGACCTGGCCTGTGCACATCCTCGAAGGCGATCGTCCTGGTAGAATAATGGTGGTGGACGATGAGAAAGAAATTGTCAACGCCCTGGATGAATTTCTGAAACGTGAAAAATATGAAGTCCTCGGTTTAACCAGCAGCAATGAAGCGGTTGAGAGAATTCAAGATTGGAATCCTGACCTGATTATAACTGACGTTGTCATGCCTGAACTTTCGGGCGCGGAAATGGTACAGCAGATGATAGAGAGGGGCAGCGACATTGGCAAAGTAATCTTCCTCAGCGGCAAAACCGACCGTGATGCAGTCTCTAAAACATTCAGCACAGAATTAGAAGAGGGCAATTTTGAGTTCTTCCGCAAACCCCTTTCGCTGGTTCAAATCGGAGGGAGAATAAAGGATTACTTCACCAGAGCACAGGAGATACTCAATCTCAACCTGCTGGAACCGAAATCTTTCGATAAAAAATTGCATCCGCTGCGTCCTCAACAGTTAGTTACTCTGCAGAAGTTCCTCTGGGATAAGATATTTGAAATTTCATCCAATTTACTGGGCAGGCACATTGAGCCGTATTACATCACCGACAGAATGGAACCGCCGGCAAACTACATGCGTAGAGTCGGCTGTCAGGAGCGTGAAGATTACTGCATTGCGAATATATGCTTCGGATCGAATCCTATGTGCGCCGCGGATAAAATACGAGGCGAACTGGAAGTCATGCGGCAAATTATCGAGGAATTCCGCACAGAATACACCGGGCGGGTCGATAATAGCATAGGTAAAGAAGCATTGGATTCATCGAAGCCACGTCGCAAGAAACCAGCGAAGAAAAAAGCAAACAGCAGCGACGCTGAAAAAGCCGCCCCGCCTTTACGCAAAACACCGCGGCGTCTGGTGCCAACCAGAAAACGATGAACTGCTATATAGCCGAAATACGAAATAAACTCTGATATACTACTGTCGTATTGCTTTTCTTTGTAAATAAATTGAAGGAGATTAATTAAAAGGGGGGTCTCCTCTTCAGAAGGTTCCTACGCTAAGAACAAACTGAAATTATCAAGCAGTTGCTCTAATGTTAAAGCTGTCTTGCAATACTTGTAACAAACAGCGGGGGGTATCTTCTAAGAATCCATAAAGTTGTTAGATGAATCCAAAATTGGTTGCTAAACACATTGCTTTTGGGGGCGAAGCTGTCGGAGTAATACCGGCGCGCTGCGCCTCTTCTCGTTTCCCCGACAAACCACTGGCGCTGATTTCAGGCATTCCTATGATCTGCTGGACACACCATAACAGCAGCCACTCAGCATCTCTTAGGGAAGTCTTTGTTGCCGCAGAAGATTCTGAAATCATTGACGCCGTTCTGCGTTTTGACGGGAAAGCAATCCTGGTTCAGGGCAGATTCCAATCCGGCAGCGATCGTATCGCAGAAGCGGTGCGGGATATGCAAGCTCCTGTTATCGTCAATATTCAAGCCGATGAGCCTTTGATCGATCCGCAGATCATCGACAAAGCGCTCCTTCTGCTTGAAGAGCATCCTGAATTTGGAGTTACCACCATCGTTCGTCCTCTCTCAGATTACGATGAGTACCTCGATCCAAATAATGTAAAAGCAGTGCTGGATAGCGACGGGAAATGCCTCTACTTCTCACGAGCGCCTATTCCCGCCAGACATGGGAAAGAAGCCGTTCATAACCTGGAGATGGACTTGCCGTATTACCTCCATGTGGGAATCTACTGCTTCCGAAAAGAGGCTTTAATGGAGTTTGCTGAGCTTCCACCTTCAGCGCTCGAGCAAGCTGAAGGTTTAGAGCAGTTGCGCTATCTCGAAAACGGCGGCTTCATAGGCGCGGTGATCGTGGAGAAAGCGGGTCCTGGAATAAATACTGAAGCGGACATTCAATTAGCTGAAAAATACATATCAGATAACAACATAAAGTTCGCGTAGCGCTATGAAAAGAAAGACTAAATACATCTTTGTAACCGGTGGCGTAGTTTCATCACTCGGTAAAGGGATTGCCGCAGCGTCTATCGGACAGCTTTTAAAATCCCGTGGACTCTCTGTAACGCTGCTCAAACTGGATCCCTACATAAACGTCGATCCCGGCACCATGAGCCCATATCAGCATGGCGAGGTCTATGTCACCGACGACGGCGCTGAAACCGATCTCGATCTGGGTCATTACGAGCGTTTCATCGACGTGGACATGAAACAGGTCAATAATGCCACGACGGGACAGGTCTATTACACCGTGATAGAGAAAGAACGGCGCGGCGATTACCTCGGTGGCACTGTTCAAGTCATTCCGCATATCACTGACGAAATTAAAAATAGAATTCTCGCCGCTTCAAAAAATAACGGCTCTTATGATGTCCTGATCGTTGAAATAGGCGGGACTGTGGGTGACATTGAATCTCTGCCCTTCTTAGAAGCAATCAGACAATTCGGGTTGGCAGTCGGGAGAGGCAACGCACTGTTCATTCACCTGACACTCGTTCCTTTCATACGCGCTGCCAACGAGCTGAAAACCAAGCCAACACAGCACTCCGTCAAGGATCTGCGCGAGATTGGTATTCAGCCGGATATTTTAATGTGTCGAACCGAAAAGCGTTTGACTCGTAATTTGCGTGAAAAGATCGGACTTTTCTGTAACGTCAACGCAGATGAAGTCATCGAGGTGCGAGATGCCGAATCGATTTATGAAGTTCCCCTCCTACTTGAGAAAAATGGATTGGGACAGCAGCTCGTGACTAAACTTGGACTGAATACTAAAGAACCCGATCTATGCGAATGGCAGAGTTTCGTTGACAGGGTAAAGAAACCGTCAAAAAAGGTTAAAATCGGCATCTGCGGAAAATACGTGGAACTTCGGGACGCTTACAAATCAATCATCGAATCCTTTATACACGCCGGCGCTATAAATGACGCCAGAGTGGAACTCGAATGGCTGGCGGCTGAAGATCTGGAAAACGATCCTGAGAACATAATTTTAAGTTCTTTCGATGGCGTCCTCATTCCGGGCGGCTTTGGTGAACGCGGATTTGAAGGAAAACTTAATGCCACACAATACGCCCGCGAGAACAACATGCCCTTCTTCGGTATCTGTTTAGGTTTACAATGCGCCGTCGTAGAATTCGCGCGCAACGTTTGCGGCATGGAAGGCGCTGACAGTCGGGAACTGAATCTCGATGCAGAACATCCGGTAATTGATTTTCAGCCGGGACAAGAGGGAATTGAACGCATGGGCGGCACCATGCGCTTGGGCGCTTATCCATGCGACATTAAACCGAAATCCAGAGCCTTCCAAATCTACGGGAAAAAGAGTGTATCCGAACGCCACCGGCATCGTTTTGAAGTCAATAATAAATACATCAAAATATTGAGTAGAAAAGGACTGAAATTCTCAGGGATATGTCCGCAGAACAATCTTGTGGAAATCATCGAACTATCTGATCACCCCTGGTTCATTGGCGTGCAATATCATCCAGAACTGCGCTCGCGAGTCGCATCACCGCATCCGCTTTTTGTTGATTTCGTCCGCGCCGCTCTTGAATTCAAAAAGGGGAAAAGCTGATGATGAGAGTTAAGATAGGGAAAATTCCAGTCAGCATAGATTCTCCTCCGATTTTAATCGCGGGTCCTTGCGTGATCGAATCGCAGGACATGCTGATTGAAACTTGTGAACAGATTAAACAGATTGCACAGCAATACGGTTTTCCTTACATCCTGAAAAGCTCATTTGAAAAAGCAAACCGAACCTCGCATGACTCATTCAGAGGACCTGGTCTTGACAAAGGACTGAAAATACTTGCTGAAGCGAAGAAAGAGTTATCAGTTCCTATCCTGACGGATATACATCTTCCGGAACAGGCTGATCCGGTCGCACAAGTTGCCGATTGCCTGCAGATACCAGCATTTCTCTGCCGTCAATCAGCATTGATTGAAGCCGCGTCTGCAACCGGACGCGTGGTCAACATAAAGAAAGGTCAGTTCATAGCTCCCGAAGCGATGCGGTATGCGGTAAATAAGGCGGAAACGGCAAAAGCAGGCGGCATCATGGTCACCGAGCGTGGATCGATGTTCGGCTACAGCGATCTTATAGTCGATATGCGTTCTCTGGTAGTCATGGCTCGAGAAGGAGTGCCGGTAATCTTCGATGCCACTCACAGCGTGCAGAAACCAGGGAGCAGTAAAACCGGCGGTGACCGCAGTTTCGTTCAGCCGTTGGCTCAAGCGGCGGCAGCTACAGGCGCACTCAGCGGCATCTTCATCGAGGTTCATCCACAACCTGACAAAGCACTCAGTGATGCGGGTTCACAACTGAAACTCAGTAATCTTGTACCGCTCCTTGATAACCTACGCAAGATTTTTGATGTAGTTAAAGTATCCAAAACAAGCGCGGAGCTGGTTAGATGAAAAAGCTCAAGCTGAAACGCGGACAGGAACGAAGAATCCTGGAGGGCAGCCTCTGGGTTTTTTCAAATCAGGTGGAGAGTTCCCTGAAAGATTATCTGCCGGGAGAAATCGTCAGTATAACGATGCGAAACGGACGTTTCCTCGTAGTGGGATATGTCAATCCACACTCCCTGATCGCCTGCCGAATATTGACCTTAGACGAGATGGAAATCGATGTTCAGTTTTTCAAGGAACGTCTGCTTAAAGCTCAGGAACTGCGATCTAAAATCTTCCCCGGCGAAGCTGCCGTTCGGGAGGTCTTTTCAGAATCGGACGGTCTGCCCGGTTTAATTATTGACAGGTACGGTAAAATTCTGGTGGTATCCATCAATACTGCAGGGATGGAAAAGCAGCGGGACGTGATTATCGAAGCTCTGCAGGATGTCTATCAGCCTGAGGGGATATTTGAACGATCCGATTCGGCAGTCAGGAAACTGGAAGGATTGGAACTTCGCACGGACCTGATGTCCGGAGCTGTGCCGGATAAATCGTTCTGGGTTAAGTTTGCGGGCATCAACCTGCCGGTGGACGTTAAACGTGGACAGAAGACCGGGCTCTATCTTGATCAACGAGCCAATATCGAAAACACTGCATCGTTCACGAAAGACGCGGAAGTGCTGGACGCGTTCAGCTATATCGGGGCATGGGGTTTGAAGGCTGCCAAAAGCGGAGCCGTTCATGTCACCTTCCTCGACAGCTCCGCCCGGGCTCTCGAGCAGGCTATGAAAGCGGCGCGGCGAGCGCGTGTCACCGATATTTGCGATACGATCAAAGGCGATGCCTTCGAAGAGATAAAACGGATGCAGAAGAAGAAAAGACGCTTCGACGTTGTTTTCCTCGATCCGCCCTCCTTTATACAATCCAAATCTCGATTTAAGGAGGGATTTAAAGGCTATTTCGACCTCAACCAGAAAGCGATATCGATCCTTAAACCCGGCGGCATTCTGGTAACCAGTTCCTGCTCGCGCCAGATGGAAGAAACGACTTTTTCAGAAATGATAAAATCCGTCCTGAGAAGAAATCAACGCAAAGGCAGGATTCTCTACAAAGGTCGGCAATCGCCCGACCATCCGATATTGCCTGCTATGCCGGAAACTGAGTATCTGCACTGTCTCGCTTTGCAAATTGATTGATATTTTATGATGAGAAACTCCTCCGTAAAAACACTTCGATCATGGATTATTCTTTTTGCCTGGGTAGGTTTCATCTATGCGACGCTCGGCACTGTCCCTGATTGGCGTGATTATTTAGTTGAGCATTACGGCGACGAAATATTTACCACTATTACGTTAGCCGCGGGTTCAATCGCGCTGATTGTATTCTTAGTGACGATGATATTTCGGAGAAAGGAACGAAAACCTCTCCCCTATTTCGCGCTTTTTGCCGTTCTCGGATTCCTGTTTTACGTTATGAAGCACTGGGTTACGCTTCCCGTTGAACAGATTCATTTTGTCGAATATGGCATGGTGGGTTTTCTTGCGTTTGGAGCTTTAAAACAGCATCTGAGGGGATGGGGACTTGCAGCGGCTGCGATTTTATTGACTTTCCTCTTCGGAATGGTCGATGAAACCATCCAGGGACTTTTAGTAAACCGCGTGGGTGAACAACGGGATATGTACTTGAACGGTTTGGCTGGCGCTATGTCGCTTACCATCCTCGCCTTCAGCATTAAATCAACAGCAATATGGAGAGGCAGCGGCAGACGTGAATTCAGGGCGTTGCTGCTCATGTTTGCCGTCTGTCTTTTAGTTCAAGGCTATTTTTGCACAAAAATATCGCAGTTCGGTTACTTGATTCACGATGAGGCTTTGAATCTGATAATTAAATCCCGATTGAAACCGGAGGAATTGATCACCTACAGCGATCATCTGCAGCATTTCAAAACGGAAATAGCGCCGCATGTAGGCAAAACCAGAATGGCTAATTTAATGCCGAAAGTGCACAATCTCATTCACGAAGAAGCTCTGGTGCACGCCTTCAGAAGAGCTTATCATTTTCGGCTGGGGAATATAAGGACAGTTTATACCGAAGACCTCATCATTAACAAATACTATAAGCGTTTCGTGGAAGGCACCAGCCTGGACTGGCCGAGGGATCTGTCGGATCAGATGCGATTCGTCGTCGGCACGCGTTTTGAGGTTCTCTATCACTCCATTGTTGCCGGTCACCTTATCACCCGATTTAGCGCATTGCAGATGTGGTCTGTAATTATTGCGCTTGAAATCATTCTATTCATTTCAATTTTCTTAATAAGACACAAGACAGATTTGAATCCGCTAACATGAGGCACGGTTATAGTATGCGATCCACTCTCCTGATCTGCTTTCTGGCAATAACCCTGATTCTGCCCCGGCTGTCCCATTCCGGAGGCAAAGAGGATTGGCCCCCCTGGAATCCCAAGAACCCGCCGCGCGGCATCGACGTATCCAACATTGCCCGAACCAACCGAACTCACCGTAAAGGCAATCTCTGGCTGACCGTAACCAACTGGGGTTTCTTCGGCAACTTCGCGCAATCTTCCACCCGAGCCTTTGAAGACCCGGAATTCCCCGGTCTCTGGGCTCCACAGTGCGAATATCCGGGCAATTCAGACGTACAATACCTCTATCAGGGCGGATTGTGGGTTGGCGCTCTCGTTCAGGAAGGCGGTTTCGAGTTTCCACGGGTCTCAATCGGCACCGCGGGATGGGTGGAAGGTCATGAGTTCCAGCCGGGAGAATGGGGCGGGCTGCCGATTGAAGAACACGGTATCCGTGAAAGATCTTCTATCCCCAATTCGATCAACCGGCTGGGTGACATGGTCTATGATCCTGAAGCTATCGGTGAACAGGATTTCATAGCAGTTTATACCGATACTCTTACCGAATCGTTCTGGATACAGAATGACGTGGTCGATGGAACGCATTTCCCACTGGGCATCCGCATAGAACAACGATCCTATTCATGGTCGTATAATTACGCACAGGAATTCATCTTAATTGATTATACCATCAGCAATATCGCCTCCAATTTCCTGAAAAACTTCTACGTCGGATTGTACATCGACTGCGACGTCGGCTGGGAGGGAGAAGCCCGACCGCAGGACGACGATATCTGCGGCTTCCAGAGATGGTACTATTACGACCGCATTCTTCCCGATGGATCGACTATTCCTGATTCGCTGATCATCAACACCGCCTGGATTGCAGATAATGACGGCAGACCGCTGGAAGTTGAATCCGGATCCGATTTCACCTGTCCTGCTGTAACCGGAGTGCGCGTGGTTCGAGCCCCTAACCCCCGCCTGCGCACCTCTTTCAACTGGTGGATACGAAACGACAATCCCGACCTTGATTATGGACCTGCGTGGTTAGACGATGGCTCTGAAGGCGATTGGACTGCCACCTTTGGAACGCCGGTGGGAGATGCTCGCAAGTACTTCGTGCTTTCCAACGGCGAATTCGATTTCGATCAGGTCTATGTCAACGACGCCGATTGGATTGCGGCAAATCCGCAGCTAATCAGAGACGCTGAAAATCCTGATATCATTCTGAAAACCCATGATTGGAGAATCGAAGCGAACAATGACCTTGCCACTGATCTCGCCAACGGTTATGACACGCGCTATATGATATCCTGGGGCCCTCTGGGAATTTACGATCATACTGATGATCTGGGTAATGACATTTACCGCTTGAATCCGGGCGAAGAATTCCACATGACCGTAGCCTACATAGCAGGCGCCGCTTTCCACCGGGTGCAGGATCCCCAGAACAATCCAGACAATATCGATCCCGACAAGTTTAACTTCGGCAATTTGCGTTATAATTCCGCCTGGGCTGCGAGAGTCTATGACAATGAGATGATAGACACGAATGGCGATGGCTGGTATGGCGAAGACGTCGGAACAGACGGTTTGTACTCTAAAGACGTCGGTGATACCGTTTACCACTTCGGCATTTACCAGGGCATTTACGGAGGTCCTGACCCCGATGGCACAGAGCGTAATGGAAAACTTGATGAAGGCGAAGATGAAATTTGGCGTCCTGAATTCATCTATGATGACAGGTACGGCGAACTTAATATCGGATATATGCGCTTCAACAATGTCCTGGATCCCGGGGACGGTATTCCCGATTTCAGAGGACCACCGCCGCCGCCCATTCCCGAACTTTCATACAGTCTCAGGGAAGATGCCGTTTTACTGCACTGGAAAAATAATGCCGAAGACCCCGGATACTACGATCCATTCTCCGGAGCGCAGGACTTTGAAGGCTACCGAATTTATGTATCGAACTCCGGCTTGGAAAACGACTACGAACTGTTAGCCGACTTCGATGTGGTCGATTTCGCCTATTTCTCGCTTAACGACTCTCTTGCCACCCACCCCGACACGCGCACTGGCGCGCCAGCAGATACGACGATAGAATTTCAGACATATTACCGCCAGCCCTTCGGACAGAACACCGGTTTGGAGGCAATCGAAGAAACGGATTCAACGTATAGCTTTATCATTCAGAATGCACAACCTGGATTCCCCAGGTATTATTCCGTGACGTCATACGATTACGGCGATCCGAAATCGGGAACGGAGCCGTTGGAAACTGCCAGGAACGCCAATGCCGTCTATGCCGCGCCCTCGGGTAATCCAGATAACCAGGTTACCGTAGTTCCAAATCCATATCGGGCCTACCTTGATTATACTCAGACATACTTAGGCGGTCTGTCATGGGAAAATCAGAACGACGGCACGCCGCAGTTCTTTCCGCAGACCGATCGGAGAATAGACTTCGTCAATTTACCGGCTGAGTGCTTGATTCGCGTTTATACCGTGTCGGGTGATCTTGTTGTGATTGTCCCGCATTCATCCATAGAAATCAACGTTATCGGAGACGCTAACCTGCAATGGACCAGTCTGAACTCGGAAAGCTGGGATCTGAACAGCCGCAACGGACAGCAGGTCGTAAGCGGGATTTACTTCTTCAGTGTGGAAGATTTGACGCCCGGTAATAAAGGCAAAATATCAACCGGAAAATTCGTCATTATCAGGTAATCATTTCATAATATGGATCGAAAACCGGAGATCACTTATCACTGGCACGCGTATAACCAGTTAAGTATAGATCAGTTGTACGATATTCTACGGCTCAGGCAGGAGGTTTTCATTGTCGAACAGAATTGTCCTTACCTTGATATCGACGATCTGGACCAGCATTCATGGCATCTCTCAGGGATTGACGAAGAGGGACGATTGGCTGCCTATCTTCGTCTGACGCTGCCTGAATATAAGTACAAAGAACCTGCAATCGGCAGAGTGATTACGCGCCGGGACGTGCGCGGCACTGGTGTGGGTCGCGACCTGCTGAACAGGGGTATCTATAAATGCAGTCAACTCTTTCCGCATGCGGGAATCAGAATTTCTGCGCAGGTCAACGCTGAAGGATTCTATCAAAGCCTCGGATTTGAACCGGTATCAGATCCCTATGATGAGGATGGAATTCCGCATATTTCAATGTTAATTAAACCTTAATCCAATATTAGCAGTAAAATTCAATGCATCATAAGAAGGCATTTAAGCGAGTTCTTTTGTGGGTTGGATCCGCCCTCATTTTTAACTTCGGAGTGCTCTATTTCCTGGGACAGGAAAAAGCTCTGGAGTTTTTCACAGGATATGTCATCGAATATAGTCTCTCGGTGGACAATCTTTTCGTGTTCATCATGATTTTCGGTTATTTCGGCGTGTCCGACCGTCAGCAGCATAAAGCGCTGAATTGGGGCATCATGGGCGCTATCTTCTTCCGTATGCTGTTTGTGCTCTTTGGTATAACCCTGATTCATCATTTTCATGAAGTTATCTACGCTTTCGCAGCGCTGCTTCTCTGGAGCGCATACAAGATGGCTTTCGCCAAGGATAAACAGTTACAGCCGGAGAAAATCCCGCTGGTGCGCGCAATTCGAAAGATCATGCCGGTTACACCGGATTATGTCGGAGATCGTTTCTTTCACAGGTCAAAATCGGGGTTAATGGCAACACCGCTCCTGATTGTTGTTTTAGTCGTTGAAAGCTCGGACATCATGTTCGCGATAGATTCGATACCTGCCATTCTGGCAATCACTCAGGATCCATTTATCGTCATCACCTCGAATGTTTTCGCCATATTGGGGCTGCGATCACTCTACTTCCTGCTGGCAGGCATTATGAAAATATTTCGATTTCTCAAGCATGGCGTGGCGGTTATCTTAGCTTTCGTGGGTTTAAAGATGCTCTTGATGGATATCTATCATATATCGACGTCAGTTTCTCTGATAACAATCATAGTAATCCTCACAAGTTCAATTCTACTGTCTCGTCTGATAAATGAGAATAGCGCCAATAACTCAGGGCAGCGTTAAGTAAAGTCGAAAATGAGTCTTGATAATTAAAAAAGCAATACTTAAATTAAAGCCTTGTTGAACAATATAGGAGAAACATCGTGTACGGTAAAATGAAAGAGTTTTTAGCCGGTGAGCTTGATGGCATTCGAGCCGCCGGACTGTATAAAGATGAACGAGTAATTCAATCACCGCAGGGAGCGAACATACAGGTAAAAGGTAAGGGAGTGCTGAACTTCTGCGCCAATAACTATTTAGGTCTGTCATCGCATCCAAAGGTAATTGAAGCGGCTCACAAAACGCTGGATGACTGGGGCTTCGGGTTGTCCTCAGTCAGATTTATTTGCGGAACGCAGGAGATCCATAAAGAATTGGAACGCAAGTTGGCAGAGTTCCTTAAAATGGATGATTCTATCCTGTACGCCGCCTGCTTTGACGCTAACGGCGGAGTATTCGAACCGTTCCTGAATCAGGAATGTTCCGTTATTACGGACGCGCTTAATCACGCCTCCATTATAGACGGTATAAGGCTGACCAAAGCGAAGCGTTTCATCTATCAACATGCTGATATGGATGATCTGGAAGCGAAACTGAAGGAAGCCCAATCCACGAAGTTCCGCATGATTGCAACAGATGGTGTTTTCTCAATGGATGGGCATATCGCCAATCTGAGCGATATCTGCGCTCTCGCTGAAAAATATGACTCCCTCGTCCTGGTAGATGATTCCCATGCCACCGGATTTGTCGGTAAGACCGGCAGAGGCACTCCCGAACATTGCGGAGTTCAGGATCGCGTTGATATCATCACTACCACATTCGGCAAGGCTTTGGGCGGCGCATCAGGCGGCGCCACCATCGGTCACAGCGAAATGATCGAACTGCTTCGTCAGCGCAGCCGACCCTACCTCTTCTCGAATACACTGGCTCCATCGGTAGCCGGAGCAACCATAGCCGTCCTCGATCTGCTCTCCGAGACGACCGATCTGCGCGATAAACTTGAAGGGAGCACCAAATACTTCAGGGAAGGTTTAACCGGGCTTGGCTACGACATCAAACCCGGCGTTCATCCCATCGTCCCCATCATGCTCTATGACGCCAAACCGGCAGTCGATCTCGCTTCAAAGTTGTTAGCGGAAGGCATCTATGTTATTGCTTTCTCCTTCCCCGTGGTGCCCAAAGGGCAGGCTCGCATCCGGGTGCAGATTTCAGCGGCGCACGAAAAAGCAGACCTCGACCGCGCTCTTGAAGCATTCGGGAAAGTTGGGAAAGAGCTGGGCATAATATAGAAGCACAGAATTTTTGCTCAGGAGGGATACGCTTCGTCGTGTCCTATTCAAAAAGGGTTGTCCCAAAACAAAGCATTTAAGTCATTGCGAGGAACATAGTGACGAAGCAAACTCATGTATATTATAGCATTGGAGATTGTTTCGACCCAATGAATTGGGTCTCGCAATGACCGTCAATAGACTTTTAGAACAGTCCCATTCGAGTTCAAATATAAAAAACGTAAATAATAGCTAATATAACCATACGGAGGAAACATGAAAAGCTTATGGCTGACTGTTGCGTTTTGTCTTTTAATGACGGGCGCTATCTTTGCCGCTGATGAACCGGTGGCTGGATCAGTCACTGAAGAGATGATAACGAAATTGCAGGATACACCGGCGCCAGACGCCCAAGCACAGCGATTAATCGACGCTGTGATTCACAATCCGGTCAGGGATATCGCCATCAACAAAGCGGTCTTTAAAGATCACAGCCCTTATTTCTCTCATGAAATTGAAACCGGCAAAATAACGGATCAGAAGAGCACCGGAAGATGCTGGCTCTACGCTGGTTTGAACATCTTAAGACCCACTGTAATCGATAAAATCGACGATCAGAGTTTCGAGTTCTCACAAAACTACCTTTTCTTCTGGGATAAAATAGAGAAGGCGAATACCTTCCTCGAAAAGGTGATCGAGAGACGCAAACTCGACGTCCGTGATGAGGATTTTCAGCGCCTGCTCGGCAATCCGGTTGGCGATGGCGGCTGGTGGGAATATTTCGCCAATTTGATCGACAAATACGGCGTTGTCCCGGCATCGGCTATGCCTGAAACGCGCAGCACTAAAACCTCCCGCATGATGGATAGAATTATCACCTATCAGCTTCGGGAATTCGCTGCTGAATTGCGAGATATGTCCGATAAAGGCGCTTCCGTTGAGAAACTTCGCAAGAAAAAGGAAGAATACCTGATGGAAGTTTATCATATTCTGACTTACCACCTCGGAACGCCTCCGACCGAATTCACTTATCGTTACAAATCTTCAGTCGATGAAGAGAAGAAAACCGCTGAACTGGTTCGCGTAATCAATGCGGTCACCAATGGCGGCGGCAGCGGTTTCACTGAAACCGAAGCCTTAAAAGAGATGGCGGAAGATAAAGTGAGTGTATATACCACCTATACGCCGCAATCCTTCGCAGAAGAATATGTCTCCGCCGAACTTGACGACTACGTCGTTCTGGGCAACGACCCGTCCCGCGAAATGAACCGCCGGTATATCATCGAAAATGACCGCAATATTTTCGAAGTGGGCGAATCCGGCTATGTCAATGTCACGATTGAGGATATGAAGCTCGCCTGTCTGCAATCAGTGCTTTCCGATGATCCTGTCTGGTTCGGAGCGGACGTTGCTGAACAGCGCGAGAACGGACAGGGCATTATGAACGCTGAACTTTACAAATATAATGATATCTACGGCATTACCAGCGAGTTCACCAAGGCTGACAGAATGCTCTATCAGACTGAGGCGACCAATCATGCCATGGTTTTCATCGGAGTAGATCTCGTTGAAGACAAACCGATCAAGTGGAAAGTCGAAAATAGTTGGGGCAACGACGTAGGAGACGGCGGTTTCTATAGCATGTATAACAACTGGTTCGATGAATACGTCATTCAGGCAATCATCAACAAAAAGTATCTGCCGCAGCGCATACTTGACATCCTGGATACCAAACCTATCCTGATTGAAGAGCATGAATTCATCGCCAAAATGAAGATGATTAAGTAGGATCGCTGTATATTCAGAAGAGGTTGTCGCATAAGTGTCACTCTGAGCGAAGCGAAGAGTCTCACACTATTCTTAAGCATGGAATAAATAAGAGATTCTTCGCTCTCCCGGCTTTCCGGGAGGCTCAGAATGACATTACCAGTTTTGAGACAGCCCCATCGCAGATGGAGGACAGACATTCCTGTCTGTCAGTAAAAATTCTCTTCAAGCAGAGAATCGACATTACCACACAGAGAAAATGCAGTTAAATCCGCTAAACAACCCTTTTACTTCCGCTGATTTAAAGCAGCTAAAGAAGCACGGCATATCGCTGGATAAAGCGATAGATCAGTTAAATACGCTGCGCGCCGGAATCCCTCATGCCATTCTCGACCGACCCTGCACCATCGGCGACGGCATCCAGGTAATAAACAAAACGGACGCTGAAAAATATCTGATGTTGTTTAACCGCGCGTCATCTGAGGGTAGGGTATCTAAGTTTATCCCTGCGTCGGGCGCGGCGACGCGCATGTTCAAGGAACTGCTGACTCTATATGGGAAACGAGAAGAGATAACGCTTGATGGGTTACGCTTGATAGCAACAGATGCTGGCTCAGCGCTGGAGTTTTTTGAAAATATCGAGCGTTTCGCCTTTTATGATGAACTGAAAGCAAGCCTTGATGATGATGGATATTCTATCGCCAGCCTTATCAAGAAGGGTGATCTGAGGATCATCTTAAAGCAATTATTCGCCGCTGATAAGTTGAATTACGCCCTCCTGCCCAAAGGCTTGATTCCATTTCACAGATATACTGACCACATTCGCACACCTTTTGACGAACAGCTTTATGAAGCTTCTCTTCTCAATCTTGGCGGTAATGTAAAAACAGGCGTTCATTTTACCTTGTCTGAGGAATGTTTTTCGCAGATTGAAGAACATTTAAAGAGCGCGATCGAAGAGAATCAATATTCATCACTTAAGGTTCTGCTTTCAACGCAAAAACCTTCCACCGATACTATCGCCAGTGATCTCGAAGGAAATCCCTTTCGCAATCAGGACGGTTCGCTGCTGATCCGTCCTTCCGGGCATGGAGCTTTGATAGAAAACCTGAACGATTTCGACGGCGATATCGTCTTAATCAAGAACATTGACAATGTCGTTCCTGAAGATAGAATCGCTGACACTATCCACTATTCCAAGCTGCTGGTGGGATACCTTGCCGAGCTTCAGGATGAAATATTCAGTCGCATTAAGCAATTGACCAAACCGGACGTTTCATCCAAAGATATTGATAAGATTGCTGAATTTTGCCGAGAACGCATCGCAATCACTCTGCCCGAACCCGATTGGAATGGTTGGTCGATCACTGCAAAAGCTGAGTTCCTCGCCGGACGGTTGAATCGTCCGCTGCGCGTCTGCGGAATGGTGAAGAATACCGGCGAACCGGGTGGCGGTCCTTTCTGGATTAAGCAGAAAGACAGCTCGGTTTCACAGCAGATCGTGGAGACCTCGCAGATCGATCACGATGATAGTGAACAGAACAAGATATTGGGTACATCGACGCATTTCAATCCGGTTTTCATAGCCTGCGGAATCAGGGATTACCAGGGACACCCCTTCAATCTACTCGAATTTGTCGATCCGGAAACCGGCTTCATTTCGACGAAATCCAAAGACGGTAAAAAATTGAAAGCGCTGGAACTGCCGGGTCTCTGGAACGGATCGATGGCTAAGTGGAATACGATCTTCATCGAAGCGCCGATCAGCATCCTGAATCCGGTTAAAACGGTGAATGATCTGTTAAGGGAGGAGCATCGGTAGAGGAGCTTTTATGTGAACCACAAGCGGGAAGATTGGCTCTGGTAAAGTAGTTGCGGATTGCGAGTTACTGGTTGCGAGTCGGGGCGTTGTTAGCATCGCCCATTTTTTATTTAGGCTGCTTTCCTGTATTAACAGATTTGTCGTAATTTGAGTGAATTCTCTGATTTCCTGGAGTGCGCTAAGCACGGAAGCAGTACATATTTGACCGCCATAACTGTGTGTCCGCCAGATATGGCAGGTATTAGGAGTTAGAAAATAGTGGATCACAGATGACACGGATTTTATTGGATTACGCGGATTACATTTGGTGATAGAGATAGGCTGTTGTATATAATATAATACAGCGCTTGGGTGGAAGTCAAGAGATATGTATGGTATATTGTACAGCGAGTGTTTTTGGATTAAACCGAGACATCAAGCTGTCCCAGCTACCTGCGCTCTTAATTTCTCCCCAACTTCCCGCTTGCCTTCGCAATATTTCTTCCTTATATTTACGTCCTGAATATCAAATGATCCCTAATCCCTGAGAAAACATGTCCAACGAAACAACCGAAAAATCACACTTTATCCGCAATATCATCTTAGATGACATCGCCAGAGGCAAAAACGACGGCAGAATTCACACCCGCTTTCCGCCGGAACCGAACGGTTACCTGCATATAGGTCACGCCAAAGCTATCTGTGTAAATTACGGCATGGCAGAGGAATTTGGCGGTAAATACAACCTCCGCTTCGACGACACCAACCCGGTCAAGGAAGAACAGGAGTACATCGACGCCATCACCGAAGATATTCGGTGGCTGGGCTTCGACTGGGAAGATCGTCTCTACTTCGCATCGGATTATTTCGAGCAGTTATATCAGTGGGCTGTCAAGCTGATCCAGGACGGCAAAGCCTACGTCTGTGATCTCAGCGCCGACCAGATCAGACAGACACGCGGCACTCTAACCGAACCGGGGCAGGATAGCCCCTACCGCAGCCGCTCTGTTGAAGAGAATCTTGATCTGTTCGAGCGAATGAAAAAGGGCGAGTTTCCCGATGGTTCGAGAACACTGCGAGCTAAAATCGACATGGCTGCCGGAAACCTGAACATGCGCGATCCAGTGCTTTACCGCATCCTGCACGCCGAACATCCACGCACCGGCTGCGACTGGTGCATCTATCCGATGTACGACTGGGCGCACGGGCAATCCGATTCCATTGAAAGGATCACGCATTCTTTGTGTTCGATCGAATTTGAAGATCACCGACCGCTGTACGACTGGTGTCTCGACCAGCTCGGCGTATTCCACCCGCGACAGATCGAATTCGCGCGGCTGAATATTTCGCATACCATCCTCTCCAAGCGCAAGCTGATGAGATTGGTCTCCGAAGGATACGTCAGCGGCTGGAATGACCCGCGTCTCCTGACCCTCTGCGGACTGCGCCGGCGTGGCTACACACCCGGATCGATACGCGCTTTCTGTGACAGGATAGGCGTAGCCAAGAAGGACAGCATAGTTGACCTCGCGCTGCTCGAACACTGCATCAGGGAAGACCTGAATAAAACAGCGCCGCGTTTCATGGCGGTGCTGCGACCCTTGAAAGTGCCTTGAAAGTGGTCATCGAGAACTACCCTGAAGGTCAGGTCGATGAATTAGACGCCATCAACAACCCCGAAGACCCTGAAGCAGGCACACGCAAAGTACCCTTCTCGAAAACGTTATACATCGAGCGGGAAGATTTTATGGAAGATCCTCCCAAGAAATTCTACCGGCTGGCTCCAGGGCGGGAGATCAGACTGCGCTATGCCTATTTTGTAACTTGTACTGACGTCGTGAAGGATGAAAATGGAGAGGTTATAGAGTTGCGCTGCTCGTACGATCCGGCATCCCGCGGCGGTAATTCTCCCGATGGACGAAAAGTTAAAGCTACACTGCATTGGGTATCAGCAGATCACGCTATAGATACGGAAGTTCGATTGTATAATACGCTCTTCACCAAGGAGAATCCTGAGGCCGTAGAAGAGGGGCAGGACTTCACCAGTAACCTGAACCCGGAATCTCTGGAAGTTCTAACAGGCTGTAAACTCGAACCGAACCTGAATGGCGTTCAACCCGGTTTCCTCTGTCAGTTTGAACGACAGGGATATTTCTGCGTGGATGAGGATTCGACCGCGGACAAACTCGTTTTCAACCGCACCGTTACATTGAAAGATCCCTGGTTGAGGATGCAGAAGAAGAAGGGGTAGATTGCAGGTTGGATTTAGCTTTGCGCTCTCAGGGACAAGGGGTAACTACCCCTTGTTGAAGCAATGCGTCGGATTCGGGGAATCCGACCTACAAGCTAAATAAACAACAAACAGATCCCCCCTTAATCCCCGCCAGAGGCGGGCAAGCCCCCTTGAGAAAAATAAGGGGGGCAAAAAAGTGTGGACTGCGCTGCGTTTCACTTGCTTAGTCCACCCTACTTCTTCTTAATTCCTTCCCCTTCCTTCATTGTTGCACCACATGCCTTGCACATCTCCCTTGCCCGATAAGTAATTAACTAATTCCGTCTGCCAACTGATCACCAACCAGTAACCACTAATAACTTTTTGCAAAACTTCTTGACTTTAGTAGTGAACGTATGTATATTAAGTGCACATACGTACAGTTCTAATAATCACACTAATCAAAGTCAAAGGAGAAGGTAATGCCTACTATCTGTCATTTTGAAATCCCCGCTGATGATCCGCAGCGAGCCAAGAAATTCTACGAAGATCTGTTCAACTGGAAATTTGAGCATTTCCCGCAAATGGATTACTACGGCATCACAACTGGACCGGAAGGCAAGAGCGTCAACGGCGGCATGATGAAACGCCAGACACCGGAACATGCCCCCGTCAACTACATCGACGTGGACTGCGTCGATACGTACAGTGAAAAGGTCAAGGAGTCAGGCGGCAGAGTCGTCATGGAAAAGACGTCTGTTCCGGGGATGGGCTGGTTCGTCATCTGCCTGGACACCGAGAGCAACCCCTTCGGTCTGTGGGAATGCGATGAGAAAGCTGAATAGTTGCTGGTAACTAGTGGCTGGTAACTAGTGGCTGGTAGCTGGATGTTGGTTATTAAGCGGCAGGCGGAAACTCCTGCCGTTTCTTTATTTACACCATCAGTAAGGGAACTCCTCCCCCGCCATTTTAGTTGATTAAACAAGCAGACTCGTTCCAGCCGAAGTCACCATCCGAACCGTGGAGATTCAATATGAAGAGCTTCAAGGTATTACCTCTATCACTGATTGTTACGCTGCTGTTGACCTTCTCTATCACAAATCCTGCTGTGTCTCAGGAAGCTGAATCCAGCAATACACTGCCTTCACTCGACCAGATCCTAGAGAAATACATTCAGGCTGTGGGTGGACGCAGAGCTATCGAGAAACTGACCTCTCGTTTCTGTCAGGGGAAACTGATACACGACCTGCATTGGCGCACTCCTCCCAACGAAGTCGTCCCTTTTGAAGCTTACGCAAAAATCCCGAACAAGTCGATCATGCTTGAGAAAACCTTACAAGGGATCGAGCGTCACGGTTGTGACGGAGTGATCAGTTGGGAACAAAACTCTGAAAGCATTAAAAAGCAAGACGGCATCAAACCGTCAAAAATTGCCTGGCTTCTAAACCCCCAGAATGCTTTACACCTGCAAGACTACTTCCCCAACCTGCAACTGCAAGGCGAGGAAAGAATCGGAAATCGGATTGTCTATGTCGTCAAACCGGCTGATTTGAACATCGCACACTACGGTTTGTATTTTGACGCTGAAACTGGATTGCTCCTTCGGATCGGATATTACAATGAATTGCAGGATTACCGCGAAGTCGATGGCGTAATGTTCCCCTTTCGGTTTGCAATGAGCCGCAAAGGCGGTTCGAGCAATTATATCTTTGAAGAAGTGAAGCATAACCTGCAAGTAGATGATGCGATGTTTTCGATGCCGGAGGATAACTGAGGAATACGGTAGCTGGATTGCTTCTTTGTGGATGCTAACCCAAGGCACTAAATTACACTTATTATAGATAAAGGTCTCAGCAATGAAAAAAACACTCACCATCTGCTTAACAATCGCACTTGGATTAACGTTATCATCATGCTCGCAAAAAGAGGTCCCTGAATCACCCTGGAACGCTGACTATGATTTCATCAGCCAGATTCCCGCAATTTCATTTCATTACGATCACGGGGTTTTGGCGGGCAGTTACCCTCCGGGCAAGGAAACCACGGAAGTGAGTTACAACGACGTCAGCCGCTATTTAGGACACGTATGCCTTTGTGGAGCTGGAGGATATCGTGTTTCTCAGATCGCCGTCGATTTGATCGGTGGTGAAAGCGTCCTCGAAAAAGGTGAATTCACTTTGATAAGCAGCAGGGATCATACTATAAGCGACGTCATTGCCTATACGTTGGGCTGCATCAGGAGAAGCGATTTAAAAAAGAATCAATATTTTGTCGATCCAAGCATAGAAGCTCCACGAAGAGAGTATCATTATTTCATCGGCTATCATCCGCAGAAGAAAGCAGTCCATATTATCTACCGTAAGCATCTGCTCACGGGAAATGATCAGATGGACAGATTATGGAAGATTGAACAATCATTCGAGGAAGACCCATCTACCGTCACTCAAGCCGATATGGAGCTTTACCAAAATACCATGTTGGATTTAGTAAAGGATGTTTTACTCGATCGTAAAGAGGGCGTCTTTGAAGCAGAATTGATCGACTATGATGAGTATTTTTCTTCTTTGAATTAAATGCAAAACGTTCATTGCAAGATTCCCCGCCATGAATGACGGGTCTACGAATAAACAACCCCCGTGAACGGGGCTTCTCTCAAGGGATGCGTCGGTTTCGGGGGAATCCGATTCTCTCAAGGGATGCGTCGGTTTCGGGGGAATCCGAACTACAAGCTCACGACTGCGTCGCAGGGCATTACAGAACATGAAGAATACATGCTTCGTCCTATTCGAGTCAAGAAGCATGCAACCCGCCGCAGAACCTGACGGAACTGCTAATGAAAGGATCCCCGCCATGAATGACGGGTCTACGAATAAACAACCCCCGTGAACGGGGCTTCTCTCAAGGGATGCGTCGGTTTCGGGGGAATCCGACCTACCATACAAGGCAAGGGGCTACAGGCAAGGGGCTACAGCCCCTTGTTGTATATGCTTTGTTTCCAGTTGTAGTGTTATCGGATTCAGGGGAATCCGAACTACTGGTTTCTGGATTAGAGTATTCTAAATTATAATCATTCAGATCAAGAAAGCCCGACTGACAGGTCGGGCTTTTCTTATGCACAAAGGTTTTAGAGGTGTAATTGATTATCGTTACTTAGATTTCTCCTTTAAGTGTAATTTATTCCTTTGTTCGGATATTCTATTATATCAGTTTTCAGTAATCCTGAAGATCATCTTTAATTATCGCCTTCTATATTTAATATCGGCTCATGAAAGAATAACTTTAATTATTTTTAAAAATAAATAAAGCAGGTGTTGAACTCTATACGCTCCTGATACAGCGAAGAGGCAAATTCGGGGAATTCCGGTTTGAGGAGTGCATCCGAGTATTCAAAACAATAAGTATTTGGAAAATATGAGAATGCAGAAGAAAAAGCATCCCCGGTCTGTCATGCAAGGTTAATCAGTTTGTCATGACAGCCGGGGATTTTCTAGCTCTACGCTTCTTCTGTAAAATTACCTCACCGCACGAGCGATATCTGACTGACGACGTCCTGCAGTCTTTGTAAAACGCTCAGATAGCGGGTGAAATATATACGAGCCACGTTGTTAATTATGTCCAAACCCGCAGGACAATTCTCTCTAAGCATGTCGCGAAAAGGCTTCGCTTCGATAGAAAGAGCTTCAACAGGCGAGAAACACCGCGCTGTGGATGTGTAGCGGGGTGAATTAAGCAACGGTGACAAGCCGAAAAGTTCTCCTTTTTCTATCTTTGAGACTGCAAAACTAAATTCAGGCGGATTGGCGGGGAGTTGGAGATAGACGGTTCCCTCCATCAACATATAGAAGTGAGAACTCGCCTGATCATAAGTAAAGATCGATTCATCTCTGACGTATTCCTTAATCGATGAGAAAGCACTCAGGCGGTCAATTTCATCTACGTTCAATGAAGCAAACAACTCATGACCTTTCAACATGTTATCGATGCCCATGATTCTGCTCCTTGATTGTTAAGGGAATTCCACTGATCCGTTTTTGTGATATTATTTGACGTTTGCCGCGATCTCCTGAATGTCATTCAGGTAGCTGGTACTCAGATTTTCAAACATGCTGAGCACTCTCTTCAACAAATCATCCTTCTCTGCATCAGATGGCTCACGGTTGTTGACGATGCAGAAGCTGTTCTTCGCCGAGTAATATGCAGTCAGAATATTCGAGACAACATTCATGGTCAGCATACGTTCTTCGCTCATTTTTTTCTCCTTATGTTTCAGGCTGGATTTTCGAATTGTGCGTCTTCTGGTAAGGTAATCCCTATCTCTGTGATTGTCAATATATTATTTGCCTTTTTTATCATTGCTTCGGTTTGGGATATTGCCTTTGTTTCATATCAACAGACACATACTCGTAAACGCGTTAAATATTAGAATGCGATCTGCTTGACAATGCAAGAATAATATCGTATTATAGCAGAAGTTAATTCTATTTGCTATAACTAAACAGGGAGAATATGATGAGTAAAACCGAAGAGAACTTAAAAGCAGCCTTTGCCGGAGAGTCGCAGGCTCGAAACAAATATACATATTACGCGCAAGTCGCCAAAAAAGAAGGTTACTACTATATCGCGAAAATCTTCGAGGAAACCGCTGAAAACGAGAAGCGTCATGCCAAGGATGAATTCAGCAGGTTGGGCGGCATCGGGGATACAGCTGCCAATTTGAAAGCCGCCATGGAAGGTGAGGATTACGAAACATCCGAGATGTATCCCACCTTTGCGAAGGAAGCTGATAAAGAGGGAAACAGTGAAGTTGCAAACCTGTTCAGGCAGATTGCCAAAATAGAAGCTCATCACCGGGATCGCTACAAGAAGCTGTTGGAAATGGTCGAGAAGGGCACCGTATATAAGCGTGAAAAGCCGATTAAGTGGAAATGCAGCGTCTGCGGATACGTCCATGAAGGGACTGAACCGCCCGTCAAATGCCCATCCTGTAATCATCCGAGGGAATACTACGAACCGGCGAATCTGGATATCTGATCAGGATTCCCCGCCATAAATGACGGGTCTACGAATAAACAACCCCGTAAACGGAGCTTCTCTCAATAAACGCGTCGGATTCAGGGGAATCCGACCTACAATCTAAAGAAACAATAAACAGATACTCCCTTAATCCCCGCCAGAGGCGGACAAGCCCCCTTGAAAAGAAAGGGGGGCAAAAAAAAGATCACGGATTGGTCGGATTCTAATAGATTTCGCAGATTTTTACATGCCCCGTTCCGTCAGTAGACGGACCAAAAGCATGCCACCAGACGGCAAGCCTGGATATCTGATCAAACTATAGCCATCAAGGAAAAACACCTGATGGCTTTTTATCAGAACCACTGATTTTCACTGGTCTCCGTGATGACACAGATAAAAAATATCAGAGGGATCAGCTTCATCAGCGATGATCTGTGATCTTCTTTTTATTTAGATCATAGAAGGCGCTGACAACGCAACCTGTACATTAACCTCACCCCCATCACAAACATTCTCCAAAAATCTCAAATCTCCTCTTGACAAGTGCACATTTGTGTATTATATTATGAGTGTACCTATGTGCAGTATTCCGCTTTGTTATTCTGAGTCCACCGTAGGCGAGGTGAAGAATCTCATTTCGTGCAAGCTTAAATAAAAATGAGACTCTTCACTGCGTTCAGAGTGACATAATTGCGAACAGAAACAGGGGGAATCATGGAAAGGTCGATTGTATCATTGCAGATTCCTGTATTTCAGATCGCGGTGGAGAGAGCCTGCCGACCCGGTCTGATCGACCGTCCACTGGTCATCGCGCCGCCGGATTCATCCCGGGCTCTGGTGCAGATGGTTTCAGGAGAAGCCAGACAGGCGGGGATACGCACTGGAATGAGGTTGAATGAAGCAATTAAGCTCTGCCGCGATCTGGGAGTGCTCTTTCCCAACCCACCGCTCTATAGTCGCGCGGAAACTGCTATTCTTAAGGTGCTAAATCAGTACACCCCCTTCGTTGAACCGAGTAACGGCGGAGCGGCATATCTGGACGTCACTTCGACATCGCGCCTTTTCGGCAGTGCGGGCGATATAGCCATAAAAGCTGAACGGGAGATTCGTAAAGAGCTGCGCTTAATTCCTGCTGCCGGACTGGCAGTGAACAAGCTGGTAAGCGGCGTAGCAGGCAAGAAATCGCCGCCTTGTGAGTTTATCGAAGTAATTGCAGGCGAAGAACAACACTTTCTTGCGCCTTTCAGAGTCCATCTACTTCCGGCGGTTGACAGACCAACATACGTAAAACTCCGAGAGTTGAATTTTCAGCTTATCAGTCAAATAGCGCAGGTCTCGCCGGCGCATCTTGAACTTGTATTGGGGAGAAGAGGACTGGCGCTGCATCGTCAATCGAAAGGCGAAGATTACAGCCCTGTACTTCCACCGTCATCCATTCCTCATTTGCATCGGCGGACAGAACTTGCTGAAGATTGCAACGATATCATGATCTTGAAATCGGAGCTGTTTCACTTAGTTGAAGAAAGCCTGTCTAAGATTCGCCGTCAGGGGAGATC
>JALGVT010000080.1 GCA_025774555.1 candidate division LCP-89 bacterium
ATTCTATGGATTCTCGCGCTGCTCATCACTTTAGCCGCCGCCAGATACCAGCGCTTGACCGGTCCGACTCATCCTGTTACTGGTGAAGTTACCATTGCTGATGCAAGTTATGAATACGAGCTGATACGCACTCACGGGAGTGAAATGGACGCGCCGATACAGATCGTTATCCCCGATATTGACGTTATCGGATTTCTGGTTTATAAGCGCTTCAATGTCGAAGAAGTCGCGGCGTCACTGCGTATGGAAAGGTATGGAGACACATTGCGAGCCTTTCTGCCACATCAACCTCCCGCAGGCAAGCTGGAATATTTCATCCGGCTGCAACGCGGTGATGAAATATGTATTCTCCCTCGCGGCATGATCCCCGTCATTCGTTTCAAAGGAGCGGTGCCATTTGCGGTGTTATTGCCGCATATACTGCTGATGTTTGCGGCGATGCTATTGTCAAACCGGGCTGGTTTGGAAGCTATCAGCAAGAACGGCAAACCCGCCGGTTATGCGTTCTGGGCAGTCGGATTGCTATTCCTCGGCGGTATGATTATGGGACCCATGGTGCAGAAATTCGCCTTCGGATCGTTCTGGTCGGGCATCCCCCTGGGATGGGACTTGACGGACAACAAAACCTTGATCGCCATGGTCGGGTGGATTATTGCTGTAATCGCTATAATGAGACGGAAACATGTGCGAGCCTTCGTTCTCGGCGCTTCGATCCTATTGCTGCTGATCTATTCCATCCCGCACAGCATGATGGGGTCTGAGCTGAACTACGAGACGGGCGAAATCGTCAGCTCGGGCATTAATGAATGATAAAACCGTAATGTTGTAATTTTCTCTGCAGTCTGTTTCATTTCAACGGGAACACAGTTAAATGTGAATAACGATGAAGATATTACCTCTTATAATTCTGGTGGCTCTTTCAACCGCCAGAGCAGCAGATCCAACTGTACAGCAACTCCTGGATGAAGTCGGCATCAAGCCGCATGGAAATCAGCGCGGGCAGATGGACGTCGTCGGATTTGCATCGACAGCAATGCAGATGAATGAAGTGATGAAGCAGTGTGCCGCTTCTGCAGCAGAAACCCGGGAGAAGCTGGATCTGCGCTGCGGTTGGGATGATGAGACAGCTTTTTTCGCCGGTGTCTGCCCGCACGATGATTATTGCTACGCAGGCAGATTGTACCATCTCCTCCTGTCGCGTATTAAAGCGAAGAGGGTCATACTATTCGGGGTCTTCCATAAAGCGCGCTATTTTAATGCTGAGAATTACCTGATTTTCGATTCATATAAAACCTGGCATGGACCGTACGGATCTGTGCAGGTTTCGCATCTGCGGGAAGAGATATTGAAGCGGCTGCCGGCTGAGGATTTCGTCATAGATAACGACATGCAGATGGTGGAACATTCTGTGGAGGCGATTGTGCCCTTTTTACAGGCTGGCAATCCTGACGTGGAGATCGTCTCGATTCTGGTGCCATACATGAACTGGGAAACCATAGACAGGCTGGCTTCCGATCTTTCTGCCGTGCTTGAGGGTATCATAGGTGAAAACGATTGGAAACTGGGCGAAGACCTGGCGCTGATCTGCTCCGCCGATGCAGTGCACTACGGTGATTTCGGATGGGGTGGCAGTAATTTCGCTGATTTCGGGTGTGACATCCCCGGTTATCAAAAAGCAGTTGACCGGGATATTGCGCTGGCTGAGAATTACCTGGCTGGTCCGATTGCTATTGAAAAACTTAGAGGTTTTCTGCACAGTTGCACTGATCCCGAGGATGTGAAACAATACAGAATCACCTGGTGCGGCAGGTTCTCGGTGCCGTTCGGCTTGAATGTGGCTGCGCGTTTATTCGAGTCTGGGGAAGGCAGATTGCTGGCGGGGACTTTGCTGGATTACGGCACGAGCGTCAGCGAAGCATCTCTGGACGTCGAAGGCATCGGAGTGACCGCCCCCAACAATCTGCATCACTGGGTGGGTTATGTGGCTATAGGGTATCGGTGAGGAAGCCGCCGTTTTCTCGAAGCTTGATAACCATTGCATCATTCAAGTGAAATCAGGGGCATTGTTAAGGGCACAAGTTCAAAAAGAGGTTGAAATCGACAAATTTCCTTTGTATATTTAATTTTTTAACTGAAGACTCTAAATTATATTCAGCCAAGCTTCGTTCAACAGACGATAAATGGCTGGCAACCCGATGACTAACAATAAAAAAGCAAGCGGCAAACCTGTCAATAAGGCGGATGTCGCTGCAAATAGATCGAAGCCTAAGAAGGATTCGGCAGTTATTTTTTTAACCGATCATGATTGGGATCCTGACGGACAATCAGACCGTTTCCTCGCGGCGTTGCCGGATAAAGGCAATATTCTGCTGACGTCGCATGATAACCCGGACCCGGACGCTTTAGCTTCCTGCCTTGCCTTACAGGCTCTGATCAAGGAGAAGAAGGGAACAACACCTAAGATCGCCATCGGCGGCATTCTTGGACGCGCAGAAAACCGGGCGCTCTCGCTTGAACTCGATATCGATTTCTATCCCATAGATTTGGTCGGCGATAAGCAATGGGATGCGGTAATCATGGCGGACGCGCAGCCTCGCTCAGGCAATTCAACGCTGCCATCAGGGATGCCTGTAACTGCGGTTATAGATCACCATCCTCAGCGCAAACCGCTGGATATCCCCTTTGTCGATATTCGCCCGCATTATGGCGCGGTCAGCACCATTCTCGTCGAATTCCTGTGCAGGCAGGAAGTAGAGTGGGATTCCAAACTCGCCACCGCGCTGTTCTACGCTATAAAGAGTGAAACTGCGGAATTAGGCCGCGGTATCTGCGATGCAGACCGTCAGGCGTATTTTGCCCTCTTCGATTCGGTTGATTGGCAGTTGTTGCACAGCATCATAAAAGCGAAGATACCGGGCGATTACTTTAGACTTTTCCCCAGAGGGATTAAAAGAGCCAGGCTCTTCGGCAATGCCGTCGTCTGCCGTCTCGGTGAAATTCCGGTGCCCGATGCCGTTGCTGAACTGGCAGATTTCCTGCTGAGACATGAATCGGTTGTCCGTAGTCTTGTGATAGGGCACTACGAAGACCAGATTGTTTATTCGATCCGCTTCACTCGTGACGACCTCGACGCCGGAGTGGTCGCTTCGACCATGGCAAAAGGTTATGGAGCCGGCGGAGGTCATGATCTGATGGCAGGCGGACGAATCGTACTGAAAAAATCGAATACGGAACACGCCGATAAAATTCAGGATGCGATTATCAGCCGTTTCCTTGAATTAGTGGGCATGATAAAACATGAACCGGGAGAACCACTCCTGAAAGAAGAAGCTGAAGAGGAGCAGAAATAATCGTGACGTCTGATTTTACACCCGTTGTCTGGATGCTGATCTCATCTGGCATTCTGGTCGCCATAATGATGGCGATAGCCATGTTCCTGGGGCCGAAGAAAATGACGGAGGTCAAAGCCGAGCCTTTTGAATGCGGTATCACACCAACAGGCGACGCCAATGACGTCCGCTTCCCGGTGAAATTCTATCTCGTGGCGATACTGTTCATCCTCTTCGATATAGAGATCGTCTTTCTCTACCCCTGGGCGGTGGTTTTCAAGGAACTGTCCATTATCGCGTATATTTCAATCGTCATTTTCGTAGGCGTCCTCATGGCAGGTCTGCTGTACGCAGTCAAAAAGGGAGTACTGGAATGGAAATAGGACCGGAGGGCATCCCCGGTGTGGCGATGACCACTAAATATGAATCGATCTTAGGGTGGGGACGTAAATACTCCCTCTTCTTATACCCCTTTGTAACTGCCTGCTGCGGTATGGAATACATGTCCGTCGCCTGTGCGCATTATGACATCGACCGCTTCGGAGCTGGATTACCGAGATTTTCACCCCGCCAATCCGACCTGCTTTTTGTCGTCGGAACGATATCTCATAAGATAGCGCCCGTCCTGTATAAAGTGTGGGAACAGATGACAGAACCGAAGTGGGTGGTTGCCTTCGGAGCCTGCGCTTCTACCGGCGGACCGTATGACAATTATGCGACAGTTCAGGGGATTGACACCATCATCCCGGTGGATATCTATATCCCCGGCTGTCCTCCGAGACCTGAAATCGTGCTGGACGGCTTGATTAAACTGCAGGAAAAGATTCAGACCAGAAAGATCGAACTGTAGGCAAGGAATTTCACCAAAGAAATCCCCGCCCTAAAGGACGGGTCTACGAACGGTACAACCCCCCTGAAGGGGGCTTCTTGAGAATTGATGAACAGATGCTCTAAAATAACCTTTGTGGTACAGAAATTTGTTTAATCACTTCATCGATTTTAAAAAAAGCGCGAGCTAGAGAATTTATTCTGTGATATACATAGAAAGAAATAGAAATATCTCACAATCATGGAAAATCCTCCATACTTAGATCGTTTAAAAGAGAAATTCGGCGAAGCGATTGAGGAAATTGCTTATCCTCATGACCAGCTTGCGGTTGTAATAAAGCGAGACTCTATCTGCGACGTGCTGACCTTTCTGAAGAATGACGATGAGACGCTCTTCGATCACTTCATGGACCTGACGGCGGTCGATTACATCGGCAGAGAGCCGCGCTTCGAAGTGGTGATTCACCTGGTATCTATACCGAAGCATCATCGCATACGTTTAAAGATCAAGCTGCAAGAGAGCGATCCGGTCATGCCAACCATTACCCCGGTTTATCCTGCGGCAAACTGGTTCGAACGCGAATGTTGGGACCTTTACGGCATCAAATTCGACGGACATCCAAACCTGACGCGCATTATGCTCTACGACGGTTTCCAGGGACATCCGCTGCGCAAGGATTACCCGCTGAAGAAACGCCAGCCGCGTATGAAACTGCGCAAACCGGAAGTGCGCCGCAGCGACGAAGCTGTTGAACCGAAACAAACACAAGATCAACCCTGAAGATTATAAATAACATGGCTACAGCAGAAAAAGAATTCGTACGCACCGCGGAAGTGCTCGAAGAAGAGATTCCGGTTGAAGAGATGTTCCTGAACATGGGACCATCTCACCCGTCGATGCACGGCATAGTCCGGATTATGGTGCGTATCACCGGCGAAAGAATCGTCTGGTCGGACGTGGAAGTCGGATTCCTGCATCGGGCATTCGAGAAGTCGGTTGAAAATAACAGATGGAACAGCGCCACCATCTACACCGACCGTCTGAACTACGTCAGCCCGGTCATTAACAACGTCGGCTACTGCATGGCGGTGGAAAAGCTCGCAGGCGTCACCATTCCCGAACGTGGCGAATACGTCAGAACTTTGGTTTCTGAAATCTCCCGAATCGCCGACCACATAACTGCAGTTGGCGCGGCAGGTATGGAAGTGGGCGCTTTCACTTTCTTCCTTTACACCATGAAAGCCCGTGAGTACTGCTACGAACTGATCGAATCCGCCTGCGGAGGGCGTGTCACCACCAATTTTGCCCGCGTGCGTGTCACCACCAATTTTGCCCGCGTGGGTGGCATCTGCGCCGATCTGCCCGAAGGCTTCGAGGATGAATGCCGCAAATACATGCCCATGGTGGATGACGTCATCACGGAGATGCACAAACTTTTAACGCGCAACCGCATCTTCATCGACCGGATGAAGGACGTCAGTCCGGTCACACCGGAAAAAGCAGTCGAATACGGATTCACCGGTCCGTTGCTGCGAGCGGCAGGCGTGCCTTATGACGTGCGCCGCGCTTTTCCCTACTCAGTCTATGACCGCATGGAATTC
>JALGVT010000045.1 GCA_025774555.1 candidate division LCP-89 bacterium
GTCGTCGTCGGCATCATCTTCGATTTTGTCGGCTTCTTCAGCTGCATCAAACAAACGGTTGATCTGTTTTTCCACCGTTTCAAGTTGATCTACCAAACGGTCGCGCTGGAGATGGTTTCTTTCGGATGCCGATGCTTTGACTTTGGAACCGTCAATGGCAATGTTCCGCAGTGACATCATACCGGCTGCCTGACAGATATGAACGATCTGAACGAAGTAGATTTTCAGTAGATCGATATTATCCTTACGGAAATCGGATACAGTGCGAAAATCAGGTCGCTGCATACCGGATAGATACATAAAGCAAACATTTTCCCGAAGCTGATCGATAATCCGGCGAGATGAAAAAGTACCTCTGGCATAAGCATAAAACAGGATGCTTAACAGCATGCCCGGATGATAGGCGTTTTGTCCCAGTCGATGGTATCGCTCGTACAGTGGACGTAGATCCAGCAGATTGGTAGCCTCAGCAACGACGTAAACCAGATCGCCGTCAGGAATCAGTTCCTGAAGCGATGGTGGCAGTAGATACTCTTGATCTCGATGAAACGGTTTGAACATAGGAATGCCTTTGGTCAGATAATCTACCTGTTATACTAAGCTCGCTCCAAAAGGCTCCCTATTGTTTTTAATATACTTATTCTCGGACAGACTCTCGGTCGGAACCTGGGAATGACAGAATAAACAAACTGCTCACTTCAAAAGGGGGGCAAAAAGCAAGGGCGCACCACCGTGCGCCCTTGCTTGATTCTCCGACAGGTCGTGAATGAAGATATTAGTTCTTGCTATCCCCTCACATTTCTAAAGAAGGTATTTCTAATTGCAACCCCGCCATAAATGACGGGTCTACGAACAAACAAGCCCCATGAATGGGGCTCATGCAGCTGGCGGCTGTTTGCCGAAATGTAGGGGCACGGCGCGCCGTGCTCTCTGGAGTCCCGGTCGGAGCCTGGGAATGACAGAATAAACAATCTGCTCACTTCAAAAGGGGGTCAACATGCAAGGGCGCACCACCGGGCGCCCTTGCGGGGGGAAGCACCCCCCGCCTACGTTTTCTTGTGAAGTTATTTAATCAGCACCATCTTGTCTGATGCGTTGAAATCACCTGCGTAATTACTTATGCTGCATCAGAAGTTCCACCGTGTTCTTCGGATTGATCAGTTTGACCGGACGGTTGCCAGCCATCTTTTCATCGCAGCCCTTAGCTATCAGCTCGCGCACTTCAACCGGCGTTAGATCGGGATCGATGGCAAACAGCTTTGCTGCCAGATTAGTCACGTTCGGCGATGCTTGTGACGTTCCGCTGAGCTTAAGTTTATCACCGCCGGGAACGCAGCTCCATACCTCGAAGCCGTTGGCATACACGTCAACCTTACCGAAACTGGTGAAGCTGGTTTCATCGCCAGCTTGATCGACGGCGCCGATCGACATGATGTTAGGCAGGTCGAATGAACTGGGCAGGAACTCTTCAAAGGTTACGTCATTGTTGGCGTTGCCTGCTGAGGTGACAAATAGAATCTCAGGAGCTTCATTTATAGCCTTGTAGAGCGCTTCTTTGTCTATTTCGAAGAGCTTACGTGCGAACGCTTTGCGTTCTTCCGGAGTGCCACCTGCATTGTTAGCTTCTAACGCGGATTCGATAGAGGCGAGACTGCCACCCCAACTCATGTTGACGACGCGTACGTCGTTATCCTTAAAATAATCAACAACCTGCTGATACATCAGGGCGTCTTTTTCCGCCAGTTCGACGGTGGGCTCTTCGGGAATCATGGTATGACCGAAAGTTAAGCGCGCAGCCAGAATTTCGATAAAAGGATTCCCGCGGGCGGCTATTCCGGCTACGTGTGTGCCGTGACAGAAGTTACCGTATTTGCCTATGTCTTCAATGAAAGGTTTCACTTCCTGAGGATTCATACTGGTGAGGTATTTTTTAATCTCAGAGGATTCCTCACTATCGATATTTGAAGTCAGGTCGGTCAATCCCTTCATCAGTTTCTGCAGGCGCGGACGATCCTCATCAATATCACCGATGGGGTAGAGCATCTCGGTGGTTTTATCACCATGCAGGGTATAGGCAATGCCATGGACGTCATCAATGAAACCGTTTTTGTCGTCATCCTTGCCGTTACCCGGTTTCTCTTTTTTATTGGTAAAGAGTTGATCTTTGTAACAGTCAGTATCGACGCCTGAATCCCAGATAGCAGCCACCACAGGATGACCTTTCATCTTTTTATCCAACGCGGCTTCACGAGCTTCCCAGATATCCTCCTTAATGACTTTGTGAGCGTCGAGATATTCTTTCAGGATTTCGCCAATGATATCCTTAAGAGGGATGAAATAGCGCACACTGTAATTGAATCCGAGCAGTGATGTTGCTATGTCCTTACTCATCTCGCCGTCGCTCTGGTCTAAAACCGGCTGTGTTCTTTCATTGATAATACCGATAAGCAGGTTCTTGGTAAATATCTCCGTTTGACCTTTAGTCGATTCCAGTTCGTCTTCGACGAGTTCAAAGGGTAGATCAACTACCAGCTTAGTGTATTCTCTGCGGAATGCGTCCTCAAGTCCGCCTGTCTTGGAATTAAGCGCTTTGATATATGCTCTTGTGAAGAGACCTGAAATCAATCGCAGGGATTCTTTCTCTTCAATTTCCTTACGTTTGATCAGGTATAAAAGATAATCGTAATAATCCTTTTCAAGAAGGGCGATGGTGCTCAAGTTGCTGTAAAATCCCTTCAGTGTGGTTTTGTCCTGTATGTCGTAGGTTTCCAGATCGGACAGCAGGTCTGCTTTGACTTCAGATACCAGTTTCATCAGAGCTGCGTCATTTTCAAACAGGTCAACCGCTTTGACGTCGATTTTATAAGTGTGACGGGGCAGATCATCCAGTTTTTCGATCTTTATTTTCTCAGCCTGTACAGCTTGAATGCCAGAGGTCAATGTAATCAACAGGAATAACATTGACACTCCTATTATGCTCCTCAGTTGGGGTTTGAACATTTGATCCTCACGTTTTGAAGTCAATAGTTTTTTCATTTCGTTGGTTTTTGCCTACGGAACAAAAATAGCAAATTCTAAGCCGTTATAACCGCTTATACGTAAGTCCTATATTATTAAGACTATATAAGCGTTTACTGATTGTATTATCTATAGTGCATTGTAATCCGCGTCCCATTATGCTACTCTATGATTATCCTCATTTCAGGTAGATCATTTTACCGCTGCCTGTGAAATTGCCCGTGGTCAGGCGGTAGATATATATTCCTGATGCTAAACCGCTGCCGTCAAAGGTAATCCTGTGTGTGCCCGTTGAATAGGGACGAGGCGGGTATGCTTTGACAAGTCTGCCATTGACGTCGAACACATCCAATCCCACCATGTCTGATTTTGGTAGTTGGAACGCAATCACCGTAATCGGATTAAATGGATTTGGAGTTGGCGCATACAACGCAAAATCATGATGTTCTGTTGATACTTCTTGATTTGGTGAATCTAACCAGCCTGTGACGCACCAATCGCCAGCCGATACCTCTTCAACGCCTGTTTTATCGAAAGTGAAACTGTCAGAATCCCAGACGTGATTCAGGTCGTAATTGCCTATAAACGCAGTGTAAATATAGCTCCCAGAAGGCGCGTAGCCGGGTATGTATTGTGTGAGGGTAACGGTGCGCGAGCTTCCTGCTGGAATGGGCACGTCAGTGCGAAGCAGGAGTGGTCCCACCTGTCCGCCCGATGGCAGATTCGCCATGATCCAGAAATCGACGCTGACGGGGTCATTTCCGGTATTTGACACCTGCGCCAGGTAATCGAAGCTGCCGCCTGGCGCAGGAATAACAATCGGAGGATTAACAGGCTCGATGGAAACTTCAACATTCTGGGAAAGTGAACCACCGCTGAAGCAGTAGACATGTCCGTCGCGTGTGCCGCCAATGAATTCACAGGCTCCCGAGTTATCTATATCAGGCAGCCAACCGACAGCATCGAAGGCGTAGTTAGAACCGCCTCCATGTATGTAATTAAAGAGAGTGCTTCCATCGGCTCCTGAAACTACATAAAAACTGCCGTTCATGATTCCGCAGCAGGCGTCTGCAATGCCGTCACCGTTCACATCCGGCGCGGCGTCCAGTGAAAGTACGTTTGACCCCATATATTGCGACCAGATAATGCTTCCATTCTGACCTTCATAAGCATAGAAAGTACCGCTTACCGAAGTGACGAGGACATCATCATATCCACTGTTATTCAGATCTTCCGTTACTTCAAGATAGTAATTTGTGCCCGTGCTGGGAATGTGCCAGATTATGCTGCCGTCTGTTCCTGAAAGAGCATATACGCCGCCGGAAGCAGCAGCTACAGCAGCATCATCAACTCCGTCTCCGTTTAAGTCTGCTATGCGGTTTAGTGAAAAGACAACATTGTCAACTTCAGTATTCCATTCGACAGATCCGTCCTGACCATTCAGCATCTTAACGAAATACGTTCCTGTATAGGGTGAAGTGCCGCAGATTACTTCATTGTATCTGTCATTGTCAACGTCATCGAGTAACCTGACGCTATAGACGGTTTCGCCCAGAGCAGCCCGCCATATCTGGCTTCCGTCCACACCGCTCAGAAGAAAAACGCTTTTAGGATCGGAACTTCCCATCGGCCCGCCTACGGCAGCCAGAACGTCATAGATATAATCACCATCCCAGTCGCTTTCGCAGGTGACTTCATATACCCAGCCGCCTTCACCGCCTATGTTGTGCGTATCGAATTGCCATATCTCTGAACCATCCTCTCCGGATACGGCAAATACGGTTCTCGAGCCGCCGCCTGTGCCGATTACAAAATCACCAGTGTCGTCGCCGTCCAGATCGGGCGCTGACACCATCCCGCGTTCGTATTCCACATCACCGGTGCGCCAGGGATCCCAGCCGGTATCGAACCTGTAGAATACATCCGCCATGCCCGAGCTTTGACCGTTCAAACAGTACACGTTGTAATTATCGTTCGCTCCCAACGCCTCAGGGATGCCGTCACCGTTGGCGTCATCCATGAATATGATACTATTGAAACCTGTAAATGTGGCAGGTTCTTCCACCTGGTATTCCCAAATGATATCACCCAGGTCGTATGACGCCGCGATTCCCTGTCCGAAAAGCGAGATATCCATTACCGGCGTCAATAAATCGTCTGTAGTCAAGATCATAAATCCGTTGTAGGCGGTTATCTGCTCCGGGGTAAAGAAGACTGTAACAGCGAGCGTATCCATCGACTGTAGTATCCCTGGCTGAAAACCAGAAATCGTGAATACAGGATTAGTGCTGACTAACGATTCCAGGTTAAGAGGCGCTGCCCCTAAGTTGTATATCTCGAATGGTTCGCCGGTCATGCCATCGCCTCCAGCTACCCAGACATTTCCGAAATTTATGCTGTTAGCGCTCACGCCCACCGTCTGGTCTGGATATATTCCGTAGCCAGATAGATAGACAACCTCTTCAGGGTTAATGGGATCATTACTCTGAACATATAATACCGCATAATTAGCTCCGAAATCGAGAGGACCGTAGAAGATATCGACGTTCTCCGAATAACCTGGCGGTACGATCAGCGGCAGTGTGACAGTAGAATCAACCCAGAAGCGAATGCCAAACTGGTCGATGGGCAGACCGGTTATGGAGAGATCTGCATCACCGACATTCGAAATCTCCAGTGTAAAGGAGGGTGTCATACCAATCGGTATAAAGCTGAAATCGTAAGACGTTGCCGACAGTTGAATTTCAGGCGTGCCACCTCCGAAGGGATCGATAATGTACAGATGATCGATGCTGTATCCCTGACCTTCATCGCAAACCCAGAGATGTGAACCGTCCCAGGTAATGCCGGCGGGTTCAGTGATGGGGGATGGAAAGCTGAACAGAACCTGGTGTGTAACCGGGTCGATCTGATAGATCCAGTCAGACCAGTAGTCACACATCCAGAGGTTAACCCCGTCCCAGGCAAAATCCCAGGGCTGCGTATCTGGCGCAGTGAACGACTCGATGATAGAACCTGAGGTTGTAACACGGTAGATCGCTCCGTCCGGGTTGTAATAATCGCCCATGTAGAGTTCACTGCCGTTCCAAGCGAGACCGGACATATAGTCAGACGGGTTTGGGAATGATGAAATGATGTTGCCGAGGGTGTCCAATTGCAGGGTAAAATCCGAACCTACATGATTGGTTACCCAGAGGTACTGACCATCCCAGGTCATACCGTAGGAGTCGTCCAGATTAGCGGAGCCCAGGTCAAGAGAATCAACTACCTGCGAAAGGGCGATATTGAATTTATAAATCTTCTCGCCTTCAGTTCCATACCTACCATACCAGATATTAGAACCATCGTAAGCCAGTCCTGAGGCATGATCGTGTATTTCGTAGGTTGCTATGACGGTCTGTCCGAAAGTCACCTCAATTTGAAATGAAAGCGTGAACAGCGTGATTAGAAGAAGGGTAGTTTTTCGCATGATTAATCCAATCTTAAGTGCGGTTCTTATTTGATAAATTTATATCTGATTTTGCTCGTATGTATATAATATACTGAATCTTTTTTAAATTGTCAAGTTCTTCGGCGATCATATATGAAAATAAACGAAATTATACTAAAACTTATCGTGAAAATAATTGCGCATTGCGAAGATGGAACCAAGCATTTAAACAGTTCGTAAATCAGTATAAGAACATTGTAAAGAGGTTTAAACGCAAAGGTCTGCTGGTCGGATAGGGGAATCCTTCCCTGACAGCACGGGAAAGCGAATCAGTTTATAACTTTAGAATTTTGCAGGAAACTAATTGCTTTCCAGAGCATTTTCCCGTATATTTTCAAGATGGACTTTTCTCATTGGGCGTATCAGGATAAGACGACATATCATCGCCAATGCTGGTAGATCAAGCAAGGATTTATATAAAAGCAGGAGACGGAGGCTCGGGGGTATTGAGTTTCCGCAGGGAGAAGTACGTTCCCAAGGGAGGACCTGATGGAGGCGATGGCGGTAACGGCGGGCACGTCTATTTTAAGGTAGATGCGTCGCTGAACACGCTTTTAAAGTTCCGTTACAATCAGCACTTCAAAGCGGAAGCCGGGAATCACGGGCAGGGCGCGAGGAAAACAGGGAAAAGCGGCGCAGACATATATATCCCGGTTCCCCCGGGAACGATAATTAGAGATGCCGTATCCAAGGAGGTACTGGCTGATTTAACAGAAGAAAGCCAGACCTATTTGGCAGCCAGCGGCGGCAGGGGCGGCAGAGGCAACGTACACTTTGCCACTGCGACCAATCGTGCGCCTCGAAGATTTGAACCGGGCAGACCGGGCGAGGCAAGAGATATCACTCTTGAGTTAAAGTTACTCGCTGACGTGGGCTTGGTCGGATTCCCTAATGCGGGGAAATCCACCCTGCTTGCAAGAGTTTCAAACGCGCGTCCTAAAATTGCCGACTACCCTTTTACCACGCTGGAACCGCACTTGGGGATCGTTTCCGCTGGTGAGTACCGAAGTTTTATCATGGCAGACCTGCCGGGATTGATTGAAGGCGCCAGTGAAGGAAAAGGGTTGGGGCATCGCTTTCTTAAACATATCGAACGAACCAAAATTATTCTGATACTTGTCGATTCAATGGAATCAGAACCCGGAAAAGTCATCGAGGCGCTTGAAATAGAACTGGGGCAGTTTAATCCAGAAATGCTGAAACGTCCCAGGTTGACCGCTTTATCGAAATCAGATCTGATTACTTCCGAAAAGGAAGGAATTTATCCATTCGATTGTGTCTTCTCCTCAGTTACAGGTAAAGGAGTCGATACGCTGATTTATAAACTTTGGTCTGTGCTTGAAGAAATAAAAGATGATTCGTGAACAGAACAGTCTATTTTCACATGATCTGTCTCCTGGTGAGGAGATCAGAAAAGACCCCATCGGAGCGTTAACGCTCTTTACGACGTCCGGAGTGGGATCAGCTTTTTTCCGATCATTGTTGAAATCTTTAGGCAGCCCCGGCGAGGTTCTGAGTGCTCGCAGAAAAGCGCTGGAGAGCGTTCCGGGAATCGGCGCCAGCCTTGCAGAAGCTATCGCTTCGGTCAAGGGAGATGGACAAGCCGATAGGATAATGGAAGATCTGCAGAAATGCAGGGCAAAAATGGTAAGCATCTGGGATGATGAATATCCCGCCAATCTGCGCGAGATTCACGATCCGCCCGCGCTACTGTTTGTATGCGGCAATCTTCCCAGAAACGATGAAGTTCGCATAGCTGTTGTCGGCACGAGGACACCGAGCATTTACGGCGTTCATCAGGCTCACTGCGTAGCGGAAGAATTAGCCAAGAGCAATGTTTGCACGGTGAGCGGTATGGCTCGCGGCATAGATACGGCAGCGCATGAAGGATCATTGCAAGGAAACGGCAAGACCTACGCTGTCTTCGGATGCGGCATAGATATCATTTATCCCACAGAGAATAAATCCTTGGCATCGAAAATTGAAGAAAACGGAGCATTGATTTCGGAATTTGTCACAGGTACAAAACCTGATCCGGGACTGTTCCCAAGGCGAAATAGAATTATAAGCGGACTGTCTTCAGGAGTGTTAGTGATTCAAGGTGAAGAAAAGTCCGGCGCTTTGATCACGGCAAAACTTGCCGTAGAGCAGAATCGCGAAGTTTTCAGTCTTCCCGGAAGTGTGGATGACCGCCGCTCGCGCGGGCCACATCTTCTCATAAGGGAAGGCGCAACGTTGATCACGTCAGCGGCTGACATTCTTGCCGAGATCGGTTTGCAGAGCGGGGGAGAGCCATCCGCTAAGTCAATAACAGATCTTCCGCAACTCAGCAATTCCGAAAAAGCTGTTGCGTTGAAACTGTCCAGCGAGCCGATTCACATCGATAAATTAGTGCAGGAACTTAATCTGCCGGTTGCTTCCGTACTTTCCGATTTGCTGAACATGGAGATGAAAGGGTGGGTAAAGCAATACCCCGGAAAGTTATTCTCCTTCAATCAGGGAATTGTGGATAAAAGTTGGGTTTAACAGAACAAATACCTGCGAAATCTATCAGTAGTATAGCTTTGGCAGCTTGCAGAACTTACGATCCCGGTAACGTGCGAACCACGCTCCATAGGAGCCTGGAAATGATCGGTTCGCCGGAACGATTTATCAAGCCGGGGGATCGCATCCTCATTAAACCTAACATGCTCTCAGCCAAAGAGCCCGAACATGCCGTAACGACGCATCCTGAAATTATCGCCGCGGTGGGCGAGATTGTGCTTGATTGCAGGGGAAGGATTATCCTCGGAGACAGTCCGGGCGGAGCCGCAAAAAACATTAAGAATTACTGGAATAAAACCGGTATATCGGCAGTTGCGAAACGTCTGAATATAGAACCTGTATCCTTCGAGAAGAGCAGTGTAAAAAGCTTCAAAGCGCCCGGAGGCTTCGTCAATATTTCAACAATAGCGCTTGAAGCCGACGGTATTATTAATTTGCCCAAGCTGAAGACTCATATTTTGACCAAGATGACGGGCGCTGTAAAGAACATGTTCGGAACTATTCCGGGATTCAGGAAGGGGTTTCTCCACAGTCTCGCTCCAGAGCCTGACGACTTCGCGAAATTTGTTTTCGCAGCTTATAAGCAGGTAGTTCCGAATCTGAATATCATGGATGCTATTGTCGGTATGGAAGGCAATGGACCATCCTCAGGACAGCCGCGGCACATCGGGGCGATTTTGATATCGGAAGATGCGTTAGCGTTGGACAGCATAGCGGCTCGCATTATGGGATTTGACGTCAGGGAACTGCCGATGTTTAAAGCTGCCGTTGAGGCGGGTTACTGGCAGTGGGACAGCGATCCGGTGGACCTTTATGGCGATCCGATAGAAGAATTCATTGCTCATAATTTCCTTTTGCCCGACGTAAGCAAGCTGGAAAGACTGCCGGATTTTGTTAAAAACAACCTGAAGAGGTTGATCTGGATACGACCGCAGGCGAACCCGGAGGTTTGTACCGCTTGCAATCTATGTGTGGAGAGCTGTCCGGTCGAAGCTATGTCGATGGTCAGGGATGTCCCCTTGATCGACTATAATGTTTGTATAAAATGCGGCTGTTGTGACGAGGTCTGTCCTGAAAACGCTATCGAACAGAAAATGAGTTTACTGGCAAGATTATTAGCGTGAGGTAGATCATTGCAAAAGAGAATTAATTTGATTATACTATATGAGGATGAGACTGCTCTGACAACAGAGCCACTCTCTCTGACGCGTCCTGTTTGGGATTTCCGCTGTGGGATAAGAACTCTGGTTGAGAAGATAGTCTCTTTTTTCCCTGATGCCGAGATCGTTCATTATACGCGTTCACATTTACAGAATATGGTCAGCAATCCGTTTGATCCTGATAAACATGGCGATAATGGAACTCTCTGGGTAAATGGCAACTTGATTCCAGGTTCAGGATTTGCATCGGTTACTGAATTGAAAGAGGAAAGCGCTTGGATTCTGAATGGAAGAATAGCTGCTTTTAAAGGCAGAAAGCCACGAACATGGGAAGCCGGAACGCCTCTTCCAGCAGAATCGTTTAAGAGAATGAAAGCACCCGCTGATGCTGGCACACTGGTTCGTTATCCGTGGGACCTGGTATCAAATATGAACTCTGAAAATGCCAGAGAGGCACGAGAGTTGCGGGAACTGGGTGAGTGCCGGGGAACTGTCCACAAAACGGCTGTTTTAAGTGGCAGTGAAGAAATATATGTCGGTGAGAGTTGCATATTAGAGCCCGGAGTTGTTATAGACAGCAGTCATGGTCCTGTAGTTCTGGATGATGGAGTTATAATTGGCGCTAATGCTGTCATCGAAGGTCCGACCTATCTGGGACACGGAACGCAGATAAAACCACTGGCACATATAAGAGGAAGTTGTCTGGGAGAACAATCGAGAGCCGGAGGCGAGATATCCATATCTATCATGCAGGGATATTCGAACAAAGGGCATGGTGGATTTTTAGGACACTCATTTATCGGCGAATGGTGTAATTTAGGATCGGGAACAGAAACGTCCAATCTGAAAAACAATTACAGCCCTGTAAAAGTACAGATCGGTTCAGAACTGGTGGATACGGGTCAGATGTTTGTCGGTCTGACGATGGGTGATCACTCGAAAAGCGCCATCGGTTCCATTTTTAATACGGGTGCGGTGGTGGGAGTAGGATGCATCATCTTCGGAGCCGGGTTTCCTCCGAGACACATTCCTTCTTTCAACTGGGGCGGCGCAGATAAACTGACTAAGTACCCTTTAAAGCCTTCGCTACAAACTGCGAAAGAAGTAATGCTGCGAAGGCACAAAGAGCTTACCGCGGCTGAGATTGAAGTTCTGTCATGGATTCATAAAAATCGCAGTTCCCTACCGGGGAACAGGAAGAAATAATAAGGATGGTGACGTTGTGAAAAAGAAGTTATTCATCATGGGTTCTCTGATTATAATTCTGGCATTCATAGCCGGAATGAAGTTCACTGAGAACCTCTGGGCTGCCGGCAGGAATATCTATGATCAGGTCAATCGGCTCGCTTTTGTCATGCAGTTGGTGCGCGATCAATATGTTGAAGAACCGGATATGAACGCACTGGTGGATGGCGCGATAGTAGGAATGCTGGCAGAACTTGATCCGCACTCAGTCTATATCAGCGCAGATGATCAGAAGCAGATCGCAGAGCAGTTTGCCGGTGAGTTTGAAGGAATCGGCATCAGTTTCGCCATTCAAGATAATGCGATTGTAGTAATAAGTCCTATTCCCGGAACGCCTGCTGACAGGCTGGGACTCCGTTCGGGAGACCGTATTATCAAGATAAATAACGTCTCCACCTACGGCATTACCAACGACGAGGTCTTTAAAAAACTTCGTGGACCGAAAGGCTCGGAAGTTGACATTACTGTGCATCGACCGGGACTTCAAGAAACTCTTGAATTTACTCTTACCCGAGACAAAATACCAATTCACAGCGTCGAAACCCATTACATGCTTAACGAGAATACCGGATATATCCTGCTGAATCAATTCACTTCAAACACGACTGCCGAAATGCGTGAAGCGTTGGACGCGCTTTTCAACCGGGGTATGACACAACTACTTTTCGATCTTCGAGGCAATTCAGGCGGCTATCTCAAACAGGCGGTACAAGTTCTCAGTGAGTTCATAGATGGTGAACGGCGACTTGTATATACGCTGGGAAGAAGAGCGGATTCGGAGCGTTCTTTTTATTCTCCAATAGAGGCGCCTTTTAAAGATTTACCTCTAATCGTTCTCGTCAGCAACGGCAGCGCTTCAGCTTCAGAGATCGTTGCCGGTGCAATTCAGGATTTGGATCGCGGCTTGGTTGTCGGGAGTAACACCTTCGGAAAAGGACTGGTACAGCAGGCTTTCCAGCTCGGAGATGGTTCGGTTGTGCGTATCACTACTGATAGGTACTATACGCCCAGCGGGCGGTTGATTCAGCGTCCTTATGATGAAGGTCTGGCTGAATATCTCACCGATGCCTACCAACAGAATGACGAGGATAGAGCAGAAGAACCGGACAGCCTTAAAGAGGTATTTCACACAGAGAAGGGGCGAGAAGTGTATGGTGGTGGAGGTATAACGCCCGATGTGAAAGTACCGCCGGATTATCTAACCGGTTATGGCGCCAGACTGAGAAACGGGCGTATCTTTTTCGAATATGCCAATCAATACTGCTCAGAACATTCTAACCAGTACGATAGTTTTGAGAAATTCCTGTATAATTATGAACCTTCGAAAGAGATGATAGATGATATGGTTGAACTGGCAGTTCAGCGAGAAATAGAGTTTGATGAGGAAGCATTTGAAAAGGATTACGACTACATCACTTCTGCGGTTAAGTCTGAGATGGCGCAGATCTACTGGAATAACCGAACTTATTTCTACCGCGTGAGAGCACAGAGAGATAATCAAATCGAGGAAGCTTTGACACTATTTGAGCAGGCAAAAGAGATCGCCGGGTTGTGAGATTGATCTGCTCAAATGTAAATTATCACAAAGATTAAAAACTAATTGACTTTGTGCTTAAAATGTATTACTTTTAGGCGATTAAAGAAAGATAAGTAAATCTTACAGTATAAAACAACTAGGAGCGAGCAGCATGGTAAAGCTATTCCTGGATGGCGGACCGTTCATGTATCCCATTCTGGGGCTTTTAATCGTAGGTTTTGCATTCTCATTCGAGAGAATGTGGACGCTGACTAGAGCCTCAGTGAACACACGCAAGTTCATTCTCAAGATTCGACAAGCGATTACAGATGGCGGACCTGATGCGGCGGCTGAAGTTTGCGCTAATACACGCGGTCCTGTTGCGGCTGTTTTCCACGCGGGATTAATGCGCGTAGACCGCGGCTTAGAGCATGTTGAGAAAGCTATTATGACCGCGGGGACCATCGAAATGGCATTCCTCGAGAAAAACCTGGTCTGGTTATCCACTATCATCGCGCTTGCGCCGATGCTCGGATTTACCGGTACAGTAGCGGGCATGATCAATGCATTTGAGGATATTGCCAAAGCCAATGACATATCACCAGCGATCGTCGCTGGAGGTATATCAGAAGCCTTATTAACGACGCTCTTTGGCTTAATCGTAGCGATGATCGTGCAGGTTTTCAATAACTACTTCCTCACCAGAATCGATAAGTTGATTATCGACATGGAAGAAGGGTCTATCGAGTTTATCGACGCTCTTGAGGGATTAGAAAAGAGTCAGAAACAAGCCAGCTAAAGTCAGACTTACACTCGTCATTGGACATACAGATGCTTGTTAACAAAAAGAGAAAAAAAGTTACAGAGATTTACACCTCTTCCATGGCGGACATAGCATTTCTGCTCTTGATATTCTTCCTGGTCACGACCACGATTGACATGGACAAGGGAATTAACCTGACACTTCCTGAGAAAGGCGGTGAACAGGTAAAGATCAAGAAGGGGAACATCGCAAATCTGCTGGTCAATGAAGCCGGTCAAGTTCTGCTGGATGATGAGCCGATTGACATGTCGCAGATACAGAACGCCATTCAGGAGAAAATCAAGGATAAGGGATTCGATAAGGATGGAAAGCCCATTCTCGTCGTATCAATAAAAACAGCGCGAGATACGGATTACGACACATACATACAGGTTCTTGACAATGTGAAAATGGCCGGCGCAACGAAGATATCCATCGCAGAACCGGAGCAGTAATCTAAAAATGAAATTCACAAAAAAACAGCAAGTCAGCGCTAACATTCCGACCTCATCGATGCCGGACATCATCTTTATGCTGATCATCTTTTTCATGGTGACCACGGTATTTAAGGAATTCCGAGGACTGCCGATTTTAACCCCAGCAGCCAGATCCACCGAAAAAGTTGAAGCGAAGCGTAATATTGCATATCTCTGGACGGATAAAAACAACAGGATATCCATTGATGATAAAATCGTAACAGTTAATGCTGTTTCCGGTTTAGTCGGTGAAAAATATGCTGCCAACCGCAGATTGATCATTTCGTTGAAGATTGATAAAGAAGTAAAGATGGGAATGGTCAGTGATATACAGGAGCAGTTGCGTGAGGCATACGCGTTACGCGTGAATTATTCGACTCGCTTTAAATAATCTAAAGCCATGCTTGCAAAAAATCCCAAAGCTGATCTACGTCTACAATATCCAAAGGTATTAGAGACCTGCTTTATCATTACCCTCTTTTTGATGACGGTTACGTTTGTGATTTCCAAGGAATTCGATATAAAAGGGAAGTCGGTCAAAGTCGAGGAAGTCATCATTAAAGTTGAGGACATTCCGATTACCAATCAAATTAAACGCCCGCCGCCACCAGCAAGACCGACAATCCCCATCGAATCCGACGATCCTGATCTTGCCGATGATGAGAGCATTGATGATACAGATTGGGATATCGAAGATGAACCTCCGCCGCCGCCACCGGCTGATGAAGGCATTGTGGATTTCTTCGCCGTTGAGGAAAAACCGGAACTTATAGGTGGAGCGCAAGCAATCTATGATTACATACAGAAAAACCACCTGTTCCCAAGTATGGCGCAAGCATCGGGTGTCGGCGGTATATGTATCATTCGGTTCGTGGTTGATGAAACAGGCACAACAACCAATGTTACCGTACATCAAGAGAGACCTGAAGGGCTTGGTTTCGGTGAAGCAGGAGTGAAAGCAATTAGAGCCATGAAGTTCAAACCTGGGCGACAACGTGACCGTTATGTCAAAGTCATGATGCAGCAGGTTATCAAATTCGAGGTGAAGTAAATATACTTGGAATGTAAAGGTTTATGATAAAGTGCGGCTGGTTTGCATTTGCAAGTCAGCCGCACTTATTATTAGGTTTGGGCTTCGTATATCTCGGGATAGCTCACTTAGGGAGATTCTATAACCGATAAAAAAGAGGGCGCACCGACATACGCCCATACAATGATTCGGATTCAGGGGAATCCGACGCTCTGGATTCTCCATAGGAGTCCTTCCCCTGCCTGCACCCCGTAGGGGCAAGCAGGAATGACACTTCAATAATATCGAAGAAATCCGTGATCCGCTTTTTTTCTTTTTCCGTGCACCAATCCCCGCCAAATCTGGCGGACACACAGTTATGGCGGACAAATATGTCGTGATTTGGTGCTTGGCACGAGAATAGAAATCAGAAAATCACCGAAAATGACGACATAACTGTCATCACGTTAAAAGCAAAAAGCGACCCATAGGAGCCGCGCGTGAATGACAGTTGGATTCACATTTTTACTTTTTGAACAGTCTTATTCTTATCCCAGCGCTACATCCAGTGTCATCATTACCGCAAACCCGATCATAACTCCAGCAGTGGCGATATCCCGGTTTCCCTCATTTTGTGCCTCTGGAATCACCTCTTCAGCTACTACGAAGATCATAGCTCCGGCAGCGAATGCCAACGCATAGGGAAGAATCGCACGAGAACCCATTACAATCAGAGCACCGATAACACCGGCAATGGGCTCAGGCGCTCCGGAAAGCTGCCCGTACCAGAAACTCTTCAGCCGTGACATCCCTTCACGCCGCAATGGCATAGAAACCGCCAGCCCTTCAGGGAAATTTTGGATGCCTATGCCGATTGCCAAAGCTATAGCGGCTGGAAGTGTTGCTGAATCCAATCCCGCCGCGACTGCTCCAAATGCAACGCCGACCGCCAGACCTTCCGGGATATTATGCAGGGTGATTGCCAGAATCAGCAGAGTTGATTTCCCGAATTTAGTCTTGATGCCCTCTGCTTTTTCAATCGGGTCTCCCAGGTGTAAATGAGGTAGAATTTTATCGATCAAGCGGAGAAATCCACCACCGAGAAGGAAACCGACTACTGCAGGAACCCATACAGGCACCGGTCCACCTTCGGACATTTCGATAGCCGGCGCTAAAAGCGACCAGTAACTTGCCGCAATCATAACGCCTGCGGCGAAACCGAGCATGCCATCGTTCAATTTCCTATTCACGCCTTTAACCAGGAACACAACAGATGCTCCAGCGGCAGTCATGAACCACGTAAATCCTGTGCCAAATAGGGTTTGAACGACGGGATTGAACTGTTCCAAGAAGGTTAGCATCTATACCTCAATCTATACCTCATTGATTGACAAAGGTTTCAAGCTGATCTATATTAATACGAGATCTGATCTGTTCTGCAAATTCATACGGGGTTGCACCTATACCAAAATCACTCAGAGATCCCACAAAATCCCGGTGTGATCTGCCGTTTCTGTGATCAGGTTCGCGCGGTGGATGCTTCAGGTAGCGTTCCATAAGTTCAATCTCAGGTGTGACGAGAAGGGTAGTTGAGTAGTAAAGATAGCTCTGTGTCCGATGAATGCTGCTGCCGCCAATCTTTCTGTCAATCAGCATTAAATCGGAAATGCCAGCCTGGTAGATACCCTCAACGCCGATGTTTACAAGAATACTAATCAGCCACATAGACAGCTCATTGAAGAACCATTGGTTGTTGGTAATTCCTTCAACAGGCAGCACAACGGAAATGATCACATTGCCGGGATCTATAACCACCGAACATCCGCCTCCAGGACGGCGCACCACGGGAACTCTGTCTCTTAAGCATTCATCGATGTTTAACTCCTGATCAGGTCGGCTGCCTTTTCCCAGTACGACAGTTGGGATTTCAGGAATAATGACTTTGTATGATGGTGTACGGTTCAGCAGGCATTCCTGAATGAGCAGGTCATCATGTTCATAAGTTCCGATGATCAATTCTTCCGACTGAGTGTCCATCGATTACCGTTTTCTCGGTGGATTGATGTGCACCGGTTCGCCCGCGGCAACTTCAGCCGCTTCCATAATCGCTTCTGAAAGAGTCGGATGCGGATGGATCGTAACGATGATATCTTCGAGAGTAGCTCCCATCTCGATAGCCAGAGTGCCCTCAGCGATCAGTTCAGAAGCATGCGGTCCAACCATGCCTACGCCCAGGACGAGCCCTGAATCGGGATTTGAGATGACTTTTACCAGACCATCTGTGCGTCCCAGTGTCTGAGCCCTTCCTAATGCCTGTAACGGGAAACGTCCGACTTTGACATCGATGCCTTTAGCTTTTGCTTCTCTCTCCGTTAATCCGGACCAGGCAATTTCGGGATCGGTAAATACAACCGCAGGGATAGCGCGGTTATCGAAGGCGGATTTTTTCTGCGCAATCACTTCAGCGGCAACGTGAGCCTCACGGCTGGCTTTATGCGCCAGCATGGGACCCGGCGCTACGTCGCCTATAGCGAAGATATTTGATACTGAAGTACGACCCTCTTCGTTGACTTCGATGAAGCCGTGATCGTTGACCTTGACGTCAGTCTTATCCAGACTGATATTATCTGTGTTGGGGCGTCTGCCGACGGCTGTCATAACCCGGTCAGTTTCGATTTTCTTCTTTTTTCCGTCATGTTCGACAGAGACGATGAAGCCGCTCGATGTCTGTTCGATGCCGACGACTTTGGATTCGTACATGATGTTATCGAAGCGTTTTTCACAGTTCTTGACCATCACCTTAACCAGGTCGAAATCAGCGCCCGGGAGTAGTCCCGGCGTGAATTCAACGATCGTAACCTGCGAGCCCAGACCAGAATAGACCAGACCCAACTCCAGACCGATGTATCCGCCCCCGACTACCAGCAGTCGTTTGGGCAATTCGGGAAGTTTCAGAGCTTCGGCTGAAGTCCAGACGTCAAGCCCTTCAGCAGCAGCTATGCGGTTGACGCGCGAGCCGGTTGCGATAATGGCGTGTTTGAAATCAATCCCGGCAACTTCACCGCCTTCAATGGCTATTGATTTGTTGCTTTCAAAGCGCACTCTCCCGCGAATGACTTCAATCCCGCGGCGTTTCATTAAGCCGCTGATACCGCCGGTGAGTTTTTCAACTACCGATCCTGTCCAACTGCGCAATTTATCCAGATCGAACTGCACGTCCTGGTAAGAGAGTCCGATTTTATCTGCTTCGCGCGCAGTTTGAGCGATCTCAACAGCGTTGATCAGGACTTTGGAAGGGATGCATCCCTCTATCAGACAGGTGCCGCCGAGCTGTTCGCGATCATCAACAAGTACGACTTCCTTCCCCAGGTCAGCCGCTCGAATAGCCGCTACATAGCCGCCAGGTCCTCCGCCGATAACAACAACTTCGGCTTCCTCTTTAAGACTTCCCATAACCATGATCTATCTCCAGTGGATGGAATTTATAGAATAATTAATAGCTGCTTTGTTTGCCTTCACCTTCTCAAGACACCCGGATAAATTCGAGTGCCCAACTTTCACTTAAAGTCTCTAAAGAGACTATGGTGTTCTTTGGCGATAGTTGCTTATAGTGTTTAACTGAATATGCTGACACCACCCGGGAATGAATTCCCAGGCTAATTTAGTGCTGTCCCACTGAAGTAGGACGCTTAAAAATCTTTATGTTCTGCGCCCCTGCG
>JALGVT010000016.1 GCA_025774555.1 candidate division LCP-89 bacterium
TGCAGAGCATAAGCTGGAGCAGCATCCCAGATAGATCCTTCACCCTGCGGCAAACCGTGCGATAGCCTCTTCCAGCGGTTGGCGTTACGCGTCATATAGACGCCGTCGATCGTTGCCGACCATAAAGTCTCGGTATCAGTTGGGTGACCAAGAATATCATAAGTCGCTGGCTTATCGTCCGTGTCGGGGTCTTTCGCCATACTGGAAGCACGGAGCTTAAAAGTATCCGCTGCCGTTGTGCTGAGGAACGGCCCGAATTCCGTGGCTGCCCAGAGCGTATCGAATGGCTCACCGATTGAAGCCCGGGAATATATATCGTATGTGGCAGCACGACGATTGTAGTTGGTTGAATCGAAGCTGTCATAATCGCCGTCTATATCAGGGAGACCTCCTATCGCTGACCGCCAGGTCAATCCGCCGTCGTCGCTTCGGTATAATCCTGCTGTCGAGGCGGCGAAAACCGTGAGCGAATCGGGATGCGGTGAGCAGATAATATCGGTAATCCGCGCATCTTCTGTGAACAGATAGGCGTGATCGCTGGTGTCCTGACAGGTGGCGGACAAGCCGTAATAACCGGCAAAGAATCCCTGAGCGTATGCCCAGAAGAAACGGGTGTCGCCTATTTGTATATCATCTGCGCTAAGCGTCACCGATGGCACGCCCGACACATCCTCCGGATGTATAACAAGAGGAACGCCCGAACCTGAAGCCAGAGAAACGCTGGCAAAGAGGAACAGACATAAACCAGTCGCTAAAAACCTGGCGCCCCTTTTGAATCGCACCCCGGATGCGGCGCGAGCTTCTGAAATCTCTAATCTGTCTCGATGGTAGAAAGCATTCATTTTATATCTCCCTTGTCGGAAGAGTGATTCTCTGATGGATTGATTTTTCTGCTTTATATATCAGCAGATTATCAAAAACTGAACCGGAGTGAAAACCGGTGGACATTGTCCAGAATTGAATAGTTGGAAAAGGCGTAATCTACGATCAGCCTGTAACCCGACATAGGCAGAGCCACACCCGCGCCGGCATTCAATCCAGCCGTGTCATGACGGAAAATGTAACCGCCGCGCAGGAAAGCAGTTTCCATGTAAGCATATTCTACGCCAGCATGAATTCGTTCCAGGTTATCGGATGGATGAATGCCGTCAACGGCAACTGATATTCTTTGATTGAATGTCTTATAGGGTTCCATCGCAACACCGAAAGCAAACTCAATCGGCAGGTCGTAGTCTAAATATTCGCTCTCATCCTGTAAAGGCACGCCATTGTCGTAATCCTGATATGTGTCAGGCAGAACGAACTTGCTTCCAAAGTTACGTACGTTCATCCCCAGCCTGAGTGTGCGGAAACCAGTGTCGTACATCAAGCCAACGTCAACTCCAAAAACCGACGCATCTGTCACCCAGAGATCCTCATGTATCCATCTCAGATTACCGCCGATGGCGAATTTGTCTGTCAGGTACCGCGCATACGAAACGCCGAGAGCGAAATCAGAAACCGAAAATGTCTCGCCGGAAGTCCCCTGCTGGTCATCGACCGTGGTAACGTCCATATCGCCTGAATCTAAGTAGATGAAATGTACGCCGAATACGCCCAATTGACCGAAATTGTGTGCCAGAGAAGCACCGTACAGATTGATATCGACGAACCAGGGTGCATAGCTGGCAACGAAACTCGAACGCTGGACGTGAACTAATCCGGCAGGATTCCCGAAGACCGCTCCGGCGTCGCCCGACAATCCCATACCGGCGCTCCCCATCGCGGCAGACCGTGCATCCAGGTCGATCTTCAAAAACTGCGCCCCCATGGTTCCAACTTTTGCAAATTCCTGTCCCTGAACCGAAAGCGCCAGGCTCAAAAACAGTATAAGCAGCATTCCTTTGCGTAGCATAGTTAATCTCCTCCCACATCGTGGAACTGTAATCCAATGATGGGTGGACTTTATTGGTGTATCATCTCGCGATGACGAATTTTCCTATTATCTTGTCACTGTCGGTTTCGACGATGTACAGGTAAAGTCCCGAAACCACCGCCTGCGTATTCTTCGACAGCAGATCCCAGATTTCGCTGTCAGTTCCGTCAATGTGATCTAAGGTCTGCACAATATCGCCCGCCAGCGTAAGTATCGTGATTTTACAAGCCGGCGGTAGATTTATGAAGCGAATCGTCTCATCATATTTCGCTTCAAAAAGATTGGTTCCTCTATAAGGGTTAGGAACGACCTTGACATTATCAAGACCCACGTTCGACTTGCCTTCCTCTTCACCGCCAGCATAATTGGTCGGATACACCGGCAGTGGCGCTCCGCTGGAGGGATCCTTCATGTAATTTGCTCTCGCAGATTCCTGAGGCAGAAATTCCGGTGTCGTCACGGTTTCCGGTTTATACGAATCGTAGGCTACGACTACATAGTAGTAGGGGACGTAATTGATAGGTCTTGAGTAAGTAGTTTCCCAGAGCGTCATACCGCCCGTATCGACAAATGTATGCTCTAAGCTCGGCAAATTTATCGGGGCGGCGCTGACGGTGTCACCCTCTGTTGTGGTAACCCAAATGGAACTATCCGGCGCGATTTCGCCTGTCGCAAACGTATCCACAGCGTTTGCATATATCAATTCCCAGCCAGTGGGGGCATACGCGGCTCGATAAATCTTATACCCCTCAAAATCAGAGTAATTCAAGAGCGGATCCACGAAGAACTCAGCGTGATTATCCCAGGTTAAACGGATACCCTCTTCCAAACCGGAATAGTTCAGGTTGGGGATAGGCGGCGGGACAGGCAGCACGTAATGCAGATCGGATGAAGGATCTGATGGATTTGCAGGTGAACTTGTCTGAGCGCCGGCATAATACGCGACCATTGACTGATCCGCAGCATTGCGAAGGCCTTTTATACCTTGCCCTAAGCAGAAAGAATAAGCGAAGCGAAGCGTATCATCGACGGGGAACGAGAAGGGACCTGAAGAGGTCAACCAACGGTAATCGAATGTAGGCGCTCCGATTTCGCGAGGATTGGGAATAAAATGGTATCCCATACTCGCTTTATTCGTCGCATCCATATATTCATACTTCTCATCATCATTGCCCGGGTCGCTGTTCCAGTTCCACCACTGATGCGCATAAGGACGTGGTAAAGTGTCTTCCAATGTTGTATTATAAGGTTCATGCGGTGTGTAGAGCAGGCGTCCACCTGTCCACCCGTCACAGGGTATCGCCAGACCGCGCTCACCGGTATCGTTCCCTTGAACGGCATTGTTATCGCCGTCGTAAATGATGGACATATTGCGGCTGATCAGCCAGCCGTGCAACGGCTCTAAGGTAATAGGATCTATCAGTGGTTGCCCTTCCCATTGACCTGCCTGACCCAATATCTCCGGACCGTTTTCATCTAAGTATATCTGGTACTCATCATAGACGCCGTCCGGTTCAATCAGGCTGGGATTGTAATTCGGATTGTCAGCATTAGACCATCCGTAAGGGATTCCCCATTCATCATACCCATCTAATTCATCGCCATCGAGATCTAACGGATCAACCCAGTCCACCTCATCCGTGTTGGTATCATCACCATCCCAACCGTCATAATCGACGTTGTCATCGATGTGAGGTTCTGTGGCGTCGAGGGTGGCTACGTCGTTGTCGAACACCCAGGCAGCGTAGAAATTGGACAGTTGCCCAACCATACCCGTGTTGACCACATTCGATTCGATGATCATAAACTCGTTGTAAGCCGGCATCGACCAGGTGAGGCAGCGCTGCCACACTTCAATACCGAGCGGTTCATGTGTGCCGGAGCCGACAAAATCGTCGAAGGCGACGTAAGAGTCCTGGATCGACTTACCGGTACCGATAAAGAAGGGGTCATCGTCAGAGGCGTGAAATTCGTAATCGCCGTAGTCCGCGTGCGAACACCTCTTTTTCCCCTGAACTAATGCTCCAACCCAGAAACGCCCTTCCCAGATGTAATCGTTATCCGAGCCTCCGGGCCACTGCCCTGAAGGAAGGTTCGCATCGGGATCGCCGTAGCGTCCAAAATTGGAAATTGCGGTCCAGATGTTAGAAACATCCATGACCATGTTCTTGTCTTGTGTCTCATCGCCCATAGTCCCCCGGACGGGGCCTATCTTGTCACCATCCTGCAGCCGTTTCGCAAATGCCGCAGAAGTGATGAGCAGAACGCCGAGGATGATTACTGCCCAGCGATTCATTTTATGCTCCATGTTGTATAAAGCAACTGAGGTTGGATCGTATCTATCTGTTTATACTAAAATTCTATTTTCATACCTGCGCGTATTAAACGCTGCGATCCGTACACCGATGGATCATCGTATGGTCCGTTCGGATCGTAGATTCGATTCCCGTCGGAATCGACCTGCAGGGCGTACCATTCTTCATCGTCGATATCATATATGTTCAGCTTGTTGAACAGATTGCGTACCTCGATGAAGAATTTGGTGTAATATCTCTTCCACAGAAACCCTTTATCAGCAATCATATCGACGGTGAGAGTATAAGGCATTCGCTCGGTGTTTTCATACTTCCACTTATCCTGATCTTTGGTAGGTGGACTCCAGGGCATACCGCTGCCGTACTGAATGATAAAATTGAACCCTAAATTATCCGTGTATGGCACGCCGAAGAACAACTGGTTATCAAGCGTCCTCAGGTCGATATTTGCCGATAGTGTATGACGCTGATCCCAGTCTAAATAGGTCTCAGTGGTCGGCACGTTGTTGTTTTCCCAGATTGTCACATAGTCAGCGGTAGGTGAAGAGTTCTTACCGCGTGCAAAGGAGTATGTGTAAGTCGCAGTACCAGATAGATACCGGTGCCTCGGTCTGATGACTGTCACCTCAAAACCGCGCACATTGCCGTAATCGGTGTTGTCGTAGATGCCGTACCAGTTCGAAGCTGAATAGTAGATCTGGCGATTGTCGGTAAGTCCGGTAATGTCCTTGAAGAACCCGGTAACATTCAATACGAGGTCATTGGCAAACTGATGCTTGATACCAAGTTCGTATGAAGTCGTCTGCTCAGGTTCCAGATTGGCGTTGCCCATGATAGGGAAAGCGCCGTGTAACTGGAAAGTGAGATTAGCAAAGAGGAAGTCGAACCGTGGCACCTGAAAGTAACGCCCGTAATTGAAGTACAGCACATCCCTGTCGGTGATGGGGTGCGAAACACCAAGCCTCGGCGACCAGGCGTATTTGGCATTAACCGAGGTCGGATTCTTAATTTCTCCACCCACGGTGATATCGGTCACCGGGTCGGTGATGTCTGTGGGATAATCATCGTGATTGGCATCGAAATAATCAAAACGCAATCCAGCATTAACGATCAATCCCTCAAACTCCATTTTATCCTGCGCATAAACCGCGAATGAACGGGGGCGGATGGTATAATCTTCACCATAAATATTGCCGCCTGAAGCAGCATCGACGTCGTATATGTCGATGTCGAAGAAACTGCCCTCAACACCCGTTTTTAATTGATGATTCTTATTAATCTGGCTGGTTAAATGGAACTGAGTGTTATATGTGAATTTCTCATCCTCATGCCAACGGTCACGATTATAGGTATTGCCCATACCATATGTGAAGAAGCCGTCGTCGTCTTTCTCGCCAACGGCGAACATCGGCAGTTCGGTCATCGGAATCCAGAGTGATTGGTCAGAACCGATCTCCGATGCATCTACGAAGCCGTTGTGGTTTTCATCGGTGTAAAGGTCTTCATCCGGTCCGTAATAGACGAAATCCCAGACGTGGTTGCCATTCAGGTCTTCAGGTTTGCTATCGAAGAATCCGTCGCCGTCAATGTCTTCAGTGCTCACCAGCCCGTCACCTTCGCCGTAGTCAGGACCGGTCCATTCCGGGTTGGGCTGACCACCGGGAAGAAGCGGATAGATACCGTCTAAGCCGGCATCCCATCCAAAGAGCGAATCTCCTGTAATCGGATCGATCGGGATTTCAAAATCAAACTGACCGTTCACCAACAGGTCTTCTGTCGTCTGCATAATCCCATCGCCATTGAGGTCATTCCAAGCCCAGGTCTTCCCATCGTCCGCGAAGATCATTTCGCCCATATCGAAACGACCGTCGCCGTCTTGATCTTCATTCGTGGTCTCGATAATATTCCACTTCAGGTAGGTGCGATAACGGCTGAACCGCACTTCATAGAAGGTCTTTTCATTTAATGTATGCGTGAGAGTCAAACCGAACTGATCCGAATTCGCTTCATATTCCGGCGTGCTGTCGAACATGTCGAAACTGCCGAGACTGCCATCGTGGTTTAAATCTTCTGAATCGACAACACCATTGCCATTGATGTCGGTCCACTCGTTGACTTCCATGGTGCCGTTACCATTTAAATCTTCCCACTCACTGTCCAACTGTCCGTTATTGTACCATCCGGAAAGGTTTGGATCAGATGCGAAATCCGGATTCATATCTTCGTAGGTTGTCTTTCTATAGAGATTATAAGTGGTTCTAGCACTCCTTTCAAATTGAGTATAATCATTTTGATAATACAGCCCGCTGACGGCAAGTTTCACTTTCGGCGTGATATTATAGGTCAGTTTTCCCTGAAAAGTCAAAGGCTCTTCATCTTCATTAGGAAGATCGCCCTTGGTTTTCATCCATTCACCTGAAAGGAAGAACCGCATATTGTTGGTGAACGGCAAAGGTCCACCAAACGAACCTTCAACGTTCCAGAGCTGTTCATGCCAGGGATTCGTTCGGTATCCGCTGAAATCCGATGTCTTCATCCGCATGGCTCCGCTGTATTTCAAACCGCCCTCTTTAAGCACCATATTGACTATGCCGGATTGAGCTGAACCGTATTCAGCGCCGAATCCGCCGGTCTGAACCGAAACCTCTTCTAACGCCATCTCAGGAACGTCCCCGTCGAAAGCGCCAGTCTCAGGATCGACTACCAATGCGCCGTCGATCAGGAATGCAACTTCCCGGTTACGACCGCCTCTTATGTGAAGCTGACCATCTTCTTCCACCGCGCCGGCAGTCAGACTCAGGATATCCTCCATTTCGTCAACCGGCATCTGCGCGAGATTTCCGCCCGACGTCGTCATGCGGCTCCCCGTGACGTCCTTTTCGATGAGCGGCTTTTCGGCGATCACCACGACCTCTTCACCTTCGAGGATGGTCGGTTCCAAATCGAAATTGATGCGGCTGGTCAAATCTGTCTGAACAACAACATTCTGAACAGTCATTTCCGCATAACCAACCGAGGACGCCTTAATCTCGTAGAAACCCGGTGGAATGTTTAAAATAAAGAAGTATCCGTCGAGATCTGTAGTGGCGCCCAGAGTAGTTCCTTCAATGACCACATTGACCGCAGGAAGAGGTTTGCCGGTTTCTTTATCGGTGATGCGTCCAGCAACTTTTCCAGTCACAGCAGCCATTGCAGTGCAAACTGAAATGACCAGAATGAGACCTACAGATATCCATTTGATTATGTTATTCATGATTCCACCTCGCAGCTTACATTTCACCCGTATCGAACGATCAGCATATTAAAACACTAATTTCTATCTTGCGGATGTTGTGTAGCACGATAAGACTCATCAAGTTGTGATTTGTATGTCTTTAAAGGGGTGATAGCAACGGCATGAATTTTGCAGATTCTCGCAGGCATAGAAAAGCTTCGGCGAACTTGATAGCAAATCCGCTTAATAAATTGCCTGGTTTTCCACACCAATGGATCAGGTATAATACCGCTTATTGCGGGGAGAATAGCTCTCGGGATCGCCGTAGTGCGTCCACCCCCGCAACACTATCGTCCCAATTCAGCTAAAAGTTTAACATTTTTTTTATTAAAGTCAAGTAAAAATGTTATTAATTTGCTAATAGATGTTAAAACAGAACTTGTATTATTCCGCTACTCTTCTCATAGTTATAGTCAACAGTTTTGCCTCACTTACCAGTCAGAATTCATGTATCCTTCGTTATGAATACCGATATCAACGAATAAATTGCAGCTTTATAAGCGGACGCTGAGATACATTAAATCTGATAGACTGAAAATACCATCTGTTCGGTAGAATGCAAAATCAAGGCTGGCTGATTCGTTCAATAGCTGTGGATCTGCCGCTTTCAGCATCAATTGTGATCACAACGCCATTCAAACGTATGTTCTCTTTCGCTATTTCATAGCGATGAGGGATGCCCTGAATAAAACGCTTCAGGGCTATTTTGCGGCTTAAACCGATAACTGAATCGAACGGACCGGTCATACCAGCGTCGGTGATATATGCTGTTCCTTCGGGAAGTATCCGTTCGTCCGCGGTCTGCACATGAGTATGCGTGCCGATGACGGCGGAAACCTGTCCGTCTAAATACCACCCAAGCGCCTGTTTCTCTGCCGTCGCTTCCGCATGGAAATCGACGATTAAAACAGGTGTTTTAGTGCGCATCCGCTCAACCTCGCGCTTCACTGCCTTAAAAGGGCAGTCGATGGGATACATGAACACGCGCCCCTGCAGATTTAATACTCCCACAGAGATGCCGTTATTGCCTTCATATATGTCTGATCCCCGTCCCGGACTTTCCTGTGGGTAGTTCAGCGGGCGCAGTAGTGGTACCTCATCCTGGAGCAGTTTTCTGCCCTGCGCAAGATCCCACACATGATTGCCACTCGTAACAACGTCGATGCCGAGCTGTCGATACGCAAAAAACTCCCTGGGAGTTATCCCCTTTCCATTAGCTGCATTCTCACCATTGGCAATACAGAAATTGATGTTGTGTTTGCGGATTAGCGATGGCAGGAAAGCAGTAACAATATCAAGACCGGGTTTTCCGATAATATCGGCAATAAAGAGGATTTTAAGCTGCGTCTGGTTTTTCATTGTTATCCACAATTATTTCGCGAAATCCACCGCGCGAAATTCACGGATTACGGTTACTTTTATCTGACCGGGATACTCCATCTCTTCATGTATCTTCCGAGCAATTTCGGAAGCTAAAATCTGAGAAGCACCATCGTCAACTTTCTCTGACTCAACCATCACCCGAATTTCTCTGCCCGCTTGAATCGCGAAGGTCTTGGACACGCCGGAGAATGATGTGGCAACCTCCTCCAGGCTCTCCAGTCTCTTGATATAACCTTCAAGCGTCTCACGTCTGGCTCCCGGGCGTGATCCCGAAATGGCATCGGCTGCCTGCACCAGCACTGATATCGGCGTCGTTGCTTCTACGTCCTCGTGGTGAGCGGCAATGGCGTTAAGAACGATCTTGCCTTCACGGTATTTCTTCGCCAGATCAACGCCGATTGATGTGTGTGTCCCTTCAGTATATCGGTCTATCGCTTTCCCGATATCATGCAGTAAGCCGGCTCGCTTGGCAATTTTGCCGTCCATCGCAAGTTCAGCAGCCATCAACCCTGCAAGATAGGCGACTTCGATGGAATGCTGCAGAACATTCTGCCCGTATGACGTGCGGTATCGAAGTTTCCCCAATAGCTTAATCAGTTCCGGGTGCAAACCATGTACGCCGACGTCCAGACAAGCCTGTTCGCCGATTTGAATAACCTGCTCGTTCAGTTCCTTATCCACCTTTGTAACCACTTCTTCGATTCTGCCAGGGTGAATTCGACCATCCGCCATCAGGCTTTCAAGAGACAAACGAGCGATTTCACGTCTAAAGGGATCAAAACCAGACAAAACGACCGTCTCCGGCGTGTCATCGACGATGATCTCAATTCCCGTTGCATTTTCAAAAGCGCGAATATTCCTGCCCTCACGACCGATGATGCGACCCTTGATTTCATCATTGGGAAGGTTGACTACGGATACCGTAGTTTCAACACTGTGCTCCGCCGCGGATCGCTGAATCGCCTGAATGACGATCTCCTTCGCCTCCCTGTTGGAAGTCAATTTTGCCTGTTCGCGCATCACATTGATCTGTTCGGCAGTATCCTGCCTCGCCTGTTCAGTGAGGTTCCTCTTTAACTGCTCAAGCGCTTCATCAGCAGTCATACGCGCAATTCTCTCAAGCTGTTGATTCGCTTCAAGCAACTGCCTATCGAGCTGTTCTGATTGTTTTTGTATCTCCTGGCTGCGATTCACCAGGCGGTCATTTTCCGACTGCAGGTCTCTTGTCGCCCTTTCCAGATCGTCCTGGCGATGTTTTATGGAATGTTCCTTTTCTGCTTGCTGCCTTTCCCGGGTTTCTATCTTCTTGCGTCTATCTTCAGCTTCAGTCTCAAACTTCGACCTCAATTCCAACTGCTCGCTTCTCGCTTCGAGCAGTTTCTCTTTCCTCAGAGTCTCTGCCTCTTTCTCAGCATCAGCCAGGATCCTTTCGGCTGTCCTCGCGGCTGAATCGATTCGCTTCTGTTCTGACAGGTTGCGGAGCGTCCATCCGACGACAATACCGATCAATGCTGTCGAAAGAGCAATGCTGATTGCAGTTAATGAAAACATATTTCACCGTATTTGCTATCTATGATTAAAATCCCCATTATTAATGAAAGTCCATGGGAATGTACCTTGATGTCGCACCCCGGTTATCAATACCATTGTGGTTTCACACTCACGAGGTATTCTTACCCGGGGTATATATAAAAACCCCGCAAGCAGCCTGCGATTATAAAGAGAACCAGTTTTTGCCATAACTGGGCGCCTCCCTAAGCGTTTCTTACTTCCTCTGCCCTTAACAGGTCCCGCCGAAGCGGGATGAGGCCCGTATTACGCGCTTGAGAGGTAGGCTCCCTCTATCAAAGTGTTGGTTCTTTTTAATCGAGACAGGCTGCCTCGCAGGGGTTGTCTATTCATCATTTGTTTACAATCAGTATGGTTATGCTTGCGAACATAAATCTGCCAGCTTTCGGCTGCGATCAGCTATGTTTCGGCTGATTTCAGCGGCTTCCTCTTCGTATCGGGCGAGCCGCTTGCGTACGGTCAGGAGTTCATCCGCCAGGTTCAATGCTGTCAATACGGCATTCTTGTGCGGAGGTATATTCGATTGCATCTGTTGCAGCAACTGCATCCGGTTATTGACATATTCAGCCACTTCATGCAGGTGCGCAGGATCTTCATAACCGGTTACCGTATATTCAGTGCCTATGAGTTTTATCCGTACCTGTGATCCTGAACTCAATGCTGTACCCGCCTTCCAAACCCTTATAACCCGCTTTGGAATTAGTAACCTTCCAACTTATCAAGAAGAGCTTTAATCTTATTCCTGATAAGATCCTCTCGCCCTTTATCTATGCTGTTATGCTGAAGCTCATCACACTTTGCCGCCAGCTTTTCAATCTCGGCGTCACGCTGAAGCAACTCATCCTTCAGCTTTGAGTTTTCGTCGTTAAGTTGACGGTGCCGGTCTAACAGCGCGTTGATCCTGCGTTCGAGTTCATCGAATGGCGTTAAATCCATGATCGACCCGATCTCGTATTGCTCAAATTCTTTTCCAGCAGGCTCCGTCATAATTAAGACCTTAATTTTGCGCCGAAGTTCTTCTCCAGCTTAGCGATGATACCACGGATGGAACCATCGGCTTCGTCATCTGTCAATGTCCTGTTGTCAGACTGGAAACTTAATCGAAATGCAAGACTCTTATGCTCTTTACCAATCTGCTCTCCGCGATAGACGTCGAAAAGCTCGCACAATTCCAGATTTTCACCGCCCGCTTTCCGAATGCTTGTCATCATATCACCGGTTGAAACATCCTCTCCTACGATGAATGCAAGATCACGCTGCAGCGCAGGATACTTGGGAAACGCCTGGTAAGTCTGCCGGCGTCCTGAAGCATTAAAAAGTTCAGATACTTTCAACTCAAAAGCGAAAATCGGAACGTCTATATCGAATGATGATGCGATCTGCGGATGAAGCTGACCGAAATAACCCATTTCCGCATCACCACAGATAATCCTGGCAGCGTCCGCAGTGAACTGATCAGCCCCTCCTATATTATAGTAAATAATTTCAGGATTGTCAAGTCTTAATTCTCGCAACAGCATCTCCACCGCGCCTTTGACATCGAGATATCCCGCATTCTGTTTTTCCTGATCCCAGCACAAAGGCTCATTGATTCCAAGCATGAATCCCGCGATTGCATCCCACTCTCTCTCCGCGTCATCTTCTTTAGCAAAAACGCGTCCTATTTCAAATAAGCGAAGATCGGACATGCCGCGATTAACGTTGTGAGCCGCAACCTTCAATAAACCCGGGAACAGACCATTGCGCATATATGCCATATCTTCACTACCCGGATTCCGCACTTTTACCGATTCAGGGTATCCCGGCAGTCCTGCTTCTGGCGCCGCCAGCAGAGGTGACGTCATCACCTGTGTAAAGCCCAACTTGACGAGAATATTGATGAGGTCGTTCTGAAATATCTCTTCCGATGAATCTGTTGCCTGGAAAGAGACATTGGCGCGGTCTGCGACGGGCACTTTGTTGTACCCGTGAAGTCTGGCGATCTCCTCAATAAGATCGATCTCTCTCGAAAGATCAGATCGATAAGTCGGCACCGTGACCGAAAATGGAGCCTTGCCCTCAACCTCGCAGCCGAGCCTGATGAGATGCTCTCGCATTTCGCCGGTATCCACGTCAACACCTAAAATGGCTCTCACACGTTCGGGTCTTAAGTTCACCTTCCAGGGATCGATTGACACAGGATAAACGTCCGCAACGCCTTTGGCAACATCGCCTCCGGCAAGCTGAACAATTAAAGATGCCGCCATATCGAGAGCGCGAACCGTGGCATTGGGATCAGCGCCGCGTTCGAACCGCCTCGATGAATCGGTAGATAATCCCAGTATCCTTGAGGTGCGCCGTGTGTTGATCGTATCGAAATAAGCGCTTTCTAATAGCAGATCTTTGGTGTCATCACTGATTTCACTGTTCATACCGCCCATCACGCCGGCTAAAGCAACGCCTCGCTCAGCATCACAGATCAAGAGCATACGGTCGTCTATCTTCCGCTCAGCTTCATCGAGAGTCGTGAAAACTTCTCCGTTTTCAGCGCACTTGACCACGATACGTCTGCCCTCTAACTGGTTCAAATCGAAAGCGTGCATCGGATGACCCATTTCCATCATAACGTAGTTAGTCGCATCCACCACGTTGTTGATGGATCGCAGCCCCACCGCTTCCAGACGCTTTATAAGCCATTGCGGAGAGGCGCTGATTTTTACACCCTGAATCACACGCGCGCTGTAACGCGGGCAGAGTTCGGTATCTTCAACCTCGATTGACGTTAAACTGTCAATGGGGGGTCCGGTCTCTTCAACTCTAAATTCGGGTATTTTAAAAGGAAGCTGGAACGCGGCGGCAATTTCGCGCGCAACGCCGATATGCGACAGGCAGTCTGCGCGGTTTAGTGTTATCTCAAGTTCCAGCGACCAGTCTCTTTCCCCAAGATATTGCCGCAGTGGTTGACCTGTTTCAGCGTCCGGATCAAGTACCATGATGCCCGAAGCATCTTCACCCAATCCCAGTTCTACTTCGGAACAGATCATACCGCGCGAAAGCGCTCCTCGAAGCTTGCGTTCTTCAATCTTCATACCGTTCGGCAGCGAACCGCCCACGCCGATAAACGCTATCTTCTGGCCCTTTTGAACGTTTGGAGCGCCGCAGACAACCTCCGTGACTTCATCGCCCGTATCGACTTTGCAGAGCGTTAATTTATCCGCGTTAGGGTGGGGATTTGCCTCAAGAACATGCCCCACACAGACTCCTTCCAGTTCAGGTTCGACCGGTTCGAGGTTTTCAACTTCTAAACCTGCCATGGTTAAAACATGAGCAAGCTCTTCTGGAGTCTGTGAAAAATTGACGAGGCTTTTAAGCCATTGATATGATACGCGCATGATTATTGTTAAAATTGGCGTAGAAAGCGGAGGTCATTTTCGTAGAATAAGCGGATGTCATCGATCCCGTACCAGATCATGGCAATCCGTTCGATGCCCAGTCCGAAGGCGTAGCCGGTCCACTTCTCGGAATCGATCCCGACTGCCTCTAGAACATTTGGATCGACCATCCCTGATCCACCCATCTCCAGCCATCCGTTCCCCTTGCAGATACGGCATCCGGCGCCTTTGCAGAGATAGCACGAGGCATCGACCTCAGCGCTCGGTTCGGTGAAAGGGAAATAATGCGGTCGGAAGCGAAGTTCGGTCTCCGATCCAAAGAGTTGCCGGTAAAAATGCAATAATGTGCCCTTCAAATCAGCAAAAGTAACGCCGCGATCGACGTATAATCCCTCGACTTGATGGAAAACGGGGAAATGCGTCGGATCGGGTTTGTCCTTGCGATATACTCTGCCGGGAGCAATCATTCGCACCGGAAGATGTCCGCGTTCGAGGACGCGAATCTGCACCGGGCTGGTTTCAGTGCGCAGCAGGCGGTCATCATCGATGTAGAAGGTGTCAGCTTCATCGCGGGCTGGATGCCATTCGGGGGTGTTCAACGCGGTGAAATTATAATAATCCGTCTCGATTTCGGGACCGGTTTCAACCGTGAATCCCATCGAACGGAAAATGCTGCGAATCCGCTGTTCAATCTGGGCAAGTGGGTGCAGACGTCCAACCTGCGGCTGTCTGCCCGGCATGGTTAGATCGAGTGTCGGCTTGGATAGTTGAGCTGACTGTAATTGAGCGCGGCGCCGTTCTATTTTCTCCTGAACGCGCTCCTTCAGCAAATTAAGCTCCGCCCCCCGAGCGGGACGTTCCTGAGGAGAGAGTTCTCCCAATTTCTTAAACTGAGCTGTAACCAGCCCCTTCTTGCCTAAATATCGCACCCTCAAATCGTCGAGGGCGCGCTCGTTGTCCGCCTCTCCCAGCTCTGCAGTGAACTGAGACATAATGCCATCCAATTCAGGCATTACATAGCCTTTTCTTTAAAGGAAGTTATGACTTGACCGCTGCGACTATTTGCGCGAAGGATTCGGGATCGCGGGCGGCGATATCTGCCAGCGCGCGGCGATCCAGATCCATTCCTTTTTCTTTCATGGCGTGCATGAAAGCAGAGTAACTTAATCCCTGTTCACGGCATGCGGCATTAATGCGGACAATCCACAACCGGCGAAAATCCCTTTTGCGGACTCGGCGGTCACGATAAGCATACAGGCGAGCTTTATCAACTGCCTGGCGGGCGGTGGCAATCAGTCGGCTGCGCGCCCCCCAATATCCTTTCGCTGATTTTAGAATCTTCTTGCGACGACGGCGAGAAGCTACAGCGTTGGAAGTTCTTGGCACAAGTACTCCTTATCTCAAGTTGTAATCATTTTGCGAACGCGGGGCGTGTCAGCTTCTGAAACCTGACCTGCCTTACGCAGATTGCGCTTACGCGTAGCAGACTTTTTTGTCAGAATATGCGAAGCATAAGCCTTTTTGCGCTTTATCTTACCCGAAGCGCTAAAACGGAACCGCTTGGCGGCTCCCCGGTTTGATTTCATTTTTGGCATGGGTGAACCAATACTCTTTTTTTGATTTATTCTTTAAATTACTATCAATTCAGGATCAATAGTCCGTGTAAGATCCTTCAGGATAAAATATCTCTTCAGGGCAAAAGCAATCCAAATAGATGATCTATTACATTTCAGCAACCATGAAATAATGCGGCATTGATTAACCGCTAACCTGTGATCGGATGTCTATTTCTTGGTGAGAATCAACACCATGTTACGATGTCCTTCCATCTTCGGAGCCGCCTCGATCTTCGCCACGTCATCCAACGCCTCAGTGAACTTTTCGAGAACAGCTACCCCGAATTCCTTGTGCGTGATCTGCCGCCCGCGAAAGAGAACGGTGATCTTCACTTTATGACCCTGTAAAAGGAATTTTCTGGCTGCCTCCGCTTTAAATTGGAAATCGTGATCACTGATTTTAGGGCTTAGACGAACCCCTTTCAATTGACTGGCTGATTGCTTTTTTGAACTCCGATCACGTTTGGACATCTCATAGCGATACTTCCCGAAATCCATGATTCTGCACACCGGAGGTTTCGCCATCGGCGCGATTTCGACTAAGTCAAGTTCGCGTTCATTCGCCAGCGCCTGTGCTTCCCGGATGTCAACAACCCCAGCCTGTGAGCCATCCTCGTCAATTAATCGAACAGGAGAAATTCTGATCTGTTCATTGATCCGCACTTTCTTTTCCGGCGGTGGGCGAAATACCTTTCTTTTAATACCAGATCCTCCTAAGTTAATCCCTGTCTTTTCTCTATTGAATTCTGTAAATATGAAACCACTTCTGCCAAACTGCTGCTCCCTTGATCACCTTTGCCCCGCTGCCGCAGAGAAACAGTTCCTTCCTCTGCTTCCCGCTTGCCCGCAATCAGCATAATCGGCACCTTCTCAATCTCGCTGTCGCGGATTTTGCGCCCGACTTTCTCATTACGCAAATCTACCTCAGCCCGGATACCGGCGTCCTCGAGCTGCTGCTTGACGTCCAGCGCATATTCGTTCTGCTGATCCGTTATCGGCAGCACCCGCGCCTGAACGGGCGCAAGCCAGAACGGAAAATCACCGGCGTACTGTTCGATTAAGAGTCCGATAAATCTTTCCAACGATCCTAAAACCGCGCGATGTATCATAGCAGGTCGCTGCTTTACGCCGTTGGCATCGACATATTCCAGGTCGAACCGTTCCGGCATGGAAAAATCCAGTTGGATGGTGCCGCACTGCCAGGAACGATTCAAGCAGTCGCGAAAATGGAAATCGATCTTGGGACCGTAAAACGCTCCGTCACCCGGGTTGATAACATATGGTATATCAGCCGTTTTCAGTGCATTCCCCAGCGCGGCCTCAGCCCTCTCCCACGACTCTGCCGTTCCGATTGATTTTTCAGGTTTGGTAGATAGCTCTATATGATAGTCTTCAAATCCAAAAGCGCGATAAAAATCGAGTATCAAGTTAATAACGCCGACAACCTCATCTTCAATCTGTTCAGGCAGACAGAAGATATGCGCGTCGTCGATGGAAAAGGCGCGCACGCGCACCAACCCATGCAGTTCCCCCGATTTCTCATAACGATGCACCAAACCCAATTCGCCCATCCGCAAGGGCAGATCGCGATATGAATACTGCTTCGTCTTATAAATCAACAAACCACCGGGGCAGTTCATCGGCTTGATGGCGTAATCGCGATCCTCGACCGACGTAAAATACATATTTTCATAATAATGCTCGTAATGACCGCTCTTCCGCCAGAGGGTGTCGCTAAGCACAACCGGTGTGCGAACCAGCTTATATCCTTTTGCATTATGGACTTCAGTCCAATACTTTACAACTTCTTCGTAAAGCACCAATCCCTTCGGATGCCAGAAAGGCGTCCCCGGAGCTTCGGGGTGAAAGCTGAACAGATCCAGCGCTTTTCCGATACGGCGGTGATCTCGCTTCTTCGCCTCTTCGTAGCGTTTGATATGCTCTTCCAGCTCTTCGGCTGTAGGGTAGCTCGTCCCGTATATCCGCTGCAGCATCGGCTGAGATTCATCACCCCGCCAGTATGCGCCTGCCAGTGAAAGCAGCTTGAAATGCTTCATCCAGCTCGTATTCGGAAGATGCGGTCCCCGGCAAAGATCGACGAAATCTCCCTGCTGATAGATGGATATGTCCTCTTCCATCTCTTCCAGCAGTTCCACCTTCAGATGCTCCCCTTTCGCCTTGAAAAGCTCCATCGCCTCTTCCCTGCCAAGCTCCTTCCGCTCAATAGTCAGCCCCCTCTGAGCCAGCTTCTTCATCCGCTTTTCAATGCGCTGCAACTCTTCAGGCTTCAGGAATTCGGGTAGTTTAATATCGTAATAAAAAGTATCTTCAAGCGCCGGTCCGATGCCTAACTGGGCGTCAGGGTAAAGCTCCTTAACAGCCTGTGCCATCAGATGCGCGCTGCTGTGGAGAAAAACCTCTCGTCCCGCAGGATCGTCATAGGTCAAAAATTCAACCGAAGCATCCTTGACAATCGGATCATTCAGACCGATAACAGTATCCCCAATCTTCGCGGCGATGAACCGTTTATCGGTTGATATCTTCTCCTGCTTGATGACGTCCAGCGGAAACGATCCCCGCTCAACCTCGATAATTTTACCGTCCTTCAATGTTATTTGCATTTTATAACGCCGAAAATGGAGAGAGTTCTCCTTACAGTGAAACCGTAACCTTAAAATATATGGACTTCAATCAGGTATAACAAGCAAAATCTTCAGAATTGATGAAACGAAAACTGTACAACGAAAACGATTTCTACATTAAAAACGAAAAAGAAATAATATAGCTTTTACATGATGTAAAGTCAACAGATTATAATAAAATAAACCGTGGGATCAGATCACCACGGTTTTCACTGTTCTGCTTTATTCACAGTATAGATTCATGTGCTGTCGACTCTCCGCAGTCGACAGCCTATAAAAATTGCCAGGTGCGGAAACTTGGCAGCACCGGAAGTAGCTTGCCTATGCCGCGCCGGACAACTGTCGTCTATTAGTCTGCCTATTATTTATTTCATCCAGCCATCTTTCCATTTCGCTGACGTCGAAAGGCTTCTGGAAGATCCGGTAGCCGGATTTTTCCGCCTCTTTACGCATATAAGGAACCCAATATCCCGACATCATGGCGATATTCTCGACTCTCAACCCGCGTTGCTTCAACTTTTCTAAAAACTCAAAGCCGTCCATATTCGGCATATTAATATCGCTGATAACCACATCGAACAGCAAACGATCCCGCTTTGTCTGGCGCTGTTTCCTTGTCGGCAGCGGACACTTGGTCGGATCTTCGTATGATTCAACTTCGTAACCGCGCATCTCCAGAATAATGCTGACCAGTGTGCGGATAGCTTTATTATCGTCAAGTACACAGGCGCGAAGTTTCATGGTGGCACCGTATCATTATTTCAAATCTGCCCTGTAGACCTAAACTCAGACTGCCTCTTCTGCACCTATCTTTCTTTCTGCCGTTGCAACGTAAAAAAGCGTATTTAATGACTCAAACAATCGGATGCACCGGGAAAAAACACATCAGCGGGACGTGTTTTATAACTCATCAAGCAATATCCCTGCCAACTTAAGCACATCTTGTATGTATTTATAATTAGATAATAGTTTTATCTTATATTTCATTATTTTGCACAATCATGTATGCATAACTCGCGCCAACCTTTTCATCCGAAAACAGTTGACAATCCGATGCGCTTTCTCTATATTTCGGAAAAGATCAGACTTTTCGACTATCTATAGCAACTCTGTCAGGCATAAATATACGATGGGGAGGATAGACATTCTCCGTAGGAGTCCTTCGGACTTGTCTGTCATTTAGTCGATATTGGAAATTACTTTCGATCATTATTATAAAATCCGCATGATCATCTACATTCACGGTTTCGCCTCCGCTGGACAGCAGAACAAATGGGAACTCCTGCAGAGCGCATTCCCCGATCAGCCGGTGCTCTCCCCCACTCTGCCGGTTGAACCGCAAGCAGTAATCTCTACGCTGAAGAAAATCATCGCCTCTGCAGATGATCTCGTCCTTCTGGTGGGCACCAGCCTGGGAGGATTCTACGCCTGGTATTTAGCTGCAGTGTTGAAACTGCCGGCGATCATCATCAACCCATCCACCGAACCCTGGAAATCGCTGCTTCCGGCAGTAGGGATGTTCAAAAACCTGGTAACCGGAGAGATGTTCGAGTGGAAGGAGGCATACCTGCATCAGCTCGAGATGATGTCGCTTGAACAGCAGAATATTTCTATCGACGGCAGGACTCTCAAATTCTTCGTCTCCACAGATGACGAGCTGCTGGATCACAGCCGCATCCGGGAAATGATCCCTTCATCATCTGAGATAACGTTCTACCATAACAGTGCGCACCGTTTCACCCGCTTCAGCGAAATCCTGCCCGATATTCAGAAACACTATAGCGTGATGAAAAGTTTATAGATGTTTGAAAGACGCTGTTGTTGAAATGACACACGGAGTGTGTCATCCCCCGACCTGTCGGGGGATCCAGTAGGGGCGACGCGGGCGTCGCCCTTCTTCCTGTGCCATCAGGTTTTATCTGGGACATCCTGACTTCGTCAGCCCCTTCGGGCACCATAGGCATTGCTTCGCAAGGAGCTGTCCCTGCCACCCTCGCCCTTACTTTTCTTGACAAATCGAATAAAAATGCTTATATTAGAGGAGAGATGTGTCATTCCTGCGCACGCAGGAATCCAGTTTGTAGGTTGGGTTAACGCCGCCAAAGGTGGCTAACCCAATATATCTGTTATTTGTAAATTGTTTCAAATAGTGCTTGATTTTTGGGGGGTAGGGGGAGTATATTGGGATAAATGCTGTATATCAAAGCGGAAGCATATTATAGCGTTTAATAAACAAGTAAGTTGGGTCATCCGCCATATAAGGAAAAAAGGAGATTGAATTATGAACCCCTGGTTCTATTGGTCGGTCAGTGCAATACTTCTTATACTTCTTGAGCTTTTCTTTTCGGGATTTGTTCTACTCTGTTTTGGTTTTGCAGCTCTTGCCACGAGTATATTGTCTTTATTGGGTATTGGAATTGAGTTTCAAATTCTCTTGTTCGCTATTTTTACTATTGTTTTTTTCGTAAGCGTTCGGCCTTTTTTCTTGAAACACATGAAACCCAAGGATGGCATGGTTGAGACAAACGTCAATGGCCTTATCGGAAATGAAGCGATAGTTGTAGAAGAGATTAATCCTTCTAAAAACATTGGAAGAGTCAAGATTCGAGGAGAAGAATGGGGTGCCCTCAACCAAGATTCAGCGGTAATCCTCCTTGGCTTAAAAGTGAAAGTCGTCGGAAATTCTGGAAACAAAGTGATCGTCAAACTCTACTCAGAAGGAGAATAAACAATGGAACCGCTCATCATTGTAGGACTCTTTGCAATTATTGTAGTTATAATGACTGTCAAAGGATTTCGCATTGTTCAACAAGCGGAAGCAATCGTCGTCGAGCGTCTGGGCAAATACCATCGGACGTTGCACAGCGGAGTAAATATTATATGGCCATTCTTCGACAAACCCCGAAGAATCCAGTGGCGCTATACAACGTCTGACGTTAGCGGAAATAAGATAATTCGCAAATCAGACATAGAGCGGATCGACCTCAGGGAAACAGTATATGACTTTCCAAAGCAGAACGTTATCACTAAAGACAATGTAACAATCACAATTGATGCTTTGCTTTTCTTCCAAATCACCGATTCCGTAAAAGCCGTGTATGAGATTGCAAATTTACCTGACGCTATTGAGAAGCTCACACAAACTACCCTGCGTAATGTAATCGGCGATCTCGATCTTGACCAAACTCTTACTTCCAGAGACACAATTAATGCGAAGCTTCGTGTCATTCTCGATGAAGCAACCGATAAATGGGGTGTTAAGGTAAATAGAGTCGAACTTCAGGATATTTCGCCACCACCTGATATTAAAGGTGCAATGGAAAAACAGATGCGTGCTGAGCGAGATAAAAGAGCCGCTATACTTGAGGCTGAAGGTCAAAAGCGATCAGCAGTGCTTCTGGCAGAAGGACAAAAGGAAGCACAGATTACACGAGCTGAGGGTGAAAAGAGGTCTACAATTCTTGAAGCAGAAGGGCAAGCTGAGGCACGCTTGAAAGTTGCTGAAGCCGAAGCTCAATCTATCAGGAAGATTACCGAGACAATAAGGGAAAGCAAGGGTGATCCGGCAACTTACCTTCTTGCAGTAAAGTATATTGAAGCTCTCAAAGATATGGTATCCGGCAAGGATAATAAGGTCGTCTATGTTCCCTACGAAGCGTCTGGTATTCTTGGTTCGATTGGGCTAATTAAAGAGATGTTCCAACCAATTGTGAAGTAGGGAAGCCACGATGTGCCCCACCGCTCTGCTGTGAGTTATTGTATCCAGAGCCCCGTTCTCGGGGCTTTTTATGTAGAGGCACGGCATGCCGTGCCCTGATCTGGATTCCTGCCTTCGCCCGGTGCCCCACAGTTCTACTGTGGGTATGCTTTACATCGGCGTTTTGTCTATCGTACAACTGCCACCTGCGGGGAGGCGGCAGCACATAATAATCAGCGAAATCCCTTAACTTGTGCGCCTCGGGCGCATCTGCGAAATCCATTTAAATCCGTGTCATCCGTGATCTTGTTTTTTCCCAGCCACCAGTAACTAGCAACCAGTCCCTTCAACCTCATCTGAGAAAAATACTTGACTCTTGCAAATATACTCCTTATATTAACCTCACTTCTATCTTTCTCTGAATCAACCGTCCTCGAAGGTAGTCATAGATATACCCGGCAAACATATTCCGTCCATATAATAAACAAATAATAAATAGGAGAAATCCTGAAATTGAAGGCGTAATCGAATCCGTAAAGGGGGGATAAGATCACGCCTTCTTTTCTTTTTAGGAAGGAGACCCACATGAAAGATGTAGTTGCGTTGTACCCCAAGGCATTTATCCCTTATGGCACCTGGGGTAGTAGCTGGTTTCCTGCCTGGCACACGAGTGTCTTGCAGGAAGTCGATATTGCCCGCTTTGCGGCTGAGGCAATGCCTTATGTTCTCGCCAAGAGTAAGGTAAAGATGCAACAGCTCGATTATCTCATTTCTGGATCGACGGTTCCCTGGCTTTACAAGTTCTGGAATTCGCCGTACCTGTCCCACAGTTTCGGAGTGCGCTTGCCGGGCTTCCATATCGAACAGGCTTGCGCGACCGGTTTGCAGGCGATCATCAAAGCGAACGCGCAAGTGCAGAGCGGTTCACATTCCACCGTTGGAGTGCTGACCTTCGATAAAACCAGCAACTCACCGGCAGGCGTCTTCCCCAATCAGGGAACTTACCGCCGGACTGAAGTGTTAAGCGATATCTGGGATAACTTCGGTTATGATCCTTCTACCGGTCAGAGCGGATTCAGCATGGCTAAAGGCGAAACCACCATGTTCGCTTGCGCTGGCAGGACAGCGAGAAAATACAAACTCGATTTCAATGAAGTCGCCGAAATGTGCTTCTATCGCTACCAACAGTATTTTGAAGCGAAAGATGCGGGCGTCCTCGACAAATTCCTCTATCCCATGACCATCTTAGACGTCCGCGGTCAGAAAATGGGCGTCGTTGACGATGACTACGGAGTTCGCAGATATACGTCATTGGATCAGTTCACATCCGAACGGCAGTTGGATACCTGTGTAGCCCCCGGCGGTCAAACTCATGCATCGGACGGAATAGCAACTCTGCTGGTAACCACTGAAGAAAAAGCGCGTGAACTGAGCCCCAGACCTGAAATCAGCATTCAATTGGTATCATCTGCCGAATTTCGGGCTCAAAGCGGTTTCATGCCGGAATCGGTCGGTTTTGCCGTGAAGCAGATGTTGGACAGAACCGGCTTGACCATGAATGACATGGCGGCAGTGTACGACCACAATCCCTTCGCGGTGAACGATATCGTATTTTCCAAAGTGATGAATTACGACTGGCGCAAGATGAACGATACCGGCTGCCCCATGATTTACGGTCATCCGCAGGGTCCGACACTGACAAGAGTTACCTTAGAGGCTCTGGAAAGAACGGTCGCAATTGGCGGCGGATATGCCATGATCTTCGGCTGCGCTGCCGGCGATGTGGGTATTGCCGGAATATTCAAGGTCACTGACAGCAAGGGAGGTAACTAATATGAAATCGATGAGACAGACAACTTTAGAAACGTTAGGTCTCGGTTCGGTATTGGAAATCTTCCAGAACGGCAGATTACCTGCGAATGAGAGCGAACTTGTAGATAAGGTATTCGGTCCGGCTGGCAATCGCGGCGCGCTGCTGATTTCCGGCGGCAACGGCATAGTCGGATCAGGTAAAGCGATGCAGTTGGGTTCCCGTCTGGTAAAATACGGTGTGCCGATTGTAACTCTCGACCTCCCGGATGCTCCTGACGGCATCGGCAAACAGTATGGCGGCTTGAAGCGTTCCTTCGGAGCAAAAGGCTCGACCGATATCATGTCGAACATAATCCGCTTCAATTACGACGGCGGATCCCTGCCAGATGGTTTATCAAAGTACAATCCCCGCTTTGTGTTAGAGGCGATTCCTGAAATACTGCCGCTTAAACGGTCTCATTACGACCTGATGCGGCAAACTTTCCCCGAAGTAGAAATCCGGTCGGTCACCTCTGGATTTCCGAATAAAGAGCTGGGCGTGGGCATTCTTCACCCCTCCTTCCCGCATGAAATCAACAAAATATGGGAAGTTGTCGAAGATGAGCCGTCCGATATCACCAAGCTCCTCTCAGCTATGGGCTTAATTCCTGTCATGGTCGGAGATTACTGGTCGTTTATCCTGGACGTGCTGTTCTGCGGCATAACCCTGGCGGCGACGCGGTATCATGGCGCGACTAACATGCCCTTCTGGAAATTGGATAAGTACGTCAGAAGATTAGTCGGTCCCAATCCGTTGCGCGCCCACGATGCCATCGGACCTGGAGCCAGTTTCCTGACCTGGTCCTGTTTGCATCACCTGACGGAGATGTACGGCGATGTTTTCGCTCCGTCTCCTGAACTCATGAGGCGCAAAGAGAGCGGTGAAAACTGGTACTCTTCTAACCGTCCTGTCGTCGATTGGGAAATGGATGACGATGATGAATTCCAGAGCTGGATTATGGGACCGATATTCCAGATGACAAGTCTGTTGCTGCACGAAAAACGCGCTCACCTCACGCACATGAACGCCATAGGTGAACTCTGCGCTCAATTCACCCACGGAGTCAACGCTCAGGTGCGCAGACTGGGCGCAGATGCTGTTATCGGCAGAGTGGAGGCTTATCACAAACTGCATCCGCAAGCCGCTGGCGGCGCCTGGTATCCGGAAGTGTTCGAGAACATGGGCACTCCAGATTGGCAGCAGCTCTACGTCAATGCGGAACATGACGGCAAGGTCGGCGTGATCACCATCAGCCGTGAATCCTTGAACTGGGACGTTGTCGATGAATTGAACAGCGCGATTAGCTGGCTGAAGGCTGAAGGCATCAGTAAAATCATCCTGACCGGTGATTTCCACCTGTCAACACAGCTTGTCGGAGCGGACACCACGGAATTCTACGACGGTCTGAAAGACGAAGCAGCTGGATATAAGGTCGCCAAGGGCTGGTCTGAAATGGCAAGGCGCTTTAACGATGAGTTCGACGTTTCGGTCGGCTTTATCAACGGCAAGCGTTGTCTGGGCGGTATGATGGAGCTGATGATGCACTGCCATTATCTGGTTGCCACCGATGGCGCACAGTTGGGTATGCCTGAAGTAACACTGCCTGTCATCCCCGGCATGGAAGGCTGCCACTGGGCATTACGCAAGGCGGGTTCAGCGAACTACAATAAGGCGCTGCAACTGCTGCTGACCGGAAAGCCTGTCAAAGCGGCGAATGGCGCTGGCTGGCTGCTGGATTATGCCGGATCGGTTGAAGATGCGTTATCGACAGCCTGGAAAATTGCCTCGGGTGGCGATCATGGCATAGCGCTTCGCAAGCTTGAAGAAGGAGCGTTTTCCATCCCGACAGAAGTCGCCGGAATTCCTGCCACAGATGCAAGCAAAGCGATCATGGACTGCATCCAGGCATCCTGTGGAGTGCCCTTATCTCAGGCGCTGGAAATCCAGGCGAAGCATTCTGCCGGATTCATGGTATCCAAGCTCTGTAACAAGGGCGTCATCGGTTCCGCAGCGAAGAAGATGCTGGATATATAAGACAACAGACAAGCGGCTGTCCCAAGAGTAACCGACAGTGTCATTGCGAGGAATCAGCCGTCCGGCTGATGACGTGGCAATCTCCTATTTTACAAGCACTAAGAGATCACCACACTTCGTTCGTGCCGAAGGCATCCCTATGGGACAATGATTGTTTATAGACTTTTGGGACAGCTCTTTCGTTTCTTTGTTGCGTCACACTTCTCAAACCAAACCTATTTGTTTAATCTGCGGAATCTGCGTAATCTGTGTAATCTGTGGTTCAGACAATTTTCCACCATAAACAAAAGCCCGCTCTCCGGTTTGGGGGGCGGGTTTGATTATTCAAAATTACCGTGCTGTCGACTCTCCGTAGTCGGCGGTCGTCCCCGACCCCGACGACTGTCAGCATGGATTTCCATTCATGGTTATTCATAGGTAATCCCCCTGCTATTTCCAGAATCACAGATCGACGCTCGCGTTTACTGCATTTTTCCCCTTGACTGTATATATATGATTTGCTATATTGGATGCTATGGTTTTGAAGAGTAACCTAAAAAAGCAATTTTCAGCTCAGCAGGATGCAGTAGAGGATAATCTGGAAGTCCGCGAGCAGAGACAACTGGAAGAGGAGAAGGGTGTTCGTGAACTGGTTATCCGCTCCCAGCAGGGCGATCAGGAAGCATTTCGAGAATTAGTCGATATATATCGTACACGCGTTGCCTCTATCGCTTACGGTGTGGTTGGCAATTACGAGGATGCCAGAGATATTTCTCAGGAAGTGTTTATAAAAATATACCGTTCATTATCCAGATTTGACACCAAAAAAAAGTTTTTCACCTGGCTGTATCGACTCACCGTCAATGCCTCCATTGATTTTCTGCGTGCCAACAAGAAGCGCTCCCTTCATGATTCCATCGAATCAGACGATAGTTTTACACAGTATCCCGATAAGAGAGAAGAGAGTAACATCGATGGCTGGTTCGAAAATCTGGAACAGAGAGAAATCTTCGAGAAGATCGTTGAGTATCTCAACCCCCGCCAGAAAATGGCTTTTGTGCTTTGCGATTTGAAAGGCTTTACTTCCAATGAAGCCGCAAAAATTATCGAATGCCCGCAAACCACGCTTCGCTGGTATCTGCATGAAGCGCGCAAGAAGATCAGAGCGACGGTGCAAACGGAATACCCGGAATACTTCAGACAGGGGAAGAAGACGAAGCCCGATGATTAACTCGCCCGTATTTCCAACATTTGTTATTAGTTTCACGTAATTTATATGACTATACAAATTCTTCGATCTCTTGAATAGACTTAATAAAAAGATAGACAGACGTCAGGTTGATACCCGGGGGTTAACCAAAGGTGAAAATCGACCTTTGGGGGCAGATAATGAACTGTAAAAAAGTAGCATCATACATTCCGGATTATATCTCCGGAAATCTCAGCGAAAACAGGAAGAAGCTGGTAGAACAGCATCTATCTGTATGCGCGAACTGCCAGTCGTGGGCTGAAGAATGGAGGGGAATCCGCAATTTCAGCGCGCAGGTGATACACCCGCCCGCCGACCTTGATTGGGAACCTTTCGACCGGGCAATAGATGCGGAACTCGAACGCAACCCCGCCCCTGTCAGGAGACGTTTTTCGCTTTCTGAAGTTTGGGATTACATAAGGGGTGAACTCTGGAATTTCCCGAGGATACTGCCACTTCGTTTAAGCGTAAGTGTAGCGGCGGTATGCCTTATCATTTTTCTGAGTGGTCATCTCGATTTCTTCCCGCAGTCAGATCAGCCGCCTTTCGATTTAACTCTTGCTGATCATTACTTCAGTGAACAGGATGGCGAAATCTCACTCTATGCGCAGGGACAGGAAAACACAGTGTTCTATCACGAAGTGATCAACGTGACATCCGTTGAAGGCAAAGATTACAATTATTGAAATAAACTTAGAGATACAAAATGATCCAATTCATTAACATGAGTAAGTTTATCTCTGGATTGGTTTTACTTGCCGCGGTTTCATTTGGATTCCAGGGATGCCAGACATCAAACGATGTGGATACGCTCACTGCTTTGCAGAATGAGATTCAGAATATCGGCATGCAGTGTGGCGGAGGTATAGTGGTCATCAATGCCAGTTTGAATCAACCACATTCGCAAGAGGGCGAACATCACCAATGCAAACACCGCATTGGGTCAGGTTTTGTATTCCGCTCAGACGGCATCATTGTAACTACTGATGGTTTGCTGGGTGATGCCGAAACGTTTCAGGTAATCACACAGTCCAATCACCGCTTCGATGCTGAATTGGTCGGGAGAGATTTTGAAACTAATATCGCCGTCTTAAAGATTGACACCACTGGATTGACGCCTCTTACATTCCCCGATAGAAAAACATCCGCTGGCTGTTTCGGGATCATGATTGGCAATACTTTCTATTCACAGGGTTTAACTTGCGGATGGGGATTGATCAATCAAACTTGGATCGGCGGCAGCGATTTCCTGGATGATAAGCTGTTATCTATGCATCTGAATTGGCCCGATGTTCACAGCGGCACTCCTGTAATGGACGTCGATGGACGCCTGATCGGTATTGCCGAAGGTTGTATGGCAGAGATGAACTCTGCCTGGACGATCATTCCATCTTCCACGGTTTCCAGGGTTGCTGAGAAGTTATTGAATGAGGGTGAAATCCAACGCGGTTGGCTGGGCATTAAGTCCGATCCGATTTGCCCCGAGAGGCAGATACTTGCCCTGCTTAACGATTGGAAGGGCAAGGGAGCCGTGGTATCAAATATTATAAGCGGCAGCCCCGCTGAACGCGCGGCCATAATACCCGGCGATATAATTGTCAAACTGAATAATTCCCCCATAAAGTGCATTTCTGATTTACGCCGAAAAGTAACTGAAATCAGACCGGATACCAATGTTATCATAGAGATTATCCGGAAGGGAGAGGACATCGAGGTAGAAGTCAATCTCGATCCGTTGACCAATACCCCCGATCGCGGAAGAAGATCACTCTCCAGGTCTGCTTAGCTTTTATCGGTATTTTACCGTGCTGTCGACTCTCCGCAGTCGACAGCCATGAAAATTGTCAGGTGCGGAGACCTGACAACACACTTAACAGGTTTGCAGAGGTAATTTCCTTAATAAGATATTATCTGATCATCATTCCTTCTTTTTCAGGATGGTCTCCAGGTTCTTCCGCAAATCACCCAGTTCCTTACTTTTAATAGACTTCTTGGTTGTTCTTATTACTTCTATAGCCTTCCTGATCCAATCCTCGTATCGTTCAACATGCGGACAGTTGATATGTTCACAAATGTCGATACTGCTGCTATCCGAATAGAAATCTTCGATTATCGCCCTGATACCTGAAATATTTATCGAAATGTTCTGTATCGATAATGAGATAAATTCCTCATTGGAAATGGAAGACTGTGATATACCACCTCTACTATTGACATTATCGATTTTATCGAGTTCCTCACACCAGCTATTAAGGTTTCTGCGTATGGCTCGCACTGCCCGTGTCAGGCGAGATTGTCTTATAGAATTCGCCACATGTGAATACAACTCTTTATCATTGATCGGTTTGCGGATGTAAGCTGTAACCGGCATAGTGAACGCCGGGAGAGCTGTTTCCAGAGACGCATAAGCAGTGATTAAGATCACGGGCAAACCGGAAGTGATCTTCTGCCATTCTGCGATAAGCTCCAGGTTTTCGTTGCCCGGCATTTTAATATCAGCAATCAGCAGATCATACTGATTATCTTTCAACAGTTCCTTCGCTGCGAAACCATCCCCTGCGCAATCGCATTGATAGCCTTTCTTCCGCAGAAGATCGGCAGTAGTATCGAGAAAAAGCGATTCATCATCGGCAATTAATATCCTGCCCGGATCACTCATCTGACGCCTCCTTTATCGCTTTGCCTGTCGGCAGCGCGATGCGGAATGTAGTTCCCTTATCTTCAGCGCTGTCAAAATCAATACTGCCATTAACGGAATTGACAAGACTTTTTGTGATAGAAAGACCGAGTCCCAGTCCCTGCTTTGCAAGATGATCCTTAGTCGTGAAGAACGGTTCAAAAATCTGATGCTGGATGTCCTCGGCTATTCCTCTGCCATGGTCGATAACAGTAATTATCAACATCTCTTGATCACAGGTTATTTCAATTTCTACCACACCATCCTGCGGTGAAGCTTGAATTGCATTGGCGAGTAAATTATAAAAAATCTGCCTTATAATGCTCTCAGGCAGTGAAATGAATTCATTCTTGCATTCAATACGGTGAATAATCTTTACACCAGATTCAGTGAGAGTTGTCTGCAATAGTGAGATGATATCCACGACGGTCTGTTTTATAGAGAACTCACTCTTTAATTCCTTCTCAGGTTTATAGAGAGTGTACATCTGTGCAATAATTGACCCGATTCTTTCGATCTCTGTGTCTATTCTAGCCACGTAGGGGTAATATTTATGATCTTCAGAAACTGCCGTACTGACTAATTTAAGAGCATTTTTCACGCCTGCCAATGGGTTATTGATTTCATGAGCGATACGAGCCGCCATCCTGCCCACCGCAGCGAACTTCTCAATCTCCGCCTGATAATTCAGGAGTTCCTTAATGCGCTCCGTTCTTTCCTCCAGCATGTCTTCAAGATGTTCACTGTATTGCTGTACCAACTGCTCAGCTTTCTTTCGTCTGGTAATGTCAGTCACTACGCCGAGGATGGCTTTCTCACCCTCGTAATTGATTAGTTTCGCATTGATATGACCATCGATCGTATCGCCCTGTTTGGTGATTAAAGAATATTCATAGGGTAGAACTTCTTCTCCTTTACTATGCTTTCTAAATGCCCTGTCGATTTGTTCTAAATCTTTCTTGGCGATCAATTTGGTAAAATCAAAATCCGGCGCTAAAAACTCATCTTTGCTGTAACCCATAGTATCAGAACACATTTTATTAACATACACAACCAGACCATTCTGGTTAATAAAAATCATATTCGGTGAATCATCGGATAGGGCGCGGAATTTTTCCTCAGATTCACGTATTGCTTCTTCTGCTTTCTTAGCATCTGTAATGTCACTGATTAAAAGAATAGCCGATACTATTTTATCATTGATCTTTAGTGGAGCAGCGCTGACTGATATACATGCCTGTGAACCATCGGGCCCCAATATATTACTCTCGTAGTGTTCTAAATCACCTGTACGGAACACACTGTTCAATATATCTTTTACTTCTTTCCTTTCTTTTTTATGGATATAATCATATAATTTGGTTCCAACAACATCTGCCACGGCTCTGCTGGAAATTGTGTGGTTAACAAAAAGAATGGTACCATCCCGATCTACAGTAGCAACAGTCTCTGGCATATTATTAATCAATGTTCGCCACTTCTCTTCAGATTCACGCAGCGCTTCTTCTGCCTGCCTGCGCTCGGTGATGTCAATAATATATCCCAGATAGTGGGTAATCTCGCCTTCCGTATTGCGCAGTATTGTCGTATAATCGTCTATCCAAATTATTCTCCCATCTTTTCTAATGATTCGATATGGCTCATGAATAAAATTGTTAGCGCCGCTTTCGCTGTTGGTTGATACTTCGCTGGTAACACGTGCTAAGTCTTCTGGTGGAATGAGCTCAGCGTATGACATTTTCCCGGAGGTTAGATATTGAACAGAATAACCGAGAACTTCTTCCACATTGGGCGATACATATTCCACGGGCCAGCCCTCAGCGTTTCTCCATTTGAATGAAACCACGGGTCCCGCAACGAATATATTGCGTTCCTCTTGCAGAACCCTGTGACTATGTTCCAGCGCCTCGAGTGCAGCCTTCCTTTGGGACTCGGCCCGCTTGCGGTCGGTGATATTGCGCACTGATACTAATAACCAATCCTTATTGTCAATTGTAAAAATACTTGGATTTGCCTCAATCCAAAATGTATTACCATCTTTGTCTTTAGCATGCCATTGATGAGATTGTTTATTCCCCTTCTGAATTTCCTGCAATCTCTCTTTAAATACTTTCTCATTTATTAGCTGGTCGTCGGCGGTTAGATCTGAAATATAAAGCTCCATTAACTCTCTATTTGTATAACCATACATTTCACATGCTTTTTGATTGACACTGACTATTTTACCAGTTTTTATATCATGTAAGAAAATTGCATCATTTACTCCTTCGAAAATGCCGTAATATTTTTCTTCGCTTTGACTCAGCGCCATTTCAGAATATTTGGAATCTGTGACATCCGTAGCGATTACAACCGCAGCCACGATCTGATTATTGATTATCAGAGGCGATATACTGGACGAGATCCATTTCTGTTCACCACCTGGACTCTGTATGGAGGTCTCGTAATGTTCATGTTTAGCATCGGAGAATACTTTATTAATCATTTCCTTTGCTTCTGATCTACCCTTCTCCGGCAAATAGTTGAAGATATTAGTTCCAATAACCTCATCATCAGTCAGGTCTGGAAAGATTGCGTGATTTATAAAGAGAATAGTTCCATCCCGGTCAACTGTATAAACAGATTCAGACATGTTTTGGATTAGGGCTCGCCACCTAGCTTCAGATTCGTGCAGCGCCTCAAGTGCAGCCTCCCTTTGGGACTCAGCTTTCTTGCGCTCGGTGATGTCCCTGACGATTCCCATAATTGTACTAACCGCACCGTCCTCCGTCGTAAGCGGAGTCTGGAGAGTATTGAAGAAAAGCTTCTTATTGCCTATTAAAAGGCCTCTTATTTCATCAACGGTTTCACCATTGAAAGTTCGGTCGTCAATCTCCTTGATAATATGGTCTTGTTCGGATCCGAAAATCTCTTCCGGTGTTTTTCCGAGAATGTCCTCCTCCCGAAGCCCCAGCATCTGCTGCATTGCCCGGTTGACAAATGTATATCGTCTGGCGCTATCTTTGATGAAAATATGATCCACAGCATTCTCGGTGATCGACCTGAATTTGTTTTCACTTTCCTCCAGCGCCATTTCTGCTTGCTTCTTTTCAGTAACGTCGCGAATGATGGTCATAATCTGGGTGACGTCATCATCCTTTTTAATTGGAATCTTCCTCGCTTCGGTAAAAATCTGCCTGCCTAATATAACAGTAACTTCTTCAGTGACCATCGGTTCACACGTGTCGAAAACCTGTTGGTACTCTGCGCGTACCTTTTCAGGTAAAAAAGGAAATAAATCGAAAACATTTCTGCCTAATATATCACCCTTAATGTCAAATTTTCCTATCCAATCATTTAGTTGAGTGCTAAATGCTAAGATATTCAAGTCGCGGTCCACAACGTGCACGCTGGCACCCATAGCGTTAATAGCATCATGAAATATTCTTTCGGATTCTTTCAGCGCTATTTCGGCTTGCTTCTGTTCTGTAATGTCTTCAACTGTGCCTTCATAATAGAGCACATTCCCCGCTTCGTCACGAATAGCTATCGCATTTTCACGAATATAAAGAGATACACCGTCGATTCTTCTCCACCTTGATTCAAGACCCGTTATTTTCCCCTCTTTTTCGATCATTTCCTTGAATTTTGTGCGGGGGTAACCGGGTTCATACAACTCGTCTTCCAGAATACGTTTTGCGAGGTCAACAAATGAAGCATATCCCAACATAGTAAGCAGCGCCTGGTTGGCGTAGGTGATTCTGCCATCGGGCGTTGTCTGGTATATGCCGATGATCGAATGCGCAATGAGGTTTCTGTGACGTTCTTCGGACGTCTTCAGCGTTTCCCGGGCGTGCAGAAGTTGGATATTCCTTTCTTTCAGGTCACTGACCTGGCTGCGAAGATCCTCTAACTCTTCATTCAGCGGATTAGCTGCTTTCTGATTGTCTCGCATGTACTAACTTCTGAAATTATGCCTTATTAGACGATTTCATTATGGAATTACAGATTTACCTCTATCTGTCCTATAAATGATACCGCTTTCAATTATATGAAACATTTATTGATTTAGCAAGTGGAATTTCAAGTATTCTTTCAATTTGTCGAAATTGGTTTGACTGGATCGGAAGCTCATTTACGGTGGTTTGGAGAAGAAAGATAGGGATATTATGAGGATCACCTTAAATGATTTAAGGCGATGTATTGATTTTAGAATCCTATTGCTTTATAAAAAATAAACCAGGAACCGGACAGGCATACACCAGCGGAATGTCCACTGGAAAATTTGCCTTCGGTTCCTGGTTGTATAAAACGCTCTAATAGTGAGCGTTTTTCCCCTCCCTAGGGGTCTGGTTGCAAATTGTCCTGCAGACCTGGATTTGGAGTCGTCCGTACGTAATCGTGCTCGGCGCTGTTATTTCCATTCAATCTCTGGAACTTCTCCCAGAAAGGAGTTCTGCCTTCGCATTCATCCAGCCAATCGGAAAGCTGGAGAAGGCTGAATGGTTTTCGAAAAAGCTTGATATTATTTTCCTTCGCCCGACGAACAGCCTTCTCATCCAGTATCTTATAAATCAAAGCTACGTTTTTCATCTGGATGCCACTCACCCGCAGCAATTCAACAGATTCGACTGCATTCAGAATATGTATTTCCAGGTTACTTATCAATATGTGAAGCTGGTATCGATCATCACCATTCTGTGCGTCGATATCTGGCGATGAAATTGGGGATATTGTTGGATCCTCATAATATTCAACCTGGTATCCACGTGTTCTGAGGAGATCAATTATTATGGATATGGCCGGATTATCATTGCCAATTACGCATGCCGCAGGTTTCACGTTTTTTTCTTATATTTCGTTAAGTTATTGATTATTAATTTGACATATCGAAAACAAAAAGGCACAAACAGACACATTGAATTAGTCCAATGAATCTGCTTATGCCTTCGACTTATTGGCCCGTACGTCCAATCCGACAAGGCGACTTGCACCGGTTATGCAAGTCATCTCAAAATCAAGCTCATGTAATATACAACGCTATTTCACAAAAGTCAAGCGGTTTTATAAATAATATCACGTGCACCGAAATGGCGCGGTTGGGTATCACTGCGTTCAGGTTGCTGCCTTCCTGTCCATAAAAATACCCCAAAATCCACTAAAATCACTTAATCAGAGATTGGGGTAACGCTCCGTAAAACATTAATATTATTAAGGATTAACCTTGTGGGCGATACTGGAGTCGAACCAGTGACCCCCTGCGTGTCGAGCAGGTACTCTAGCCAGCTGAGCTAATCGCCCTGAAAATCGAACACATAATTTATGCAAATAAATCAGTGATGTCAAGTGCGGGCAGAGTTTATTTTCAAAGCGCAACCACTGCTATCTGATAGAGATACCTGCTCCACATCCAAATCAGCGTCACTCATATAAAGCGAAAAATCCGATATACGATGCCTACTTGAAGGGTGATAAGAAGTCCTTCATAAAAGGCGCGTTTTGATCCTTATCCGACAGCACCGGATCCGTTGCGGGCCACTCTATCGCAATATCAGGATCGTTCCAGCGCAGGCTGCCCTCCGCTTCCTGGCAATAGAGGTTGTCCACCTTATATTGTGCTATGGTATTCTCTGTTAAAGTGCAGAATCCGTGCGCAAAGCCGCGGGGGATGTAGACCATTTTATTATTGTCGCGGGTCAGTTCAATGCTGTCCCATTTCCCGTAGGTCGGGGAACTCTTGCGCAAATCTACGAACACATCCAGCATCGCGCCCTGGATGACCCGAAGCAGCTTTGTTTCAGCATGAGGCGGATGCTGAAAATGCAGCCCCCTGATCGTATGCTTCGCCCTCGATAGTGATTGGTTCTCCTGCAGCCATTCGGTCTGCAGACCGTGCTCCTGAAAAATCTTTCTGCTGTAGGTCATTAGAAAATACCCGCGGTGATCTCCGATAGGCGAGAGTTCGATCTCGAATGTTCCTTCCAGCTTCAACGGCTTGATATTCATGCTCGTCCTTTTTAAGTCCTTTGTTTTAAGTGTCATGGCATCTTCCTCCCGTAATCTCCCAAACAGATCACTGGCAGCTATTAATGATAATATAAAGAATGGTGAGTCTCTCATATAGGCAAAATATTCCCCTCTTTAATCGTATAAGGGGGTTAAATGCAGCGGCTATATCTAATATTGTTATAACTATAGCCGGGTTATTGTTACCGACGCTGCAATGGCATCAGATTTGCTTCAGGAAGAACGAATAGTCTTATCTTAAAAGCTACAATACCGATATGAAAAAACCAACTATTAAATTACTAATTACAGGCGAGGGTAGGTTTAATATCGGTAGATAAGCGCATAAAATCCATTTAAAGAGGACTCTTGGACATGAAAATAAGCATCTGTATCCCCCTATATAACGGGGAAAAGTATATCCAAAGATGTCTGGATAGTATCATAAGTCAATCAGTCTTCAATCTCAACAATGTGGAGATCGTTGTTGTTGATGATAGCTCTTCAGATAACTCGCTGTCTGTTATAAAAGAATATATACAGAATAACACCATTCGTCTAATTAAAAACGAAAAGCAGCTGGGAATGACCGACAACTGGAACAAAGCGCTATCTTCAGGAACGGGTGATATTGTAACTCTGCTACATCAGGACGATTGGTATGACCACAATGCGCTTACTTCTGTGATAGATATCTTCGAGGAGAGTAATGACATCGCATTTGTTGCATTTGGACAGGTATTTCATCCTCAAGATGGGAAAATCCAGCGACCCTATCCCAGACAGCATCTGGGGACCTTCTCTGGTTACGATTATTTCCTTGAAAACATGGACTTTGGCGATATTCCAGCTCCCAGCACAGCCTTTTTCAAACGGGAACATTTGGAAAAACTTGATGTATGTTTCGATCATCGCTTCAGATTTTGCTCAGAAATGGATCTGTATATTCGCCTTGCACTGGCAAATCCTGCTAACCTCTTTTTGCATGACTCGCATCTACTCTTGCACAGAGGTCTATCCAAAGATCGTTTTTCGGTTCTACATCCGGGATATCGTATCCTCGATTTTTGTAGGATATTGAGACAATATATTAAATTACTCACTAATGAGAAATCTCTCTTCGACTCTTTACAAACAGTAAGAACGCTGATCCAGAAAGATCTTATAGCATTAATAGACCTCGACAATATAGCTCAATTTGAGGAAGTAATTGAAGATCCTGCATTTCTAGATTGGTTAAAGGATGAGAATAATATGAGATCAATCATTAATACTTTAGAAGAAAAAGGATTTCCGATGGGGTTAAAAGCTGATTCGATACGCGAACATACTAAACAGCAAAAATCCCCAACGGTGGTTTCATCTCCTACGGGCAAGTATAATCAATATAATTCGCGAGAGGAGGAATTTCTCCTTCAACCTGTCATTATACTCGGATTTCATCACTCGGGAACTAGATTACTGGCGAAATTACTCCATGAAATTGGCGTTTTTCAAGTAGTTGACCGCGAAACCTATGAATGGGGTTATATACAAGAATTAAACGATGCTATCCTCCCAAACTGGAATGATCCGCATGCAGTACGCAGATTTGATCAATATAAAAGTTCAATGAGAGTCTCCGTTTCAGAGATTGCCAGAAGATTGAGCGAGAACCATTATAAGTTTAATCAACTTTGGGGTCACAAAGATCCGCGAACGTGTGTTACCATATCAGCCTGGCTCGACACATTTCCGAAAGCGAGAATCGTTCATATTGTTCGTGATCCTCTCGATGTATTGGGAACACTCCCGGTGGAATACGATAAATTTACGCCCTTGAACAAGCTGCCGCAAGATGCGCTGGATTTCTGGGGCGAACTCTGGATGGCTAATATTGAACGAATACATAAACTTGATCAACGGGCTGAGAGATATATAGAGGTTAGATTTGAAGATCTCTGCTGTGAACCTCAAAAAGTATTACGCAGGATATGTGATGTGCTTCAGATTGATACATCCAATACTGTGAGTACGGAAAATATAAAGCATAATAAAATTGGTATTCATCAAAGCTGGATCAATGAAGGCAGACTCAATACAGATTCCATAGAAAGATTGAGTAAGCAAGTAAATAAATACCGCATTTTATACGGTTATGATACATTAGTGAATTCCACGAGAATTTTTGAACACACCCACCGACCAGTAATATCCACCAGCATTAGCGAGAACACGCCATAACGCGTTTTTACCTGTTCTAATCATATATGATAACCAGAGTGTTCCCGCCAGCCGATCCCCCTGAAATTTCCCTTGACTTTTGAATAACAATTTTGCACATTACTACCGCTGTGTGGAGATGGTTTATTTTTAAAGGTGATCGGTGACCGGTACGGATTCTGCCCCGCCCTTTGTCAAACTGCTGACTATCATTAAAGTCATTCCCTGTTTAGCAGATCCCAATAAGATTCGCTTCAGCGCAGAATTCGACCGCGACGTCTCTGAAATCTTTCCCTATCTCAATACGGTTTTACAGGGCGCGATCTACAATCACTCCGGCAGAACGCTGACCATCCGCAAAGAGGGCAGGCTGATCACTCTTTATCCTGCGACGGTTTCAGCCGCCAAGATCGATGACGTCCATGATGCGCATGAGGTCATTAGCTGGTTGATTAAGCTGATCAACGAATGTCATTTAAAACGCGCTACCATCAAACCGTCATTCGAGCGCCGAGATTGTTTGCAGGTTATCGATATTGTCCGTCTGCTCCCCGGCACAAACTGCAAGAAGTGTGATCAGCCGACCTGTTTGGCATTTGCCGCTCTGATCGCGGCGGAAAAAGTCTCAGTTATGGGATGCGGTGAGATTTTATTAGCGGAGAATCAGGAGAAGAGAAAGGAACTCTTCGCATTGTTGCGCGCTGGAGGATATTCCATTCCTGAGGCATTCGGATAAAACAGTTAAATTGATGGGATTTACATGCATATTCCTGACGGATTTTTAGATACCAAGACCTGGCTGGGGATGACTTTAGTTTCCGGGGGAATCCTCGCTGCCGTGCTAAGGCGTATAAAGCATGCCGACATAGTTCGTCGAATACCAATAATCGGAATGACAGCCGCGCTTGTTTTCGCGGCGCAGATGTTGAATTTCCCCGTGGCAGGCGGTACTTCGGGGCATTTTATGGGTGGAGTTTTCTGCTGTATTTTATTAGGACCCTGGACCGGTTTTGTCACTATGTCGTTAGTGCTGACAGTGCAATGCCTGATCTTTCAAGACGGAGGTTTGACCGCGCTGGGCGCCAACATCTTTAACATGGGTCTGATCGGTTCGGTGGGAGGCTTCTATCTCTACGGTTTCTTCCGCCTCCTTATATGGGGTGATCGCACCAGACCAGCGGCTTATGCTCTGGCATCCTGGACCAGCATCATGCTGGCGGCTGCCTGTGCCGCCTTCGAACTCTCATTTTCGAACACTATCGAGCTATCCATCGGTATGCCCGCCATGCTCAGCGCTCATGCCATTATCGGCATCGGAGAAGCCACCATTACAACGACAGCGCTGATGGCTATATGGCGCATCAAACCTGAAATCATGCAAATACGGAAATTCTGATGATCACGATTAAAACTGTTCTGCCTTTTTTATTGGCGGCGCTCCTGCTGGCGGCTTTTCTATCACCCTTTGCTTCTTCTCTGCCGGATGGTCTGGAACGCGTTGCCGAGGTACTCGGTTTCGACGAATCGGCAATTGATAAGCCGATCGTTACCTCACCGCTGCCTGATTACACTGTCCCCGCATTGGGTGATACGTCCCTATCCACGCTGGCAGCCGGGGTCACTGGCACGCTGGTCTGTTTTTTCCTTCCCTTTACCCTATATCTGCTGCGCAAGAGATAAGCCGTGCACCATTCTTATCTGGATAAGTATGCCCGGCGCGACAGCCCCATGCACCGCCTGAATGCCCGCACCAAACTCCTCCTTTTTACCTCACTCGTGGTTTTTGTTGCCGCGGTTCCCAGACCGGGTCTGGTTGTCAGCGCAGTTCTGGCTCTATCCGTTTTCACCTTCGGCGCTATCGCTAAGATTCCAATATCCTATCTTATAATTCGATCTGCGGTTATCATTCCCTTTACCGGTTTTGCGGTCCTTTCATTTGCATTGACGATGACAGAGGGGGAAATGTACTGGCAGTGGGGACCATTTGCATTAACTTCAGAAGGAATCGGTCGTTCGGCTTATCTGCTGCTGCGAGCCTGGATGGCGGTCAGTTTTATGATCCTGCTGATCAATACTACTCCATTTAATCAGTTGGTGAATGCTCTGCGCTGCTTCAGAATTCCTTCGATTTTTGTGCTCCTCCTTTCATTCTTCTATCGATACCTCTATCTTCTCTGGGATGAAGCGGAAAGAATGCAGCGGGCGAGAAATCTCCGCTATTTCGGTGGATTCTGGAAGAAGCAGGCGGCGCTTATTGGAAATATGGTCACCTCTCTCTTCATAAAATCCTATGAGCGCGCCGAACGAGCTCAACTGGCTATGCAGTCGCGGGGATGGGATGGGAGGCTGCGTTACGCGCGGATTGAGTCTCTACGTGGAGCCGATATTTTTACTTTGGTTATCAGCGGCGCTGGGATAGTAATTCTATGGGTTATTCAGGTGTTATGAACAGTTCTGTAATAAAAGCATCGGGGCTCACATTCCGGTATTCCGACGGCACGCCCGCTATTGAAGACATCAGCATGGATGTGCGGGAAGGCGAATCGCTCGCCGTCATCGGTCCCAACGGCGCGGGCAAGAGTACTCTGCTGTTGGCTCTGATGGGATTATTACCTTGCGGGGGAGATATTTCTGTTTTCGGTCAGACGTTAAATCAGAAGAGCGCGAAAAGCATCCGCCGCCGCATGGCGCTGGTCTTTCAGGATCCCGATGATCAGCTTTTCATGCCTGTTCTCGAAGAGGACGTCGCTTTTGGACCGATCAATCTCGGATTGGATGCTGATGAAGTGTCGCGCCGCGTTGAGAAAGCTCTCAGCCAGATGAATTTAACGGATAAAAGGCAGCGTCCTCCGCATCACTTAAGCGTCGGTGAGAAACGGCGCGCCGCTCTCGCCACCGCGCTATCGATGGAAGCAGACGTTCTTCTGCTGGACGAACCAACCAGCAGCCTTGACCCGGCGTCGCGCCATGAATTGACCGAATATCTGGCTTCTTTTTCTGCCACCCTGATCATCACCACGCACGACCTCAATCTGGCTAAACGGCTCTGCACGAAGTGCCTTCTTCTATCTGAAGGGCGGCAGGCTGCTTATGGTCCCTCGGAACAGATCCTCGACGATATCGAACTGCTTCGTCAACACAGATTAGCTGCTCCGAAATAGAGGATTCTTTAGTTTCCACATAAAAACCTCCAATCTTCCTCCTGCCGTTTTATCACTTGATTTATTCAACAAATTTCCCTATCTTACGAAATATCTACAGTAATCTGCTGATAAAGCAATGCTCGAAAGCAATTTCCAATATCGACTTAATGACAGACAAGAATGTCTATCCTCCCCATATTATAAACTTGTATAGATTGGAGATTAGGCATTCTTCGTAGGAGTCCTTCGGACTTGCCTGACTGACAATGCTGGAAATTACTTTCTAAAACCGCTATAAAACTGAAGAATTCACCATGTTCAAGGCGCTTCTCAAAATCAATCTTACCGCGCAGATTTTCATCGGCATGGCGCTGGGCATTTCCGCCGCAGTGATATTTGGTGAAGGCATTCTCCCCTTAGCCAACCCTCTGGCAGACCTGTTCCTGCGCCTCCTGAAGATGATTATCGTGCCGCTTATTATTACCTCTATCGTAACAGGCGTAACGGGTGTGGGCGGCGCCAGCAGCCTTGGGCGGATGGGTTTGAAGACCCTGGCGTACTACATAACTACGAGTATGCTGGCGATCCTGACCGGTCAGTTCTTAGTTAATATCATCGCGCCCGGGGTAGGGGCTGACCTGGGCTTGCAGAGTCATCCTCAGGCAGTCGATGCCTCGGATCAGAGCCTGTGGGGGATACTACTGCGCATGATTCCTGTTAACCCTATCGAATCTATGGCGAAAGGCGAGATACTGCCGATCATCTTCTTCTGCATCCTCTTTGGAATTTTTCTGATACAGTTGGAAGAGAAGAAGCGCGCTCCGCTGCAGAATCTGTTTGAATCCGGCTTTGAAGTGATGATGAAACTGACTCGCTTTGTAATTGCTTTCGCGCCGCTGGGTATCTTCGGCTTGATCGCCCGTATCGTCGCCACCACCGGTTTCGAGCCGTTCAAATCGCTGGGTATATATTTCGTTACTGTATTAGCGGCGCTGGTTATCCATGCGGTGGTTACCTTGCCTCTGCTGCTGCATTTTCTGGGAAGGCTCAATCCTCGAAAGTATGTTAAGGCGATGTCTCCAGCGCTCCTGACAGCCTTTTCCACCAGTTCATCATCCGCGACGCTGCCGTTGACTATGGAATGCGCGGAAGATCGAGCCGGGGTTTCCAATCGCACCACCAGCTTTGTGCTACCGCTGGGTGCGACCATCAACATGGATGGAACGGCTCTCTACGAATGCGTTGCCGTGATTTTCATCGCTCAGGCATACGGAATTTCGTTATCACTGCCGCAGCAGGCGATGGTGGCAATCACGGCTCTGCTGGCGTCCATTGGCGCGGCGGGCATTCCGATGGCGGGGCTGGTGATGATGACGATAGTCTTGAAGGCGGTGGGACTGCCCCTGGAAGGCATCGGACTGATCCTGGCGGTGGATCGCCTGCTGGACATGTGCCGCACCACGGTCAATGTATGGTCCGATTCCTGCGGCACGGCTATTATCGGCAGAAGCGAAGGGGAAACGGAGATATTAAAAGAATAGAATCCAGAATCCAGAATGCAGAATTTAGAATGTAAGGGGGCTGGTGATTGTTAAAAACGGGCTGAACCACAGATTGTGTGGATTATTTAACCAGCACCATCTTCCTCGAAGCCTCAAAGCTGCCAGTGGTCATCCTGTAAAAGTACACTCCTGAAGATAGATCCGACGCATCGAAGGTCACTTCATGGTAACCAGCGTCTCGCCAATCATTGACTAATTCAGCGACCTCGCGTCCCTGAAGGTCATAGACAGTAAGGGTTACATAACTGAAAGCTGAAAGCTGATAGTTGATAGCTGTCGAGGGATTGAAGGGATTTGGATAGACCCTGAATAACTCATGTGAAACAGGCACATTCTGCTGCGGTTCGACGGAATTAATCGGTCCGAAGTAATCCAGTACTGCCTGCATGACTTCTTCACGAGTGTTGGTACTGTTCAGACCGTTGATGGCTTCGAAGGGGAAACTGAAGAAGACCACTTTACCAGCATCAGTCTCTTCGTATGCAATCCCTCCATCATAAGCGGCGGTTGAATAAACGAACACTTCTTCGCCCGGCACGGTTGCGGTCACACCGTCGGGATTTGTACAGGTCCCCGACCCCGCGCCACCAGAATTGCAATCAACGCTCAGAGTGTTCCAAACCGGATCCGGGCCAGTCCCGTTGAGTTCCTTGTTCATCGTATTGGCGGTGCCAAAGGTGACGTGCAGCATGTCGGTCAGGAAGGTGGGCGCTGAGGCATCCAACCCCTGGGCGATATTCTGTCCACTCATAAACAGGTAACCGCCGTCATCCACATAGTCTTCGATCAGAGTTCTCTCTTCCAAAGTGAGCACATCGACGCTGGACCAACCGGTAAACCAGATCATGATCGGGTAGCCGGCTACGGCTGAAGGGTCGGGCACTCCCATTGTGTTGATATCCCAGTATTCATAGCTCTTGCCGATATTGTCCAGAGCGGACATGTAGTAGTCTTCCATGATACTGGTGCCGTCGTCATCTACGAGGAGCACTTCAGGCCAACCGATGAAGAGATCGATGTCAAATTCATACATCGTCTGCAGCGGATCAGAGACCACTTCAACATGAACAGAACTCATATGAGGTTGGGCTGTTAGCGATACCTCGAAAGCCATAGGTACTGTATTGGTACCGGTACCACCATTGGGAATGTCCGGGAAGTTTACCGTAGGAGTCGTGACTGTTAGATCCGGATCGGTGGTGCTTAATGTCGCCACGACATTAACCGCAGTTTGGAAATGTTCGCCGTTTTCAAGGGTAACATAGAGGTACGCTTCTTCGCCGGGTTCTGCTCTACCGTCGTTATTACCGTTATCTTCTAATGTGTAGTCGACGTATTGAAGTCCGGGGAAGTCCAGGGGAAACTGCGCTACACATGCTTGTAGAACTTCCCTGTTAGCGTTATCCTGCACAAAAGCTGCGATATCGATGTTTTCCAGCTCCCAGGTTGGATTAAGCGGGATAATTTCTGTGAAGGTGGTAGTATCGAAAGCTGATACGTTAAAGATCTGCCCATTGCCAGAGGGCGCCATATCCATCATGGAGTGGTAGTGATGAGGGTTCCCGTTCGGGGTAGCCGGTAAATAAGTATACCGATCCAGTATCAGCATGTGCAGCATTTTACTGCCGCTAATAGCCTGATCAGCATAGGTTTTACAGGTTAACTCAATGTTGGAACCATTGAGCGCGGCTTCGATATCCATCCAGATGTGCGAAGATACTGCCAGGCGCGCATTAATTGCCGCCGTCATGGCTGCTTGGGAACTCGTACTCATCTGGCTGAGCCCGTCACAGCGCATATGCGGAACAGCATTGACCCCGTAATAGTACCTTCTGGTATTATTTTCACTCGGGTTCGCAAGGTAGAATGGATCATTACCGCTAGGCCAGCTCATGTGATAAGCGATGTCGAAGACCTGGTCCTCGCCCATGGCGACCATTACGTTATGCAGATAGGTGTTGGGAATTGCGCAGGGAACACAACCCCAGTTGGTAAAGTCTTCTACCAACACCACGCGATCATAAGCATTACCAAGATTAACTACTCCAAAAAGAAGTAGTGTGCTCATAAGAAATGTAAGCAGTTTCTGTCTCATTTTCTCTCTCCGTGCTTGTTGTTTGAGTTTATTTTATTTAAATTAACCATTTATGAAATAAGGAATGATCATCGTATTTAATACGAATAGTCGAGCCGAATAATTGGGTTTCGACAAGAATAATTTTTCGATTGACATAATATAAATAACAAATGGCAGATCAGATGACCTGCCATTTGAAAATTCCATACTTTAGCACAGGGTTTACTTCATCAGGATCATCTTTCCATCAGCATGGAAATCACCCGCTTCGAGGCGGTAGAGATACACACCTGAGGCGAGATTTGATCCGTCGAAAGTTACCTCATGCATACCGGCGCTACGCCATCCGTCAACCAGAGTTGTGATCTGTGAACCGGTCAGATCATAAACAGTGAGTTGCACCTTGCTGTTCTGCGGCAGAGCGTAACTGATTGTGGTCTCCGGATTAAACGGATTGGGATAAGCCGATGACAGGTTGTATTCGTTTGCAGCTATCGGAGGCGCAGGTTGTTCCAGATCCCATCCTGAAATAGACCAGTCGTGAATCTGACCCGTTCCGCTGTCGTCTCCGATTTTACCGAAGCTGAAGCTATCCCAGGCGTGAACCGTCGCAGGATATACGCCAGCTTTTGCAATGTAGGAATAGTAGCCCGCCGGAGCGCTGGCTGGCACATTCTGCGTTAAAGTCCTGCTAACGATCCCGCCGACAGGCAGAGTGATCGTACGCAGAATCAGGGGGCTTACGGTTCCCCCTGTGGGTAGGTCAATCTCTGTCCAAGCATCGATCACTATCACGCTGTCAACGATGTTCGCAACGGTAATGTCAAACTCAACTGTTCCACCAGTGCCTGGAATAAAGATCGGCATTCCATACGCCTGCAGGTCAACACTGCAAATTGGACTGATATAGTAAAGAGCGCCCTGATCAGCAATCGTGCCATCCGGATCGTTGGGATTTCCGGGATCACCGGCATCGATGCATGGAGAAGTACTCGCTAACCTGTATCCGCCTGTTTCAAAATTTGGATTCAGGAAGATATTGTAGTACTGATCGCAGGGGTCTCCGTTGTAATTGGTGGTTGTTAATGATCCAGCTCCAGAAGGGGTGGCGCTGCCGTAGAAGTTACCGCCACTGTTGTTAATGTCATTGTACTCAATGGTCGGGCTGCCAGATACGCAGTAGATCCCACTGCATTGGCTGCCTCAACCAGAGGCGGAGTTAGCGGAAACAATGTTACTGTTGATGTCCGGCGAGGCTCCTGTGGTATAAATTGCGCCGCCGTTTGAAGCGGTATTCCCGGTGATCGTGTTGTGATAAATATCCGGGCTGCCGCCGTTGATGTACATACCACCACCATAGCTGCCGTTGTTATTGCGGATGATGCAGCGTTCAATCGTGGGGCTCGCGCCATTGATACGGATACCACCGCCGTAGCTGGTGTTTCCGCTTTTGATGGTAAATCCATAGACGACTGATGAGTTGGTCTCGCCAGTATGGAAGTAGAAGCCCTGACCGCTGCTCTGACAGTCGATGACAGTTTCTTCAGGACCAAACTCTGCTTTTACGACGATTGCCCTGCCGCCGAAATTCAGATTCTTGTTACCTGTTCCGGTGTAAGTGCCGCTGGCAACAAGGACTGTGTCACCGGCGTTTGCTGCGTTAATCCCAGCTTGAATCGTCGTGTACTGACTGGGGACAAGCAGCGTTGCTCCATATGCAGTCATCACCATAAACGTGACTGCAAATAGAATCACAGTGAGTTTTTTCATTAATTTCCCCTTCTTTTTTGTTTTTAGCTGGATATTCGTGATAATATAAGTAAAAAAAATCACAATGTCAAGCGATTTATTCGATTCAAATAATTATTTGACAGTTGATATAGGATTAAATCGTTCCTTTTTGTCTTTTAATACAAAAAGTGTAACATAATACTCTTTGTGTTACACTTTGCTTCAGGAAGCTGTGTGAACAGAATTATCGTTTCCGTTTGCTTGATTTTGCTTTTTTATTTAGTTATATTATTAAATTATGCTAAAATGCGTCACTCTATAATCCCCGACTTCAACGCCGGAATCATCGCATCCTGAAAAACAGTCAGAACATAATATATTAAACGAGGCAGCCTGATATGAAAAAGATTAAATTCAACAATCAGCAGGATCTTCAAGTTGTTATCGGGATTCTGGAAAAACATGATGTCGAGTTCACCTGGGACATGTACGATCACCGGCATATTCTTCATCTGGGGCATGTGAACATCGACCATGTGAAGCTTGCTTTAGAAAATTGCAAAGTGCCGTATAAGATCATCGATTATTCATAATCTGGCGTGGTAATAAGTCTGTATGAAATAAAGAAGGGATCACTGAATTACTCCCTGTTGTAATAGCGGTATTAGTTCGTCCTGATTTAAAAATATGTCCTCCCTTGAAACGCTGAAAAGCCTGCTTCACAGGCACGCATCTCTGGATAAAATTCCATCTCTACTCGGAGAAAATGAGCAGCTTATTCTGCGCGGCGTGCCCGGCATTCTGAAAGCATTCGTCATTTCCCGTTTGGTTGAAACCGGCAGACGAGTGCTGTGGATCGCCTCGCGCAGCGCTCTTCGGGAAGTAGCTCTCGCAGATTTGAATCAGCTACTCAAGGATGATGAAACAGGACTCCTCCCAGCGCCCGATTCCAAAGACGATATAACACCTTTTGAAGCGCGTATATTCCGTGCTCGAGCGTTGCAGCATTGGACGTCACCGCGTCCTTTCGCGCTGGTCACTGAAGCAGCGGCAACCTGGCTGACTCTCCTCCCGTCTAAAGTTAACCTTGATCGAGTCAGGATCAATCTCCAGCCAGGCATAACGCTGGAACGCGACGAGTTAGCCGGAAAACTGGTCGACGCGGGCTATCAACGCTGTGACATTGTAGAGAACCGCGGCGAGTACGCTATTCGAGGGCATATCCTCGATCTCTTCCCTTTTACGCATGACAGACCGATTCGAGTCGAGTACTGGGGGAACAAGGTTGAATCGCTCCGCTCCTTCGATCCGCTGACTCAGAGGACAGTCGAGCATCTGGACAATGAGCGACTTTTTCTGTCAAAATTGGAGGAAGAGAGCGGCGCTTCCATAGAAGCTTATATGCAGGATGATGATGTGATCTTCGTAGAGGAACCGGATGACATTGCGTTAATTGCCAGGGAAGCGGGCGCCGAGGATTCCTGGCAGAAATTACTTTCCGGACGAAAAGTGATCTATTGGGGTACTCCAGGGAAAGAGATCACCCGTATCGATATCGGAGGAATTCCGCAGGATGATTTTGGGGGACACATACAACGTTTTACAGATCACCTGACAAAGAACAATATTGATGGACAGCCCGTTTTTATTTCATGTGAAAGCGAGGGACAGTTGGATCGCTTGCGGGAATTGCTCATCGACCGCAATGCCGATCCTATGCCGCATCTTTTCACGGCACAGTTATCGGGTGGATTCAAGCTGTCTGATAACGGACCGGTCCTCTATACCGATCATCAGATATTCCGCCGTCCAAGAAGGCGGAGGTCTTATTTTCGCCTGCGAAATTTCTCTCCTATTATACGCACTAATACCCTGAAAAGAGGGGATTTTGTCGTTCATGAAGATTACGGTATTGGGCGATATTCCGGTTTGAAGAACATCAGGGTAGGGGGACATGCGAGAGAGTGTCTTCATATCGAGTACAAAGCTAATACAGCGCTCTATATTCGTCTTGAATCCTTAAAGAAAGTACAGAAGTATTCGGGGCGCGAGGGCTTCATCCCGCCATTGACTCGAATTGGCGGCAGCGAATGGGAAAAGATACGAAAGCGGACTCGCAAAGCTGTCAAGGAATTAGCCGGAGATCTGCTGAAGCTCTACGCCAGGCGTTCTGTTAATCAGGGATTTTCTTTTGAGAAAGATGATTCTATTCAGCTTGAACTCGAAGCCGGTTTTGAATTTGAGGAGACTCCTGACCAGCTCAAGGCTATCAACGCGGTTAAACAGGATATGGAAGTGCCGAGAACGATGGATCGTCTGGTCTGCGGAGACGTTGGTTACGGGAAGACGGAAGTCGCACTGAGGGCTGCGTTTAAGGCTGTGCTTTCGGGAAAACAAGTCGGAGTGCTGGTGCCGACGACGCTGCTTGCTCAACAGCATTTTCAGACTTTCAACAGCAGGCTGCACGATGCTCCAATCGAGATCGAAATGCTCTCGAGATTTCGTTCAAAGCGGCAGCAGAAGGAGATCACTGAAAAAGCAAGAAAGGGAAGAATCGATATCCTTATTGGAACACACCGTCTGCTATCCAGGGACGTAGTGTTTAAGAATCTGGGCTTACTGATTGTCGATGAAGAACACCGCTTTGGCGTCAGGCATAAAGAGCGGATAAAGAGTATGCGGTCTCAGATAGACGTGCTGACATTGACCGCCACTCCTATACCGCGGACTCTACACTTGGCGCTTATAGGCGCGCGTGACATGTCGCTGATTCAGACTGCTCCTCAAGATCGTCTGCCGATAGAGACTGAGATAGCGCCGTTTTCCCAGGACCTTATCACCGACGCCATCCTGCACGAACTCGAACGCGGAGGTCAGGTATATTTTGTCCATAATCGCGTTCAATCCATCAATGTTATCAGAGAGATGCTCCAGCGTTGGCTGCCACAGGTTCGCTTCGCGGTGGCTCACGGACAGATGCCCGAGAAGCAGTTGGAAACCACGATGGGCGATTTTCTGGATATGAAATATGACTGTCTGATCTCAACTATGATCATCGAATCTGGTTTGGATTTGCCCAACGTCAATACGATGATCGTCAACCGGGCTGACCGTTTTGGATTAGCGCAGCTTTATCAACTGCGCGGCAGGATCGGCAGATCGAACCGGCAGGCTTATGCTTACCTGCTCACTCCACCTAATCTGTCAGTATCCAATCCTGCGCGAAAGCGGCTCGATGCCATCCGCTACCGCAGTTACTTAGGAGCTGGTTACCAGATCGCTATGCACGATCTTGAAATTCGGGGCGCCGGTGAGGTTTTCGGCGCGAGGCAATCGGGATTTATTCACTCTGTGGGTTTCGATCTCTACCAGAAGATGCTCGCAGAGTCGATTAATGAATTAAAACAAGACGCCAATATCGACGGAAAACAAAGCGGCAGATCATCTGACCAATTAGAGCCTAAGATTGATTTCCCCTTTGACGCTTTTCTGCCGGGTGATTACATCGAAGGAGCGGAACAGAGGCTCGATATTTACAAACGTCTAAGCGAAGCAGAGAATCGTGACATTCTGAAAAGCTTGATAGATGAAACTGTTGACCGGTACGGTTCGCCTCCAATACAGGCGCAATCTTTATTCGATCTGATCGAGCTGAAGCTTGGATGCGCGCGCGCCGGCTTAACAAAACTGGAGCTGTATGAAGACTATCTAACAGCGGAATTCTTCTCACAAAATGGAGATGACTGGCACGACAGATTGAACAATATTGTGAACAAATGGCATGAGCTTCCGATTGAGTTTTCTGGCAGTGATCCAGTTAAGATATTGATAAGATGGGGAGCGCATTCACAGTGGGATGACAGAATTATATATGTGAAGGATATCCTGGGCAGGATCGACTGAAATTTCTTGTATTGAAAAGCGATATCGACGGGATCATTTACAAAATTGTAAGGTATAAGAAAAGATAAACCCGAAAAATCAATAATTGACTTTGAACATATTAGGAGGAGGAGTACCACATGTTGAAGACATCTTCACAATATAACCCCCGAAGAGCCGCCAGCCAAATCAGAATCAAACTATCAAGGTCATTACCCTTGATCGTTCCGGCACTCTTCGCTTTTATCCTGTTTGCCGGCGGCTGCGCAAAGAAAGAAGAAATTGTCGCAAAAGCAGGTAAAAAAGGAGTTACCGTTTCTGAATATAAGGAAGCAATGCTGCGACGCTTCCGCACCGAGGAGTTTGCCGCGAAGCGTGGTTTGGAAGAACGCCAAAAAGTTGTCCAAACTCTGGTCGAGGGCAAGTTAAAACTCCAGGATGCGTATAGAATGGGTCTGGACAAGGATTCAACGGTTGTCGCCAACGCTTCTGAAAAAGAGAAGCACGCCGCGGTTCAGGAACTGTATAAAGTTGAAGTTCTTGATATGATCATCCCACCCGAAGCTATCAGAGAATATTATGACAAAATGGGAGAAGAAATCCATGCCCGTCATATCCTGTTTAAATCCTATGTGGATATGACGCCCAACGAACTGGACACACTTAAAGCGCGCGCCGAAAAAGTGCTTGCTCAATTAAAAACGGGCGCTGATTTTGACTCTATGGCAAGAGCGCTCTCTGAGGATGCTACCACCGCGCAGAGAGGCGGCGATCTTGGTTACTTCTCCTGGGGCAAGATGGTGGATGAGTTCCAGGATGCTGCTTTCGCGATGAAAATAGGCGAGATGAGCGATTTGGTTCAATCCCAATATGGCTTCCACATTATCAGGTTGGAAGACCGCCGCCAGACTGAAAAAATGCCTGAGTTTGAAGATGAAGAGGATAATATTCGTTTAAACTTGAGGCGCGTTTACCAGAAAGAACTATCGGAAGCAGCAGCGGCTTATCTTGAAAAGCTCAAGGAAGAGGCGGGATTGTGGTTCGATTACGCGAATATTCAGAAGATACTTGATAAGGTCAGCGATCCATCGGTGCCGCGCAATCAGGATTACTTCGCGAACTTCAGTGAAGAGGAGAAAAACTGGGCAGTCGCCGTTGTTAAAGGGGATACTATCACTGTTAGAACCCTGTCAGAAGAAACAGCCAAGACCGGACCTCCCCGCTGGCGAGATCAAAAAGCTATCATTCAGACAATAGAGAGGATGTTCCTGCCGGACATGCTGGCAGATCGAGCGCGAGCGATTGGCATTTATAAACACAAAACCGTGAAGGATACTTACAAAACCAACCTTGAACTCGAGATGATCCGCCAGATAGAAAAAGTCCAGGTGGATGACAAAATCGACCTTTCTGATGACATCCTGCTTGAATACTATAAAGAACATCCTGTGGATTTCCAAACCGATTCGACGGTAGAAGTGCAGGAGATTTACATACTCGTCAGAGGAGAGGATGATAAAGACGAATCTTATGCAAAGATGGTTGCAAAGAAAGCCAAAAGCGGTGAGAACTTCACGAAACTGGTGAAGAAATACAATGACCGGAAATCCACGATGGGACGCGATGGGAAAATTGGTCCGATCACCAGTCGTCAATACGGCGCTATGGGAATAGAAGCCTTCAAACTTGAGATAGGCGAAGTCGGCGGACCGATTAAGATGGGAACCCGGGGTTACTCGGTTATAAAGCTGTTGGATAAAACTCCTGCCCGTGTCAAGCCGTTCGAAGAGTGTAAAACTCAGGTGGAACGTGCCTATCAAATGGAACAGACACAGACGATACGCAAAGATTGGATGGCAGAGCTTGAAGACCGTTATAAAGTCACGATTTACGACGACAAACTGATGGAGGTTCTGCCGCAGCCAGAAGAGGTCGCTGCCGACACTTCCAAGAAGGAAGAGCCGAAATTCAGGACTATACCTATCGGCGGTGAAAACTGAGCTAAGTGTTGACCTTCTCGACAGAAAAGAATGTGAAGCGCTGCGTAATCCGGCGCTTCTTCCTGACGGTAGTTCCGTTGATAGTACTCCTCCTGATCGGCTGTGGGAAAAACCGAGATACAGAGCCACCGATCGCGAGGGTGGGAGACTGTTCAATCAGCAAAGAGGATCTGGTCGCAGGGTACGGTTTAAACGCGGAGCTGTTGGACGAATCTACTGAAAGCGGTAGAATTCGGTTAGAAGAAGCAGCGCGAAGATGGGCAATGGATGAAATCCTGATCCGGGAAGCTATAAGACGGCGTATGGATCAGGATAGCTCCTTTAAAGCCCGATTACACAACCTGCGCCGAAGCCTGCTGATTGACCTCCTCTTTGAAACTGCCTGCTCTGCAGTCCGTGTCGATTCCGTTGAAATTCTTGAAGAGTACGATCAAAACCGTGAGAATTATGTCACCAGCCAGGATCAGATCGATTTAATCTATATAATCGCTCCTGATCGAAACAGGGCGAGAGAAGTTCAACGCCAACTGCTGAATGGGATGGCTTTAGAGGAGATTCTCCCGATGTATGATCAGATCAGCGGTGAGAGGTTGGGCTGGGTGGCGAAAGAAGATCTTAGTCCCGCTATAGCTAACAGCGCGTTTTCATTGGTTCCGGGAGGAATATCTTCACCGGTTAAGTTGAAATCCGGCGAATATCTGGTTCTGCAATGCAGCCAGAAGCGGCTCG
>JALGVT010000046.1 GCA_025774555.1 candidate division LCP-89 bacterium
TGAGGGCATACTCGTCCACAGATACCGGGGAAAGGATTGGTATTCAAAATCACTTCCCATGCTTCCTGGTATTTGCCCTGTCCGATCAGATGGATAAATTCAACTGTGTCGGTGCCAGCCGGGCAGCTGATATTGCAAGGGGCAGCTTTGTCCTCATAGTAGGGTTCAATATTACGCCATGAAGCGGTTTTATTGATGGTCATACGCCCCATTGAAGCAGGGGCAATGGGCATATCCCGGTATGTTTTTATGGTAATTGTTTCGTCGCTCATAATTTCTATTGCGGTTTTACCAGATTATTGTTAATGAATCTTATAAGCATTTACTGAAGTACTTGCTCAGAAACGGCATTATAGGCGTCAACTGCCGCCTGAGCGTTAGCATCGATTTTTACCGGCACTTCTTCTTTGATGGCAGCAACTACAGAATCGAGGCTCACCATGCCGGTTATTTTTGCGAACGCTCCTAAAATAGCCGTATTAACGATAGGTTGGGCAGCCGACCCCAATCTATTCTCGATGGCGATATGCGTGGCGTTGACACAAACCACACGGAACTTGTCCGGAAAACCAAACGCAGAGGGGTCCTTATCGCTGTTGATAAGAATAATGCCGCCATCCTTTAACCCCTGCGTCAAATCATAATGCTCGATTAGAGAGGGATCGAGAATAATGAGGTGATCAGGCATATAAACCTGGTTGCGCAGACGGATTGCCTTATCTGAAATTCGAACGAAGGTCATCACCGGGGCTCCGCGCCGTTCAACACCGAAGGTGGGGAATGTCTGAACGTGTTTATTCTCTTTGAAAAACGCCACGGCGAGCAGTTTCCCGGCAATAACACCACCCTGTCCTCCGCGGCTGTGAAAGCGTAGTTCAATCATAATTGGATTACGGTTTATCTATTTATTTGGCGTATTACTATTGTTTATAATTAAGGAACAAATGTCAGATCGGAATCTCTTTCATATCATCTGTCACATGGATGATCCTCGCTCTGCCGTGAGGATTATAATCATGATCCAGATCTCCGAACTTGTACATCACTCCATGATTCCGTTTTAGTACATTTTTCCATGATATACCGGTTATTGGCGTTCTCGTGGGCAGGAAGTGTAACAGATCAACGCCGATTTTTCTGGCGTGTTCAACCGTTTCCCTGATAGATTTTTCTGAATCATTCCAGCGAAAATAGAGATATTGTCAGACGATATAGGGATGATCCTGTCCTCTTTCGTTACGTCTCTTGACCAGTTTTTCCATAGCAGAAAGGGCTCGTTTTAAATCACCCCCCCGCCCATATTTCACGTACTCTGACTGATTGATCCCATCAACTGAAAACAAAATAATATCAATATCCGTATCTAAAAGCTTTTCGATGTTCTGATCGTTATCCAGTGGAATCCCATTGGTAGATATGGATACAATGGTCTCCGGAAAACCAGACTTTACATAATCTATATAACCATATATATTTTTGTCTAAAAAAGGTTCCCCGAAACCGAATAATAGAACAAATTTATTCGTTCGATGCTTAATTATTTCATCGAGGAGCGAGTGAACTGTTTCCGGTGAAAGCCGGTCTCCACCTCTGTGTTTCTCAACTTCATCACGCCTGCAAATGGCACATTCTAAATTGCAGACCGGCGTAGTTTCAATATGGATATTGAAGAAGAAGGGCTTTACTTCATGTATGTTCCTGCTTGATTTGGGAATTCGCTCAAATGCAAAACAGGCGGCACAATGATTAAGCGGCAGACGATTGAGGCGAAAACTCGCTCGCAACTCTTCAAATTTCTCCCCGTGCCATATCTCTTCCAAAGAACTTTCATTCACGTTGCCCAGATTGATCAGCCCGTGGTCGGCGCAAACGCAGGTAACCTCTCCATTGGAAAATACCAATGCATTGCTGCCCTCGAAAATATTGCGGCAATGAAATTGAATTCCAGGTCTTAGCGGTCTGTAGATATAATGATAGAAAGCTCGCAGCAGTTCCTTGGCGACGAAGCGTGCTGCAATATTGAAATGATAACTTAGACCGTACTTATATTTCTCTGGCATCTGCGAAGATTTTTAAGTAATAATTAAAAATACAAAACAATTCTCGCGATTTCAAGTGAAAACTGAATTATGTGATCTGAGACAGAATTGCGCTTAACCTGCCGTTGAAATATGGCTTGATTATTGTTCTCCATCTGCTTATTTTATTGATATATGGATTTAAGCGGCAATCCATAAATAGGACTGGTTAAACTATAGGTTGTCTTCTTCTATGATTCATCGCATTTCAGTGGCGCTTCCTCTTCCCCTCGACCAACTATTCAGCTATTCTGTTCCAGAAAGACTGACTGATCGGGCTAAACCGGGATACCGCGCTGTTGTGCCTTTCGGAAACAGAACTTTAACAGGAATTATAGTAGATGGCAAATGCAATGATATCCCGGAAGAAGATCTGCGTGAAATCAACGACTTGCCTGATGATAAGCCGATCTTGCCCGGAGATATACTCGAGTTGACCCGGTGGGTTTCTCAATACTATTTCTGTTCCTGGGGCGAAGTGTTGAAAGCTGCGCTGCCCGCTGGTTTTCTGCAAACCGCTACTCTTAATCTCCTTCGTGAAAGCGTAACACCGGCGAAATCGACTTCGGTGGGAAAACTGATTATGTACGCAGAAGAGAGAGAGAAGAAAGCTCCGAAGCAAGCTGAAATACTGCGTGTTCTCGCATCCGATCCTGAGAAACAGTGGATAACAGCCGAACTGCTGAAAAGAACCGGCGCAGGGCGGCAGAGTCTGCTCAAGTTGGTCGAAGCGGGAATCCTGGACAGAAATAAAGTTCGGATCAAACGTTATCCCACCTTAGATTTATTGACGCCTCAGGATAACGAACCTCTACCTGTTCCCAATACCGACCAACAGAAAGCAATCAGCACCATTGCTGCAAGTATCAAGGAAGGAAGTTCACGGACATTTCTACTCTACGGCGTTACCGGATCGGGAAAAACGCTGGTATATCAGAAGACCATTGAACAGGTCTTGGATTCAGGAGGAACGGCACTGGTGCTCATTCCGGAGATATCTTTAACGCCTCAGATTGTGAGCCGTTTTCGGGCGCAATTCGGCAACAGGATAGCCTTGCAGCACTCTGCGATGTCAATAGGTGAACGGGCTGACGTCTGGCAGGGTATCCGCGCTAGTGAGTTTTCCATCGTTATCGGGGCGCGATCTGCAGTCTTCGCGCCGCTCGATAATCTAAGGCTGATAATCGTAGACGAGGAGGGCGACGCCAGTTTCAAGCAAAACGAACCCAACCCGAGATATCACGCGCGTGACATTGCTCTGGTCCGGGCTAAAATGGCTGGAGCGACTACTGTGTTGGGAAGCGCCACACCGAGTATGGAATCATTCAACAACGCTATGCAGAAGCGTTTTGCGCTTTTAGAACTACCAGAGCGCATTGATAAAGTGCCTCCGCCGGTGATTCATTTTGTTCCACCTGCCAGACGACGCAACAAGATAATTGGCGAAATACTTGAAAAATCTCTAACCGAGCGTTTATTAACAGGGGAGCAGGTGATATTACTGCATAACCGGAGAGGTTTTTTCACCTATGTTTTCTGTCCTAAATGTGGATACGTCTGCACTTGCAAAAATTGCGAGATAACACTTACTTATCATAAAAAAGAGCATAAGCTTCGCTGCCATATCTGCGGATATAAAATTTCACCGCCGGGGAAATGCCCTGAATGCGAAAAACCACTTCAGTACGCGGGTACGGGAACACAACGCATAGAAGAGGAACTTGAAAAGCTGGTCGATCCAGAGAAAATCGTGAGACTTGATCTGGATACGACGGGACAAAAAGGATCACATCACAGGATATTGAAAAGTTTCGCAAATGAAGAGAAAGCGATCCTGTTGGGGACTAAAATGGTGGCAAGGGGACATGATTATCCCAGGGTAACGCTTGTGGGAGTTGCTTCAGCAGACATAGAGCTGGCATTCCCCGATTTTCGTAGCGATGAGCGGGCTTTTGTGCTTTTACTGCAAGCAGCCGGACGCGCGGGCAGAAGCGCGGGTGACAGCCGTCCTGGCGAAGTGTTAATCCAGACCTGGATGCCGGATCATCCTGTTCTGGAAATGGTGAAAACGGGCGATTATCAAGTCTTTTACGATTATGAGAGTAACCTGCGGCGAAATTTAAAGTATCCTCCCTGGGGTTGGATGATTCTCTTCGTTTTTTCTTCGATTAAGCAGGATAAAGCGCTGGATGCTGCCGGGGAATTTATTCAGAGAGCGCGAAGGCATTTCAAGGAAGGCGATTGGATGGGACCAGCGCCCGCATTTCGTCCGCGCTTGAAGAATCAATACCGTTATCAAGTTATACTAAAGACGGCGGTCAAAAGCCGTTCAATCCATTCGACACAGCGGCAAAAGATCAAAACGCTTATCGAGGACACACGCCGGTCCCTTCCCACCCGTGTACAAATGATAGTTGACGTGGATCCAATTCAGCTTATGTGAAGTAAGTAATACAGACCGGGGTCTATTGCGCAGCCCAAATCAGTTAAACGTTCTAAAAACATACGAAAACATACAACTTTGATAACGTCAAAAGAGTACACAAAAGTTTCAGAATTAATCACACTTAAGCAGGTGCAAGCCTATCCCAAAGTGGAAACCCTCATGAACAAGGCTAACGAGTTCTTAGGTGTGATTGGTTATACCGAACATGGCAGACGGCACGGAAAAGTCGTGTCGAAGACTGCCAGAAGCATCCTGAAAGCTCTGGATGATGATCGGCGCACGTTGGAACTGGCATCTATAGCCGGTTATCTGCACGATATCGGCAACGTCATTAATCGTGATCACCACGCTCAGACCGGCGCCATCTTCGCAGGACAGATCCTCGATGAGATGGGGATGCCATTCGAGGATTCGGCTGAAATTATCGGAGCTGTCGGAAATCATCACGAAGAGGACGGAGTCCCGGTTAGCCGAATTACTGCGGCGCTCATTATCGCTGATAAAGCAGACGTGCACCGTTCCAGAGTAAGATCAACCCGCACTCTGCGCACCGACATTCATGACCGTGTCAATTATGCCGTAACCCGGTCTAAGGTCGAGGTGGACGTCGAATCGAGGATAATCGCATTTAATCTCAGCGTTGATAACAGGATATCTTCGGTGATGGAATACTTCGAGATATTTCTTTCACGAATGATGATATCCAGGCGGGCGGTTAATTTCCTCGGAATGGAATTTCACCTGATCGTCAATGGGAATAATCTGCTGTAACTTGATGGTACATTTTAAGATTCACATCATACTGTTGCTTTTTCTGTTCTTTTACACTGGTAATGGATTTGCGGAAGCGTGGAATGAGCGCAGCAACGATTTCGTCAAGGTTTTCTTTCATACAGGAGACGGCGAGAACGTATCCGGGCTGCAGGCAGCATTTAAAAACGTTCGACCAGACCTCGAAGAGAAGCTGGGCGTAACGCTGCCTTATATCCCGAGGATTTATATTGTTTCCAGCCAGACCGAGTTCGATCGAGCGACACAGGGTGCGCTGCCGTCCTGGTCGCAGGGAGTGTCCTTCTCCCGCGGGGGACAAATTATACTAAAATCGCCTGCGTTTTCAAAGAACATTTCCGCTTTCAATCAGACTGCCGTTCATGAACTTGTGCATCTGATGGTTGGTCAGAAATCCGAGAATAACGTCCCGAGATGGTTTAACGAGGGTCTGGCTCAGTTGCTTTCGGGTGAAGCGCAAGGCAAACCGTTGATGCCATTATCGCAGGCGCTCTGGGCTAAGAGTCTCATTCCTCTGACAGCAATAGAACAGGTGGACAGACTGGATCAATCAGATGCCGAACTTGCGTATCTGGAGAGTTTTCATGCGACAGAGTTCCTGATCAATCAGTATGGCTGGAATACCGTCAGGGAGCTGCTGACTCTATTGGGAGAGGGGTTATCTTGGGAGAACGCTCTATTCCGCACATTGGAGATAGATCATGCCGGTTTCGAGGCAGAGTGGATCAACAGCCTGGAAAAATCGCATCGCTGGTTAATCCTGATGGATACACCGATTTATCTGCTTACCGGCGCAACGCTTCTGGTATTGATAGCCGTTGTTATGGTTTACTGGCGAAGACGTCAAATTTATAAGCGTTGGGAATCCGAAGAGGACTCTTATGCGGGCACAATCTGAATATAATTCTTGCAATTATGGAAATTTTGCGTAATTTATAAGATCAGAGGTATTATCATGGACCAAAAAATGAGACTGAATCCAATCATCTGCGTTTCACTGCTAACGCTCTTGGCGGTAAGCAATCTTTATGCTCAAGGAACTTCAGGGTACGAGATTCTTCGTTTACAGACTCAACCGAGGGGCAGCTCGCTGGGTGGAGCGCTGATCGCCGATGCGGGTCATATTGAAGACTGCTTTTATAACCCGGCTGGATTAACCGCCCTTACTGAGCGGACAGCAACGGCTGGATTTATGAACTATCTGATGGATATCGAATCGGGACATGGAGCGTATATCGACCCGAGGCAGTCATGGGGAACGTGGGGATTCACTATCAGTTACACCAATTACGGCGATTTTGACGGAAGATCACCAACCGGGGTTGACTTGCCGACTTTCAGCGCTTCAGACATCGTCCTTGGAGCGGTCTTTGCCAGAAAGATCAGGGATGACATCAGCGTGGGAGGCAGCCTAAAATTTGTTCAATCCGACATTGCGGATTACACCGGTAGAGCCTTTGCGCTGGATCTTGCCGGACAGATCATACTGATTGAAAATCAGCTTCGGCTGGGCGCCGGTATCTTTAATATGGGGAGCGTTATTAAGGCATACGACAGCTACAAAGACGATCTGCCACTCAATTACAGCTTCGGTATCTGGGGTATGCCTGAGGGATTGCCCGCTAATCTATTCCTCTCGTTCACCATGTATCATGAATACGCTGATAACTACTCATTAGCCGGCGTTACCGGATCGGACTTCGTTGACTTCCTTCAAGACTTCTATATAGGAGCCGGGGCAGAGTTCCATCCGGCTGAGATGATCTACTTCAGGTTCGGATACAACACCATCGGTTTGGACCAGCGAGTCGATACCCGCAAAGACGCTCTCGCGGGCATTTGTTTTGGTATCGGATTCGACGCTAACGTCCTGCGGCTCGATTTTGGACTGGCTTCTCACGGCGAGTTAGGCTTCGTGCAAAGATTATCACTATCAAAAGCATTTTAGTAGAATTCTGTGGCACATAACCCGATCCACTGCATAAAAGGATCGGGTTTTTTATTAAACCTATTAAACATTTCATAAAACCGTGTGTCTAATGATTAAGAAACTTCAGAGGGCAGCCTTCGTTGCAAGATGACAAGCAGTTAGTCAATAGATTCCAGAAAGGCGAAGAAAGGGCTTTTAACGAGCTGGTGAGAAAATACCAGACGCAAATCTATGCAGTTGCGCGCGGTATGATGAGATCTCATGAAGAGGCGGAAGACATAGTTCAGGAAGTATTCATCAGGGTATATCAGCGGTTGAACAACTTCCGCGGCGACTCGACATTCTTCACCTGGATTTATCGAATTACCGTGAATCTAAGTTTAAACGCGCTGCGGAAACGCAAAGCGCGTCAGATTCTCAGTATTGATAACGCTGGTCTTTCCATCGCCAGCAAGGCGGATCACCCTGATATAAAGATGGAGAAAGCTGAGACGATGGAAAGAATAGCAAGGGCTATCGAGAAACTGCCCGGTAAGCAGAAAATGGTTTTTACACTGCGCTACTATCAGGGTCTGCCACATGCAGAAATCGCGCGCATCATGAACCGTGACGTTGGAACCATCAGAGCGAACTATCATCAGGCTATCCGAAAACTTCAGAAAGCGGTGCAACTATGAAAATTCGCTTAAACTGCCCTGAAATCCACAAGCACTTGCTTGAAGCTTTTGATGAAGGCGCCCTTGATAATCTACCGGATAATGTAGAGAAGCACATCGAATCCTGTAATAATTGTCAGCAGAACTACCTGGAATTGGTCGAACTTGATCAAGGACTGGCTCATATACCAGTTGAAGAACCATCGCTCGATTACTGGATTAATTTCCTACCGAGACTCAGGCAGCGTATGGAGAGGGTACCCGCGCAAGTCAAACGAGGAGACCGAGCATGGCGCCCGGCATTGGGCACGGCGCTGGTTCTTACCCTGTTGTTGATACAGTCGCCGCAGAGAATCTCACAACCAGGTTGGTACGCTGTTGACTCACAGAGCAGCATAGAAAATGATCTGTCCGTCTATGCAGGCGATAATATCACTGATCAGGAATTCACTCTGCTTGAGGCAGCCTGGGAAGATGAAAATCTCATCGCCTCGAGCTTGACGACGGAGGAGCAAGATATCATAGAGCTTTTCTCAACTCGCAATCACTACTACTCGAGCGACAACATAGACGATTTAGCACGGATGGATGATGATGCCATCGAATATTTTCTGGAACAGCTAAAAAATCGACCAATCATTAGTTCCTGAGAGTATAAACCAATATTGAGTTTAGCTTATAAGGAACGACTAAATCCACTGAAAAGGGAGGATATTATGTCATCAAGATTGATACAAACAGCCGTAATCCTTGCTGTCGTATTACCTATATACTGTACTGCTCAGCCTTCAAAAGACGCCAGACTGCATTACAAACAGCAAGCTGAAATCAGGGAGAAAGTGCAGACCATGAAAATCTGGAAAATGACCGAAGAGTTGCAACTTTCACAGGAACAGGCGACGCGCTTCTTCCCGATACTGAATGAGATGGAAAATGATGTTGAAGCTATCGAGGAAAAGCGGAAGGATATCTTTGATCAACTGGGCAAGCTGGTTTGGAGTACAGATTCCAAAGCAGCAGAGATCGAGGGACTGATAGATAAAATTGAAGCGCTCGAAGCGGAACAATTGAAACTCAGGAAGGAGTTCCACGCCAGTGTCAGCGATGTGCTGGAACCTGTTCAGATGGGGAGAATGATTCTGTTTAATCACCAGTTCCCAAAAATCATGCGCGAAATGATCCGGGATTTAGAAGACCGGAGACCCCCCCGCCCCGAACCTGCGCCAAAATATATGCCGCCTCAGGGAAGATAAGACGTTATTAAATAGACCTTAAAGGGGCTGTCCCAAAAGAGGAATATCGAGTCATTGCGAGGAATCCGTCAACCGACGGATGACGTGGCAATCTCCTATTTTACAAGCACTAAGAGATTACTACATTTCGTTCGTAATGACAGTATATAGACTTTTGGGAAAGCCCTTTTTCCATTACATTCCCCAATATCCATATTCTCCATAATTAACTCCAAAGCCCTCCTTCTTTTACTTGACTTTTAGCGAGGTTCTCTTTATATTATTAAACTAAAGTATGAACAGCCCTTCACATGACCGCGAAGCGCCGCTGCAAGAAAGCGCCTGGTACCAACAATCGTTCGGGGTGGATTACCTGCAACTCTACCAGCACCGATCTCCCCAAGAAGCAGCCGATACCATCCGGTGGCTGATTAACGAGCTGAAAATTTCACCGCCGGCAAACGTTCTGGATCTTGCCTGCGGCAGCGGACGCCATTGTACCAGCCTGACAGAAACCGGATTCAGTGCGTTCGGTTTGGATATTTCTCTGCCGCTGTTAGTGGAAGGGAAAAAATCAGGTTCTTATATCGAGCATAGAAGCGTTCGCGGTGACATGAGGCAACTCCCTTACAAAGCGAACTGCTTCGACGTTATACTGTCCCTGTTCACAAGTTTTGGATACTTCAGCTCGGAGACTGAAGATCAACAAGTGCTAAACGAAGTCGGGAGAGTGTTGACATCCGGTGGTCAGTACGTCCTGGATTTCTTAAATGCTCCGCTGGTCGAAAGCACACTTGTGCCGCAAGATGAAAGCAAGATAAGGGGCAAGAGGGTATATATCCGACGCTGGATCGACAGATCACCCAAACGAGTTGAGAAACGCATCTACATTCATGAAAAAGAAGATGTTATCCGGCAGTATAGAGAATCCGTGCGATTGTACACTGATAAGGAACTTAGAACTATGATGAATGAAGCGGGCTTAACGGTTTCTTCCGTTTTTGGCAATTACGATGGTTCATTATACAGCAAAGATTCACCGCGTCTAATACTCATAGGTGTCAAAGATGCCTAAGAGCATAGCATTCCACCGCCTGCCTGGTCTGCATCCGATTTTTCTCGATTATACGGGAAACTTCGATCAGATCGCTCAGTTTTTCAACGCCGATTACCGAAAACCGCTTAAGAAATGGACTCTGACCAACGAAATCCGTAACGTTCCGAAGGATGAACTGGTCGAAGGCTTACTGGACGACGCGCGCAGATGGAATAGCCGAGACAAAACGATTGAGAACATTGAAGCCCTGCGAAATCCCGATACGTTAGCTGTTGTCAGTGGTCAACAGGTTGGTCTTTTCGGCGGACCGCTGCTAACTTACTACAAAGCTCTAAGCGCTATATTATGGGCAAAGCAGATTGAGACTGTCAGCGGCAGAAAAACCGTCCCCATCTTCTGGATGGAAACCTCGGATCATGATTTCTACGAAGTCAACTTTATTCGCATCCTGGATCGTAAAAGCGAAGAAACCACTATCTCTTTGACGCAGGCTCCAAAGGAGAAACGGCGCATCGTCGGAGGCATTCCATTAGGCGAAGAGATTAATCAGTTGCTGCGTCGTCTCTACCACACACTTCCAGCCAATACCTATCGAGGATCGTTCATTGAGACATTGAGTTCATTCTACCGGCAGGGTGAGACGCTCGGGGATGCTTTCGCACAACTCTTCAGTTATTATTTCGGTGAGGATGGTTTGATTCTCTTCGATGCTGAAAACTCACGCTGTAAAAGAGCCATCACACCTCTTCTTGACCGCATCTTACAATCCAGCGATTCTCTTAATGAAAAATTGGTTTCCACAACCGAAACTGTCAGGAACGCAGGGTATGAACCTCAGATTCATCCTCAGGAAAACCGAATGCAGCTATTTCTGAAGGAGGGAAATGTCAGAATCCCAATTGATGCTGAAGGAGCCATTCTCTATGAAGATCAGCCGCAGAAGAAACCGGGCATAGATGAATTAAGACGAATTGCCGATGAAGCGCCGGGGAACTTGCTCCCCAAGGTTAGTCTCCGACCCATCATGCAGGATTACCTCTTCCCTACTGTCGCATATTTAGCTGGACCTTCCGAAATTGCCTATTTTGCTCAACTGAAGCCGTTGTACGAACTTCTTGAAGTTAAGATGCCCGCCATCATTCCACGGCTTTCTATAACACTGATTGAGAATAAAATCAGCAAGACTTTAGACAAACACCAGTTCACTCCAGAACAGCTTGCGGAGGGAGCCAATAAACTTGTCAATGATATCATCGAATCGGATCCGAGTAACGATATCGTGGGATTGTTCGCAGACGCGCGCAAGAAATGGGATGACTTAAACCATTTGCTCACCTTCGGAATGGTTCGCATCGACCCCACTCTGGGGCATACTGTAGAGAAGTCAATGATCCGCTGGCAGCAGGGTCTTTACGTGCTTGAGGAGAAAGCTCGAGCAGCCCTGAACCAGAAGAATAAAACGCTGGTCTCACAGGTCCATAAATGCTGCCAACATCTCGCGCCTAACGGTATATTTCAAGAGAGGAGATACAGCCTTTCCTATTATCAGGCTCGTTACGGGCGCGCATTATTTGAAAATATCCGCTCGCAATCGCAGATCGATCTTTACGAACACCAATTGATCAGCCTGGAGTAAATAAACCAACAGATTACAATAAATTAGCACAGGAGGAGACGAATGAAAGCACAAGCTTATGTTCTCGTTTCAGTAAATGTAGGTGCTGCAAGGGACGTTTACCAGGAACTTCATGACATACCAGAGGTAGCGGAAGTTAATGCAGTCTCAGGACCTTACGATATTATTATCAGAATCGATACCTTTGACTCAAATGCAATCGGCGCTCTCGTGATGGATAAAATACAGAGGATCGCCGGCATATCACATACCATCACCTGCCACGTCATCTCGATGGAGAATTAACCTCTTCCGCTGCACTTCTTCCCCACCATGCATTATTTTGCCACACAGATGTGACTTCTCACACAAAAGGTCCACACTTTGCAATTTATCTTTAAGTTCTGAATGAAAAAACTGATTCAGTGCAATTTACGCCTTGACTCTGCAATAATTTATGTTTATAATATATACTATGAAATCTTTGGAGACAGAAATGATGGGTAAATATGTTCAATTGATTGCCATTGCGATGCTCTTGCTCACGCTTGCATCATTCCCGAAAATGGCAAAAGCGCAGCACCCGTATGCGTCTTCGTATGAATACCTCACCATCGCCGAACTTACTCCTTTCGGTGAGCGCCTACCCTTTTGGCACGAAGATACTTTAGAGGGAATGGTGCAAAGCAACGACTCCATCAAAATTTGGGAAAATCCGGTTTTCCTCGATACTGTTTCAACGAGTGCGAATGCTTTTATTCAGGGACCTGGTTATAATCCTCAATGTGCAATCAGCCCTGTTTTCAATGCACCCAGAGTAGCATTACCGACACAGGCAACTGAGATCCGTGAAGCAGCTTTTTCTATGGGCTTGTACTTTCCATCATATAGTGGTTCATACGCCCATCGTCTGGTGTTCTGTGGCAACCGGGGCTGGGAAATGTACTGCTGGCAGATGGGAACACCCTTTGACAGCACTATGGGTCCCGACTGGATTGGCCCGCCACAAGAGGATGCTTTCTTCGTTAATGGTTATCTGGAATTGTGCGGCGAGGTCATGGGACGCGTAGTAGTCGGTGCCAAGGGGCATCCAGACCCTGATTCATACCTGGGTTACCATTGCATCCGCCTGATAGATGATCTGCGCTACTGGTTTGCTGATCCAATCACGGGTGCATTCAACGACACAACCGGAGGATACGAAGACATGATTACGGTCGTTTCCGAGAGCAATATCACTATCGGGAACACCTGGGCAAACGGTCGCGAGAATAGCGCGCAGGGTTCGGATATTGTGATTACTGCTTCGCTGGTGGCACTCGGTAATGACAGCTTGCCGAACTACTGGGGCAGTTTCTCATTTGAAGATCAGAACGAACCTGCACCAGATCCGATAATATGGGAATACTTCACGGGTAATTACTCATGTCCCACTCCGCCGACCACCGATGAGCGAGGGAATATTTACCTTACAGGCGCTATAACTCAACGCAGGCGTGGTTACGTGCACCGTTCCAACCATGGGGGAACCGGATACGGGAAAGTCTATAGATACGATAACCGCTTCAAGACACAAGATCTGCCGTGGGGAATTAAGGTCCGCCATATGCCGGTTTTACTACCGGGTCAGATCAACTTCGTTGAAGTTGAGCCGAACACATCGCAGACTATTGACCTTTACCTGTTAAATGAAGGCGGCACCTACATAGACATAGAATGGGCTTATACCAATACGGCGCTATTCAGCATCGCACAGATAGCCCCATTCACACTTAATCCAGAAGAGTATTGCTCGTTTGAAATTACTTTTTCACCAACCATAGTAGGTGACTACATAGATACTCTGACTATCGAACTACAATACGGAGACGATCTGCACGTTCCCTTGACGGGAGAATGTGTAGCACCGGGCATCAATGATGTGGAAATACCATCCGAATACGGGATTTCACTCTTCCCTAATCCGTTCAACAGCCAACTGCTGATTACTTTCGATCAGCAGGATCCAGTTAAGAGGTTATCGATCTATGACATCGCCGGGAACCTGATTGAGAATGCCAACGCGGGTAGTTTGCAGCGAAACAGTTACACCTGGCAACCTGATGATATTGCTGGAGGAATATATTTCGTAGCGATTGAAACACAAAAGACTACACAAACTCATAAGGTCGTATATCTGAAATAGAGAAAATAGAAAATAAACCTGAAACACTTGCTTTAAGGAGAATTAAATGAAAAAATTGATGATAGTATTTATATCGCTGTTGCTGATGGTCATGACAACGACCATTATGGCGGATAACAGCGAGACCGAAAACGTCGCCTGGCCCGACGATAAGCCGCTGCCCAGATGGCAGACTGAAGCAGAGAAACAGATGCCGGCGCAGCCTACCGATGACGTGACCCCCCCGCCATCCGAACCGGTTTTAGCTGTCCCCGAATTCGGTCTGCAGGAAGGTGTGCAAATGGCTTACCCGTTCGGGTATAATGATATGTTTATCGAAATGGTTCGCGAGATACAGGAAGTTGCCGTCGCTTATATCGTCGTTGCGAACACCGCTTCGATGAGCAATTGTGCCAGCCTGTTATCTTCCAACGGCGTGCCTCTGGACAACGTTGAATTCATCTTTCATCCGATCGATGCCATGTGGTCCCGGGACTATGGTCCGCATTTCGTCTGGGGACAGAATTCAGGTGAGATCGCTCTGCTCGATTGGCAGTATTACAATACCCCCCCAACGACAATGAAATCCCCGATTACATGGCGGATATCTGGCATATGAACTTCTATGAGAGCGCCATCCACACCGAAGGCGGCAACTATATGTCGGACGGTCATGGGACGGGAATGTGCTCATCGGTAATCTACGAAAGCAATCCGGGTTGGTCACAGGCGCAAGTCCGCCAGAATATGATGGATTATCTCGGGCTGTCTTCCCTGCATGTTTATCAATACATCACCTGGGATATGACCGGACATATTGATCTCTGGGGTAAAATGCTGAACGACACCACTGTCATGGTTGCCCAGATGCAACCCGGTGATCCGAACTACAACCTGGTCGAACAGCACGCCGCGGCAATTGCTCAGGTGCCAACCGTTTATGGCGGCACGTTTAATGTAGTGCGCTGTCCCATGCCGCCTGCCTATACCTGGTGGATCTACCATTACTACAAAAGCTTCCTCAACAGCCTGATTGTCAACGGCAAAGTCTTAGTGCCGATTTACAGCACTGAACCTGCTTTGACCGCTTAGGCATTAGCCGCTTACCAGGCTGCCATGCCTGATTATGAGATCGTCGGCATATATTGTGATGCTATCGCTTCTGCCGGCGGCGCAATCCACTGTACCACGATAGGTATAGGTGATCACATCGAGGATTACGAATACGATGCCACCGTTTCCGCAGTGCCGGTTACTCCTCCGATTATCATCCCGGCTAGCGGCGGCAGCTTCGATTTCGACGCCAGCCTCGCCAACAACGAAGCGGACAGCATTTTCACCGAAGTCTGGTCTGAAATAACTCTTCCATCCGGCACGGTTTTCGGTCCGATCCTCGATAGAGGCATCAATATGCCGGTTGGCGGCAGCGCGGGGCGCACCCTGATGCAGGCTATCCCCGGTTCGGCTCCGGCGGGAACATATACTTACACGCTGTACACCGGAGAACGTCTGCCCCGCGTAGTCAACGACGAATCGTCCTTCACTTTCGAGAAAACAGGCGTGCTTGGAGATGGATCCGAGAAACTGGTTGGCTACACCGTTCGAGAAATCGCCTCGTACAACAGTTGGGAACAGACAATAAAACCGGATGAGTTCATCATCATCGACGCTTACCCGAATCCGTTCAACCCGACAACCGAAATCAGCTTCAATCTACCTTCCAGCGGCATGGTCGAACTGTCAGTGTACAACCTGCAGGGAGCTGAAGTCGCCGACCTGCTATCCGGTCAGAAGGAAGCGGGCAGCTACCGTGCGACGTTTGATGCGACGAACTTTGCCAGCGGCGTCTACTTCGCCAAATTGAACTTCGCAGGCAATACCAGCATGCAGAAATTGGTTCTTATCAAATAGTTAGTGGATAGTGATTAGTGGTCAGCAAAAGAGGCGCTTCCGTTTGGGAGCGCCTCTTTTTTTCTGCGCACTTGCTTTTCTCCGATAATTTTACTATATTATATGATAAATCCGCTTCGCAGAGGTGAAATATGAATCATCGCCGCATAATCCTCCTTATTACTGCACTCGCCATCCTCTTCCAGATAAACCTGCTGTACGCAGAAGAAACACACCTGTACAAGATCGATCTGTCCATAAATAGCAATACCACCGCCTTAGTTGACGCGGGAATATTCCCTCTAAGCGCCATCCCCAACGATCATGCGCTGGCAGAACTTACAGAGCAGCAGATGACGAGAGTCATCCGTATGGGCTATGCAGTCGATTATCTGGCAGAAAGCCTCCAGGACTTCAGAACTTCGGATGAAACCGATGAATTCCAAACCTATTCATCTATGACGGCACAGTTGCAAACCTGGTCGCTCGAAAATGCGGATATTGCTATTCTCTACGATCTGGCAACCACCCCGGACAATCACCAGGTCTGGGCGATGAAAGTGTCTGATAATCCCCTGCTCGAAGAGGATGAACCGGTCTGCTATTTCGTCGGCTGCCACCACGGCGACGAGAAGATATCCGCCGAAGTCCCCATGTATTTCCTTGGCTATATATTCGATAACTACGGAATCAACCCGGACGTAACCTACTGGGTGGATAATCGCGAAATCTGGGTCATCCCCATGCACAATCCCGACGGCTTCGAGATCACTTCCCGCAATAATGCCAACAACGTCGATTTGAATAGGAATTACTCCTTCCACTGGGGTGAATCCGCCTGGTATTACGGACCATATCCCTTTTCAGAAGTTGAAACGCAAGCAGTGCGGGATTTGAACCTGCAGCATCACTTCACTACCAGTCAGTCGTACCACTGCGCGGGTGAACTGATTCTGTATCCCTTTGCCTGGGATGCAAACCATCCTACACCGGATGACGCGATATATCAGGAAATCACAACAGCAATGTCGCTGACTGCTGGATACGTTCCCCTCCAATCAGGTAATCTGTATCCGCACGGTGGAGAACATAATGACTATCTCTACGCAGAACAGGGCGTCATTGCAGTGACTACCGAACTGGAAGGTTTATGGGGCTCACCGCCTGACCGCGAGATTGAGCGCGTCTGCCTGGACAACCTGCCTAACGACCTCTACCTCCTGGAACGAGCAGGCGGCGCGCAGATTACCGGCGTGGTCACAGACGCATCCACAGGCGATCCTCTGGTTGCTGAGTGCGAGATTCTGGAAGTGTGGGATCCGGTGGAAATCTATCCGCGTTACAGCGAACCGGAATTCGGGCGATACCGACATCTGCTGGTTCCAGGGACCTATACCCTCGAAGTTCTAAAAAGCGGCTATATTTCGCAGACGATAGATAATATTACAGTCGTTGCTGGACAACCGACGGTAATTGACGTCCAACTTCAATTTGTAGGATACCCTGCCGTTGTGATCACCATGGAACCCGTCAATCCGCCGATATACATTCCCGCGACTGGCGGGACGTTCGAGTTTGAAATGAACCTTGCCAACGTCTCCGGTATAGCGCAGACTGCGGACGTATGGATCGATGTTACCCTGCCCGGCGGAAGCAGCTATGGACCATTGGCTTTACGAGAAGATATTAATATGCCCTCTGGTTACAATGTCTTTCGGACATTATCTCAATACGTTCCGCTTCCGGCTCCGGAAGGGCAATACACAATGAACGCATATGTTGGCAATTATGGAATAAGCGAAATCTGGGATGAGGCTCATTTTAACTTCATGAAAGTGTGCTGTGACGGCGAATCAATCTCCTGTTTTCCGCAAGTATCAGGATTCGATTTGGATGAAACCAAATCAGAAAATACGCCTGCATCATATAATTTCTTTATCAATGCGTTTCCCAATCCCTTCAATCCGACCACAGCCATCAGTTATCAACTTTCAGCGTTCATATATGTAAATCTTACTGTCTATGACATTCAGGGACGCGAGGTCGCTAAGCTGGTAAACGGTTGGCAGAATGCAGGTAGGCATGAGGTGACGTTTAATGCTTCAAACCTGTCATCCGGCATTTACATCTACTGTCTGATCACGGATGGTTATTCAGCTTCAAGCAAGATGGTATTGATGAAATAATGAAAATTTTCCGGTATAATCAATAGCTAAAGTTACTTTCGTGAAAAATAATACTTGACTTTTAACTAAAATCTTTGTATATTTCCTAAACTTATCTGTTAACAGTTTGCTTTAATTTAAATAAAGGAAGTAAATTAATTCCGGGAAAAAGTAAGAAATAACTTCACTAAAGGAGGTGAAACGGCAAATAGCAGTACTTACTCTGTTAGCCAAACTGACTTTGATAAGTATTCTCCGTGCAGAGTAGGTGTGTTCTTCAAGGGAAATAATTCCTGAGACATCAAAAACTCACTAAGGAGGAAACAATGGCTAAGGTTATTGTAAGTTTGTTGATTACTCTCGCGTTCGCTTTTACTGCATTCGCAATCAATGTCGGCCCGGTGCAGGGCGCGCCCGAAGATGAAACCTTCGGAGCTTGCGATCCCATCCTCGGCAACTGGTTAACCGATGTTGTTTCCTGGTCCCAGATGCCCGATGCGACAGCAACCTTCCGTCGCGCCGCTTCAGGCGCTATTGGTGAATGGTGGTATTGCTTCGGCGACCAGAATGTCGCCACAGCGCATGCCTTCAACATGACCACTAACACCTGGGTACCACCACACCACCACTGCAGGGAACCTGTAACTGGCAGGGAACTGTGGCAGACGGCAACCTGTATATTGTTGGCTTCTATAATCCTGGTTACGGTAACACCATGCAGCGGTTTGTGCCTGACGGCACAGGAACCGGTACGTGGACACTGATGGCAAACTACCCTGAAGCTGCCTGCGGTGTTGCATCAGCATGGGATGGCGGCGACCATATCTACGCCACCGGTGGCAGCAGTTCCGTAGCAACTGCCTACGTTTACTCGATCGCAGGTGACATGTGGATGCCGATTGCCAATCCTCCGGCAGGAACTAAATATTCCGGCGGCGCTTTTGCAGGCGGCGAATTCCACGTAGTCGGCGGTCTCTATCCAGCGGCAACCGGCGGAGTGACCCACTATGCGTACGACCCGGTAACAGATACCTGGTCCACCAAGGCTCTAGTGCCAACCCCGGTCTGGTTCTCTACTATGAGCACCAGTAACGATGCTGCCATGACCAAAATCTATATGATTGGCGGCGGCGGCGGTTACGGCACCTGGCCCGCCACGGACGCAGTTCAGATCTACGATGCTGCAACTGATACCTGGTCACAGGAAACAGTGCTGCCGGTAGCCTACGGCACCAATGCTTCAGACTTCATTGACCCGGACATGGGCATGAGCGCTGGTGGTTATGACGGCGTTGCCAACCACGCTGAAACCTACAAAGGCACCGGTTTTGGCGGCGGTGGAACCACGTACAATGTCGTGGTTGACATTACCTACGTGGGTGGTTCACCTGTTCCGGCTGGCGGCGGCGACCTCGACTTCGACGTCTGGGTGCAGAATCAGGATACCGTTCCAGCGGCATTCGACGCTTGGTTAGCTGCCGAATACGCAGGCGGCGCACCTACGACATTGGTGCTGCGCTCCTTCACGAACTACCTGCCAGGTTGGACGATAAATCGTCCCGGCATGTGGTATCCGGTTCCC
>JALGVT010000047.1 GCA_025774555.1 candidate division LCP-89 bacterium
CCTGTGAAATCTTTCCCTTAGCATTTTCTTCATAAAATCATAGACTTTAAGACAAAGAAGTCATACATTTAAGAAAGCAGAATTCTAACTGAAGAGTGATGGCAAAGCGCAAACAAATCGAAGCTATTCTCAGGGAAAACAAGCCTCTTCTCGCAAAGAAATTCAACGTCAGGCAGATCGGTATTTTTGGATCGTTCGCCCGTGGTAATGAGAGCGATGACAGCGACATCGACCTGCTGGTGGAATTCTCCGCTCCGGTTGGCTGGGAAATCATTGATCTTCAGGATTATCTGGAAGGGATACTGAACCGTAAAGTGGATCTGGTGACAAAAAATGCACTGAAACCCAGAATCCGCGATCAAATACTGAGCGAGGTTGTCTACGCGTGAAAAACAGGTCACCAGTACTCTTCCTTGAAGATATTCTTGATTCTATGAAGAAGATCGACCGCTACATTGCCAATAAGTCTTTCGAAATATTTGCCTCAGAAGACCTGATTGTCGATGCGGTTGTTCGAAACCTGGAAATCATCGGTGAGGCTGCACGAAATATCTCTGATGATATAAAGGAAAGCAACCAGGATATCCCTTGGAAAAGAATGATCGGTTTAAGGAATATCACAATCCATGAATACTTTGGAATAGACCTGAACATTATCTGGGAAATAATATCTAAAAACTTACCGGAAACCCGGCCCCAAATAGAGGAAATGTTGGGAGCGATTGATTCCGGGACAAGAAATCAAAAAGAGTAAGACTAAACCTATGGCATTTATCCCTGGCGAAAGAATTACGCCTATCAATATCGAGGAGGAACTGCGGGAATCCTACCTCGACTATTCCATGTCCGTCATCGTTTCCCGCGCTCTGCCGGACGTCCGCGACGGCTTGAAACCGGTGCACCGGCGCATACTATACGGCATGCACGAACTGGGCTTGCAGCCCGGCAAATCCCACAAGAAATCCGCCCGCATCGTCGGTGACGTCATGGGTAAGTATCACCCGCACGGCGACTCTGCAATCTATGATACACTGGTGCGCATGGCGCAGGATTTCTCCCTGCGTTACCCGCTGGTGGATGGTCAGGGCAACTTCGGGTCAGTAGATGGCGACGGCGCGGCGGCAATGAGGTACACCGAAGCGCGCATGTTGCCGATTACATCAGAAATGCTCGCCGACATCGACAAGGAAACCGTTGATTTCGTCCCCAACTATGACGAATCTCTGGAAATGCCTTCGGTACTGCCGGCTAAGATCCCCAACCTGCTGGTCAACGGCTCTTCAGGCATCGCCGTCGGTATGGCGACTAACATGCCGCCTCACAACCTGGCTGAAATCGTAGATGGTCTGAACTACATCCTCGATAAATTCGGCGATAAATTTGACGACCGAAGCTGGATCAAGGACGAGACCGTCTTTCATGAAGTCTGCACGGATTTAATTGACAAAATCCCCGCGCCCGATTTCCCCACTGGCGGAATTATATACGGCATTCAGGGTGTCCGCGAAGCGTACCGCACCGGACGTGGCAGAGTTATTATCCGAGCTCGCGCAACTGTCGAAACCGGCAAGCAGCGCGACCGCATCGTGGTTACCGAGATACCCTATCAGGTCAACAAGACGAAGCTGATCGAGAAGATTGCTGAACTGGTCAACGATAAAAAGCTGGAAGGCATCGCCGATATCCGTGATGAATCGGATCGCGACGGTATGCGGCTGGTTCTCGAACTGAAGCGTGATGCTATCGCCGGCGTGGTGATGAACAACCTCTACGTTCACACACAGCTTCAGACCACATTCGGTGTAAATTCTCTGGCTCTGGTTGACGGCATACCCCGTCTGCTGACGCTGCCCCAGATCCTGCAGGAATACCTCAAACACCGCCATGAGATAATCGTCAGACGAACCACTTTCGAAGTGCGCAAGGCGAAAGAACGCCTTCATATATTGGAAGGTCTGAAAATCGCTGTTGATAACATCGATCGCGTAGTGCAGATCATTCGCGCCTCGAAATCGGTCGAAGTGGCAAGAGAAGCCCTGATGGCTGAATTCAGCTTGAGCGAGATACAGGCAAAAGCGATTTTAGACATGCGTCTTGCCCGGCTTACCGGACTCGAAAGACAGAAGCTCATCGATGAAATTAGAGCGCTCCAGGAACTCGTTATAGAACTGCAGGAACTGCTGGAATCAAAACAGAAGCGCATTGACCTCATGAAGGAGGAGCTGGCAGAAATAGCTGAAACGTACGGCGATGAAAGACGCACCGAAATGGTAGCAGATTACCGCGAATTCAGCATCGAAGATATGATAGCCCAAGAGGAGATGATAATCACCATCTCCCGACAGGGATATATCAAGCGCTTCCCGGTTTCTGGCTTGCGCAGGCAGGGCCGCGGCGGTAAAGGCTTGACTGGAGCAAAGACGAAGGACGAAGACTGGATTGAACATCTGTTCATCGCTTCGACGCACAATTACCTCATGTTCTTTACTAACAAAGGTCGTTGCCACTGGTTGAAGGTGCATGAAGTGCCGCAGATGGGGCGCGGAGCTAAAGGGCGTCCGGTTGTCAACCTGATAAACGTCGAGCGCGATGAAATCATTTGCGCTATAGCGACCGTGGCTGACTTCCCCGAAGACCGATATATCATTATGGCGACCAGAAAGGGACAGGTTAAAAAAACCGCACTTTCCAAGTACGGCAACCCCCGCAAGGTTGGCATTATCGCCATAGACATTCGGGAAGGGGACGAACTGATTTCTGCGAAGATAACCGACGGTAAGGATGACATTGTTCTTGGAACACGGCTGGGTAAAGCTATAAGATTCCCTGAAGAAAAAGTTAGATCGATGGGCAGAACTGCCGCTGGTGTAAGAGGCATCAGTTTAGGCAAAGACGATAACGTCGTCGGGATGGTTGTCGTCAAGCGCGAAGGCACGTTGCTGGTCGCTTCCGATAAAGGCTACGGTAAGCGCAGTTCCATCCAGGACTACCGGCTGACAAACCGCGGCGGCAAAGGGATCATCACTTTGAGAGTCGGCGGCAAGATCGGAGAGATGATCGCTATTATGGAAGTTGTGGATCAGGATGATCTCATGATTGTTACCGCTAATGGCATGGTAATCCGGCAGCCGATTGAAAAAATCAGGACCATCGGGCGAGCCACGCAGGGCGTGCGCTTGATACGCATCAATGAAGGCGATACGATCGCAGATATCGCTAAAGTTGTTAAGGCAGAGGAAGAGGATACAGACTCCAGCAATGGGGAGGAGACACATGGATTGGATGCAGAGCAGGAAGACCTTTTTTAGCTGATAAAATAAGGAGTAATTAGATAAAGAACTCAGAAGTTCCGGGACGGCATGCCGCACCTTCAGGGAATGGGCATGTTAAAATTGAGGCTTCCATCGCAGATGCGAGGGTGAATGTCAAGCAAGAAGGAGTTGCCGTCATCGACTTCGCAGGTAGACTGCTCTACGTCAACTCAATTTTTGCCCGGCTGCACGGTTACCATCCCGAAGAGCTTTCAGGAGAAACTTTAACCTATATAATAAACAACGAGAAAGAATCATATCTCAAGCAGTTGACGGAAGTCAATGATGAAAGAAGACTGCTGACTCTGAAAGCAGTTCATCATCGTAAGGGAGGGATTCCTATTCCCGTGTCCGTTACCGCGCTTTTCCCGGCAGAAAAAGGAAGCTCCCCCGGACATATAATTCTCATCATTCGAGAAGCGCATTGGGATAAACCCGGTTCTGAAATATCAACCAATATGGGAAAAGATAAAGACATTACAGCGCATGAGAGCGTGGACAGGATAGGTCAACTCTTTAAGCTGATCGCAGACGAAGCATCCGATGCAGTGATCTTAGCAGCGCCTGATGGAAAAATTGAGTATGCAAACAGAATTTCTTCAGATATCTTCGGTATGCCTCTTAAGGAAATCGCAAGACTGAACCTTCAAAAACTGCTGCCGGATAATTACAGAGATGAATTTAAAAAGCTGTTGAGCAATCCTGCCGATCTAAGAAGCTGGTCCGCTGAATACACGAAGCAGGATGACAACGGCTCAAAGCGTATTCTCAAGTTCTCTATTATAGCCGTGTGCAACGCGGAGGGTGAATCTGAAAATCTGATCTGTCGCGTGCGCGATGTAACCGAACTGCGCTTGATGGAAAATCACCTGCGTCAAGCGCAGAAACTGGAAGCAATTGGACTGTTGGCTTCAGGACTGGCACACAATATAAATTCGCCGCTCTCTGCGATAATTATGACCGCAGAAATGGCACAGTCGAATCATCCGGATATCGCTGATTTCGACGATATACTTATGGCGTCATCAAGAATCAGAGAAATCCTCAGTAATTTGATGACAAAGAGTCGGTTTGAACAATCATCAGAACAGATGGAGATAGACGTTAACCAATTAATACAAACCGAACTGAAATTCCTCGAAGCGAACCTGTTCTTCAAGCATAGCGTTGAATGTGAAGTGCAGCTTGACAGAAATCTACCGACAATTAAGGGCGTGTACAGCCACTTCTCGCAATGTTTCCAGAACATTTTAGCGAACGCCCTGGATTCCATGTCTGAGACTCAAGAGAACAAGCTCGTTGTTAAAACTGTACTGGATGATGACAACAGAATCACTTTAAGCGTGAAGGATAATGGCTGCGGCATATCGAAAGATAACCTGAAAAAGATTTTCATTCCCTTTTTTACGACTAAATCGCACCTAGGGGAAGAAGATCAGAACGGACCTTCTGGAACGGGCTTGGGACTCTCGACAGCGCGAAATCTGTTAAATCGCTATGACGCAACCATAGAAGTTGACAGCAAGTTAGACAGGGGAAGTGAATTCAGAATCCGTATTCCTGTAAGTTCAAACACATAATACTGATCATATTATCTAACGATTACGGTATTCAGCAGGCAATAATAAACTAATTGACTAAAGCGCAAACTATGATCACAGGTCTTGGAGAAATGGCAAATCGCTATAACCAAAAAATAGCCGACGCAACTATCGGTCGGCTGTCCCGGTATTACAGAACTCTGAAACATCTTGAATCCTACGACATCGAGACCGTCTCATCAGAAGAACTGGCGAAGCGGAACAACGTCACATCCGCTCAGGTTCGTAAAGATTTCTCGTTTTTCGGAGCCTTCGGCAGGAGAGGGTTAGGGTATAACGTTTCTGAGCTGAGACGTCAAATCGAGAAGATACTCGGATTGGACCAGGAGTGGCACCTGGCATTGGTAGGCGTTGGTAATATCGGTAAAGCGCTATTGAACTTCAGACAGTTTGAAGAGCATAATTTTAAATTCAGGCTTTTACTGGACAGCGACCCGGAAAAGATCGGCAAGAGGTTTATTGGTCTTGAGGTTAGAAATCTCGAAAATCTTAATGAGGAGGTTCGGAAGGGGCATGTCGATATCGTCGTTATCGCTGTGCCGGCTGAAGCCGCGCAAAAGGTGGCGGATGATCTCGTGAAAGCCGGAGTTAAAGCGATCCTGAATTTCGCTCCCACATCGCTGATGGTCCCCCCCGATGTCACCGTCAGAAACCAGAACATTGTGATCGAAATTGAACGGCTCTCCTTCGCCCTGACACAGGCGAGCGGAAAGCCCTGAAGTCCCGCTTTAACATAGAGCCGTATTGGAGATAATAATAAAGAGCGCCGCGTCTGCGGCGCTCTTATTCCATAAGGTGTATTACAGTTAGCTGGTTTCGTATTAAATCAGAGTACTGCTTTTATCGCCTCTTCTACCTGTAGCCACACCTCCTCTATGGATCGTAATGCATCGATCTTTGTTATATAAGCATCATCCAATTGCAGGAATTTTTCTCGGACGATGCGCAAGTATTCTGCCTTCTCAAAAAGATTCGGCGTTTCACCACGGTTCTTCCTGATGCGCTCTAAAGCGGCGTCGGGATCGAGATCGAAAAGCAGCACCAAATCGGGTATGGGGGCGAAAGCTTCGTTTCTGTCCTTGATTTCCTGCGCATCCAATCCCCGCGCGCTCTGATAGGCGATGGTGGAAAAGTAGTAGCGGTCCAGCAGGACAATCCTTCCTTCAGCTAATGCGGGGAGAATGTTCTTCTCTACGTTCCAGCGGCGGTCTTCAATGAACAGTTCCAGCTCTTCCTCCGGAGAAAGTCTGCCGTTTCTCGCCGAAGCCTGCAATTTTTTACCAGAAGGACTATAGGTTGGTTCTTTTATATAAAATGGAGAATAGCTTTCTCTGTTGAGAAACAGCTCTGCTTTTCTCGATTGAGTTGTTTTTCCAGCTCCATCAATACCTTCAAAAGCTATGATTTTTCCCTTAGTCACTGTTACCTTTTCATTTTTTTCTAAATTTAAGAAAGTAATCTTTCCCTCGCAATTTCTTTCTTTAAAATTTACGTATGTATTCTAATGGAGGATTTCGCACTGACGCACCCCGGTTTTTCCAAAGCTGGTATTGACTCGGCACAAGAAAATATCGTATATTATAAGGTTGCGTCATCTTTGCTTTGTATAATCTAAAGAGAATCACTTCTGGATAGATAAATGAACGATAAGCCCTATACTCTCACTTCATCGTTAAAACTAAGCCTGACTTTCTGGATCATTGCCGGAATATTCGTCTGGTTGAATATCTGCACGATCAACAAGCTGTATTCCTTCAATGCCGACGTTATCAAGCTACTTGTTGCCTCAGTGCTCTGGTACGGCGTGATCGGCTTGATTTTCTGGCTGCCGGTGCATGTTTTCAGTGGCATACTTAAGAAAATCAGGCTGTTTGGATCGAACGATTTCCGCCTGCAGCTCGGCACGCACTGGTTTATCGGCTTCATGCTGACCTATTTCTATCTGGTGCACAAAGTCTGGCTGGCATATTCGGCGGCATTGTCCATGCAGGGGCTGCTGGTATCGCTGCTCATCGCTCTATCTGCCATAATCACCGGCTGGATTCTGGTAAAGATTGCTTCTATCTTAAGTCGAATCAAGCTCTTCAGGAGCAATCTGACTACCCTGTTCACGCTGTTTTTTCTTATTATGCTGCTCTATGCGGGCTCAAGTGTGCTTTCGGGCGTTGCCAATCATATGAACAGCTATGTTCCCGAAGAACTGAACCAGACATTACCCACTGACGCCAAAGCCGTTTTGATCGGTTTCGACGGAGCAACCTGGGAAGCCATCAATCCCTTAATGAAAGCCGGGCGGATGCCCAATTTTAAGAAATTCCTGCAGGACGGCATCGGAGTTCCATTGAGAACGAGCCAGCCTACGCTTTCAGCAATCCTCTGGACCACCGTCGCCACAGGTAAAACCTCGAAAGGACACGGCGTCAAGGATATCGTTTCCACCATCACGCCCGGATTGGAAAATAACGTTCTGCACTATCCGTATATCTTCGGCTGTGATCTCTTTACCCAGTTCTTAATGAAGAGGGGCTTCTTCTATGTTACCCCGCTTTCAAGTTCTGCGCGGCAGACAAAAGCCGTATGGAATATTCTGTCGGATTACGATAAACGCTCCGGAGTTATCGGTTGGTGGGGGACCTTCCCCCCAGAGGAAATTAACGGCGTGGTCGTATCCGATCATGCTTCTATGGCAAAGAACATCGCCAGGCAGGCAAAAGGTCAACTTTCATACGAAGGTGAAATGCCCGAAGATTTAACCGCAGCGCCAGTGTACCCCCCAGAACTGATGACGGAATTAGCTCCCTTCGCTGAAGCGAGCGCCCGGATGTCGATGGAAGAGTTGAACTACTTTATCGAAGCGGACAGTGCCAAACTGAACGAAGTCAACCAACTGTCAGGCTGGGATCGCGAGCACCCTGAAAGCGTTATAAAAATATCATACCTGACCGATAAATTCTTCCGCAAAACCACCGAACATCTGCTGGACACACAATCCTTCGATCTGCTGCTAACCTATCTATTCGAGTCGGACGCTATGGGGCACTGGATGTGGTATTACCGGGAACCGGAATATTTCCCCCGTGTTACTCCCGCTCAGAAGGAAATGTTCGGCAGTGTCATGGATAGCGCTTATGTCAATGTGGATAGGATGCTCGGTTCTTTGATGCAGCACATCCCGGAAGATTATCACGTGATCATCATCTCCGACCACGGATTCGGCGTAGAGCAGTTCGGTGATGCCTACGATGTGGGGCATAAACTGGCGCCCGACGGCATCCTGATGATGCGCGGACCGCAATTCAAAGCGAATGCGGATATCGTTCCCAAAGCCGGGTTAGAGGATATTACGCCGACTCTGCTGACTTTGCTGGGCATCCCCGTCGGCGAAGACATGGAGGGACGGGTTCTAACAGAAGCCTTCAAATCCGATTTCCTGAACCGCTACCCAGTGCGCACCATAGCTTCGCATGACCGCGGAGAAAGCTTCCGCGCCAAAGCCACCTTTTCCGACCAGGACAACTTGCTGAAAGATAAGCTGCGGGCGTTGGGGTATATCGACTGAAAGGAAGATGCGGATATTATAGCCGCAAATATGAAAACGGGGTTGTCCCAAAAGCCTTAGAACTGTCATTGTCCCATAGGGATGCCTTCGGCACGAACGAAGTGTGGCAATCTCTTAGTGTTAGTAAAATAGGAGAATGCCACGTCACTTTGTCCCTCGCAATGACTCAACATTCCACTTTTGGGACAGCCCCTTTAGCTATTCCGTTAAAAGTCATTCTGAGCCCGCCAAAGGCGAGGCGAAGAATATCACCCTCAATTCAACCGAAATCCCACTTCCCATTCCCAACTGTCATCACCATCGAAATCGAAAGCCGAGCCCCGCGACCAGAAATGCCAGCCCAGCAGAACCTCGTAATCGCACACTATATCAAACCGGTTCATCTTCTGGAGATCACCACCTAAGAACGGAGCGTCATCGGATGCGCCGCTTTCGTGAGGCTGGTATAAATCTCCGCCGGCGTTAAGAGAAGCTGTATTAGCTCCATGCCGCAGGTTGGTGAAAGAAGCGTCAAGATGCACCCGCCGGTGAGGACGGTACTTCAACTGGACGAAGAGCGTCTGTGAATTGGGTGGATAGAGGTAGCCCAGAGGTGAAGTCCAGTGAGTATAAGCATTAACCGGATAGCGGTTGGTATAGACTAAGGGACGCAGCTGTGCCATCTCCAGAGTAATATCGATATTTCGCAGTCCCAGCGGTTCATTGCGGGTAACTCCCCCTAACCAGCCCAGTTTATTGCCGTAAAAGTCGCTGCCTAATTTGCCAATCGTAATGTCGTCGATCAACAGCTCGCCGTATAATCTCCAGCGTGGGCAAGGGATCCACGCAGCGTCGAACGACATCAGGACGTTGTCCTCGTCGCCGAGGTCATGTTGAGCGGAATAAAACAGGTTGACCGGAATCAGATAAGCTAATTCCGGCTCGCGTTCGCCGAAGATGACCACCTCAGAAAAGCCGATTCTGAAGCGGTTGTGTGGATTCCATTCCAAACGGTGCGCGGCGATGAATTTATTAGCTTCGATGGTGCGGGACGAACCTGCGCTGATGTAGAGTGTGTCGGCGATTTCGGGGTAGGTCTTCAGCGAACCGAAGACATAGACTAGCCGCAGCCGTGATCCGAAATCAATCCTTGCCTGAAGCTGATGAAAAGACGTCCCCCAATCAGATAAAAGCAGTTGTCCGCTCTTGCCCGGTCCCCAGCGCAACGGCATCTTGCAGGCGTGTAATTCCCAGAATTCGCCTCCGACAGCAAGGTCGAAATTCGCCACGTCGTAGTTGATGCTCTCATCGCCTGCGACGTTGCCGACGTAGCCCGTTCTGTCCTGGTAGAGCTGTGAACGATCCCAATATGGTCCCCTGCCTCTTTCGGTCTTATCGAAGATTTCGAAATAGACGCCGAGATCGTCCTTTATATGTCCCCGAAATCTGACCCCGACTGCCGTAATAACGACTGGGTCGCCTTCATCTTTCTGGCTGATTACGCGAGCTTCTCCGCGCGGATCGATATAAGCGTCGAATGCGTTACTCTCGTACGAATACAGATTGATCCCGTTGCGATAGAATGCCCTGGTGAACCAGTTTTTGTCCTCCATCCAGCCGTTGATCGCTTTCCACCGCGTCGATCCATCAGGGTGATCCACCGGAGCCATTTCCAAATCGGCTCGCTCAGCGTCCCTCGAAAACTCCCACCTCAGCGCATGCAGGATCTCCTTATCGACGCGCGAAAGATCGAAAGGCATGCTTTCAGCCTTATGATGTGCCTCATCCAGCAGTTCCGCGATCCGCACCCGAGAAACCGGCTTCGATCCCATCAACGGATGATCCAGCAGCCCCGCGGTCTCCATCCGATCTAAAAACTCATACGCCGGATGAGACGGCGGCAGCAACGGCGACTGCGCCCACAGCAGGGTGGGGAAGAGGGAGAGGAGGAAAATGAAGAGGATTATTCGCACTGAGAGGAAACCTGTTTATTAAGGTATAATACCGAGAATCACTAATGGCACTGCGGGAACGCCTCTGCCCTGTCTTATGACATTGTAAAACTCACCTTCATAATAAGGCACACCCGAACTCATTTCCGCCTGAAGCGCTTTCATGGGAAGTATTTCGATCCCTACATCAATCTTGTCCCCAATATAGAAAGCAAGATGTTTAACGAAAAGGTCGTAGGCGACGAAGGAATATTTACCAAATTGCACTTCCGCCGCGACTCTATCTTTTACGAAATCAGTTTGGTTATAACTAAATATTGGTGATTCTCCTGCATTCTCAATTTCCTTTTTCTGTTCTTTGGGGTCCATGACAAGCGTTTTTCTAATAAGCTTTTCGTTTTTCGTGACCCAATAGCTGACTCTATTCTCTTCCCATCCGAAATTTGAGAGCAATCTTTTAAATTCCGCGTTCATCGCAATAGGGCTATACAATAATTTCCCTTTCATCCCCTTTTCTTTCGAAATTTTTGTTTTGCATGACTCTGCGTTTATACTTTTTATTACGCTTTTTATTTCTTTCAAAAGCAGGGGTTTGTGCACTTGTATGAACTCTAATCCATTAAGGTGTGAGTAGGTTTCTACTATTCTCATATTAACCTCGATACTTAGTTTTTTTATCCAAAATAATAAGTTGTTTGCTATTAGATTTGGAATTCCAAGGAGAAGAAGTAAGACTTTTACCTGCGTTCTTAGGATCATAGATAGGTTGATTCATAGGTCTCGTTCTTAAAATTCCATTGAGTTCTTTGTTTATCCTGTCTTTTGCTATTTCGAAGTAGCTTGGTTTTATCTCTGCACCGACACCTTTGCGTTTATGTTTTATCGCAGCTATAATGGTGCTTCCCACTCCTAAAAAAGGGTCTAGCACCCAATCGTTTTTATCTGTCATTGATAAAACAAGTCTCTCGATAAGCTCAACAGGGAATTGACATGGATGTATAGTTTTTTCAATATGATTATTTTTTACATTTGGTATGATCCACAAATCACTTGGGTTTTTACCTAACGGATTACTAGAATATTGCCCCGCCTTCGGTCCCTTAAAATGCTTTTTCCCTGGATATTTTTGGGGAACACGCACGGGGTCTAAATTGAAAGTGTAATCATTAGATTTTGTAAACCAATTAATCGTTTCGTATCTTCCAGAAAAACGCTTACTGCAGTGAAGTCCGTGCTCAAAATGCCAGATGATCCTATTCCTCAATTTAAGGTTCAAATCTGTAAATACAGGATATAATACTGTATCTAATGGGATTATATACCCGTTATTAACATAATTACCGACCTGCCAGCATATACTGCCATGTTTGTGGAGCACTCGTACACATTCCTTTATAACTCTAACTTGTTGTATAATATAGTTTTCTAGTTTAAGTTTCTTTTCGTATTCCTTGCCAATATTGTATGGCGGAGAGGTCACTACTAATTTGATTGTATCATCAGGGATTGTTTTTAAGAGATCAAGACAATTACCATAGAATAGCACTATTTCTTTAGCTTCATTGAAGGTGCCAATTATTTTATTCTCGTCACGCATAGAGTATTTTATCCTTTAAGTTGAATGCTTTAGTGCCATGTCGTAATTTAATACAACCAACAATCAATTTCAACCTGAAAATGAGTCGAATTCTACTTCAGTGAATTCCTAAGGTGATATATACCCCCCCCTCACACCTTCCTGAAAACCCCCACGACTTTTCCAGCTATATTAAATCCCGGCGTGCTGCGATCCACCACGATCGGTCCATAGAAGCGGTTGGCGGGTTCCAAGCGGATAGTGCTGTTATCCGGGTGGTAATACTTCACCGTGGCTTCGTCGTCGATCAGAGCCACCACGATATCGCCTTTGCTCAAGTTCGACTGCTGTTTGGCAAAGACCAGGTCTCCGTCGAAGATACCCGCGCCGACCATGGAATCGCCTTTGACGCGCAGTGCGAAAGTGTTATCGCCCTTCAGCAGATCACGATCCACAGCCACCACGCCCTCGATGTTCTGTTCGGCTAAGATCGGCTGCCCGGCTGCAACCCTGCCGACGATGGGGATATTCGTAACGGCAGTATCGAGCGGGATGACGCGTGCCTCCGGTTTGACCAGTTCGATGCCGCGGGACAGGTTAGGACTGCGGCGGATTTCACCTTTGCGCTCTAAAGCCTGCAGAATCCCCCGCACACCGTTGGTAGATCGAATGCCGAACGCCTGTCCAATCTCACGAATCGATGGCGGATACCCGATTTTCTTGACATGCTGACGGATGAAACCTAAGATTTCCTTCTGTCTGTCGGTCAGTGGTCTGGGCATGATATTTCCTCCCCTCGCTTGGTATTTCGACAATCAGTTACAATGCAACTGAACATAATTTCACCTGTAATATAGTGAACGTATGGGCAAATGTCAAGGATAAAGTAAAGTTTTTTATAAAATTTTTTCAGGTAAACAGAAAAAAGCGCCATGGTTTATACCATGACGCTTGAGGAGACAAGCTAACCGCTGCAGCTTAGCTGCTATTTTCCCCAAATACCTGCTTTATTCGTCCGGGCTTCTTTTTCAATGTCTTTATAGTGCTGCAGATGGTCTGGCAGGTAGTGTTCATCGATACGGGCATACCCCTTTCTGAGTAAGAGTTCATTCAGGTTGTTGGTAAAGTCCACCCCGTATTGAATCTCCACGAACGGATAACCGTCGTCATCATGGACGATGCTGCCGGCTGTATTATCTGTCGTCCAGGTGAAAACCTGTACTGTTTTCCCATGCACGGCGCGTTTGATAAAATCCCAGATCTCCAAGCCCATCCGATGATCCATACCCGGGACCTCCAAACCGGTCAGGCGAGCAGAGAAGTCGTTCCCCAATACGATTATACCGCCGCTTTGTACATCATCTACAACACGGGTGTTGCCATAACCCGGTGCAGTAAATGCAAATAATAACAGCGGCAGAACGAGTAATTTAATGCATACTTTCATAATGATCCTCAATCTGATTATGCTCTGCCCTCGCCTTTTTACGCACTGAGAATAGGTTTGTTCCGGTTAAATCGGATTCTCTGGTCAATTGTTGGTGGTTCCCTGTCGCGTCAGATTCTTAGCGCAGCGATGACCTGACGCTTTAATGACATTAAAAGTAGGGTAGTCTACCAAAATAAGTTGGTGGACAACCCCTTACTACTCTAAATGTATTTCACATATTTTATCATGGATATTAAGACAATGATTTACTATATTTACATACCCGCATAGCTCATAGCCACATGGCATACGCTTTGCTCCAAATGACTTATCAGTCAGGAATAGGTTGATTAACAACGAAACGAGTAGCAATACAATACATTCATAGAGAAGCAATATAAAAAATACAAGGACAATTGACATGAAGAAATTATGCTGGATTCTTTTATCAACCACTCTGCTGCTGGGAACTGCCTTACTGGCGCAGGCAGACGACCAGGGATTCCTCAGATATCCCGACGTCTGCGGCGATAAAGTAGCTTTCTCGTCTGAAGGCGACCTCTGGATTGCTCCTATAGACGGAGGCAAAGCCTACCGCCTGACCATCCATGACGGCAATGAACGCTACCCGAAATTCTCACCGGATGGGAAATGGATCGCCTATAGCGGTCAATACGATGGCAACCAGGACGTATTCGTTATGCCTGTAAGCGGAGGCGAACCCAAACGCTTGACATTCCACCCGGGCGGCGAAGGCGTCGTCGGTTGGAGCAAAGACGGACGGATCATGTACCGCTGCCGATACGATAACGGGCAGCACAATAATAGCATATACACCGTCTCCATTGATGGAGATTATCCGGAGAAAATCAATCTGCCGAGAGCAGCTCTGGCATCGTTCGAACCGAATGGATCGCGCATCGCATTCCAGGAGCTGTTCCGTAACAACGCCACCTGGAAACACTATAAAGGCGGCATGAACGACCGTATATGGGTCGCCGATCTGGAAAAACGGAAGTATGAGAAGAAACCGATCTCTACTTTCGATGGTCACAATTCCTACCCCATGTGGATCGGAGACCGCATCTATTTCCTGAGCGATTCCACCGGAAGAAAGAACATCTGGTCGATGAAACCGGACGGATCGGACCAGAAACAGCATACCTTCCATAAAGATTGGGACGCACGCTGGCCCAGCGAAGGCGGCGGCGTAATCGTTTATCAACTGAAAATGGACGTCTGGAAATACGATACGCGCACCGGCGATTATTCTAAGATCGCCATCGAATTGCCATCAGAACGCCTGAGAACTCGCTCGCACATTATCGATCCTTCTGAGTACATCAACTATTTCGATCTCAACGAAGATGGCAAATGGATGGTCATCGCCGCCCGCGGACAGCTCTTCAGCGTCCCCACAAAAAGCCGTGAAACGATCATCCGCCGCCTCACACCGGATTTCAAGAGCAGGGCGAAGGCTCCTTTTTACCTTGGAAACAAGGTTATGGCAATAACGGATATCACCGGTGAAGACGAATTCTTCGAATTCGATCCCTTCCTGAAAGAAGAATCCCGCCAGATATCATCCGGTAACGAAATATGGCGGTACGCTGGAGAACCATCACCCGATGGAGAATGGATAGCCTATAGCGACGGCAACCTTACACTCTGGGTGATGAATGTCGAATCAGGCAAAAGCCGCGAAGTCGCAACTTCGGATATGTGGGAATTGCGGGATTTCGAATGGTCTCCTGACAGCCGCTACCTCGCTTATTCGGATTATGTCAACCAGGCAATTCGTCAGGTTCATGTGTACGATATGGAAACTAAGCAGGATAGAGCGATTACAGATCCCATGTATAACAGCTACTACCCCTCATGGGATCCGCAAGGTAAGTACCTCTACTTCCTCTCAGAAACCAACTTCGATCCCACAACTGACGTATATTACGCTCAGTTCACTTTCGATCAGCCGGATAAACTCTACTTCTATCTGTTGACCGAAGATACCAGAAGCCCGTTTGCCGCCGACACCACTCTCCTCTGGGCTCCCGAACCCGAGGAAGATGAGGAAGAAAAAGATGACGAAGAAAACGGCGACGAGGAAGAAAAAGAGAATGAAGAAGAAGAATTAGTCGTCGAAATCGACTGGGAAGGCTTGCAGAACCGCCGGGTAGAGATTCCCACCGAGCCGGGCCGCTACTGGGGTTTGCACGCAGCCGAGAATATGCTGTATTATGTATCCAGCGATAATGGCGATCTAACCTTGAATCTATATAACCTTGACGACCGCGAAAACTACGCGGTTATGAGCGGCATTGACAGCTACGACATCTCAGATGATAAAAGCGTGGTTGTCGTGCTGCAGGGAGCGAGTTTCCTGCGCATGGACGCTGGAGAGACCGAAGCGCCCTCGGGCAGCGGCGATGACGATCCGCACGTTAAACTGGACGGCTGGAGCGTTACTCTCGAACCGCAGGATGAATGGCAACAGATGTTCCGTGAAGCCTGGCGCATCCAGCGTGATTTCTTCTATGATGAAGAGATGCACGGACTCGACTGGGAAGCAGTGCTGCATCATTATGAGGGCTTGGTGAACCGCATCTCGGTGCGCTCCGACCTGAACGATCTGATCGGCGAAATGATTGGTGAAATGAACATAGGACATGCCTATGTCTTCGGCGGCGACCTGTACAGACCAAAATCGATAACGGTTGGTTTGCTGGGAGCTGACGTTAGCCTTGATGAAGAATCCGGCTTCTTCAAGATAGATAAAATCATAGCTCCAGACAAATCGTTCGAAGAGTGGAATTCGCCCCTGACGCTCTCCGGCGTGGAAGCAAAAGAAGGTGATTACATCATCGCTATCGATGACGTGCCAACCAATAAAATCAGCAACTACTTGGAGTTACTCCAGAATAAAGCAAATCGTGACGTCATCCTGACCCTGAATGATAAGCCCTCCAAAGAAGGCGCCCGCGACGTTATCGTACAGACGGTCGGCAACGAGTACGAAATGCGCTACTGGGATTGGGTCAAACAGCGCCGTGAATATGTCGAAAAAGCGTCAAAAGGCAAGATCGGTTACGTCCATTTGTCAGATATGGGTTATAACGGTCTGTGGCAGTTCGGTCACGAGTTCTATGCTCAATATGACAAAAAGGCGATGATCCTGGACGTCCGTTATAACGGCGGAGGCAGTGTCGCGCCTATGATCCTGGATCAATTGAACCGCACTCTGTGGTCAATCGGCAGAGGGCGGCATGGCGGAATTGGCACCACACCTAACACAGCTTTCTACGGGCACTACGCGATTCTCTGTAACGGTGAAACCGGCTCAGACGGTGAAACCTTTACGCAGGGCGCCAAGTTGCTGGATCTCGGTCCGGTCTTCGGCAAGCGCACCTGGGGCGGCTGGGTCGGTATCCGCAGCGATAAACCTTTAAACGATAACGTCTGGTACACTACGCCAGAATTCTCCGGTTGGGGCGTCATAGGCGAAGAGAAGGGTGAATGGCTGATCGAAGGACCCGGCGTATATCCCGACTACGATATCGAAAATGATCCGGGTGCTGTACTCAAGGGTAAAGACCCTCAGATGGACGCCGCCATCGACTACCTGAAAAAGAAAATGAAAGAAGATCCCAGGGAATACGAAGAAGAACCTCCGATTCCCAAAAAAGAGGTCAACTTCCCCAAGTGAGGTTCTAGTAGATAAACATAAAACCAGCGAGCGGCTGCTTCGGCAGCCGCTCGTTTTATTTGAATACCGCTATTCAGCGCAGGCAAATAATAAGACGTCTATATCGGTTCTTGTAAAGAACGACCTATAATGGTCGAAAAAGCAATCTGTCATTCCCGTGCAAACCCCCGCATTACCGCATTATCACCACCATCTGCAGTACTCGTGCTATCATTTTATTATTGTCATTCCTGCGAAGGCAGGAATCCAGAAAAGGACGACGCTTGCGTCGCCCTTACAAACCAGTTGCCTGACGCCCACAGTTGAACAGGCTGTCTGAGAATACTGAAATAGTGCTGTCAGACGTCTTTGTATGACAGTTAAGTAACTGTTATTCCGTCGCACGGGGGCGTACGACGGCACGCATAACAGCAAAGCTATGAGGCAACGTAACAAGGGGCTGCAGCCCCTTGCGTTAGTGATGTGCGCAGCGCCCCCTTGTGCAAGGGGTAACTACCCCTTGTTGTTCCTCGTAGCGTCAGGAGTTCCCTCCTGACGCTTTGCTTAATCGTCAATTGTAATATATTATATCTGCGTATTCGATTTTCCTTGACAAACGTCCATATATTTCGTATATTGTTTTGA
>JALGVT010000048.1 GCA_025774555.1 candidate division LCP-89 bacterium
CGGAGACGTCATAAACTGCAAGTTCGGTATAACTTGCAACTTGCAACTGATAACTGAGTACTGTCGTCGGATTGAACGGATTCGGATAGGCTTCCAATTTGAAGTCTGCAGGCAACTCTACGTCGCTGAGATTCAAGATATTGTCATCAAATCCGGTCAACAACCATGCACCAGCAACTCCATCCGAACCGGATTTCTCAAACGTGAAGGCGTCGAGAGCTAACTCTTCGCCTGTGTCAGCATAACCGATGCAGGTGCGGTATTCATATTGACCTGCGGGTGCGCGTCCGGGGATGTACTGGCTGAGGGTTCTATCTATGACAAACCCAGCGCCAATTTCGATGTTCTCGCGTGTCAATACGGGAACGACAGTTCCTGAAGGCAGCTCAATCTCAAACCAGACGTCGACGATGACCGGGAAGTTGCCTGTGTTGGTTAGTGACAAATCGAAGTTGAAGGATCCGCCACCTGCAGGAATCACAACCGGAGCGCCGATGGGATCCAAAGCAACGGTGAGTTCGGGCTGATCGTATATTCCGACCACCTGAGGTCCGCCCGGGATGCCGTAAGTAGTGATCAATGTGCCATCTGAATCCAACTCGGATAATTCATTGCCGTAGAAACTGCAAGCAAAGGCATGATTTTCCTTGGAAACGTCAACGCCCATAACGCCAGCTGATAACGTTATAGGGTTTGTTTCGCCATGGAAAATGGTTCCCGTAATGGCATCATAGGAATAAAGATACCCTTCTGTTACCCAGCCGCCCGCGCCCATGAAAGCGACGTCATCGGAAGTGATAGCTATGCTGCCGGGAGATCCTCCGAGCGCAATTTCCAATTGCAGAGTCAAATTTGCAAGGTCATATACTTCAACCGATCCCCACTGCGACCAATAATCACCGGTGCAGACTACGTGCAGCCTGTCCAGTTCATCCAGAGCCAATGCTTGAGGATTGACGTTATTCGTCCAGATGGTACCCACTAAATTCAGCGTTTGTAGATCGTAAATCTCCACTCTACCTGGTCCATAAGACCAGGTAACCGGGTCATAATCGACGCAGGAAACATATAGGTTACCATCATAGACCAGCATTCCTTCCGGATACGGACCGCAGGCTATCAGATCGGTTTCCATCTGCGTTTCCAGGTCTATCACGGAAAAATTACTACTGCTCCAATGGCTGACGTAACCGGTAACAGCGCCGTCGAATGCGATATCCCAGGCTCCGACGCCGGTGAGCGTAATCGTGCTCAATACCGAAGCGCTTTCCAGATCGAATACGGTTACCTGGCTGTCCTGCGAATCGACTACGTAACCGCGATTCTTAGCGATTCTTACAGCATTGGGGATACCTGTTAAAGAGAACAGGTTCAGGTTGATTTCACCGGTGTCTAAATTAACTCGGTGTACGGCGGGAGTCATACTGGAAACGATAAAAGCGGAATTCGGCGTTGAAGCTGAAGCGTTCAAGACAACGACAATCAACAGCAACATCGTTACTCCAATGACGATACCTTTGCGCATGAGTTACTCCTTTCAATGGTAGATTGATGCGTTTCTGGACCGCCCTGGAGCGAAAAAACCCGGATGACCGTTCATCCGGGAGTGCGCATAATATGGCGCCCATCCCTATTACCCCGAAGGATGCGGTCCTACTTTCCGTGGCAGGTCTCCTGACTTGCGATTCGACCTCGGGCGATGCCTTCCCAACCGGGTAACCGTTCGCTTGAAGAGTGGGTTCTCCTTCAATAAACGATCACTACCGATCAGTGGCTTCGGTATCGCCGTTGTCTTCGCTTACAGTGGCGGGGGCCGCTCCCGAATTACACGGGATTCCCTATTAAGCCGTCTGGCGCCGCGAAAATAATGATTTAAACTGTGTAGATCGTGCCGGGATTATCCCGACGTTTTTAATATAAGCAATAAAAATGGGATTGTCAAGAGGTTTTCAACAGAGAACCGAAAACAGAGAACGGAGAACAGAGGATAGGTTACAAAGCTACCTGAGAATTACCACCCTCCGCGTTTCCGTGTAGGGGTCGGTCTTGCGCCGACCCGCTTTACCTTAGTATCACCACTCTCTGCACTGCCTGCGTTTTCATTTTGTTATTGTCATCCCTGCGGACGCAGTTCCAAAGGACGCCTATGAAGAATCCATAGCGGGGACAAGCCCCCGTAAAACCGCGTAGGGGTCGGTCTTGCGCCGACCCGCAAACGTAGGATTGGGGTGTGCTGAAGGCATCCCTACGGGGCTTCCTCCGCCTCCTATGTGTCATTTCCGGGCTACGACCCGGAATCCAGTAAGGGCACGGCGTGCCGTGCCCTTTTCTTCCGCAGGGTCAGAAGCTTCTTTTCCTATCCACTAACCCCTGACCTCAGATTCTTAAACTTTTTCTTGCATATAACAGTATAAATGTTGTATATTATATACAAGCACTTCTAACGCGTACCTGAATCTCACATAGTATGCCATTGGCTTTAGCCAATTCGTGCCCAAAAGCTGGGCATGGGATTTCAATCCCATGTTGGCGGACACACTATTATGTCGGACAAATTTCGTCGCCAGTTCGTGCTTGGCACGAAAGCATAAATCAAGTTATCCACAAAAATCACGACAGATATTTCCCGTGGGGCCAGGAAAGGATGAATGTAGAATGTAGGGTGGACTAAGCGAAATGCAATGCAGCGCAGTCCACCTTTGCTTTTGGTAGACTGCGTTACGGCTGCGCCTGCACTTAGTCTACCCTACATCTACTATTTACCTTACGCCGCCTTTCTGCCCTCAAATATCTTCACGATCACGTATGCAATCAATGCGAAGATGAAGAATATCAGCAGCAACCAGGCAACACCCTGCAAGGTGCCGATAATCGTCCGGTACACTTCGAGAATCCACCGATCTGCGGTGAGAACGATAATCTCCGCGCCTTCGATCTTCTGCGAAGGCGTAATATACTTCTCCAGATCCCATACTCGCACACCGCTGGATATACCCACCACGTAGATAGCGAAGATCAGGTACTTCGACCATACCAGCGATATTTCATCATCGATGATACGCTGCAGAATCCGGTTCAGCGGCTTCTTGAAGATGAACACCGTGATCAGCGAAACAGCAAATGCGATCACAAAGGTGACGATTAGAAGAGTAATAAACATGCTATTCCCTCCTGTTATTTTTTCTGGAGCTTAACTGCGGTGCCATAAGCTAAAAGCTCCGAAGCGCCACTCATTATAGCGGACGTTGTGAAGCGTACACAGACGATGCCATCAGCTCCCTTTTTACTGGCATCCTGACACATTCGGTCATAAGCCTGTTCACGGGATTCTGCCAGCATCTTGGTATATTCAGTGATTTCGCCACCGACGATGCCGCGCAAGCCAGCTAAAATATCCTTGCCGACGTGCCTGGCGCGTATGGTGTTTCCCCGCACCATTCCGAGCGTTTCAGTAATCTGATGATCTGCAAATTCATCCTGTGTGGTGGTCAACATGGTCATCCTCCTATTGATCGACGTTTTGGGAATAGTGGTCGTCTTCCTTGTTGCTCAGACGGTCGGCGAGTACCTTGATAAGCAGGAAGCCGATACCGATAATTGCTATCAAACCGATGATGCCGAAAGGAAATGCCAGCACCATTCCGGTTATCATGGCACACAGCCAGCACAAGGCAACAATTACCAGCAAGGTGTAACCGATTTTTTCCATTTTACGAGCTCCATAGTAATTAAGTGTATCAGGAGTTGTTGCGATCTATTCTGGGTGCGGAACAGATTATCACTCTATCGCCAACACCTTAGCTCCGCGGATTTTCCTCGTCTTCAGTTCGACGAGCGCACGGTTTGCCTCTTCTAAAGCGAACTCTTCGGTTTCCGGCTTGATACCCATTTCAACCGCGAGCTGCAGAAATTCAATGACGTCCATCCGGGCAACGTTGGCAACGCTTTTGATCTCTTTCTCTTCCCAGAGATGCGTGGTATAATCCAGTTCAAGAAGCGCCTCTTTATCAATCTCCTCTTTGCGGATGGCATTGATGACCAGCCTGCCGCCGGGATTCAGGTTTTTCATCGCTTCGACCACCGGTTTCCAGACGGGCGTGGTATCGATAATGCAGTCAAGTTTCTGCGGAGGCGCCTCGCTGGTATCACCTGCCCAATCGGCGCCGAGTTCTCTGGCGAAGTCGCGCTCTTTTGCACTGCGGGCAAAAACGAAGACGCCGGAATTCGGATAGCGATGCTTTACCATCTTCAGCACGAGATGACCCGATCCACCAAAACCGGTCAGCCCTAAATTCTGCCCGTCTTTGAGATTAGTCAAGCGCAGCGAACGGTATCCGATAGCGCCGGCGCAGAGTAAGGGCGCTGCTTCAACGTCCGTGAAAAGCTCGGGAATAGGTACGGCGAAATCTTCTGGAACGGTCATATACTGGGCGTAACCGCCGTCAGCATCCCGACCGGTGGCTTTGAATTCCGCGCAGAGATTTTCATTGCCCTCCCGGCAGTATTTGCATTTACCGCAGGCGGAATATATCCAGGCGATACCGACCCTGTCTCCAATATCGAATCTGGAAGCCTTCTCCCCCACCCTTTCAACGACTCCGACTGCCTGATGTCCCAGAACAACCGGCAGTTCGGGCGGAGGCGTTCTGCCTTCGATCTCGTCCAATTCAGTATGGCAGACTCCGCAGGTTGAAACTTTGACTAAAACTTCTCCTGCGGCTGGAACCGGCTCCGGTATATCAGTCAGTTCCAGGGGAGTATGGTTTTCCTCGATGCTGCAAATCTGCCTTAAAATCATCGCTTTCATTGATACCAATCCTTCATCATTCCAACCCTATTCCGGCACCCAAAGAAACAGGTTTAAATCAATCCTATCGCGTGAATCGAAGACCACACCTTCCGATTCTAAAAGCGCTTTCTGCATCTCGTAGCCACTGCCGGGTTTCAAAGATATCTTTCCTTCCCGGTTCACAACGCGCTGCCAGGGCAGACCGTCCTTATCCGATGAACTGTGCAGGATGCGGACGACCTGCCGCGCGGCTCGTTCATTTCCCGCAAAGGCAGCAATCTGCCCGTAAGTAGCTACTTTACCGGACGGAATGTGCTTAATGATCTCTTTAACGCGCTCTGTGAACTCTGATGCCACGTTCTATTCTTCGCTGAAGGTTATCCCCTTTAACTTAACCAGCTCTTCTTGCGCCTTAGTTCTACAGAAGGCATTGTTAAAACCGTCCAATCCGTTGTAGTTGGCGGCTTTCCCAAAATATTCTTTCGCCTTCTCCACATTGCCCAGACCCTGATATGCCAGCGCGATACGATAGAAGTTCTGCGAATTGAAATCGGTGGAAGATTGCAGCAGCTCTTCCAATGCCTTGTCATAGTCTTTCTCTGCCAGCGCGATCATACCTGCGAGCTGGTGCGACAGCTTAATCTGCAACGGCGCGTTGACAGCGGTGACGGCGGTGGCAAATTCAGCTCTTTTGACCTTGGCTGTGCCCAGATCGGCTTTCTTTAATGCGACCCGCGCACTGTTGAAGATATGGAAGCGCCGGTTGTTGTCTTTCACCTCTTCGGCGAGGTTGGATGCTTCCATGATGTCCAATGCCTTATCGAATTGGGCTTTAGCTTCATCGGGTTTGTTCATCTCGAGGAGAATATTTCCCATGGTGCCCAGATCTCCCGACATGGCAGCAGCGTCATTGATCTTGTCTGCGAGGGCATATCCTTCATCAAGCTTTCGAAGCGCTCCATCATAATCATCTTCAAAAGCAAAAGAGACCGCATGTGCAAAGAGCGCGGCGCGGCGTTCACCGTCATTGCGCGCTATATCGTATAATTTTTGGAGCCATTCTCTAGCTGCTGTGTAATCTCCCTTCAGGTTCAAATTCAAGGCGATACCGGTGAAAGACGCCGGGAAGTTTGGATTACATTCGAGCGCTTTTTGGTAGTGCGCGATAGATTCATCGAACCTGCCCATTTTCATCAGCAGTTCAGCATAGGAATCGTATGGATTCGGATCGTTGGGGATCAATTCGATGTACTTCTTGAAGGATCTCTCTGCTTCGGCATATCTTCCGAGAAAACGATAGCCATAGCCCAACTGGTTGTAGGGCTGTGAGTATTCCGGATTGATCGCGACCGCCTTCTGAAATTCCACCAATGCAGGCTCCCACTCCTGTTGACCGAAGTAATGAATTCCCAGAAGATTGTGCGCTCGTTCGTCGTTCGGATATGCTTCAACGAGCTGCTGAAACAGCCTTCGCTGTTCCATGGGATAGCCATTCGCAGCGGCTTCCGTTCCGAGTATCCATAGCCGCTCACCTTCCGATACTTCATTCGCCAATGCGACCGCTTCGTCAAGGTTCACAAAGAAATCCTTGGCGCTGGGCAGGACGAATGCCAGATTCAAGTAAGCAAGAGCAAAGTTCGGGTCCTTTTCAACCGCCTGTTGATAGTACTCAATCGATTCCTGAAACTGGAGCCGGTCATTAAGATCACGCCCTTTCAAGTACAGTTGCAGCGCTTCCTGCGAGGTCGTTGTGATGGGGATTTTTCCGCTATCCTGATCACCGCAACTGACAGCGAGGAAGAGTAAAGTGAAGATCAAAAACTGCGTCAGACATAAGGTTATGCTTGACTTTTTCATTACATACTCCATTATTTGGATGTATCCGCCCTATTATTTTTGAAAGGTAGTGAATCTTATGGTGAATATCAAGAGGAAATTGGGGAGACAGAGGACGGAAAACAGAGGACAGAGAACCGTAAACGGTGAACAGAGGACAGAGAACAGATTTCGCGGTTTTGTTATGTGTGTCATTCCGGCGGTACAGCCGGAGCATTGCCCCCCTATAGGGGAATCCAGTAGCCGGTGGTCATCCCCGAACCCGACGCGGTTTCGCGTAAAGGCAGACAGGAATGTCTGCCCCACCAGCCCCTAGCCCCTAGAACCTACCTTAGTATCACCACCCGCTGCACTGCTTCTGATGGCATGGTAAGCTTCTTTGTCTGAATCGCTGATTTGCGCTGATTATCGGATTGCGCAGATTAAGGATAGCGGCACGAGAATAAAATGGATCCCGGATCGGAGTCCGGGATGACAAATTACAGAATCCGGGACATCAAGCTGTCCAGACCACCCCGGTACTATGGGGAAAGCTGACATTTCCGCCGTCAGATTCCGAACAAGTCGGAATGACGGCAAAAAGGACACGACGGAACGCATTCCTCTGGGATTTATACACGTAGCAAGAAGCTGTCTAAAAAGTGCCTGACAGTGTCATTGTGAGGAACGAAGTAACGAAGCAATCTCATGTTTTATATATACTTGGAGATTGCTTCGACCCTTTGAATTGGGTCTCGCAATGACCATTATTAGATTTTTTAGACAGTCCTCTTGTATCTCTATTCCATCTTCATCGTGGGATAGCCGTCTCGTTCTCGGAACCACTCTTCTTCGGCAGAACGAAGGTATTTCAAATTGATAAATCCGCGGATGTCAATCTGTGTGTCAATCATTTCCATTTCACGCATATAATCTATCGTGGTCTGCATGTTCTGAATATCAATGTCTGGAAGGTTCAGCGAAACGTGCCCTTTCATCATGGCGCGAGTGTTCATTTCCGCGGCAGCGACGCTTTTATAGACCTTCAAGTCGTAAGAGGCTCCAGTCTCCTGCTGATACCATTCAACAGTCTGCTCAAAGTTCCGCGCATAGTAGTAATAAGCATCCATCATGGCTGTTAAAAGAGCTTCGACAGTTTCGGGAGAAGTGTCGATTAAACGGTTAGATACTAACAGAACAGAAACCGATCTGCCTATTTTTATACTCCTTGCAAAACCATCAGACACAGCGCTTGTAAATTCAGGAGCATCGTTGATAACGGCGTCGATTCTACCCCATTCCGAGCGCTTCCCTTTCTGAGCCAATCGCAGTTGTCGATCAAGAGTCCAATCAACGAATCTGAGATCACGCTCTGGATCCAAACCCGCCTTTTCGGCTGCTTTTTTGATATATCTTCTGGCAAGCGTGCTCGAGGTCTGCGCAAATCGCTTATCCTCAAGATCAGAGACCGATTCAACGGGAGAGTCAGCGGGGAGATAAAGGTTGATCTGATGATAGGAAAACCTCGAGACGATAGTCCAATCATCGCTTCTTGAGAACAATTCTGCAAGAGCCTGTTCCCTGCCGATGATAACGTCTGCCTGCCTGTTTACAGCGCTGTTAATCAGCTGATCACGATCCGCATGCGCTGTGAAGTCGATCTCTATATGAGATTTTTCCAGGACGTCGGTATGCTTCAGAGCCTGCAAGACCAGCGCTTCCGGGATCGGTTGTTGGAGATAACCGAGGTTTATCTTTACTGTGGGTTTTGTTATATCGCCGCCGCAACCCATGATAACTATTGTGAATCCCAAAACGGTGCATCCAGCCAGCACCGCGAAATATGTATGTATTCTTTTCATAGGTGTCTCCGGTAAGATCTCTGATAAATATAGGCGCATGATATATTAAAGTCAAGGATTATCTAATAATTAGAGCGGAATACTTCTTATTATCATCCTGCGCAAAAGGAAACAGTCCGTAAAATACTTGACTTGTAATCGGCGTTTATATAAATTGGGCTTAGCATTTATCGTCAGTTTCATAACGGGAGAAATCCATGTTAAAAGATAAATATCCATTTTACTTAGCCAACGAACCACAGCAACCGAATGCTGATCTGGAAGTCAAGAATAAATATTCGGGCGAAACAGCGACCAGAGTAGCATTAGCTGATGCAGCAGTCATAGACGAAGCTATCGAATGTTCAGTTAAAGCAACAGTACCGATGCGAAGACTGCCCGCCTATAAACGGGCGGAAATTCTGCATCACTGCGTAAGACGCTTCCAGGAGCGATACGACGAGCTGGCGTATTCGCTCTGCATAGAGGCAGGCAAACCGATCCGCGACGCCAGAGGCGAAGTCACCAGACTGATCGACACTTTCCGCATCGCCGCGGAGGAAGCAGTGAGGATCGGCGGAGAATATATGCCGCTGGACATTTCCGCCCGCGCAGATGGATACGAATCCATCTGGAAGCGGGTGCCGGTCGGTCCCTGTTCATTCATCAGTCCTTTCAATTTCCCGCTGAATTTAGCCGCGCATAAGGTAGCTCCCGCTATTGCCGTCGGATGCCCGTTTGTGCTCAAACCTGCGTCATATACTCCCATCGGCGCTCTGCTTATCGCTGAAATTCTGGCAGAAACCGATCTGCCCAAAGGCGCATTCAGCGTTCTACCGGTGCGCCGCGAAGGAGCGGATCTGTTCACCTCCGACAGCCGTTTGAAACACCTCTCCTTTACCGGATCGCAGGACGTAGGCTGGCAATTGAAAGCCAAAGCCGGAAAGATGAAAGTCGTCCTTGAACTGGGCGGCAACGCGGGATGTATTGTCGATCAAGGAACGGATCTGGAATATGCCGCTGACCGCATCACCTTGGGCGCGTTCTACCAGTCAGGGCAGTCCTGCATCAGCGTGCAGAGAGTGTACGTGCATGAATCGCTGTACGATGATCTGCTTCCGATGTTAGTTGAACGGGCGGACAATCTTAAAGCGGGCGATCCGACTAAGGAGGATACGACTCTGGGTCCCATCATCAGCGAAGGCGACGCTATCCGCCTGGAAGAGTGGACGGCAGAAGCAGTCGAACACGGCGCGAAGCTGCTTTGCGGAGGCGAGCGCGTCGGCGTTTTCTTCGACGCTACCTGGCTGGAAAACGTCGATCCGAAGGACAAGGTGAGCTGTAAGGAAGTCTTCGGACCGATTGCCACCATTAAGCCATTTTCAGACTACCAACAGGCGATAGCGGAAGTCAATGACAGCGATTACGGTCTGCAGACGGGCATCTTTACAAAGAACATGGATCACGCCTGGTACGCCTGGAACGAGTTGGAAGTCGGCGGGGTGGTGATCAACGACATTCCCTCTTTCAGGGTGGACAGCATGCCCTACGGCGGCGTGAAGGATTCCGGCATAGGCAGGGAAGGCGTGCGCTTCGCCATGGAAGATATGACGGAGATAAGGTTGATGGTGATAAAACGGTGAATCAAATTGGAAATTGGAAATTGGAAATTTTAAATTGAACGGGGCTGTCAGGTTATACTTCTGTGAGGTAAAACCTATCAGAATGAAAGTGACTAAAGGCGTCAGGTCTCCGCTGCGCTAAGGACCTTACGCAACGAGGAAATACTAACGGCTAACCACTAACGGCTAACCGCTAAAAGCTAACCGCTAACTGCTAACTGCCAAGATATGACTATATATTCTGCTGCAATACTGCTGTTCCTGGTGATGGATCCGCTGGGAAACGTGCCCGTTTTCCTGTCGATATTGAAGGACGTGGATTCGGAAAGGCGAACGAGGATAATCGTTCGGGAACTTCTGATTGCGCTGGCGCTGCTGCTTGTTTTCCTCTTTTTCGGGCAGTTTATATTGCACGCCATGCGAATAACCGAGCCGTCTCTCAGCATCGCTGGCGGGATTATTCTCTTCATCATCGCGCTCAGGATGATTTTCCCGGCGGAGAAAGCCGCTTATGGAGTTGACATGGAACGTGAGCCGTTCATCGTTCCTTTAGCCATCCCGTTAGTTGCCGGTCCTTCATCCCTGGCGACGGTGCTGCTGCTGGTAACACGCGAGCCCGATCGTGTGCTGGATTGGGGTGGAGCCATTCTGATCGCCTGGGCGGCGACGGTTTTGATTCTAACTCTATCGAGCCATTTTGCCCGCTTTTTCGGCAGGCGCGGTTTGATAGCTATGGAGAGATTGATGGGGATGATACTGACTATAATTTCGGTGGAGATGTTCTTGGCGGGAATCAAGCAGTTTATGGCGTCTTAGGACAGACTGAAAGGAGGTTATCATTGCGCCGCTTTATTGCAAATTGGAAATTGCAATATATTTCATAGTTACTGATCAAATCCAGCTATTTTCTTAACAACCGGAAACCGAAACTGAGCACGAATAGAACCACTCCTGCAAGAATGATCGTCGCGCCTGTGGCTGATCCCCAGATAAATGAAAGATAGAGCCCCAATATTGATGATATAGCGGCAACCACCAACGCCCACCAGAACAAGCCTCCAGCCCCCTTCGCGATATTACGTCCTGCGGCTGCGGGAACGACCAACAACGCAGTAACCAATAATAATCCTACTGCTCTTAAACTGACCATAACTAAAAGCGCCAGAATAATGCCGTATGCCATTTCCCAGCGCGCGGGGTGAATCCCCTTGGAATGAGCCACAGGTGCGTTAATCGCCAGGAGCAGCATGCGGTTATAACCTAGCCATTGAAAAATAACGATACCGACAACCAGCGCTATAATTATCCACAAATCTGTATTTGTAATCGCTAGAATGTCGCCGAAGAGCACCCCTTCAAAATATCTGCTGATACCCCGCCTCGCAGAGACTATGACCAGCCCCACCGCTACAACTGAAGCAAAAAATACGCCGATTACAGTATCCGTTGCGAGTTCAGCTTTGCGGGCGAACAGCAGCACGCCACAGCCGATAAGAACCCCGAATGCTATCATGGTCCAGCGTGGATCCAATCCGAGTATCAGACCTAAAGCTACACCGGTGAATGCAGAGTGCGAAATTGCATCGGAAAAAAACGCCATACGGAAAGATATCACCTGAACGCCCATCGCGGCGCAGGCGGGAGCAATCAGGAAAGAACCGAGAAGCGCTCTGCGCATGAAGGTTGGCTCCAGCCAATCAAATGGCAGGATCGCTCCAATCAGATCAAGCAGCAGTTCCATCGTCGCTCGGCTGTTCTTCAGGTTTATGGTAATGGTGATGCTGCAGGAAGGAATCGATATGCGGACTGAAAACCCTGCGCAAGTTCTCTTGTGTAAGCACTTCCCGGGTGGTTCCTGCGCAGACCACAGTCTTGTTTAGACATAGAACGTGATGAGCGTGTTCGGAGACAACCGAGAGATCATGCGTGATAAGCAACGTTGTCAATTTCAGATCTCGATGGATGCCGTCAAGCAACTCGCAGAAGAGCGCTTCGCCGCTGATATCGACCGCGGCGACGGGTTCATCAAGTATCAGGATTTCCGGATTGGAAATCAACGCCTGCGCGAGCAGGACACGCTGCAGTTCACCTCCGGAAATCTTACTGAGGGGTGTAAGGTAGATACCGGGAATCCCCACTTTCTCTAGGGCGCGTATAGCCTTATCACGACAGCGCTTGAAAGCGCCCGCCCAGAGAGGAAAATTTACCATCCCTGCAATTAAAAAATCCTGCACGGTGATGGGGGAACCTCGATCCAACTCAACTTTTTGCGGAACGTAGCCGATGCGGGGACGTTTGGCGGTCTGATTTACGCCAAACAGGATTCGTCCTTCAAAGGGAATTAGTCCGAACAGAGCGTGTATCAGGGTGGTCTTCCCCGCCCCATTCGGACCCATGATTGCGGTAAGACATCCTTTCTCGATCTGGAAATTGATATTCTGAAGGATTTGTCGTCCACCGACTTCCACGGTAACGTTCTGAAAGGTAATAGCTGATTCAATCATGGGCTTACTGGGAAGTTTTTTCCAAACCGAAAGCAGTTATCAGCGTTGCCATATTCCTGCGCATGGCAGCCAGATAGGAGTCCGCATCAGTTTCTCCGGTCGTAGCTGGGTCGAGAATATAGATCGGCGCACCGGTTTCCTCGGCGAGTACCTTTACCAAACGATCTGAAGCTTCTACTTCATGGAAGATCCCAACTGGATTGACATTCCGAATCTTTTCTATCAGTTCCGCCATCTCCTTAGCAGAAGGTTTAACAGAAGTATCGAGGCTGATGACGCCGACGATTTCCAACCCGAGATCGCGTGCGAAATAGTCGAAATTTGAATGCAGCGTCACAATACGCCGGTTCTGCGCCTTTGATACAATCCTGCGCAAGGAATCTGCCAGCGAATCCAATTTAACCGTGTAATGGTGGGTATTATGCACAATCGGACCCGCATATTTCTTATTTATTTTCGCGAGACGCTTTCCAATCTTTCGTGTCATTTCTGCCGCGGCAACTGGACTTACCCAGGTATGCGGATTGAGCAGATAATCGTGGTTTTCGTGGTGCCTATGTCCGTGTTCAGTTTCTACAAGACTGATAGGTTGAATAGTCTCCGAAGCGTTGATGATCTCGAGACCCTCGCGGCTTAGAAACGGACTGTCTTCGAGAAAAGACTCCATTCCCATCCCGTTCATCACCAGCACATCCGCTTTTTCCAGAATGACCGCGTCCTGCGGCGTCAGCGCGTAGTCGTGCGGACAGCCTACTTCTGGAGGCAGCATGCAGTAAACGGTCACGCCAGGCAGGTCTCCGGCGACATTCAAGGTCATCACATAAACCGGCAGAAAGGTGCAGACTATTGTCAAACCTTCATCTTTGGATGCCTTTTCAGCCTTCTTACAGCCGCTGAACAGCGCCGAACAAACGGCGAGCAGGACAACGACTGTAAGAATACGTTTGACTGCTGACATTGTGAAAATTATCCTTCAGTATTTAAAAGCAGGGTGCGATTGGAAGCTTTTTCTGCCTGAAGAAGAACATGACGCCAGGCATCCCAGCTTGATGCAGGTATTTCAGTCTTGTTGAAAACGCACGTTTCCGTAAAGGTTACGCTGTTTTCTTCTAATGTGACATTACGAGTGAACATGATTCCGTCAGCGTTTTCACTGAAGGCTTCAGGTAGTAGTTCAACACTCCACTCCTCAGGCAGGTTGAAGGTGATGTTCAGACTGACCGAGCCGGCGTGTCCCATATAAACCGGAACGTCACGCCCGGGCTGATAGGTTTCAAGACCGCCAGGCAGCAATCCGTGAAAATCACTCACTTTCCAGGGCATTTCGATCTTTAACAGCCCTTCGATCATATCTTCAGCCGCGGCGAACTTCAGGTCTGCCTTAGCTTCGACAATGTCCCGGCTCTGTAGTATAATCGCCGTATTTTCTAATTCCGGCGCAGTGTAAAGACCGTCTGTCAGGTGTCCGATGACAGCGTCGGCTCCGTCTGCAATGGCGATGTCGAACATTGACATCTGACCTGCGGACTTCAAGAGTATCCAACCATCAGCCTCGCCGCATTCAGAAAAATTGACTTCCACATCGATCAAGACACTGTTCTTCTGGAAGGGTGATGCCGGGATTGCTTTGGGTATTGCAGCGGGAGAAATACCTATGGCAGTCATGTCATTAGGCGGGAGATAGCTGATATCTCCGTGCGCAGGCTCCAGACGGCATTGTAGAGAACCGTTCTCTATGTGAATTGAGTATTCTTCCTCGCCTGTTAAACCGGGCACAGGCAATCCACAAAGGTCCAGCAGATACACTTTCGCATCAAATCCGAAATGTTTCAACGCCGCAGCGTACAGAACGGCAAAGTCCGCTGTGCTGCCGTAACCAGTGGAGTAAGTCTGATCAGCAGTCCGGTAACTCAGGAGCATGCCGATTTCATGGAAACGCTTCAGTGCAATGCGATCTGAAATGAAACCGACCACTGATTCTAAAGTCATGCGTGTGTCGTTGTATTTCTCGCATTCAGACAACGCTTCAATGAACTGAGAGTTCTCATCTACCGCGCCGTCAAAACGGCTTTGCAATTCAGCAGTGAAAATATCCCAGTCAGGACAGGTGGAAAACGAAACCCGGGGCATATATCGCCCCGCTTTATTCGCAGCCTCTGCGAAGTCATAGCTGGGTAGATCGGTCATCCGCCAGGTGATGGTTTCCAGATCGCCGCCGACCTGTTTATCGCCCTCTGGAATACCATTCTCCGCCAAAGTCGCGAGATTAGCATTGCGCGCCGCGCGCACTGTCACAACTCTCTCGAGTGTCGGTTCGTTAGTCCCGAAAATGACTTCTCCCCACGCCCAGGGATAGAATGGTTCTTTATCACTGACGACATATTTCAGTTCAGTGACAACGTCATGCTCGACGCCCAGAAGCGTAACTACCATCTGGCGGTAATCAGTGAAATCGGGCGCTTTATCCAGACCGAAAGGCACGATCGGGTTGAATCCGTTGGGGGTGGTATCCACTTTTCTGCCATCGACGGTGTGTCCACGGCTGATCTGAACGTCCAGCTCCTGCCTGCCGGAATGGTAAACCAGATGTGGATCGCAGTATTCATCCCAGGCGTTCAGGTTACGCAGATAACGGATGATATGCTCTTCCCGATCCATTCTTCCATCTGCATAAATGGTGAACACGGTGCCGTGATAAAGAATCACAGTATCCGACAGCGGCAATGCTGTCGCCTGCTGCCTGCGGGCGAGTATCTGATCGGTGTCAACCGCCCAGCACGTTGCTGCCGCCAGCAGGATTATCAGTGTTAGAGTAATGTATTTGAATGTTTTCATTATCATGATCCTTTCTTCAGCAGCCAGGTTTTTGCGCCCAATTCCTTGACTTTGTCGTAAGCGCCCTTGAGCTGGTCATAGTACTCGGCGGGAACTGCTCGCTGCTTCAATTGATAGTCTAATCGGGTGGTCAGGGTTCTGCCTTCCATTTTTACTTCTGTATCGCAGGAAGCCCATTCGCCTCCGAATTCATCAGGTTCAGGTATATTTGCCAGTTTGAAACCTGCGGGCACCTTAATCGATTCGGTCAATATAATCTGACGCGTGCTCCAGATGTGCATCGGATTTTGGCGTTCCTCAGCAGTATATCTGTTGAGGAAATTGAATGTCCGTGGTGCGACTTTGACCAGGTTCGGTAGAGCCGGCGTGAACAACATCTGTCCCCCGGCGCTCAATGCGTAACCCGGAGCTTTGAAAGTAATCTGTAGCTGATAAGGCTTGTAAAGATCGTCAATGTCCGTTTGAGTTACGTTGACGACTTCGGCGTTCGGCGCGATATGCGCTACCCAGTCAGCCCACATGGCGTCCCTGTACTCAACCGGACGATAGGCTATACCGCGTCGAATACGCGTATCACCATAAGAGGTGCCATCTATGGTTATGGTGCCTTCGAGGTCGCCGTCGGCATTGAGCGCCCCCTTAAGGTTCACACGAGTCAGATTCTCTGTTGGATCGTAGCTCCTTATCGCCATACGGTCTTCGCCTTCGGGTGAACCGATGACGTAATGCTGTTCCCCTTCGGCAGGGCTCCAGACGTCCATCGCGTATGGCGCCCAGGTCGGATCGATCATCTTGAACGTTCCGTCCCCCCGTTTGACTGCGACAACGCAGTGGTTGAACTGGTCGGCGGGAATCATTTCGACGCGCGATCCAGCCATCGTCATGGCGGGATAGACCGTAAAGTCCAGTCCCCTAAGCAACGCGATGGACATACCGGCAATATCCTTGCATACGCCGCAGCGATCGTGCAATGACATCATACCTGAATGAAGGGTGTAGCCTTCGCCTTTGCCCATCGAGATACCCGAATAACGGATGTTCTGCGCCGTCCAGTGGAGAATCTCATCTATTTTCTCATCATCGGTTTTCAGACCTTCGACGATCTCGTGCGCCTTGGCTGTAACAGCCTCGTCAGGATTCAAAATCTCATCGTTGACTTCAAAGAACCAGCGTGACTTCTCGGGCCAATCCTTGACAGTCGCCATGACGACCTTAGGCACAAAATCAGAGGCGCCGGGTTGGCGGGGTTCGTGAGCATACGCCGGCATATCATTCATCCAGAAAGTGTACACCAGCAGGTTGTCTTCGAACGTCAAGGAACTGAAGACCTCACCGTTATATACCCGGTACTGCGCAGGAATATCTCTCGATATCTTCACCGTATAAACTTTCTCGCGCAGAGGATTGCTCTCCTGAAAAAGGATGGTGTCGTAGTAGTGTCCGCGCATCGGCGGGATGAAACGTTCGTCATCTTCTTCAGCGAACAGCTCCTCCTCGAGGTAGGCGATCAGGAAGCCTTTCATATAAGTCAGCACCTCTACCGCGTCGCCTTTATTCAGCCGGGGTAATTCAAAGACTTTCATGCGGACACCCCAGTAGATCATATGTTGTGGCTGGGGATGATCCAGAGGATGGTTGACGTCGATTTCTTCCATCGTTCCATCCGCTCGGTGAACGACGATCTTCTTCGCCTCGAAGAAATTGGAAGCGGGATCATAATCGAGGCGCAGAGCTGTCATCTGCCGCGCGCCCGCCCAGCTCATAATCTTCGTCAGCTTGTGTCTGGTGACGTGCGACAATCCGCTGTCCTCAACGAGCACCACCGTTGAATCGAAGACTGTGGCTAAATCTGCGTCTTTATAAGTGTCGCAGCAGCCGCACACTTCATCGATCAGATCGCGGTAGGGATCCTCCTGTGCGCTGACCATCGCCACGGTCAGGCTCAGGATAACCGCCAATCCTGTAATCACTGTTTTCATCAGTTTAATCCTGTGTTTTTTGGTTATCTTCCATTTGTTTATAAATTTCAGCATAAATGTAACGCAAATTTGACAAAATTGCAAGCGAAAGGGGCGTTTCTTCTCTTAATGCTCACTGCGATTCATAATATTACCAGCATAAATAGTCGTGCGCCGATAGCCACTTATACGGGTAGCGGAGCTGTCCCAAAAGAAGAAAACAACGTCATTGCGAGGAATCAGCCGTCCGGCTGATGACGTGGCAATCTCCTATTTTACAAGCGCTAAGAGATTACCACACTTCGCTCGTAATGACAGTAAATAGCCTTTTGGGACAGCTCTTTTCACACCACCTCCCTCTCTATTCCGCGGCGGGTGGCTGGGACAGCTTCACCCGAAGGGTGCCGACGCAGTCGGGATGTCCCGGATGATACGCACCGTTCAGATCAGCGTCCGTCAGTGATTTAGTTTTCAGTTGGCCGTCCCATAAGTGCCCAACGGTGTCATTGCGAGGAATCAGCCGTCCGGCTGATGACGTGGCAATCTCCTATTTTACAAGCGCTAAGAGATTACCACAGTTCGTTCGTGCCGAAGTCATCCCTGTGGGACAATGACAGTCAATGGACTTTTGGGATAGCCCTATTTATCTATTCCATATCCGGGTGCAGAGAAATAACTGTCTCATTTTCTCACCGCTCTGACAATTATCCCTTGATTTTCACCCATATTGGCATTATATTGATAAATACGGCAGAATTTCATTATCCGGAGACGATCATGTGCAAACGTTCATTCCCTTTTATATTACTTATCGCGCTGTCAATTGCCTGTTATCCAATATTGCAGGTATCAGCACAAACACCGCCCCTTTATGACGGCGACGGCTATCAACTGCTCTGGGATATGAAAGAGGGAAGGCTGCCGGCTTCAGACGGAATGGACGCGACTGATGACGACACCGGTTACGACGCTCTTCACTACGATATCGAGATCAAATTTGATTGGGATGCGCAGTCGGTCGACGGGCGCGTTGACATGCTCTTCACCGTAACTGAAACTCAGATCACCGAACTGGATATGCGCCTGCGCAACAACATGGTCATTGACCTCCTCGAAGTGGATGGTCAGGCGGCAACTTACAACATCGTCTCCAATTCCGACCTGATTATCGACCTGCCGCAGCCATTATATATGAATGATTCTGCCACTGTAAGCATAGAATATCACGGCAATCCCATTGCCGGCAGCCTGGGAGCGCTTTCATGGTCGGATCACAGCGGCACGCCGACTATAGAATCACTCTCCGAACCAAATGGAGCCCGCACCTGGTGGCCCTGTAAGGATTATCCCTGGGAAAAAACTACCGCGCGAATGGTATGGACGGTGCCTGACTGGATGACCGCCACCTCAAACGGTCTGTTGGAAAGCGTAACGACTCCTGAACCAGGATGGACTTCCTATGAATGGATAGAAAATTATCCGGTTACGACCTATCTCATCTGCATAACAGCAACCGATTTCTCATACTGGCAGGATTGGTACGTTACCGTGTCCGGCGATTCTCTGCCCATCGATAACTATGTCTATCCTGAGCATCTATCCAACTCCTACATAGATTTTGCCATAGTGCCTGAACAGATCGCTTTCTTCGCTTCAATCTACGGCGAATATCCCTTCATGGAGGAGAAATACGGGCATGCCGAATTCCACTTCTGGGGAGCGATGGAACACCAGACCATCACTTCGATGGGACAGTACTTCATCGATGGATCAGATGAGCATCAGTGGATTTACGCTCATGAACTATCACACATGTGGTGGGGTGATCTGGTCACCTGCGCAACCTGGGATGACATCTGGCTGAACGAAGGATTTGCGACCTATTCCGATGCCTTGTGGGCTGGTGAAACAGGCGGCACAGCAGGTTTGAACAGCCGTCTGGCTACATTCAGGAATACCTATTTTCAGTCTGAGTATAACGACGGACGCTTCCCAATTTACGATCCTGAAGAGATGTGGGGCGGGACAGTTTATGAAAAGGGAGCCTGGATAATGCACATGATCCGTTACGTCTTAGGCGAAGATAACTTCTGGGATTTCTTCCTTGAATGGCGCGACCGGTACAGTTATGGCGCTGCCAATACAGCTCAAATGCTGGAAACCTTAGAAGACGTTATCGCCGCAGATTTTGACTGGTTCTTCGATGAATGGGTGTATATGGCGGGTTTCCCTGAGTACCATTGGGGCTGGCAGTATGAACCGCTGGGCGAGGACAGCAGCCGCGTGGACATTTCCATCATCCAGACGCAGCCAGATACGGCTGACACCCCGCTGGTCTTCACCATGCCGATTGAATTCGGCGTAACCACGACTTCCGGCTACGAGACGCACTCGGTATGGAACGATCAGCGCAACCAGAATTTCAGTTTCGATGTCTCTGGAACGCCGACCAACGTTGCCTTCGACCCAAATCTCTGGATATTGGATACTGTGGCAAACACAGGGTACGTCGCAGTCAGCGAAGAACCTGCTGAGCTTGGTGAATACGAACTTTCGCTATCCGTGATGCCCAATCCGGCAAATCCTTTTGCAGTTGCCAGTTTCAAATTGCAGGATGCAAGTCATGTGCGGCTTAATGTCTATGACATTTCAGGAAGAATGTTAGAATCGCTAGTTTCAGAAACGCTTCTGCCCGGAACGCATCGTTTCAGATGGGATGCGATCGGCGCTGCCTCAGGTGTGTATCTCTTCAGATTGACAACAGAACACGGTGTGCAAACTGCAAGAGCAGTGATTCTCAAATAGTTGACGGATAAGATAAAGGTGATGCATTTTATATGCGCCTTCTGCTTACCATCAGAGTCGCCGATTCCACCCACAAAATCCGCGTCATCCGAGAAATCCGTGAAAATCCGTGATCATCTCTTTTTTTTCATCCCTCCATTGCTCGATCCCAAAGAATTATCGTCTTCTCGGCAAGACAATAAAAAGACAGCCTCCAGCCCCTCTATAAATTCCTTCGCCGATTCCACCCATATAATCCGCGTCATCCGAGAAATCCGCGAAAATCCGTAATCCTCTCTTTTTCTCATCCTTCCACTGCTCCATCTCAAAGAATTATCGCCCTCTCGGTGAGACAAAAAAAAGACAACCGACAGCCCTCTAGAGATTCCTTCTGATATTTCGCCTACAAAATCCGCGTCATCCGAGAAATCCGCGAAAATCCGTGATCATCTCTTTTTTTTCATCCATCCATTGCTCGATCCCAAAGAATTATCGCCCTCTCGGTGAGACAAAAAAAAAGACAACCGACAGCCCTCTAGAGATTCCTTCTGATATTTCGCCTACAAAATCCGCGTCATCCGAGAAATCCGTGAAAATCCGTGATCATCTCTTTTTTTTCATCCCTCCATTGCTCGATCCCAAAGAATTATCGTCTTCTCGGTGAGACAATAAAAAAGACGACCGACAGCCGCCTTTTTTATTCAACGTGCGAAAGGGGGGACTCGAACCCCCACACCCAGAGGGCACCAGATCCTAAATCTGGCGCGTCTGCCAATTCCGCCACTTTCGCGTGAAGCAGCATAAATATACGTAATTTGGACGGGATTGTCAAGTGAATTCGGGGAGAGGCTGGATGTCAGAAATAAAAAGCGGGGGCTCTACCAGCGCCGTTTTAAGGCGTGCCCCCGCACTATAGTTTCGCTGTGAATTTGAAATCGATATTACTTCATCAATACCATCTTTCCTTCAGCCTTGAAATTGCCGGCGCTCAGGCGGTAGATATAGACGCCCGAAGATAGATGTGAAGCATCGAACGTCACTTCATGCAGTCCCTCATCTCTCCAGCCATTGACCAGTTCTCCCACGAGTTTCCCCTGCACGTCGAACACCTGCAATTTGACCAAATCGGCATCCTGCAAAAGAAAGCTGATAGCTGTAACCGGATTGAAGGGGTTGGGATATGCAGAGAGGATTGCGCTGACTGAAGGGAGAGTATTATCGCTCTCAATGATACCGCCGCCTGCAAATGATTCACCACTGCAGAACCATCCGTCCACGTAAGTTCCATCACCCGTGGATGATTTATTAAACGGAAAACTCCCGCTGTCCCATATTGTCGTGGGGTAGATACCCGCATTGACAATATAGGAATATGATCCCGGAGGAGCGCCAGCGGGAATGTATTGTGTGCGAGTTCTCTCTATTACCGCGGTTCCCAGAATCGATATCTCTACGGGACCCAGGATCGGCCCATAGAGAGAGCCATTTGGCAGTTGAGCCATAATCCAGACATCGAAATCGAATCCTATGTATTCCAGATTCCGCAACGCCACGTCATAATCGAAGGAACCGCCAGTGGCAGGGATCTGAATCGGTGGATTCAGAGGTGTAAGGGTGACGTCGAACTGGTGATAAGTCTGGTCGAAGTAGAAGGCCCCTTGATCCGCGGTCGTGCCGTCTGGATCACTAGGCAAAGTAGGATCACCCGCATCGATGCAGGGCGACATGGTCGGATCGACAGTGGGGAAGTTGTCCCATGAGATAAAGTAATCGAACGGCGATCCGTAGAACAGCGGATCAGCAGCAATTTCGCCTGTTCCTGGATTTGGTGTGAAGGGTTGTGCCGGACCGCTGTAACCCTGGTAGTAAGCGCCGTCAGCATTGTTCCAGACATCGTTGTAGGATATGAAGACGGGCGTATTCAGATGCTTGTAAATACCGTACCTGCCGTTGTTGGCGATGATGTTATTCTTGATGTAGATCGTACCGCCGCCCGACCAGTCGTTATAGCCGTCCTGGCCATTATCCACGATGGTATTGTTGGTCAGATAGACCGTGCCCAGGTAAGGATAGAAACCATTGTACAGATTATCGCTGATGATATTATGTTCAATGTAGGCTGCGCCGCCGAAATCGTTCCAGATCTGGATGCCGTGACCATTGTGAGTAACGTTACAGTGCCGGACAATCAGCGTTCCGAATGATGATTGCGGGTTTAGATGAACACCCACGTTTCCAGGAGCGCTGCCGCTCTGCTGTGCGTTACGAACAGTGAATCCTTCAATGGTGAAATTGCTGATCTGATAAACATAGACCGTGTTAAACAATCCTCCGCCGTCGATGGTGGTGTTTTCCCATCCGGAACCCAGCAGAGTGATGTTCTCTGATTGTGATCCTCCATTCAGTTGGACGTTTTCGACATAGGTTCCCGGTGCGACCGACACGGTATCACCATATCCTGCCGCGTTGACGCCAGCCTGGATGGTGGCGTAATCACCGGGGACATTGATGACTGTTGCCAGCGCTATGCCAGTCAATGCAAGTACGGATAAGAGTGAAACAAATCTCTTCATAATACCTCCAGTATGTAGATATGGCTGGGTTTATATAATTATTTCATCAGTACAACTTTCTGGCTATCGCTAAGTCCTCCTGCATCCAAACGGACGATGTAAATGCCGGAAGCAAGATGTGAAGCATCGAACGTCGCCTGATACACACCCGCATCTCTCCAGCCGTTGATCAGTTCAGCGACCAGTCTTCCTGATATATCATAAACCGATAGGTTTACATGGCTTAAAGCTGATAGCTGATAGCTGATAGCTGT
>JALGVT010000017.1 GCA_025774555.1 candidate division LCP-89 bacterium
GTGTGGCACCCTGGAATACCATCAGGAGGAAACTCCCGACAGCACAATAATTTATTCTGGTGGTAGAAAGCTGAACCGCAGATTCCACAGATGACGCAGATCGCGCAGATTAAATCAGTGGAATCCAAAAATCTGTGATAATCAGCGATTCTGATAAAAAAGACAACATGCTTCGTTCCGTCAGGAGACGGACCAGAAGCATGCCACCCGCCAGGATAAAACTATCGGGTGCGGAGACCTGAAAGCACATATACAGATATTCTTCTCCTTAAAAGCTTTTCCGCCAAAACCTATTGAAATTCCGCCTTAAAAACATTATATTTAAGGTTTATAACTAATTATCCTAAGATAGCAGTTCAATATGAAGAAGATTCTTATCGTCGATGACGACAAGAGCATAGTGGAAATGCTGAGCAGCGCTCTGGCAGGAGAAGACCGCGCCATCCGCCGCGCTTATGACGGTAAAGCGGCGCTTAACTGGATCGGTAAAGAGGTCTTTGATCTGGTAATCTGCGATTTGATGATGCCGAAAGTGAACGGCTTCCAGATCATCGAATGGATAAAAAGCAACCCGGATCACAGGAAAACCCGCATTATAATGCTGACTGCCAAATCATATAAGCGAGACGCAGAAATGGCTGGGAAAGCGGGCGCTGATCACTTTATCAGCAAACCTTTCCAAGTTGCCGAGTTGAAGAAAAAAGTTGACAAAATCTTAGATTAAAATACCATGCAAATCCGTTTTTGGGGAATGCGGGGCGGGGTGCCGGTTTCAGGCGAACACACCAGCCGATATGGCGGAAACACAGCCTGTATCGAGGTGCGGTGTGGTGACACCCTCATCATCCTCGATGGGGGATCAGGATTAATCAACCTGGGCAGCAGCCTGTTGCAGGAATTGGGTATTAAGCCATTGGACGCTCACCTGTTTCTGACGCACACGCACTGGGATCATATTATGGGGCTGCCTTATTTCCTCCCGGCTTTTAAACATACCGGCAAAATGACGATCTACGGCGTCGCCGGAATGGATGAGACCCTTATGAGTTTCTTTCAGGGCGCTGAAGTTGGAGAATACTTCCCGGTCACGATGGGTAAGCCCACCGTAGATGTTAAGTTTCAGGAGTTGCGGGAAGTGACACGCGTGGGCGAGGCTTCCATCAGCTATTATTACCTGAACCATCCCGGATTGACAATCGGGTTCAGGGTGGAATATCAGGGAAAGAGCCTCGTCTATATACCTGATAATGAGCCATATAGCAGCAGCAATCGCGCTCTCGTCAAAGAGAATGACGATAACAGCTTTCTGGCGCGTATAGATCGGGAAATAGTTCATTTCTCGCGCGGAGCAGATATTTTGATTGCCGATGCTGCTTATACCGATGAGGAATACGTTGAATTCGTCGGTTCCGGACACAGTTCCGTCACCGATGCGCTGAAAGTGGCGATGTCTGCGCAGGCGAAGAGACTGGTGCTCTTCCATCATCAACCGCTGCGCACCGGTGATGAAATCGAACAGTTGGTGGTGAAGTGCCAAGAGCGAGTGGATGCTCTGGGCGGTAAACTTGAAATCTTATCACCGGCTGAAGGGGACCAGATCGAGATATAAAATCTTCCAGATCAACTGCTGCCACTCAACTTTGTGCTTGACTTTTCATCTAAAAAGTCGTACATTCTGTGAGGTGCGGCTGTGACGCAACTGGTAGCGTATCAGCTTCCCAAGCTGGGTGTTGCGGGTTCGAGCCCCGTCAGCCGCTCGCACCCCCGACCAAGTCGGGGGTTTCTTATTATGAGTGAAAAATTGGAAGAAAGAGGCATAGTAATACAAGCCATTACACCTGGATCTCCCGCCGAAGATGCGGGACTGCGGGTAGGAGACAGGCTGCTGAGAATCGACGGTCACGAGATCGAAGATATGCTGGACGTGCTGTTTCATCTGGAACCGGATGGAGCGGAATTTGAAGTCGAACGAAACGGCGCCACAGAGGTCATAGAACTAGTCACATCGCCGGGGGAGAAACCGGGGATGGAACTGGGCGCTATGGATATGAGGGCTTGTCACTGCAAGTGCACCTTCTGCTTCATCGACCAGCTTCCGAAAGGCTTGCGGAGTCCGCTTTACCTGAAAGATGAGGATTACCGTTTTTCCTTTCTCTTCGGCAATTATCTCACGCTCGTGGGGATGAATTCGCATGATTACCAGCGCATTTTCGATATGCGGCTTTCGCCGCTCTACGTCTCCATTCATGTCACGGATCCGGTTATTCGTGGCAGACTTCTGGGAATCAAGAACGCTCCTATTCTGCCGAACTTGAACAGGTTGATCGAAGGCGGCATCCAGCTTCACGGTCAGATTGTGCTGGTTCCCGGTGAAAATGACGGCGCGGTTCTCGAGCAGACGATAAGAGACCTGGCGCCGCTATATCCAGGGTTGGCGTCTCTTTCGGTTGTGCCGGTGGGATTGACTGAGCACCGTCAGGATTTGCCCTCCTTACGGCTGATGAATAAGACAGAAGCGCAGGAAACGCTCGATACTGTAAAGGATTTCCAGCAGGAGATGCTCGAGAAAAACGGAACTCGCTGGATTTATCCTGCCGATGAGCTGCTCCTGCAAGCTGGAATAGAGATGCCTCCCGATGAATATTATGAGGAATATCCGCAGATCGAAAATGGGGTCGGTCTGCTTCGCTGGACGATTCATCAGGCTGAAGAGGCGATGTCAATGCTGCCTGACCAGTTGGAATCGGAAAGGCGCATTCTCTGGGTGACAGGCGGGTCGGCATACGCTGCTTTGCAATCAATAGCATCAAAATTTTGTCAGCGGGTGCGAGGTTTATATATAGACGTTATATCGGTCGAAAACCATCTTCTCGGGCAATCTGTTACCGCGGCTGGGCTTCTGGGCGGGTTGGACGTCTATGCCGCAGTGGACGGTTGGTTGAAAGATCGCGCCGGGCAAAAGCCAGCTGCCCTCTACCTGCCGCCTGACTGTCTGAATTCTGATGGTATGTTCTTAGATGATTGGATGATAAAAGACATTGCAGCTAAGACAGGCGTGCCTTCATTTCAGTTCGATCATGATTGGAAAGCCATGATAACGGGGAGGGCTGCCGCATGAAACTGCCGGTAATCGTTATCCTCGGTCGTCCCAATGTAGGCAAATCTTCACTGTTCAATCGGATTGTGGGTCGCCGTCATGCTATCGTCGATGATCAACCCGGCGTGACGCGGGACCGAATATATTCCCAATGCGATTGGGCTGGGCGCCCCTTTGCACTGATCGATACGGGAGGATTGCTGCCTAAAACCGATGATCCCTTATTGGAAGCGGTTAAAGAACAGGTGCAATTCGCCGCTGAAGAAGCCGCCAGGATTATCTTCCTGCTGGATTGGGAAACGGGCGTAACCGACGTAGATCTTGCCATTGCGAAATACCTCCAGCGCCTCGACAGACCCGTACTCGCCGTAGTGAACAAGGTCGATGACGAGGCGAGAGAACGGGATGCGAAAGATTTTATCAAGCTCGGTTTCGGTGAACCAATCTTTGTTTCTGCGATGCGGGGCAGAGGGATTGGTGATCTGCTTGATATCGCAGTAGATTTTCCCGAGTACGATCCCGGCGATAAAGAAGAGGGAATTCGTATATCCATTGTGGGGCGACCAAACGTTGGCAAATCCTCGATAGTGAATGCACTGACCGGTAAAAAAACGGTGGTTGTATCTGATATTCCCGGCACCACGCGTGACGCCACTGATACTACAATAAACTTCAGACAGAACAGAGTAATACTGGTGGATACCGCGGGGCTGAGGCGGCGTGGAAAAACCAAGGAAGCGGTAGAATTCTACAGCAGTATCAGGACGGCTGGAGCCATTGAAAGAGCTGATATAGTCTGGATAGTAATAGACGCCACCGAGGGACTTGTCAGTTCCGATCAGCGGATTCTCGAGGAAGCATATAACGCCGGCAAGGGAATTCTGCTGCTGATGAATAAGTGGGATACGATAACAAAGGACAATCGAACTGCCATTGAATGGGAGCGGAGATTAAAACAACTGTTAGGGAAGTATGCTCACCTGCCTTTGATGTTCGTGTCTGCGCTCAAGCGGCAGCGGCTTTTGAAGGGATTGGAATTATCTCTGAACATCAACGATGAGCGCATGCGGCGGATTTCCACATCAAAGTTGAACGATTCTCTGCTCTACCAGATTGAGAATAATCCTCCGCCAGCGATACGAGGCCGTTATATACAGATCAAGTATATTACACAATTGAAAACTGCGCCGCCGCTGTTTGGCATCTTCAGCAATCGTCCTGAAGAGATAACCGATTCTTACAAGCGTTTTCTCGAGCGGATGATACGCGAGAAATTCGGTTTTCAGGGCGTGCCGATCCGGCTGGTGTTTCGTAAAAAATAGAGCATATATACTATCGTCATACAGCGGTGTCAGTCGATACCGCTATTACTAAGGAGATATCATGGAAAGCGAATCGGTATGTGACTGTCCTGAAATAAAGGATCAGGATTGGCATAATAAAGAAATGAATTGGAGCGGCAAGATATTCTATTTTGAAGATGTTCCGCATTTCCTTAATATTCCTCTCGGTCTGGAGAAGCGCCAACATGGAATGCTTGAGGCGATTCAGAGAAAGGGCTATACGATTGCTAACAGGGAGATGATACTGCATCAACCGGGTCTCTTCAAAGGACGTATTCTCATTGAGATTGATGATCCAGAACAGTACGATGCCAACGTGATTCAGCTTGAAAACACCCGTGTTCTTACAAGAGTTTATCACGGTTCGAGAGCCGGGATAAAAAACGCGGTTGAGGAGCTTAAAGTGTTTGCACAAGATCGCGTTCATGTGCTGCCCGGCACGATTTACTTATGGTATGTAACCTGCCCGAAGTGCGCTCAGAGCCGAGGCGGCGATAAGACCGTTTTACTTGCCAGGGTGTAGCTGTTTTGATGTTCGCGTCAATTCAAGGGAACTTGATTGTAGTACTGTGAGTTTTTTAAAGTGTAACTCATACAAATAAATATAATCATTTAACCGATTCGGGGGCTGTCATGCTCAGCAAGGAATTACTCGATATTCTCGCCTGCCCGAAGTGCAAAGGCGAACTGGAATATAAAACCGATCCTCATGAATTGATCTGTAACGTCTGTAAACTGAAGTATAAAGTCAAGGATGATATCCCCAATTTTCTAATTGAAGAGGCTGAAAAATTTTAAGAGGTTCCATTATGAAGAGTCATTTTATCAGACTCCCTGCATCTTTTGTCGCGCTCGCTTTTCTCTGGATCGTTGTATTTTCTTCATTGACTTTCGCAGAAGATATTACTGTTCTTAATAGCGATGCTACCGGTCTGTCGTTGACATACCGGATTGAAGATGTGAGTTGGGATGATTCTGCAGCGGACGGCGCGATTTACCATACGCCCCGCGTTCAGGGATGCGGCAACGCATCGCCTGAAGGCGCTCCGGCGCTGCCGGTGCGCGTTATATGGCTGGCGATCCCGCCTGACGCAGTTCCGGTAATTCATAGCTTCACGACTTATGGCGTTACTTCCGAAAAGGGTACGCCTGCCCCGGTAGAGAGCATCAGCGCTGCGCCTGATGGATCCGTTCAATATCACTACAATGAGGATCCTGCCTATTATTCATCGGTCAATCCCTATCCTTCAAATTGGGTTGAAATAGATGGTCCTGAAAATTACCGCGATATCTACGTTATGCGACTGCTGATTTATCCGTTCAGATATCCTTCGGCTGACGGGGGCATTTCAGGGCTGGATTCTATTAAGGTCGATGTAGAATTTCAGGGCACGACCGGACCGACGGGCGGCTATTCTCGTCCTGTTGAGGATGAATTCTACCAGGGCTTTATCGCCAACTGGCAGGGGGTAACACGGACCTGGAAACGTCCGCCCGCGCGACATATCAGTATTGACGATCCCTGGCCCTCTGGCGATCTGTATAAGATCAAAATCAATGCAAGCGGCATCTACAAGTTGACCTATAATGATCTGACTAATGCAGGCATCGACCTGAGCGGCGTCGATCCGCATACCTTCCGAATTTTCAATAACGGCGGCAGAGTATTGCCGAAGAATTTGGTTACCTCCCGCGCCGAAGCTCCCATCGAGAACGCCATCATGGTCATTGGTGAGGATGATGATTCATTCGATCCCGGTGATGAAATCTGGTTCTACGGCAGATCGGTTCACGAATGGGAAAAATCGTGGGATGCCAAACAATTACGCTACTCCTACGAGCATTATCAGAATCCATACACCGATCAAAATGTTTATTGGTTAAATATCAACCCGTCCGGTCCTGACGGCAAGCGTATGGAGAACCTCGGCACCGATGGAATGTTCACCATCAATCCCACCAGCACTCTGGCATATTACTTCGAAGAGGAAGAGATATACGCTATTTACGATAATTTCAACCTGCCGATGGATATGCCAAACCTCTATGGCACTCTCTTTTCCGGTTCGGCGGCGAGTCGCACCTTTAATTTCAACCTTAGCGATGTGGTTGATTACAATAGTTCATCACTGCGGCTAAATGTGCTGTGTGACGATTCCAACTACCACCGCTTCTTCGTTTATGTCAATGGCGTCCTTGTTGACAGCACCGATAATAAGAAGTACGCCTTCTCGGATACCCTCGAAATCCCAGAGACTATTCTCCAGAGTGGCAACAACAGCATCCGTCTTGATCATATGAGTTCAGGAACAGCTTATCTGGATTATTTCGAAATCGAATATACAAAATCGCTGACTACAACTGAGAATGAGACCGAGTTCTTCAGCCCCTCATCAGACGGACTGTGCCGATATGTAATTGCCGGTATGGATTCGCCGTGGATCTTTGATATTTCGGATTACGACGCGGTTAAGTCAGTTCAGGCTGAAGAATTTTCGGATAGCTGTGCTGTTATGACTCCGAAGCGATATTTAGCGGTAGAAGAGAGCGCCGTCATACCTCCACTGTCCATCGTAAAGGATCAGCGCAGCGGCGACGGATACACAAATTTGCGCTCAACGCTCGGAGCGGACATACTGGTAATAGCGGCTGATGAATTTTATGAAGCGATGATACCCTACGAAGAGTACCGCGAAACCTCTGCTGAAGAGCCGATGGAAGTGTTGCGCGTCCGTATCAGTGACATTTATGACGAATATGGATGGGGACTGACTGATCCTGTCGCCATCCGAGATTTTCTGAAGACCACACTACCAATTTACAACTGGGCAGTCTCACCGATCTACCTTCTTTTTGCCGGTGACGGCGACTGGGACTACAAAAATAACCTGTCAAACAACGACGCCAATTGGGTGATTCCGTTCGTCGATGGCGTTAGATGCACCGATGACTGGTACACCTATTTCACGCCGTCGGATGACTTCTACAGTTTCCCACAGATGGCGAATGGCAGATGGCCCGTCCAGAGTGTTGAAGAGATCGAGTACATGACCCAACGCGTCATTGAATATGAGACCGATCCTGCTTATGGTCCCTGGAAAAACAGGGTGCTTTTCGTCGCGGATGATGAATACGGACAGGGTAGCGCAACGTCCAGTTTTGAGAACAGGCATGTCAAAGATACAGAGACCATAGCCTCCAATTATGTCCCCAACACCTTCGACGTTCATAAAATATACATGACTGAGTATCCGGTCAGTTACGATCCTGCGGGCGGCGGCAGGCGCAAACCCGAAGCCAATGCCGATCTGATAACGACAATAGATGAAGGCTGCCTGCTGGTCAACTATATGGGACATGGCAATCCGACCGTGTGGGCTCATGAACACGTTTTTCTGCAAAGCCGTGATTTACCCATTATGCATAATGGAGTTAAACTCCCTCTTTTCATCGCGGCAACCTGTGACTGGTGCTACTGGGACAGCCCATTCAGCCAGAGTATGCCCGAAGTGATGGCAACGATGCGAGAGGACGGCGCTATCGGCACTATAGCGGCTTCCAGAGTAACCGGAGCGACGGCTAATAAGAACTTCCTGGAAAACCTTCATCCCGAGATTTTTTCTACAACAGGGAGCGGTCGTCTGGGCGATATCCTGATGAGCGCCAAAGCCAGCGTATATGTGCATAATCCGAGCTCTGGGAGCAACAACTCAAACGCTGAGAAATATCATCTTATGGGAGATCCCGTTCTACGCCTGGGTAAACCGGAGTTGCAGGTCTATATCGCCCCAGCTTCTGATGACACCTTAACAGCATTGGATGAAGCGACTGTACTGGGTGAAATATGGGATGTTAATGATAATCTGGTATCTGATTTCCAGGGGATCGCGCATTTGCAGGTTTTCGACGCGAAAATACCGGTATTGTACAATTTCCCCAATGGCGAATCTACGACTTATACCCTCCCGGGTAACCTCATTTTCAGGGGTGATGCAACGGTTACAGACGGCAGGTTCGAGACTGAATTCATCGTTCCGGTGGATATCAGTTACGGCGGCGTGGGCGGCAGGTATTCACTTTATGCATATTCCGATGAGACCGATGCCGCGGGGGCGGACGATAACATTGTCTTCTCTGAATCGGCGGTCTCTCTGCAAGATTCAATTCCGCCTGAACTCAAGATTTATTTCGATTCGCCAGGATTCCGCGACGGTGACGCCATAAGCACGAATGCAACTCTGTATATAGAGATTTCCGACAGCAACGGCGTGAATCTTACCGGCAGCGTGGGGCATGGCATTGTCGTCGAAATCGACGGCGGCAGTCCGATTGAATTGACCGATTCTTTCAGCTATTATCTAGACAGTCACACCAGCGGCTTGGCGGAACATGAATTGCTGCCGGGTGAAATTTCAGTCGGGTATCACACCGCGCAGGCGATTGCCTGGGATGCTGCTAACAACCCCAATACGGCTGAAGTTAGCTTTGAGGTTATCGGTCTAAGCGGCAGCGTGAAAGTTTCTGACCTTCTGAACTATCCCAATCCCATGAAAAACACCACCACGTTCACCTTCTGTCTGACCGAACCGGCAGAGGTAACGATTAAAATCTACACAGTCGCGGGCAGGCTGATAAAAGCGCTGGAGGGTATTTCGGGACAAGCATCGTTTAACTACGATTCTCCCGGTTTAGTATGGTATGGCAGGGATGAACAGGGAAATTCAGTATCGAACGGAACCTACCTTTATAAGGTAATCGCCGAAGATTTTTCGGGTGATAAAGGAGAAGCAACAGGCAAGCTGATTGTGATGCGTTAGTTGGATCACAACTTCCTGTAAAAAATTCGATATATTAGTGAAACTTGTCGCTCTTAAGAGCATTTAAGATATATGTCTGCAATTGACAGATAATCTGAAATAATGAATATCCCGTCTTTAATATAGATGGAAGCGTATCGGAGGAGTATATGAACAGGCGTGCAGCCGGATTAGCAATCGCGCTGATTTTCACTTTAAGTTTAACAGGTTTAGTTAGAGCTGACGGTCCTTCTGAAGCAGGTGTCATCTTCTTGAAGTTACCTCCAGGAGCCCGTCCCGCCGGTTTGGGGGAAGCGTTTATCGCACAGGCGGATGATGCGACTGCAACATGGTGGAATCCTGCCGGAATGGCATTTATCGAGAGTCAGGAAGTTGCCTTGATGTACGTCAATCTCCTGCCGCAGTTCCACCTTGACGATCTGTACTACAGTTTCGTATCGTACGTACAGCATATCCCGGAATGGGGCACCGTCGGTGGTAATATCATCTTCACCAACTATGGTAAAATTGAAGGTAAGGATGAATACAATCAGGATACCGGAACTTTCCACAGCTATGACGTAGCTTTCACAGGCGCTTACGGATCTCCAGTGAACAATAAACTGGGCATCGGCGTTGCCGCCAAGTTTATTTACAGTCACCTTGCCGATCAGGGCGCTGGCGCTGAGAAAGGATCAGGCGTCGGGACTTCTATGGCAGTTGATCTGGGTGTTATGTATCGTGAAGCCTTCATGCGTAAATTAACGCTCGCCGCCACGCTGACCAATATGGGACCGGCAATATCCTACATCGACCGCGCTCAAGCGGATCCTCTACCGATGACGATTCGCGTGGGAGCTTCCTACAAAATACTGGACTCCGAATTCAACCGGCTGGTGGTGAACTTAGACATGCAGAAAGAACTGGTCGATCGCTATGAAGGCGGAGCTAATGACGGCAGAGCCGTTCCGTTTTATATCGCCATGTTCACATCCTGGACCAATAACGATCTCCAGAATGAAATCGATGGCGTGATCCCCAGCATCGGCATGGAATACTGGTATTCCGATCTCGTCGGACTGCGCATGGGATATTACTACGATAAACTGGGCGACCGCTATCCCACGACGTTCGGATTCTCGCTGGCGTATTCGTCGTACCGTTTCGACTTTGGATATATATCAGCCGGCGAGGGGCACCCGCTGACCGACACTATGATGTTTTCACTTAACCTTGGAATTTAACAATTGGGCTCAAGTTGAATCGCTATTTAATCACCCCCATCCTGTGGGGGTTTTTCCTATCGACTTCTATCTTTGCATCGCAAACAATAATTCAACCCCGCATAACTCCGCCTCGGACAGCGACCCTCGCATCGCCAACAACGCTTGCGGTAACGGACACCCTGCACGTTTTAGCCATCCGAGTTGAATTCCAGACGGATACGCTTTCCACAACTACAGGCGACGGTTCCTTTGAATCCGGCATCCCTGATGATATCGTGGCAGATCCTCTGCCGCATGACAAGGCATACTTTGAAGATCATATCACCTTCCTGAAGAATTACTTCGGAGAGATATCAGGCGGAAAAGTTCACATCGAAGATGATTTCAGGGTCTATCCTAATGAACCGGACAGCGCTTACCTGCTGCCGCATCAGATGTGGCACTATAATTATAATTCCGGGATTCAGGAAGATTTAGACCGCAGTCTGGCGGAACTATTCAGAGATGCCTGGACGGCAGCCGCCGAAGATCCAGCTTTGGATCCGACGGGCTATGACCTCTTCATCATCTTCCATGCCGGAGTCGGACAGGATTTCGAAGTGGGTTACGATGAAACGCCCCACGATATTCCTTCTGCTTATTTCAGGTTATCAGATCTTCAGGAAGCGCTTGATGATCCCGCTTTTCCCGGCGTGGAAATCAACGGTACTTTTATAACCGGCGGGATGCTTCTTCCCGAATCGGAAAGACAGTCGGAAGCTGACGTGGAAATAGCCATGAACGGCACCGCGGCGCTGCTCTTCGGACATTGGCTCGGTCTGCCCGCGCTATACAATACTGATACAGGGTCTTCAGGCGTCGGCAGGTTCGATTTCATGGATCAGGGATCGGGCAATTTTGCCGGAATGGTCCCTTCACGTCCGTGCGCCTGGACAAGGTCATTTATGGGCTGGGAGGAGCCTGTAAGGATCGTTCCCGATGCTGTGGCAGACACTTTTTCTGTTAAGCTGGCGATGTCTGATTCTACCTATCCTGAAATATACCGGATCGATCTGAACGAATCTGAATACTATCTGATAGAGAACCGCAGCGGCGATCCTGAAGAACAGGGATATACTATTGCGCGTGATTCGCAGGGCAGACGCTTAAAAATCTACGATAATTTCGACGTCGAGGTTATGGACGGCGATTTCGGAGTTATAGTGGAAGTTGATAACTATGATTTCGGACTGGCTGCCTTGCCTGACGGCAACGGTGAAGGCATCCTCATCTGGCATATCGACGACAGAATCATTGAAGCCAATTATAGCGCTAACAGCGTCAATAATGACATTTCACACCTGGGCGTTGCGATTCTTGAGGCGGACGGTTCGCAGGATATCGGCAGAGAGTTTGGTATTCTTGCTATGCAGGATCTGGGCTGGTGGGGAGATTTCTTCTTCGGCGGCAATGAGCCGTTCCTGTATGCCAATCCGAATCAGAGCACAGTGAGGATTTTCGATTCCTCCAACCCGAGCACGCGCGCCTATGACGGTTCATCGACAGGGCTGGTCATCGGGGGTTTCTCCAGTCCCGGTGAGGTGATGCAGTTCTGGGTCAGCAACAACTGGGGACGCGAAGGTTTCCCGAGACAGCTTGCCGACCCATCTATGGATTTATCGCCTTCTGCGTTGGACTTCGATGCTGACGGTCAGACTGATTGGATATTGACCGTTACCCCGGAAGGAGCGATTCAGGCGTTTGACACACTGGGCTTAGCGCAGGGAAGCGTCTATGAAACGAGACTGGATACCAACCTCCTGGGAGAGGTTATTTCTATTGAAGATACTCTGTTAGCTCGGGTGGATGCAATTTCAGCGACTCCTGCCATCAGCGTTCAAGAGGACTATTTCAAAGCCTTCTTTCCAGGAGGTGCAGGAACAATCTATACATTAGAATATAACTATGCCACCGAAATAGTTGATCTGGATACCTTTTTCATCTACGACAATATCGGTGGAACTCCACTTATAGCCGGAATTGATCCACTACACGATCTTATATATATTCCGTTCACCAAGAGCGTCTCATTTTTCCAAGGTTTAGGCGGCAATAGGGAAGAGTTCATTCCCAATCAAGAACACGATATAGTTGGAATCTGCCAGGTTACTCCGTGGCTCTGTATTGTCTTTTCAAATGGAATTGCAACTCTGGTTCATCCTTTGATTGATTCATCTCCCAAATGGGTTGTGGAACTTCCCTTCGCTCCGACTTTTTCACCGCTAACATTGGTTCATAACGATAGTCTTGATAGAACTGACATTGCCGCGGTCAGCGGCGCAGGAGATATTGTGCTGATAGATCCTGAGACGGGATCGATTCGAGCGGGATTTCCATTGCATGTCGGTATGTCGGTTACAGCTCCTCCGGCGGCGGCGGATTTCGATGGAGATGGTTACCTCGAAGTAGTTTTAGTCGGCGAAAACCGGATTGCGGTTGTGCAGGTGAATGGCACGCTGGCTCCTAACTGGCAGAACACAGTCGATAACCGCCGCCCGTTCGAGCCGATCTTATCCCCGCCGACAATTTCTGAGTTAGACGGTGAGTTGAGGGTTTTATTCGGATGGTCCGACGGTTCAGTGGATGCGCGTAATGCCTTCGGAGAAGCTCCCGGGATGTTTCCGCTTACCACGGGAGGAACCGTTCGTTCTACTCCGCTGGTCGTGCAGCTTGACGCTGACGTTACCGATGAATCAGAACTTGTAGTCCTCGATGATAACGGAACGCTTTTTGTCCGCAACCTCGAACAGTTGGGGTCTTTTGATGAACAGAGCCGTCCCTGGAACGGACTGTTTGGCGGTAATTTCAGGCAGGGCGTAGCGGTGGTAGATACCTCTTCTTCAGTTGAGACCTACAGCGGTCGATTGCTGAATATCGAAAAAGTGTATCCCTGGCCCAATCCTGCCAAACAGATTTGCCATATCCGCTACCAACTGGGACAGAGCGGCAGAATATCAGCGAGAATATTCGATGGATCGGGAGACCTGGTCAAAGAGATCAGTCGAAGCGCTGACCAGGGGCTTGAAGGCGATCTTATCTGGGATCTGGCAGACGTATCGTCGGGCGTTTATATCGGGCGTATTGAGGCGGAATCAGGTGGAAAAACAGAGACGGCTTTTATTAAAATCGCGGTGGTAAAGTGAGCGGGATGCGTTGGATCGAGAAATTATATTTCATTCTTACAGCGTTTGTTATTATGTCATCGCTGCCAGCTCTATTATCAGCTCAGCCGCCAGAATACAACCATCCCGAATTGAAATGGGAAGTGTACGAAAACGAGCATTTCCAGGTTCTCTTTCATCAGGGAGCGGAGAGAACTGCTCGCGAAATTCTGCGGATAACCACCGACATTTACGATCCAATCACTGCGTTGTATGATTACGAACCGGACGGAAAGATCAGCGTTGTAGTACACGATCACGATGATTATTCCAACGGCGGAGCTTATTATTATGATAATAAGATTCTGATATGGGCAAAGCCCATGGATTGGTCGATGCGCGGAACGCACAACTGGCTCAGAAACGTTGTGACTCATGAGTTTACTCATATTATCCAACTGGGAGCATCGCGAAAAATGCCGCGCTGGCTGCCTGCGTTCTACGTTCAATGGATAGATTATGAAGAAGAGAAGAGACCGGACGTTCTTTACGGCTATCCGAATATTCTCGCGTCATATCCTCTGCCGATGACGATCATTCCGCCCTGGTTCGCCGAAGGATGCGCGCAGACGCAGATGACAGATATGGGTTACGATCATTGGGATTCGCATCGAGACATGATCCTTAGAATGCGAATGCTCGAAGATAATCTGCTGACCTACACTGAAATGGGTTATTATGGCAAGACCAGCTTCAATGCTGAAGGTGTGTATGATCATGGGTTTATGCTGACGCTGTATATCTTAGAGCATTGGGGAGAAGAAGCTTTACGCGACCTATCACACGCTATGCAGGGACCTTTTGCATTTACCTTCGATCAGGCGATTCATAAGGTTCTGGGGATAACCGGACAGGAATTGTACGACCAGTGGGTGACAGATACGAAGGACACCTATCTCGAGCGCACCGCAGCAATACAGGATAATCTGGTCAAAGGCAGTATCATTGAAGAGACCGGTTTTGCCAACCTGAATCCCCGCTGGAATCCTGATGGAACAAAGCTGGCTTACCTTTCCAATCAGGACGGCGATTATTTCATGCACACCGGGCTCTTTCTCTACGATGCTGAAACTGGTGAAAGCCAGCTAGTCCGCGGATCGGTGGGGTCAACCTTAGCATGGAGTCCTGACAGCAGGTTTATCTTCTATACAAAACAGTTCAAACCCAACCGCGACGGTTCACATTTCGATGATATAGCCGCCTGGGATCTGGAAAATGAAAAGGAGCTGCGGCTCACCCTGTCGAGGCGGGCGTCTTATGCAGATATTTCACGCGACGGTAAAAAGGTTTGCTATGTGGTTACCTCGGATGGCACACAGAACGTTTGGATTGCCGACCTCCCCGAAAACTGGTGGGAAGGTAAGGATAACAGCAGGATCGAAAACGAGCTCGCCTTAACGCACTATAACAACGGCGAGCAGATCTATGCTCCGAGATGGTCGCCTGACGGAGTATCGATTCTATTTGCGAAGAGCCGCGACAGGGACAGGGACATTATCCTGCTGTACGCAGATAATGCAGAACAGAGCGTCTTGATGAATACGCCGGCAGATGAACGTGACTGTGTCTGGATTGACGATTATCAGTTCTATTATTCTTCTGACCGCACCGGCATATTCAATCTCTATCGCTATAATCTAATTGATGATTCAAGCATCCCCGTTTCCAATGTGATCGGCGGAGCCTTCATGCCCACTGCAACGTCTGATGGGAAGATCGCCTATGCAGAGTTTTCAGGCGCTGGATATAATATTTCCGTTATGGATGTTGAGGAGCAGGTCGATCCCGCGACGATGACATATATTCAAGATTACACTTCGACTCTGCCGGAAGTAACTTACAGCTCTGATCCGGCTCCTGACTCGAAATCGAAACCATATAAGCCCACCTTCGACCGGACGTTTGTGGTGCCGCGCCTGGCATTCGATTTCGGCACGTTTAAGCCGGGCGTCTATTTCTACTTTCAGGATATTCTTGAACAGATGAGCGCTTTTGGCGGATTCGCCATTAACGGCAAAGGTGATTACGATCTGTTCGCGCTGCTCGATTACAGGAAACTCCATCCGACTCTGTTTTTGGAAGCATACAACATTGTGCGTCATACAGAGCAGTCTTTTGAAGATCCTTACCTGATTGTAGGTGAAATTGGCAGCGGTCCCAACGCCGTGCCGATCTATGATGAATATTCCATAAAATATCACTTTAACCTGATTGAAGTCGATGCGGGTATTAAATTGAAGGCATTCGATTTTTTAAATCTGCGGGTCGCCGGGATTATCTCCAGATTCAGAACGACTCTGAAACTCGATAACGGGCTGGCTTTCGGCTATACGTATTTCAAGGGCAAAGCCGGTGAACTCACTGCCACGCTGGACTTCCGCAACCCGGGTCGTAACGAAGACATCTGCCCGACTGCCGGTTATTATTTCCGCGTGAAAGCAGCGAGGGAATACAACGATTTCATAGACGGATTTGAAGTCAACGCAGATAAGGGAACTCTGCAGGAAGTCTATACGGAATACATTTATAACCGCTTTGAAGTCATTGGGGATCGCTATCTGAAATCGCCTCTGAAGAAGGGGCACGGCATGACACTTACAGCAGATATCGGGTTCATCGATGAGAACAACGTCGATGATTTCTTTTACCTGTACGCTGGCGGTTTCGACGGGATGAAAGGGTATTCGTATTACAGTCTTGGCGGCACGCGCCGGGCTGTTCTTCGAGGGTCTTATACTCTTCCCGTCAAACAGAATATCGGCAAAAAGCTGGGGTTTATCAGCCTGGATAAGGTCTATCTTACCGCGTATGGTGATGTGGGAAATGCGTGGATTGGTGATTTTGATGCAGATGACCTGAAACGAGACGCCGGTATTGCTTTAAGGACGCAGTTTTACAGCTTTACCACTTTCCCGACAGCGATGACCTTTGACGCCGCTTATGGCTTTGATGAATTTCAATACGTCGATGACGATGTGGTTCAGGATTATGGCGGGGAGTGGAGATACTACTTTACTCTGCTCTTCAATTTCAACCTGAGACAGGGATTTGTGCCTTCGGGACACTGATTTCCTCAGTGTTATTCCGGACTTGATTCGGAATCCGTAAAATAATCTGGTCCACTTAATTCGACACAGAACTCAAGATAGTTAAACAGACATCAACAACCTATCGGAAATCCGATTAAACGAGGTTAATATGCGTTGGTTAAATTTCGTTCTCGCTTTATTGGTAATCGTCGTTCCCGCAATCGCCGGTCCCGGCGATGGATCGACCTTCGGTTTCAATCCCGGTAAGCAGCAGGTAGCGTCAGCAATGGCGCAGCCGGCTGATGATCCGGTTGTCCAGACTAATATAGGCGGTGAAGGCAGGTTAGTGCCCGGCAAAGCTCTGCTTCTTTCAGGCATTGTGCCTGGCGCGGGGCAGTTCTACGCTAAAAGCCCCATCTGGGCGGCTGCATTCCTGGCAATGGAAGTGGGCGCCTGGGCTGGCGTGGCAATGTATCACGGTGAAGGCATGGACAAGGAAGACGAGTTCATTGCCTATGCAGATGATCACTGGACCTACGGAATGCCTGACGTCGGCGGATCGTTCGATTCCTACCTCGGTTATGAATACTGGTGTGCCACGGTTTTTGGGAAAAACGGTATCAACGAAGTCAATCAGGATGATATCTTCACCGGTGACCAGACCGCCTGGAATGATCTTACCTGGAATGAGAGACACTACTATCTGCCCGTTGACGGATTCACGCATGAACTTGACCCGAACGACATGGATCAGCAGTATTACGAAATGATCGGCAAGTACGGTCAGTTCGCCACCGGCTGGGATGATTATACTGAGGACGATCAGTCAACGTGGCAGACCAACTCTGCTATATCACCCAACCGGGACAACTACCTGAACATGCGCAAGGATTCTAACGATGCGCTGGATATGTCGAAGAATTTCACCATGGTCGTTCTTGCTAATCACCTCCTGTCGGCTCTGCACGCCGGGTTCACTGTCAGCAGGCATAATAAGAACATAGCGCAGGAACAGACCATTGAGGGCGCCTTCAATTTGGTGCCTAAGCGCTACAACGATGAGCATATCGCCATGGGCGTGCTGAGCATCAGGTTTTAGTTTGCGTCATGGCTGAGATCAGCAAACAACGGCATAATGCTTCATATTTGAGACGACAAATGAACAGGTTGAGGATTACATTATTCAGTTTAATTGCGTTGACTTATCTCCCCGCGACTGCTCTCGCTGAGGATTATCAGGCGAAGCTCTTCTCGGTAGATAATCATCCTGTCAGGTATCAGGTGACATTGCAGTTTGAAGCGCCCTCTGAGGCATTCCGGCAGAACGCATCATCCACTGTCCTTGACAGCCGCCCTGAGAAAGAAATATCCAGAGGCGGAGCCATGCTCCGGTCTTTGGTGATGCCCGGGTGGGGAGAATCGTATCTCGGTTACCACAAAACGGCGCGCTACTTTTTCTGGACTGATATGGCGATCTGGGCGGCAGTGATCGGGTTAGAATCCTACAGCCAGTGGAAGGAGAATCAGTTTATCGCCTATGCGGCTACCCATGCCGGCGCACAGATGAGCGGCAAATCCGATGAATTTTACGCTGACATCGGTAATTACATAAATACCGAAGCGTACAATGAAGCAAAACTGCGGGAACGAAACTATGATGCGGTTTATACCAGCTCGTCCTATTACTGGGCGTGGGATTCCAATGACAGCCGCTATGATTACGACGATATGCGCATTACCAGCCGGTCAGCTCACAATAAAATGTACTTTTTCCTGGGCGCCGCGGCGCTAAACAGGCTTATCTCATTTGTCGATACCGGCAAGAAAGTGCGCGATATCATGAGTGCGCAGAAAGCTCCGCAGCTTGGGATGCGTGTGTTACCCGACTATCAGGACGGCGCCAGTTCTATTCAGCTTGTTCTAAGCGCCGGCTTCTAAGATGTAATATAGTATCAAGGCAGTTAAACAAACAATGCGAATATTAATTACAGGCGCATCCGGATTCATTGGAGGGCGCCTGTTTTACTCTGCGCCTTCTGGATGTGAAGTCTGGGGAACCTATTTCGATACTCCCAATCCGGTTGACTCTGCGCGCTTGCTGCCCGTCGATCTCAGAAACCAGGTAGTTATAGAAACCGTCCTGCAAGGCATCAAGCCCGATATTGTCATTCATTGTGCGGCATATTCACGCGTCTCCTTTTGCGAAAGGGAACCTTCTGCTGCCTGGGTGATGAATACGCGCGCCGTAATGGGATTGGCTGTTTTATGCGGTCAACGCGGGATTCGTCTGGTTTTTCTTTCCAGCGACATGGTGTTCGACGGGGAGAAAGGTTCTTATCGTGAATCGGATCGACCCAATCCTATTAATTTTTACGGTAGAACCAAACAGGCAGCAGAAAGACGTATCAAAGATTTCATTAGAAGCGCTGCCATTATCAGGGTGAATTTAGTCTATGGTAAACCGATGGCAGGCGGATCCTCTTTTTCAGAGGAGGTTATCAGGGAAGTCCAGTCCGGCAGACCTTATCAGCTTTTTGCAGATCAAAGCCGGTCGTTTATCTCTGTCCAGAACCTTTCACAATGTATCTGGGAAATCGCTCTAAGTGATTACTCCGGACTGATTCATCTGGGGGGATCAGAACCAGCTAACCGGGTAACGTTCGCTGAAAAATTAGCCGCGCAGGTCGGTCTTGACCGCCAATTACTGATCCCTAAAACTGCTGAAGAGTTATCCCCTGAAATCTCCTATCCGAAGAATAATACCTTCAACATCAGCCTGGCACAAAAAACGCTGAAGACGCCGCTCCTGAACCTCACAGACGGCTTGAAATTGGAATATCCGGGATAAATAGTGCATAATTATATTACCAAAACAACTGTTTCTCCGTAAGATTTTGCCTCACGGGGAATAATTTTGTGTTTTCTTCGGAACTGGAATTGCGGTATTAACGTTATAGAAAACAGAGGGCAGTTAGCGCAGTAATGGGAGAAAGAATATGAAAATCAAAAATGGAACTTTGAGTCATGTGCTGGTGATGGGGTGTGCAGCGCTGATTATTGCCGCTGCTCTTCTTCTTACCGGACAGCCGGTAATGGCTAAGTCAACGGACCACGGTTTTCTCGGCGTTTATCTGAAAACCAACGTTAAAGTGCTGGTAAAGGATGGTAAAAAGTACGATGAGACAGGCGGCGCTTCTATCGAAGTCGTCGATGACGGTCCCGCAGACAAAGCTGGTCTGAAGGACGGCGACATCATCATCAAGTTCGATGGCGTCCAGATCGAGGATACCAAAGATCTCCGCAAACAGATCCATAAGACGAAAGCTGGCGATGAAGTCAAATTGCTTGCCCTTCGAGATGGAGAGGAGATGGAGTTCAGCGTGGAAATGGGGGATATGACTGAAGGCAAGCATTTCAGTTGGATCGGCGGTGATGATAATGTGATCATTAAATGCCTCAAAGATAAGGCTGGCGCCTGGGGCAAAGATAGACCCTGGCTCGGCGTTGAAATGCAGAAGCTGAATCCGCAGTTAGCCCAGTATTTTAAAGTCGAAGATGATGGAGGCGTGTTGATCTCTTCCGTGGTTGAAGATTCACCCGCTGAAAAAGCCGGACTGAAAGCTGGCGACGTCATTGTGAAGGCTGATGATGAGAAGATCAAGGACAGCGGAGATTTAATCGACGTTCTTGGTGAGAAAGAAATCGGAGATGAGGTCGCCATCAGTGTAGTACGCAAAGGCAAGACCAAGAAAATGACGGCTGCCCTTACGGAAAATCCACATCAGTTCAAAGGTCATACCTTCTCCTGGGATGATGACGATTTTGAATTTGATATCGATTGCCTCGATGATTTAAAAGACCTCAAGCACATGAAGATACTCAAGGACATCGACCTGGATGAACTTACCGATGAGTTCAAGGACATAAAAATCGAACTGGATTTCGACGTCGATGAATTGAAAGAAGAGATGGAACAATTAAAGCAGGAACTCGAGCAGTTAAAAGAGGAAATGAAGAAAGACTGACGATCGAATAGATGTATAAGGCGACCCCAATGATGAGGTCGCCTTTTTTTATTGCTGTGAGCGCTGACGAAAATCCCCGATTGCGCAATAATTGCATAATTCAAATACCAAATATTCAGTATAATTTGTACTAAAATGGGAAAATGATTCATATCGCTGCTATGAAGAGTATCTTTTCAGTATAAAACTGCCTTAAAAGCTGTTGAGGCAGGAATCTTGCGGATATTTTATGTGATAAAGCTCACGTTAACCGATCAAACCGCATTTTGGAAGATAAATAACTGGCTGCATATTTTCGAATCAAGCAGCTACAATGCTTGACAAATACTGAAATATTGCTTACATTACACTGCCATGAAAAATTAAAGCTGCTGTTTAACTTTTAAGCTGAATATCCGAAATGAAAGCATCCCCGGGGAAGAGAGTCGCTATTATCCAATCATTTTACATTCCCTGGAAGGGATATTTCGATATCATCAATTCAGTGGATGAGTTTATCCTGCTGGATGACGTTCAGTACCAGCGGAGATCCTGGATCAATCGAAATATCATTAAGACCAAACAAGGTCTGCGCTGGTTGACGATTTCGGTTAAGGTGAAGGGGCGCTACCAACAGCATATTCGGGAAACCGAAGCGGATAATTCAGACTGGAAAAGCAGGCACTGGGAAACGATCAAGCGCAATTATTCCAAAGCTGCCTGTTTTAAACAGCACGAAGAGCGGTTCGCTGATCTCTATCTAAATTGCACAGAAACGCATATCAGCCGGATCAATTACCGCTTTATATCGGCTGTCTGTGATATTCTGGGTATAAAGACTAATATATCCTCGTCCGCGGATTTTGATCTGGTCGATGGCAAGAACGAGCGGTTAATTCACTTATGCAGGCAGGCGGGCGCTGAAGTCTATCTCTCCGGTCCCGCGGCTAAGGATTATATCGACGAGGAGCTTTTCAAAGCAGCGGGAATAGAGCTGCAATATATGGATTATTCCGGTTATCCCGAATATAAGCAGCTCTATCCGCCCTTCGTTCATGAAGTAAGTATTATTGATCTCATTTTTAACCAGGGCATTGATGCCCGTCTGTATATGAAGAGCTTCCAACCGCAATCTATCAGCTAACAGGCAGCCTATATGGAAGTCAGAGAGTACAATTCAACTGTTACCGTTATTATTCCTGTATTCAACGACGAAGAGGTTCTGCCGGAGCTGTACCGCAGGCTTAACGCTGTTCTCGGTCAAATCACTGAGTCCTCCGAGATTATATTTATCGATGATGGCAGCGGCGATGGCTCAATGAAGCTCTTAGAAGAGATCCATAGCGCTGATGAGACGGTTAAAATCATTCAACTAACTCGCAATTTTGGACAGCAGAACGCGATTGCCGCCGGGTTGGAATACTCGTATGGCGAACTGGTCATCCTGATGGATTCTGATCTGCAGGATCGTCCGGAAGACATCCCCGTTCTCATCGATGCCATGATGCAGAGTAAGGTTCCGATGGCAGTTGCAGGATGTTCCAGCAGGGGGGACAGCTCCTTGAAGATAGCGGCATCGAAAGCGTTCAATTCATTTGCCAACCAGGTTACCAGCGTCCATTTTGTGCCGGGCATGAGGGTATTCCGAGTCATCAAGCGCGAGATCGTCAACGATCTGCTTCAGCTTTCCGAGAAAACCGCCACGCCTTTAAGTCTGCTGGGTTGGATGGGTTACGATTACGTCGTCATCGACCTCGACCGCGATCGACGGTACGCCGGGGCAAGCGGTTATACTTTCAAGAGGATGCTGCGGTTATCTCTCGACCGCATCTTCTCCTTTTCACTACTGCCAATTAGGCTTTCCAGTATCCTCGGAGTAATATTAGGTTTCAGCAGCGTTATTCTGGCGCTGTATTTCATACTGCAAAAGCTATTCTTCAGGAGCATTCTTCCCGGCTGGACCTCGATTGTTGTCATACTTCTGTTTCTTCTCGGGATGAATTTTATCTTTATCGGCGTCCTTGGTGAATATCTGGGTCGAATTTACATGGAAGTCAAAGACCGCCCCAGATATGTGATAAATCGGGTCATAAGAAAGCAAAAAGAGGCTGAGAAGTGACGGATCCTGCTAAAAAGGTCATCATTCTGGGAGGCTTGGGCAACGGTTCTGTTATTACCGCGACGATAACCGATGCCGGACGAAGAGGACAGCGCGAATGGGAAGTCGCAGGATACCTGAATGACCGGCTTGATAAGGGCAGTGACCTCGAGGGTTTTCCTGTCCTCGGACAATTGAAAGATGTGCCCCGCTTCCTGGATGAGGGGCATTATTTTATTAATACGATTTACCGCATCGACGGGCAGGATAAACGCATAGCATTATTTGAAAATCTGGAAATTCCTGATGAACGGCTGGCAACGTTCATCCACCCTTTGACCTATATTGCTGGAAACGTTAAGATCGGAACGGGCAGCGTAATCATGCCACAGGTGTCTATTTCGTCCGGTACACAGTTGGGACGCTGCTGCCTGGTGATGGTCAACGCCAGCATCGGGCATAACAATAAAATAGGTGACCACTGCCACTTTGCAGCGCAGTCATGTCTCGGCGCTTACCTGACCCTGAAAAGGGGCGTGCATATCGGATTGAACGCTTCGGTCAGGGAGAATCTGACGTTGGGAGAATGCTCCGCGCTGGCAATGGGTGGAGTCCTTTTGAACGATATGAACGATTATGAGGTCTGGGGCGGCGTTCCTGCCAGGTTGCTGCGTAATGCAGAAAGGGAAGTCTGATTATGTCTGATAACCTATCTTACCGGCGATTATTGGAAGATTTTACCAATGGGCAGGTGTTCGATCATCTGCCGGGTAAAACCGTAACCGAGAGCGATAACAACCTCTTCTGTCTGCTGACGATGAATCATCATCCCCTCCATTCGGATGCTGAATATGCCGCTAAGACTCAATATGGGAGAATCGTTGTTGCGGGCACTTATACTCTCAGCCTTGTTGTCGGGATGACCGTGCCGGACATATCAGGAGCGTCAATAGCCAATCTGGAATATGAGAAAATCGTTCATCACGCTCCGGTGTTCATCGGCGATACCATCCGCGCCAGAAGCCGGATAATAGAGGTAAGACCTTCGAAGAGCAAACCCGACCGCGGCATTCTCACCGTGGAAACGGACGCTTACAATCAAAATGGAGAACGGATCTTGTCACTGCGCAGGAAGGTTCTTTTGCCAACAAGAGCTGATCAAGTATAAATAATCTGCAATATGGCGAAACCATACCAAGGCGATTGGGTATTAAGATCTCTTCTTTTTGTCCCCGGGCATGTGGAAGAGATGCTGCAGAAAGCGGCTGTGTCGCAGGCAGACTGTATTGTTTTGGATCTCGAAGACGCCGTCCCGGAGGATAATAAAACTAATGGGAGACGCCTGGTTCGTGAGGTGTTGAATTCAGAGCGTTACGGCAACCGAACCGTATTTGTGCGCATCAATTCCCGGCAGTCAGGTGATCCATCCGCAGACATTCATGCTGTGGCGTCTAAGAATCTGCACGGCATCGTCTATCCACAGGTGGAATCAGGTGAAGATATCACTGAGATTGACCAGATGCTGTCGGCGAGAGAGCATGATCTGGGACTCCCTGACGGCTATTTCGCGCTGATCGCACTTATCGAATCGCCGCGGGGAATTTTAAACGCTCAGGAAATTGCCGGTTCATCGCAGCGTCTCGTCGGTTTAATGTTCGGGTGCGAGGATTATTTAGCTGAACTGCAGGGGCGACATTGTGAACATGAAATTGCTCTGCATACTCCAAGATCGATTATAGCGACGGTGACAAGAGCCGCTGGAATAGAACCGATTGACACTCCCTACGTCCGCGTCCACGACCTCGAAGGTTTAAAATCTTTTGCCGAAGCGGGCAGGAATCTGGGAATGGGGGGGATGCTGGCAGTTTCCCCGAGACAGATTCCGGTAATTCATGAAATATATACACCCTCGCATGAGGAGGTTACCGAAGCCAGGGAAGTCATAGCGAAATTTACTTCTGAGGCTGATCCCAGCCGCGGCGTCTTTATTTCGGGTGGCAGATTTATTTCACCTCCAACCTATAGAGCGGCAGTAAAAACAATTAAGCGCTTTCAAGCGATCAAGAATTTTGAAGATTACAATAAAAATCTATCTTCCGGCAAGACAACGGAAAGGGAATAAATATTAATTAGTGCAGTTAGTTGTTGTCATGAAGCTGTCCCAAAAGAAGAGTATCGAGTCATTACGAGGAACGTAGTGACGTGGTAATCTCATATTTTTACACTATTAAAGATTGCCACACTTCGTTCGCAATGACAGTTCTAAGGCTTTTGGGACAGCCCCAATCCAGAATAACAGGGTAATGCTGTCAATCGCAGCTAAATATTTAAAAAGCTACTTGTTCTACCAGAAGAGTCAGCGATGGAGCCGTGATAGAATCGAAGCTCACCAGGATGAGATGCTCAAAAGGCTGATCCGTCACGCTGGAAAACAGGTGCCTTATTACCGACGGCTCTTTCGTTCTGTCGGTTTCGATCCAGAAAGTTTTAGAGGGCGTGAAGACCTGACTCGAATCCCTCTGCTGGATAAGGAAACCGTGCGCACCAGACGTGATGAATTGATCGCTGATAACGCCAGAAGTTACGGTATTACCTGGGAATCCACCAGCGGATCGACGGGCACTCCGCTGCATCTTATCGTTGATAGAGGAGCCCAGGCTGCCAAGCTGGCGGCGTTGCTGCGCAGTTATCAATGGGCTGGTTATTCGCTTCGGAAGAAAACCTTCAGCCTGCAGAGTTATTATATCGAAAATGCCGATTTTGAATATAAGCCGGTTTTCAATGTTCTGCGCTATGACTCCAATAAGCTCAGGAAGGATTCAGCGCTGAAGGTAATCGCTGAAGTCAACAGGATAAAACCGAAGTTCTTCATGGGATTCCCTTTCGACCTGCTTATGTTCAGCCGGTTTGCCCTGGATGAGGGCATTGAAATTGCATTGCCCGACGCAGTTGTGACTTATGGAGAAACGCTCTCCGAGCATAAACGCGAAGCTCTGAAAAGAGCGTATAAATGCGGCATCTTCGATTTCTATTCCAACCACGAAGCTAACGTTATGATCGCAGAATGCGAACATCATAGACTACACCTGATCGATGATTTTGCACTTCATGAAGTGATTGAAGCATACAGCGATAACCTCGCAAATAATGGGAGAGGTGAGCTGATAGGAACAGGTCTATATAATTATGCCATGCCGCTGATCAGATACCGCACGCGCGATGATATTGTTCTGTCAGATGATGGTGCGCGCTGTCCCTGCGGAAGGAATTTTCCAGTAGTCGAACAAATCATCGGCAAACAGTGCGACTATATAGAAACGCCGGATGGGAGACTCCTGGGCGCAGTCATGTCACATTCCATCGATAACGGCAGGGGCGTTGTTATGTCACAGTGCATTCAGGACGCTTTAGATCATATCGACGTCAATCTCGTTGTGGATAATCAGTATAATGAGAATTCACAGCAGGCTATAGAACGGGATCTTCGAAAAAGATTGGGACGGGAGATGCGGATCGATTTTCACATAGTGCCTCAGCTTGTCAAACGGGACGGAGGTAAAACGCCCTTTATTTTATCGAAGATCGGGCGTACTTACGTATAGAACTATGCCAAAGATACCTTTTAATATCCCTTATCTGACCGGCGCTGAAGAAGCTTATATGCTGGATGCACTTCGATCCCGCGCGCACTGCGGCAACCGCGCCTATGCGGAGCGATGCATTGCTTTGCTTAAAGAGAAATACGGCTTTCATGCAGTTTTTCTGACGCCTTCCTGCACCGCCGCCATGGAGATGGGAGCGATATTAGCCGATCTGCAGCCCGGCGACGAGGTTATCCTGCCATCTTACACCTTCAGTTCCACAGCCAACGCAATCGTTCTACGAGGCGCCATACCCGCTTTCTGCGACGTCGATCCTGCCACGATGAACATAGACGTCAGCCTGATTGAAGAGCTTATCACCGAACGCACCCGCCTCATAGTCCCCATAGATTATACCGGCATACCGTGTGATATAGATGCTATACTTGCTATTGCAAAAAAATATAACCTATTGGTCATGCAGGATGCCGCACAGTCAATCCACTCATTTTACAAGGGCACGCCCTGCGGAGGATCAGCTCCGCTTGCCGCCTTCAGTTTCCATGAATCGAAGAATCTGAGTTGCGGCGAGGGAGGAGCCTTGGTTGTCAACGATCCGGCTCTGGTCGAGCGGGCTGCGTTCCTGCAAGAGAAGGGTACGGATCGCAGTCTGGTATTGAAAGGTCTGCGTTCCAAATACGGCTGGATCGACCTGGGTTCGAGTTTTCTCCTATCCGATATTCTGGCGGCAGTACTGCTGGCTCAGATAGAGCGCGTAGATGAAATCGTTGCGAAAAGAGCGGTTGTTACTTCAGCATATTTCAACCTGTTTGATCCGTACGGGGAACAAGGACTACTTCAACTGCCTGCATATCCTGACCATATACAGGTCAATCACCATGCGTTCTTCGTGATTTTCGACACCGCGCCCAACCGCGATACCTTCCTTAAACTGACAGGGCAGAAAGAGATTTATCCTTATTCCGGATATGTGCCGCTGCATTCGTCCAGGATGGGACGAAAGTTCGGATACGAACCGGAAGACGTTCCGGTAACGGAAGACATAGCCAAACGTATTGTGCGTCTGCCCTTTTACACCGATCTGTCTGAAAATGGGCTGGATTACTGCATCAGCGGAATGCAAACCGTATTAGAGCAGATATATCATTGCTGATCTGGTTACTGGTATGACACTAAACGAAGAGAAAGTCAGAAAGGAAGTGAACGATCTGCAGCGCAGCCTGCAGGAAGCGCTGCATTCTAAAGGCGACAATCCCAATCTCGATTTCCTGATTTCTTCTCTGACGGAATACAATCCATTTAACACTACCGAAGAAATCATCGAATGGCTCCATAATAGAGAGAATGAAGAGCAGTTTGACGTTGAGATCATCCCGCTGGCTGAATTGCGGAAATGGTATTTTGATCCGTACACCGGTGATCTTGCGCACGGTTCCGGCGGATATTTCGCCATCAGAGGATTGGAAGTTTATACCAATATCGGTCCGGTCAGGAAATGGAGGCAGCCAATCATCGACCAGCCCAAAATCGGTCTGCTGGGAATCCTGACAAAGAAGATAGACGGTATTCTCTACTTCCTGATGCAGGCTAAGGCTGAACCGGGAAACATCAACTCCTTCCAGATATCGCCAACGGTGCAGGCAACGCGCAGCAATTACATGCGGATGCATCAGGGCAAGCCGACTCGTTTCCTCGAATTTTTCATCAACGGCGACTCTGAGGTGCTGTTCGATCAACTTCAATCCGAACAGGGGGCTCGTTTCTTCAGGAAGCGGAACCGCAACATGATAGTTCGCATTTCCGAAGACTCAGAGCTTGATTTGCCTCCTTCTTTCAAATGGTTGACGTTGGGGCAGATCAAACAACTGATGCAGTTTGATAACGTTGTCAATATGGATGCGCGGTCGGTTATCTCCAATATTTCCTTCTGTCAGAATCAGAGAACCTCTCTTAAACCAATCCGGCGTGATCGAATCAAAGAGTGCATCGCAAATACTCCTCTCGTTAAACAGCCTGTCAGCGATTTTCAGGTGCAAATGATTGCATCAGTTTGTTCGGATGAAATCCCGCACCATTCCATGGGAGAACTGATGCACAACCTCTGTCGGGAAAAGTTCGAATGCGAACTTGAAACCCGGCTGATTCCTTTAAACGAAGTCGATGACTGGCTGATAACTCCACGGCGTATTATCCACGACAGGGGCTTGTATTTTTCAGTGATCGGCGTGCGTGTGGAAGCGGAGAACAGGGAGGTTTCTTCATGGGACCAACCAATCATTCAGCAGCATCATTCGGGTATCGTCGGTTTTATCGCCAAAGAGATCAACGGCGCTATGCACTTCCTGATTCAGTTAAAAATGGAGAGCGGCAACATCGATCTGCTGGAGATGGCGCCAACGGTGCAGTGCATCACCGGAAGCTATGAGCACGAAAGTCTGCCTCCTTATGTAGGCGAAATGCTTGAACCTCAGCAGAGCCGCATAGTCTTCAGTACCATGCAATCGGAAGAGGGCGGCAGGTTCTACAGAGAAGAGAACAGGAACATCCTGTTAATGGCAGATGATGACTTCCCCATTGAAACACCGAAACACTACATTTGGGTTTCATACAAACAACTGAAACAACTGCTGATGTTCAACAATTTCCTGAATGTCGAATCGCGCAGTCTGTTAGCGCTGATATAATTGAAAGCATCTATGAACAGCCCGCCTGTTATTTACCAGTTAATCTCATGACTATTGCGAACAAACGAGATTTCACCCATTATCTGCTTCTGACGTTTATTCTTGTGTCCGCTGCTGTATTGCGCTTGATGATGCTGGGCGGTAAAAGTCTCTGGGCTGATGAGGGCGTTATCTGGTATATGGCGCTTGGAGCAGTACATTATGATGCTCCGCCCATTTATTATGTTCTCTATAACTGGTCGATCAGTCTCTTCGGCTGGAACGAATTTGCGGGCAGGCTGCCATCAGCGTTGTTCGGCTGGGCTTGTGTTCCACTGGTCTATTTTATCGGGAAAGTAACTGTTGATCGAAAATACGGACTATACTGCGCTTTAGTAGCGGGTATTTCTGTTTTTCTCATTCCGCTCTCGCAGGAAATGCGAATATATAGCATCGTCGGCTTTGAAACACTCCTGGCGTTATGGATATTTCTGCGTATTGTGAGGGACGAAAGAGCACACTTCGGCTGGTGGTTCGGTTTGCTTATTATTGGCGTAATCGGTCAGTACAGCCACTGTTTCTTCATTTTCATTCTGGGATATTTTGGTTTGACCTATTTTGCTGTTCACGGTCGCCGCAGCGTCAGAGGACTCATTCTGTTCATTTCCATGATTGCCGCCATCTTGATACTGAGCGTCCCGCAATTATCTACGACAGCTTCTGTCATCGGAAGCAGACAGCACATGATGGCATCCGATTTCGCGCATCTTCTCGCAAATATCTTGCAAGTAATGCGCTCTTATTTCAGCTTCCTTTTCGGTAACTATTCGGTCGGTTTCATCAAGGTCGTCATGGTTATCGCCTGGCTTTTATTTGTTATTCAGGGATTGAGGAAAATAGCAGCCTCAATAAAAGCAGATGATTTCCAGGCTCTTTTCATGAAGATGATGCTGGGAATGATAATAGTATTCACTCTGCTGTATTTCGTCGTGGATGTTTCCACAGCGGGACATCTGATTTTTATCTACGTGCCCTTTCTGTTTGTTGTCGCAGGGGCTTTGGCGTCCTTCAGGAGAAAGCGCCTTATTGCCATTTTGACGCTGTTTATTCTCTTATCTGGTATTACCTTGATAGATTACTACAAATCACCCACCTATTACTATGATCGCTCAGATTGGCGGTCGGCTGGACTGCTGTTAAGCCAGCAATTCGAGAACGATGACGCCCTGCTTATTTTGGGGGCGAGGAACGCGTATTACACGCTGAAGTTCTATCACCCCGCTCTCGAGGGCGATATTTATTACCGACCCAGACACGACCGCGAGCTGTCAACTGACGATGAATTGATAAAATGGTGGCAGAGATCAACAACGATTGAAAAAGTGCAGATTCTCTTGAAGGACCATTCGCGCGTCTGGATTGCCTCCTTGAACAACTTCAGTGAAAAAGAGATAACAGCAGCCCTCCATGAATATCAAACCTGGGATTTTGGACCGGGTTTACAGTATTTTCGGTTCGATTCCAAATGAAATTCTCCTGCAGATCCTCAATATAAATCAAAGGCAAAGCACGACAGGCGAATGATTTGCCTTGACATTCAACTAAAAATGATATATATTAAATCTTATAAATGGAAAGCAGGAATGCAAAGACCAATCTGTTTAACTCTTGAATCTCTATCTGAAGCATGCTGAGCAAAAAAAGAACCCTTCTCTATTTAATCTATTTCTGGGGTATCGTCAGTCTCCTGATTTTCGTCGTCACCCGCAGCGAATACCTGATGTCAAAACTCACGATTATGGGTGAACCATACGGGAATCTCTACAAAAACTGCAAGGTTGCCAATTTCAAGATTCCGATAGAACCAACCAAGGCGCCCCCTGCATTTTTCAATAAAACTCCTGTAAATGAATGCGATATTATCGTGCTGGGTGACAGCCACATGCGCACCTGGCCCGGGCGATACTGGTTCCCTGTCGAACTGCAGATGTACTACGACCGCCCCGTATTTCACATGAAGATTATGCGCGATACTTTTAAATATCTGAACAAGAGCGGTATTCAACCGGTCAAGAAACGTAGAATATGTATTCTTGAATCCGGTGAAGCGAGGATTTTCGATAGATACTTTGAAATACCCGATATGAAACCAGTCGATCCTGAACCGATAACGGAGATTATGTTCGGAATCGGTGAAGAACAACCGACCTTGATGAAGATACGAAACCGCTGGTTCGATCAAACTGAGAGAAATTACAGCTTCTTCGTCAAGAATAACGTTATCTTCCAATCTGTCATCGAATTTTACTACACTTCTTTATTCAAGTACTTCGGCAAAATATCGGAGCTAACCCCTGTTTATTCTTTAGATCCGCCATTCCTTTTCGAACATCAGCAGGTTAGTCTGAATCGTCCGTCCAGCTATTTCTATTTTCACGATAATAAAATGATCGCACAGATTGCAGACAACGTCAAAATAATCTGCGACAGTTTATCGTCGATGTATAACCTCGAAATGATTTTCTTCCCCACGCCGAATACCATGACTCTGCATCATGATATTATTACCGACAGGGAATACGATGAGTATCTGCCCCGTTTATGCGACGCGGTAGAGGAGAAAGGCGTCCCTGTTATCAGGGTATATGAACTCTATCTGGAAAGCGATGAATTGCTGTTCCTGCCCACTGATAATCACTGGAATGCAAAGGGCGCGGAAATAGCTTTCAATGAGATAGTTAAAGCGGTGAATGAAAAATTACGTATTATTGATGGTGAAGCGGTAGAGCAGATTTATAGTGGTTTGCAGAAGTAATTTCTTTTGAAGATGCTGCTTGAATTGTTATTCCCGTGTGGCGTAGCCATCCCTTCGGGAAAAACGGGAATCCAGCAGGTCGGATTCCCCTGAATCCGACGCATAGTAGGGGTGCACGGCGGTGCACCCCTTTTTTGCTATATACAAAACAGAGCCCTTCGTGTTTCTACAGTTTAGACTTCACCCAGTTTTCCAATCCGCCCAGATTGATCAATTCCTGAGCAGCAGTTCCAACCGGACTCAGAGTATATGTTTTTCCACCTGCCGTCAGAATTGATTTCTTGAAATCTATCACTGCCTTAACACCAGTGCGGACGGTCAGCTTATCCTCGCCGAAGCGGCTTTTCAGATCATTGACCAGTTCCGGCGCTTCGATAACCAGAAAGCCGTTGTTGATAGCGTTGCGCTTGTAGGTTTCAGAGAATGATCCGGCAATCACCAAACTGACGCCGCGATATTGCAGCGCAGTGGCAGCCTGCTCGCGGGAACTGCTGCTCCCGAAACTGTAACCGCCCACCAGAATATCACCCTCCTGCACGATCCTGCCAAATTCAGGATCGTAGTTCTCCATAACCACCGCAGCCTGTTGCTCCGGTGTAAAGTCGTCGATATAGGTGTATTTCCCCGGATATATACCATCTGTATTCAAGTTGTCCTGATGACAGAAGATCAGTTCTCCTTCTATCAATTCCGGGAAGCCGTCAAGGATAGTCACTGAGGTTGTATCCACAGCCATCTTCGGTTTGATCTCGATGTTGCCAACAGGCTTGACTGCTTCGGTAACTCCGGGGAAATCGATCTTTCCAGCAACAGCAGAAGCCGCGACCACCGCCGGTGAAGCGAGGTACGCCTTTGAACTTGCCGCACCCATTCGTCCTTTGAAATTGCGGTTTGTGGCGGAGATGCCGACCTCGTTCTCACCCAGCAGTCCAGCTCCCAAACCGATGCAGGCTCCGCAGCCGGGCGGCAGCGTAATAGCGCCTGCATCCAGCAGCGCCTGCCAGTCGCCGCGCCTCTCACTTTCCGCCTGGATTTCCGCCGACGCCGCGGCAAGATATAGTTCCACGCCATCTGCGACCTTTTTCCCGCGTATAACCTCAGCAGCTTCGCTCAAGTCTTCAACTCTGCCGTTTACACATGAGAGCAGATAGGCTTTCTGTATAGCGATATTCTGCTCGCGCATTTCAGGGATAGAAGCCATAACCTTAGCGGATCCGGGTCCTGATACGCAGGGATTTACCGTGGTTAAATTGAAGGTCAACTCCCGGGCATAATATGCGTCGCCATCTGCCTGCAGGTTTTCACTTTCGAGAGCGTATATACGCGGCAGAGTCATTCGAGGATTAGCGCCTCCGCCATCAACGTCGGAAGGAACGCCGGAAGCTCCGCGTTTAGCGATAAATGCCGCTCTTGCTTTCAGCCATTCGATTGTTACCTCATCAATGGGGAACAAGCCCGCCAGCGCGCCCCATTCTGTGGTCATATTGGCGATAGTCAATCGTGCGCTGATCGAAAGATGGCGTATTCCGTCGCCTGAAAATTCAAGCGCGTGATTAAGAACTTCATCCTTATTGAACAGTCCGCAGAGCGTGAGGATAACGTCTTTGCCGGAAACGCCTTCTTTCAGTTTCCCGTTCAGGATAATCTTTGCTACCGGAGGCACCTGCCACCAGGTTCTGCCGGTTGCCCAGATGGCAGCCGCATCGGTTCTGACGATCGGCGTTCCCAAACATCCCAAACCGCCGTACATATTCGCATGGCTGTCGGAAGCGACTACCATTGTCCCGGGCCAGGCGTAGCCCTCTTCGCACATGATCTGGTGACCGATCCCTCTGCCTGCAGGATAGAAATCGACTCCCATCTCCTCAGCGAAGGCTTCAATTTTGCTGTATTTAGTAAGATTCTCATCAGACTTATCCTGAACTCGATGGTCCAGAGCGAATATCGGTTGCCGCGGATCAGCGATATTTTGCGCGCCGATGACGCGGAATTTGGGGATCACCGCGCCGGTATTGTCGTGTGTCAGCACATGTGCTGGTTTGATGGAGATGTAATCGCCGCTTCTGACGACGTGTCCATCTTCCAGATTGTATGTGAAACGTTGAGCTATCTTTTCTACTAAATTCTGAGCCATTTTTATCTCTCCGGCAATCTAACTAACAAATTATAAAAGCTGCTGTCAATGATTATGATCCAAACTATAGTGAAATATAGCAATTTTCACCGCCAAAATCAAGACTTGAAGCTCTAACGCGTCATTGCAGATGGAGGGCAACATAGATCATGGATAGCGGAAAGAAAACATCAGTGCTTTTGGTTGATTATTTTAAATATATATCGTATATTTACAAGTTATATCTTATACAATCAACAAGAATAGGGCAGACTGGTCAATAAACAGAAAAGGGAATGAAATGAAAGTAAAAAACGTCATGTTCCTTGTCGTTGCTATCTTAATGCTGGTATCCACTGTATTTGCAATTGAGCGTAGCGAGATACCTGACAAGTATAAGTGGAAGCCCGATCATATCTATGCCTCTGTCGATGAGTGGCAGAAAGATTTTGACTTCCTGGCGAGTAAAATTGATGAATTAGTCGCCTATAAGGGCACTTTCGCAGGCGCTTACGTTCCAGTTGAGAAGGCGTCCGAGCGCGTCACTGTTCTCGGCGGTGAAGGCGCTGAAGCCAGCGATAAACAGGAGATGGTATGGGTTGACGCCACCGATCCGGTGGGGAGCCTGATTGCTTATAATAAGCTGAGTGAAGAGGTTTGGCCCGTTCTTGAAAAACTGTGGGTGTATGTCATGTTTAATTACCATGTCGATTTAAGCAGTTCCGACTGGGCTGGCAAGCAGCAGCAGATTCAGATGCTCTATATCGGTATGAACCAGAAGTTGGCATGGGAAACTCCCGAACTCCTGATGATTCCCGAGCGAACCATGATGAAGTATATCGACGAAAATCCTGAGCTGGAAGATTATCGGAAGACCTACGAAGATATGTATCTGCAGCAAGAGCATGTCCTATCTGAGCAGGAAGAAGAGATCATCGCGCAGTCTTATAATATTACCGGCACGGCTTCTGACGTTTTTGGAAAATTGACCGACGTCGATATGAAATTCGGAACAATTACAGGTGAAGAAGGTGAAGAAATTGAAGTTACCGATTCCGGTTGGAATTCATGGCGTGTCAGCCAGAACCGCGACATCCGTGAAGCCTATTTTAAAAAGCTCTGGCAGGGATATGATGACTTCGGTACCACCTTGGCAGCCTTGATGAATGGTAACATCAAAAAGAATATCTATCTCGCCAACGTCCGTAAGTATGATAACACTCTGCAAGCCGCGCTTTCCGGTGGCTTCATCCCTGAAGATGTTTATATCAACCTGGTTGAAACGACTCGCAGCAACCTGGCACCGCTACATAAGTACAATGAGATCCGCAAACGTATGCTGGGCGTCGATCATCTTCGTCACTGGGACTATTATGTATCCCTGATAGACGCTGATGAAAAACGCTATACATATGAAGAAGGCGCAGATATGATCATTGATTACCTGAAGCCTCTGGGTAAGCAGTATGTCAAGGATATCAAGATTGCCCTGAATCCTGAGAATGGATGGATTGACGTCTATGCCAGCGATTCCAAACGTGGCGGCGCTTACTCAAGTTCATGTTATGGCGTTCACCCTTACATGTTGTACAACTTCGATTTTGAAAAACAATTAACTCTGGAAGATGTCAGCACTGTAGCGCATGAGGTTGGTCACTCGATGCATACCTGGTATTCTGAAACGAACCAGCCTCTCCCGAATAAAGACTATGCGATCTTCAATGCTGAAGTCGCTTCAACTACAAACGAGGCTATCTTCTCTTCCAAGCTGTTAGACGAAGCCCGCAAGGCTTACAAAAAAGCTAAAAAAGGCGAAGCTAAAGAAGCAGCCAAAGAGCATTTGATCAACCTGCTCGTTACTAACCTCAGCGCGGTGCGCGGCACTTTCTACCGCCAGACTATGTTCGCGACCTGGGAGTGGGAAGCCAATAAAATGGGCGAAGAAGGACAGCCCTTGACCAAAGAGAGCTTGAGTCAGCTTTACTATGATATCCTGCAGGAATTCCATGGTCCTGTCGCAGAATACGAAGAACTGTCCAGTATATCATGGGCGCGCATTCCGCACTTCTATCGCGGCTACTACGTCTATACGTATGCCACCAGCTATGCGGCTGCTGTTGCACTGGCTACCGACATCCTTGATAAGAAAAAGGGCGCAAGGGATCACTTCATAGACTATCTCAAGAGCGGAAGCTCCAAGCATCCGGTTGAACTTCTCCAGGATGCTGGCGTCGATATGGCGACTCCGGCTCCGGTTGAGGCGCTGGTTGCTTACTTCTCCGCTATGGTGGATGAACTGGATGAATTGACGAAATAGAGTGAACCCGACAGGTTCAAGCATTTAAAGGGCGGTCCCGATTCATCGGGATCGCCTTTTTTACGGCAAAAAAGGTGGAATAAAATGGGCGACACGAGGCTATGTCGTTCCCGTTATCGTCGTATTGGTGCAGGATTTTGTATGGGATGGGTGGGATAGCGGGTGACATAGATGGCTCTTGTTGAGGTTAGGGTTTAATTAAAGGCGCGGTAGACTCTCTGTAATCTACAGTTATACAACTACAATTACTATAAATACTAAAAGCATGACATATATTGTTGTAATTATGATACATAGAAACGAGACATTATTAACTTCACGCTTGTTCTTGTGAATTTTATTTCTTATATTTTACCAATCCATTATCTTCATAATTCCCCGCCGCACTATCTTCAACTGAAATAGATGAGGAAAGACCCTTGGAAAGCTCATCCCTGACCATTAAAGCAAAAAAGAAACATCCCAAAGGCTTGCCCGTACTTTTCCTGACCGAAATGTGGGAGCGCTTCAGTTTTTACTGCATGCTCTCGATCTTGTCTCTCTATATGAGCGAAAAGCTTGTTGGCGGCGGATTAGGATTTTCGAATGACAAAACCAGCCAGATTTACGGACTATACGTCGGGTTGGTTTACTTTACGCCTTTTATCGGCGGCATCATAGCCGACCGGATTTTTGGGCTTCGCAAAACGATCATCATCGGCGGACTCTTCATGATGGCGGGGCACTTCTTGTTAGCGTTCCGTCCCCTGCCTTTCTTCTTCAGCGCACTCTGCTGTCTGATCATCGGAAACGGCTTCTTCAAACCGAATATCTCAGTGATGCTGGGGAATCTGTATCGAGACATGCCCGAAAAGAAAGATGACGCCTACAACATCTTCTATATGGGGATCAATGTCGGCGCCTTATTTTCACCTGTGGTAGCAGCGTATCTGCGTAATCTGCATCCGATTCACGGATGGCATTATGCCTTTGCCGCTGCCGGCGTCGGTATGATTATCTCATTGATTACTTTTCTGATGTTCCAGAAGCATGTACGTGCTGGTGAAAACCTCAGCGCTGACGATCAGAATGAGCGTTTTGAAGTAAAATTGACGCCTGAACAATACAGGCGGCGAGTCAGAACTCTGCTGGTCATCTTCAGTGTAGTCATTTTCTTCTGGATGGCATTCCACCAGAACGGTTTAACTTTGACCTTCTGGGCACGAGATGCAACAGCTACCAGTTTAAGTCCTGAACTCTTTCAGTCAGTCAATCCATTCTTTGTATTGGCATTTACTCCGTTGTTAGTCGCTTTCTGGACGATGCTGCGCAAGAGAAAGATGGAACCGTCCACCGCGGCAAAGCTTGGCATCGGTATGCTGCTGACAGCCGGATGCTATGCGATTATGGCGAGCGCCGCTTTCTCGGGCGGAAATACCGGCAGAGTCAGCGTTAATTGGTTGATCAGCGCTTATGCAATGATCACCATGGGTGAATTGTGCCTTAGCCCGATGGGATTATCGCTGGTGTCCAAGCTTTCACCATGGAAAATACGCGGCATGATGATGGGAGGCTGGTTTGCGTCAACCGCAATCGGCAATTACCTTTCTGGACTGGTGGGCAGCCTATGGGACGATATGCCTCACAGTTCCTTCTTTATCATCCTGGTAGTCAGTTCCTTGTTTGCGGCAACTTTGCTCTTTCTGCTGCTGAAATTCCTGAATCCTACCATCAAGGAAGCAGAGCAACAGGCACAGGAACTGGCTGACAGCATGTAACTTTAACATAATTTGTAAATACAGGAAGTGGCTGTCCCAAAAGTAAATTTTATAGTCATTGCGAGGAATCAGCCGTCCGGCTGATGACGTGGCAATCTCCTATATTACAAGCACTAAGAGATTACCACACTTCGTTCGTGCCGTAGGCATCCTCCGAAGGAGTCCTACGGACCTATGGGGTAATGACAGTTGATAGACTTTTAGGACAGTCCACTTTGCATACTTTAAAGAGGAAATAAAATCGTGAGTGAAACTGCCACAAAAGAAAAAAGAACATTTGGACATACTTTCTGGATGCTGAACGGCATCGAATTATGGGAGAGACTGGCTTACTTCGGGATGCGCAGTGTTGTTCCCGTCTATATTATGCAAGCAGATAATCCGGGCGGATTGCATTTCACGGCGGCTGATAAGGGTTTTATCTACCTCTTCTGGTTCCTTTTTCAATCTGTTCTCCCCATGTTCACCGGCGGGTATGCCGACCGCTACGGATATAAGAAAACCCTCTTTGTTGCTGTCAGCATGAATATCTGCGGTTATCTGATGATGGCTAACCTGACGTCATTCGTCGGCTTTTTCTCTGGAGTTCTGGTGCTGGCAAGCGGTACCGCGCTATTCAAACCTGCACTCCAGGGATCGCTGGCACAAAACCTGACCAAAGAAAATTCATCTATCGGCTGGGGTTTATTCTACTGGGTTGTCAATATCGGCGCGGCAATCGGTCCGTTCATGGCGGATATGATCCTTACCGCCGCATTCTCCCACAGTGAGGGCTCAATATTCCACTCGCTTTTCGGCGACGTCTATTCCCGGGCGTCCTGGCGCGCGTTGTTCACAGCATCGGCGATCATCACCGCGCTGAATTACCTGATGTTGCTGACTTTCAAGGACGTCCCTTCAGGCGCTGAGAAAGATAAGAATCCATTGCAGGTCTTCGTTCACACGATCAAAAACATCTTCGAGCCCCGGCTGATCATCTGGTTGCTGATCATGTCCTGCTTCTGGCTGATGATGTATCAGGTCTGGGATCTGCATCCCAATTTCCTCGAAGACTGGGTCGATTCCAGTGCGATTGCCGCTAATGTCCCCTGGCAGTATGAATCCAACCGCGGGGTAATGGTGCCACAGCATATCATGCTCAACCTAAACGCGCTCTGGATTATCGTCTTTATGGTGCCGATTTCCTGGATGGTGCGCAAGATGCGGGTGCTGGAATGTATGGTGCTGGGTATGGCTCTGGCAACGGCAGGAACGATAGTCAGCGGATTCACAGCCACTGGCGGTATCTTTCTACTGGGCATCGTCTTTTTCTCAACCGGTGAAATGATGACGGGGCCGAAAAAGAACGAATATCTGGGGCTGATCGCCCCACCCGGAAAGAAAGGACTATACCTCGGCTATGTTAACATCCCGGTTGGAATCGGGGGAGGCTTCGGAGCGGTGATGGCGGGTTGGCTCTACGGGCATTACGGAGAAAAGGCGACGCTGGCATTGAAATACCTGTGCGATCATACCGATTACTTAGGCGGCAAAGTATGGGACGGCAAACTTGCCACTCTGGAAAGCATCACCGGCATTCAGCGCACCGAAGCTATGGCGAAGCTAGTCGAATATACCGGCATGGATCACGTAACCGCGACCAGAATGCTGTGGGATCTGTACAATCCGCAGTATCACGTCTGGATTCCCTTTGCTACTATCGGAGTTATTGCCATCATCGCACTGGTTATTTTCGCCAAAATGGCGAGGAAATGGTCGGATATGGACGCTTAAGAAAACACCGCAAGGGCAATCCTCGTGATCGCCCTTTTAACTGTGCCGTCAGGTCTCCGTACCTGATGGTTATAACGGCTGTCGGCTGCGGAGAGCCTACAGCACAACAATATCAGACAGCCAGTCATGAAAATACAAATACCTCCTTACGTTCACCAGTTCCCCGCGCCGGCGTTGTTAATCGGTTGCGGAACAATTGAGAGCCCCAACCTGATCACCTGTTCGTGGTTTGGTACTGTCTGCAGCGAACCGCCGATGGTAAGCGTTTCCATCCGTGAAAGCCGCTTCAGCTATCCTCTGGTGAAGGAGAGCGGGGAATTCACGGTCAATATCCCTCGCATCGCTGACCTCGATGCGGTGATCCATTGTGGCACTAAATCCGGACGCGATACTGATAAATTCGATGATCTGAAGATCACTCCGGTCGCCTGCCATCCGCTAAAATCAGCGCCGATGATCGAAGAGTTTTTGCTTGTTCTGGGCTGCCAGGTCAAGCAGGATATCAAGCTCGGTTCGCATTCCATATTTATTGCTGAAATCGTCAGCATTCATTGCGAAGAAGATCTGGTTAAACCGAACGGCAAAGCTGATCCATTCCCGGAAGAGCAGATCGTTTATTTGGATAAACGCTTCTGGATTCCGAAACTGATGAAGTAGATTTTAACAGTTGGTTGTTGTGTGTAGAGGCGTCCCATCCGAACGGGATCGCCTTTTTTATATTCCGATTCACAGGGATGTGAAGACCAATGGCAGATTTGCCGTTATTATTGGATGATTTGGTGGATTCAGCGGATATGCCAAGCACGAATTTGCGACAACATTGACCGCCAAAACAGGGGTAAAATTAATAAGGGGATTTATCCGCCAGATTTGGCGGTAGCTGGGAGATGGTTGCTGGTTGCTGGTAGCTGGTTACTGGTAAAAAAAGAAGATCGCGGATGACGCGGATTTAAATTAGATTGCGCAGGTAAAAAAGCACTTGTATATAATATAATACATGATCAGGAGCAATGTCAAGAGATTATTTGGATATATGTTGTGGATATACGAATTTATGAACAAATGATTTCCACTGATTATACAGATGACGCTGATTTTAAAAAATAAGCAAGGGCGATTTCGCGAAGGGGCAGGCGACCCCTACGATGAATAAGATCGAGGTCGAGACGACCCCGACTACGGCATTTCTAATAAGAGGCTTGCCATGTATTTTCTTCTCATTCTGCTCCTGCTGATACCGCTAAACCTGCACGCCGCCCAAACCAACTACACCCAGGGCTTGCCCCCGCCGGGTCGGCGCCCCGAAGGGGTTTCCGTCGGTCACAAGACCGATCCCTACGCGGTTTCGCGAAAAGGCAGACAGGAATGTCTGCCCCACCAGCTCCTAGCCTCCAGAACCCAGAACCTATCGTAAAATAACCACCATCTGCACTGCCTCTGATGGCACGGGTAGGTTTCTTTGTCTGAATCACAGATTAACGCAGATTATTGGATTGCGCAGATTCAAAAAACGGACGACCACTGACTACAGAAGCATGCCACCCGGCGTTGGTAATCAAGCTGTCATTCCGAGAAGCAAAGTGCGTTAGGAGTATAGCCCCCTTTGGGGGAATCTGACAGAGTAAGATGTGTCTGATCCCGGGCAAGCCGGAATGACACATTCTACGCTTTACTTCAACAACAGTATCTTTCTACTACAATTCTTCATCATACCACCTTATAATTCCGGTATTCCCCAAACCGTACTCCGGTGCAGTTCTCTATCCATTTCAGGAGACGATCACCTGCCTTGATGCGCCTTGCCAGCGGATCGAAATTCAGCTTCCAGTCGATTTCAGCGATGCACTCTTGCATTACTTCAGGGTGTGTGCCGGTGAATTTCTGCAGCGAATCGATCTGCGAATAGTCGAACAGCTCTTCCGATCCCATCTCCTGCCTGATCCAGTCATCTTCATGCCAGTAACGATGGAAGTTCTTCATCTTCTCCTGCATGACCTTCGGGTGCTTGATCCAGCCGTAGTGATAGACATACGCGTCGATCAGTTTTACCCGCATCTTGCGGTCGTCAATGCGGAATCCCTGCGCATCCTTGAACGACCGTATCCGTTTATCGTTGCGCACCACGCGGATTTCGCGCCGGTACCAGCGGCGGGAATCGCCAATATAATCATAAGTGCCGTAGAAGTGCAAGTATTTTAAAAGCAGCCCTTCAACTCTGGGGTGATCCTTCCATTGCAGCATCTCACGGGCGATGGCGTCCAGATATTTTTCGTGGACGACTTCATCAGCCTGGAGGTAAAACGCCCAGTCGCTGTCTGATGATACGGCATTGAAGGCTTTATTCGTTTCGACAGCCAGCACGCGTCCGCGCTCCCGGATGGAGTCATCCCAGACTGATTGGATAATCCTGATTTTATCTGATGGAATGGATTGGATTAACTGGAGGGTGTCGTCTTCGGAATTGCCCACGCTGACGATGAACTCATCGCATATCGGCAGGATGGACTTAATGGATTCAGCGGCGGGATAGCCGTATTTTATCGCATTACGAACAAAACTGAAGCCGCTGACTTTCATGAGATTGAAGGATATAATAAGCGTCAGGTCACACTTCCGAAAAATCGGAACCAAGACCAGACGCAACACAATAACGCTCACGTGCGATGGGAAACAGTTGGTCAACTGGGGCTGTTCCAAAAGCATAGAAACGTGTCATTGTCCCATAGGGATGTCTACGGCAGGAGGAATCCGTCAGCCGACGGATGAAGCGGTATACTCCTGTATTACAAAACCTTAAGGATCGCCACACTTCGTTCGCGATGACAATAAATGGACTTCTGGGACAACCCCAACAATTTTCATATAAAGAGATTCTTTCCCAAAAGAGGACCACTTCGTGGCGCTACGCCTTCGGCGGCTCAGAATGATATGGTAGCGTGGAGGCTTGCCCCTGCAATAGATTCCTGCCTGCGCCCCGAAGGGGCTTGCAGGAATGACAATAGCAAGAGTGTATCAGCAGTCAAATATGGTTTATCAAATTCCAGATATGATCCGCCTTTTTGTGCAAGTCTTCGACGGTTTTGTCATTATTAATGACATAATCCGCCATTGCTGCTTTATCTTCAACTGGCATCTGCGCGGAGATGCGCTGTTCGACCTCTATCCGCGTGATACCACTGCGCATCATAACTCTTTCTATTCTCTTTTCGATAGGCGCAGTTACCAGTATGATTTTATCGAAGAAATCCTGCAATTCCCATTCGTAGATCAGCGCCGCGTCGACGACGACTGTGCCGTTTTCAGTCTCCTTCTCCGAAACCTCGTGTTTCAGGATCTCCAGCATGACGGGGTGTATGATCGTGTTCAATGTCTCGAGCGCCACATCATCTGCAAAGACGATCTGTCCCAGCAGTTTCCGGTCAATTTCCCCATCGTCAGCGAAGACTTTATTCCCGAATTCCTGCCGGATGACCGTTTTAACACTATCCTTAAGCAGCGCACGGTGTCCGATTTCGTCACCGGAAACAACGGGGATTCCCAGTGATTCCAAATGTCTGGCAGCTTCAGAGGCGCCGCATCCGACTCCGCCGGTCAGACCTATTCGCATTAACGCACCACTGCGATTTTTCCCCAGAACGAATCACCGCCGCCGGTGACCTGATACAGGTAAATTCCAGAACCGACTCTTTCACCGCGGTCGTTATCCAGATACCAGCGCAAGCCGCCCGAGGTATTCCCTGACGTCCGCAGAGTTCGGATACAGATACCTGAAACCGACAGAATCTTTATCTCTGCATCCATAGTCAGGTTAGCGAAGACGACACACTCTTCACCATCTACCTGCATCCCGGGTTTATAGGGATTTGGATAGACGAAGGTTCTCTTCAGATCCGGGCTATACAGGCTTATAACGAGAGAGTTATGGTTGGGATCGATGATAACGCCGCTGAGGCTCCAGACATCATTCACTGTAATTCTGTAAGTTTTTCCCAGCGCGCCGATAGGAGTGTCCGGATCGATATCCAGACGCACAACGTTCTTCATATTGACATCGGGAGTAGCTGAATGAATTACGATTGGGTCACCGTTTAATCCTTCACCCGCATCGACGTCAATATCGTAATTTCCGAGCACACTTAAATCAGTGGCTTGCATGTTGTCTGAAAACAAAAGTGTCAGTATGTTCCGTATTTGATCGGGCACAACGGACGCTAAGTAGGGGGCAGCGCTGCTTATAGACGGGACGAAGAAACTTAGAGTGTCAGGATTTTCGATGTTGGAAAAGTACGATCCCTGAAGATCGTATACTTCGTGAATCAGCAGAGGATAATCAGTCGAATCCTCAAATGCAACTTCAAAAGATAGAACGGCTCTGGTATTTCCTGCATCCGATATTACCGAATTAGGCTGAACCTCAGTGCCGAATATCCAGTAATTGCTAACGTCGAGAAGCGTGCTGTTCATAGGCTCGCTGAACTGAACCGTTACGAAGCCCGGCGGTGTGAAGTGTGCTGAATCGCCGATAACATATGGAGATTCGTTGGGCGTTGCCGGAATTGCCGGCGTAAACGGTCCAAGTCCTGAACCAAGTTTGAAGGTTGCGATAGCGTAGTAATAGGTGGTATCTTTTTCAACGTCAAAATCCTCGTATTCTACAGCGCTGCCTGGCAGCGTCACCAGCAGATCGAGGTTATTTTCTGTATCACCCCGAAAGACATTATATTCATCGGCATTCTCTACTTCCTGCCAGCTCAACCTGATTCTGGTTGTATCGGAAGCGAGCGCCTGGAAGTTCAGTGGCGGCGGCAACCGGTAAGACCATTCGCCGACCTCTTCAAAAATCCTGATTTCAGAATCGGTGTTAAAGAGGAATTCATTATGACCGTTGCGATTAAAATCGCCCACTAACGCTTCATTACTGCGGCAATCCGGGGAATACCAGACCGCGTTGTATCTATCCTGCAGTTCATCCCATTTTACGACGTAGAAGTCGGGGTATAAGCATAGCAATATTTCTGATGATGCATCACCCAGCACATCGCCTGAGTTTATCCCTGATGCAAAATCCGAGGTATTCTCCGCTCCAAAGAAGTAGAGCGTATCGGCGATCTCATATTGATTATCTGAGACATTGTCAAAGATGTACAATGCCCAGTAGCGCGTTTCCGCCTGGTGTTCACCTATCAATGAGGTTTCAGTATGCGCCAGAATGGCAAATTCTGTAAATCCGTCACCGTTAAAGTCGCCGTCAGTGAGAAACTCTCCTGTGTCTAATAGCGGCAGAGAAACCATCCAGCTCACTTCAAATGATCCATTCGTCTGCCGTTCGTAGATGTAGGCGTTACCGGCATAATCTCCGAATAGAATGTCCGCTTTCCCATCGTTATCATAATCGTTGACGCGGCAATAAGGAGGCATATTGACTAAAGGCTCATTGAACGGGTTAGGCAGCGCCTGCATGTATTGAAGCGCGCCGCCGCCCCAGTTTTTATAGATATGATAGACTTTATCCGACTCGAGGATGACCTCGCCCCAGCCATCTGTACTATCTATATCCAATAACTTCGCTCCCCAAACGTCGCCAGAATTGTCTTGCCATGATATATTTGCAGGATCGGGGAGTTCACCTGGCGCGTTTGCTTCAAATATCCTGGTATTGCCTGCGTATAGTGTGAGTAGTTCAGCGAGACCATCATCATCACTGTCTCCGATTGATTTCGGAATTTCAAGTCCGAAATCGAGTCCGAGGTCGGCAAATGCCCAGCTCGTTGTCGCTTCATAAACTCGCAGTTCTGCGATTCCGCCGGATTCATCCAGCGTGTCGATCCAGATTTCGAGGAAGCCATCCAGATCGAGATCAGTGGCTTCTTCATAGAGGTTGCCGGGGGGGATTTCAGCGGGAGGCATCTCTACAAAATAGTTAACGTTATTGATTGATCGGGAGGTCAAATCGATTCCGGTGAGTGTGTCCGTAGTGGCAGCTAATCCACTTGTGTTCTCAACCCACACATAGTAATCGAATGATTTGTAGGGCAGATACTTACCTATCAGCGCGGTATGGTGTTTGGTTTCATATCCCAGCGATTGTGTTAGCCACCTGCTGCTCTGCCCTGAAGATTCATTCAGCCGGATTTTACCGGTTGTGGGGTCGTCTGTGTCGAAAGTAAGCAGGTATGAAGGTCGGTCAGCGTCCAATATGGGGACGACCGTCAGATTCGATATGTTCGGTTTAGAATTATCAAGCGAAATGACAGAGCGGTCATCAATCTGCAGACCGTAAATATCCATGACAACCAGTCTGATAGTATAGACGCTGTCAGCAGGATTTGAATAGGTCCATATAGCTAATAGGTCATTGACAACCTGTGATTTGTAGCTACCAGGGATAGGAATCCAGGTATCTGGATTGTCGCCTGATCCGTAATAAAGCTGGTAACTCTGCAGATAGACGCCTGATGCGCTGCCCGAAATCTCCAGTGAATCGATGCTGGCAAAACCCTGACCGGTTTCAGGAAAGGTGATCTTTGCAACGAGAGCTTCATCGATAGAAACGGCTTTATCGGCGCGCAGAATGCCGTGTCCGGTTTCGGGATCCCAACCGGCTGGATCAAGGTCATCAACAGCGCTTTTCAAGACTGATCTAACTTCATCCGGACCCCAGTCAGGGTGAAGAGAAAGAACGAGACCAGCGACCGCTGAAGCGTGGGGAGCCGCGAACGATGTGCCGCTTCCTGTGGGCGGCATCAATCCATATTCGCCTTCAGGGAGTGTCGAAATGATTTCCACTCCGGGCGCAAGGATATCAAGTGAGACGCCGTAGTTGGAATCCCAGGCGCGAACGTCATTCTGGGTGACTGAACCTACGCAGAGGACAGGTCCGAAAGCCGCTGGGTAGTTAGCGATAGGCGCGCCGTTATTTCCGGCGGCGGCAATGAATACCATCCCTCCCTGATAGGCATATTCAATCGCATCACCGAGCATCGGGCTTGCCTGTATATCGCCAAAGCTCATGTTGACGACTTTAGCTCCATTATCCAGAGCATATAGAATGGCTGAAGCGACGTCATCTTCTTGCAGAAACCCGTTTGAATTGCCCGCTCTCAATATCATCAACGGGCAGTCCGGGGCAACTCCAGCAATGCCTGTATCATTATCAATTACCGCTCCGCATATTCCAGCCATCGCCGTTCCGTGACCCATTTCATCCGAAGGGTCATTGTCTCGAACGAGATAATCGCCATTGGTAGGGAAAGAGGGCGCGTCAACGAAATCCCAGCCGTATGTATCGTCTATAAAGCCGTTGTTATCATCGTCAATGCCGTTGTCGGGGATATCATCGTCGTTCGTCCAGAGTGAAGCGATTAGATCGGGATGATCCATATCACATCCGGTGTCGATAATGGCTATAGGGATTCCGGGATCGCCGAAAGTAACGTCCCAGGCATCCTGCGCGTGAATTCTATCAGCTCCCCATTGCTGAGGGAATTCAGGGTCATCGGGGTAGAAGTGAGTCTTGAACCGCCGGTTGGGTTGTGCCCATCTTACGGATGAAAGCGCGGAGATCCTCTGCAGTATTTCTGTTAGAAGGAGGTTACTTTCTGTATCCATCCGGAGCAACAGGTATTTTTTAAACTGAGCATGTCGTCCGGGATGAGTCTCGACAGCATAACGGGTAATCGTGCCGGGGAATCGGCTCAGGAAAGCGTCCAGATCAGGAAGACCTGTTGGCGCTGCCTCGTTATCCGGATTCAACGTAACTATACGATCTGCTTCAATTAATATCTCGCGCGGCGAATCAAGCGAATACGCCGGTAAAACGATAACAAAAATAAGCAGAACCCCTATAAGGGGGTTCGCCGCGTTTTTCATCACTGTTCCTATCATAAAATCATACCGATTGTGTCTCATGCAGGAGACAATTTAAATATCTGCCAGTTTTATAGTCGGCTCATAGCGATAGACTCGATTGAATCGAATCATATTTCGATTAATTCCCGGGTAGAATTAGTGAGCATTTCGGCGTCATCCTTCCTGAGCCAGATATCATCTTCGATGCGCACACCGCCGAATCCGGGGATGTAAATTCCGGGCTCAATGGTGAAGACGTTTCCGGCGGTGAGTATGTCATCAGATGCGAAGAACAGTCTCGGCTCAGCATGAACCTCGATTCCCAAACCGTGTCCCAAGCCGTGCCCGAATCGATCACCATAACCTTTATCACGAATTATCTTTCTGGCGACCTCATCCAACTTCTTCGCACTCATACCATCTTTAGCCGCTTCGATAGCTGCGCTTTGTGCTCTGTATACCAGATTGTATATTGTCCGGGCTTTCTGTTTGGCTTTCCCGACGACAACTGTTCTAGTTAAATCGCTGCAATAACCGTCATAAACGCAGCCCATATCGATGGTGACGAGATCGTCTAAACATATCTTTCTATCACTGGCGAGACCGTGCGGCAGAGCTGATCTAGGACCCGAAGCAACGATAGGTGGGAAGGAATCGCCGCTGGCGCCCTTCCTTTTATGCAGATATGAGATTTCAGCCGAAATATCCAGTTCTCGAACACCAGGTTTAAGCAGTTTCAGGATTTCGCTGAATACCTCATCAGTAATAGCGGCAGCCTTCCTGATTTTATCCACCTCTTGCGTCTCTTTAACCGCGGCGATGCATTCGACTATTTTAATTGTTGGTGTCCATTCGAGAGCACTTGAAAAGACATAGCATAACTGTTCGTAGGTTGCCACGTCCATCCAGTCAGCTTCAAAACCGATTAAACCCTTGAGGTTGAAAGAGCGGCGTTTTAGTTCCTTGAGCAGGTCATCTTTATAGATAATGATTTCAGCGTTGGAAACCTGTTCTGCTGCCTGCTCCCTGTACCGAAAATCGGTGAAGAAGCGAACTTTCCGGGGTGTGATAAATAGAAAACCAGCGCTTCCGGTGTACCCGCAGAGGTAGCGGATATTGGAGAGACGCGTTACGATGAAATTCGATATATCTCGTCGTTGAAGTTCCTCGCGTAAGCGGTAAATTCTACTAATCTGCACTTTAGCCAAATCCGGTTGCTTTCAACTTCTTCAGTTCATTAATACGGTCTTTGTATTTCTGATTATCAGGTTTATTCTCTATCAGTTTGGCGTATATCTCTATCGCCTCGTCTAATTTATTCTGGGAAGCGTATAACTCGCCTAAGGTTTTTGTCGCGATTCTCTTTCTAGGTGGTTTTATCTCATCAGTTGAAGAATCAGATTCTGGAGCATCTTCTGTTTTTTCATCTTCCTCTTCAACTTTAATATCAAGATCTAACGGATCAGAATCCGCCAGTCCTTCTTCCTTGTCAGCTTGTTTTGTGGTTTGAGCCGGGTCTTCCTCTTCCTTTTCAACAGCCGGTGTTTCCGGTTCTAACGCTGTTTCCTCTTCAGCTATGTTATCAAGACCGAACGGATCAGCATCCGCCGGCTCCTCATCAACAAAATCATCAAGACCGAATGGATCAGCACCTGGCGGCTTATATTTCTGTTCAACTTGTTTAACTTTTTTATCCGGATATTCCTCTTCCAATTCATCTTGGATTTCATGCTGCGCTGTCTCAGATTCGACAGCCTGCTCTACTTCTTTCTCAACCTCCTTCAGGGAAGATTCTGTTTCGGGCAGGTCTTCTTCTTCAGCACTTAATCCTAATTTGTGAGTTGTATCTTTAAGAGATTTTTCTACATCCGAGATTACGTCATTGACATCTTCTGCTGTAGGTAGATCTTCCAGTTTATCAGGTAATTCATCCTTTTCCGGAGGGGTTATCTCTAGTTTTGCCTGTTCTTCAGCAGATTCAGTGTCCTCAGGTTCGGATTTCAGTTCAGTTTCAAGTTCATCAGACTCGGGTTCTTCAACTTCCTCGATCTTCTCATCGGTTGGTAATTCGATATCGGGTTCAGCGTCGGAAGCGACAGTTTCCTCTTCTGCATGATCTTCAACGACTTCTGTCTCCGCTGCGTCTTCAGCAGTCTCAGTGTCCTCGAGTTCGGCTTTCAGTTCAGTTTCAAGTTCATCAGACTCGGGTTCTTCAACTTCCTCGATCTTCTCATCGGTCGGTAATTCGATATCGGGTTCTATGTCGGAAGCGACAGTTTCCTCTTCTGCATGATCTTCAACCAATTCCGCCGCCGCTGTTTTTCTGGCAGCTTTGACCTTTGATTTAGGCGGCTTGACAGGCGCTTGAGCAGTTTCAGCGTCATCGGGTTCGGC
>JALGVT010000049.1 GCA_025774555.1 candidate division LCP-89 bacterium
TTCTCTTCTGCATGATCTTCAACCAATTCCGCCGCCGCTGTATCTTCAGCAGTCTCAGTGTCCTCAGGTTCGGCTTTCAGTTCAGTTTCAAGTTCATCAGACTCGGGTTCTTCAGCTTCCTCGATCTTCTCATCGGTCGGTTTTTCGATATCGGATTCGATGTCTGAAGCGATAGCTTTCTCTTCTGCAGTATCTTCAACCAATTGCGCCGCCGTTGTATCTTCGGCAGCTTCATCTGTAATCGCGTTGTCACTCTCTTCAGAAATCAAATCTGCAATTGACTCGACGAATGGTTCTTCGAAAGGTTCAAGTTCCTTAAAAGATTCTTGAGCTCCATCGAGCAGCGGATCGAGGGAGTAAATCTGTTTCTTTACTATGGGCGGACCGGTTTCTGGAGAAACCTGTTTTTCTATTCTTTCGAGTAGATGCAGCAACCCGAAGTGAGATGGATCCTTCGCCAATCCGTTATTAGCGCAGTTTTTCGCGTCTCCCTGGAAACCGTTGTAAAGGTATCCTTCACCCAAGATGAGATATCCAGTTGCATAATCAGGATTTTCCTCACACCCTTTGGTCAGGACTTTTTCAGCATTTGTCCAATCCCCTATCTGCAAATAGCATTCACCAAGGCGGGCGAACAGCAACGGTGACTTTTTAAGTCTTTTCTGGAGCCGCTTGATCTCCTGGCGAATTTTCACATCTTCATTAAACATAACATCCCCCGAGATTGCATCAGGATAAATTTACACTAAAAGTGGTAAAATGTCAACAATATTTTTCAGATTGCTTGTCCCTCGCCGCAAGGCGATGTCAACGCAGCCGCAGAGACAGAGGCAGCGTTGCAATTTCGTATCTGAAGCGCTAAAGAGTGCAGCGTGGCGCCGGAAGTTACCAGATCATCGATGATTAGCACCTTCCTGTTTCTGAATACCGCTGGATGCCGTATTTCAAAGGCATTCGCAACGCTGCGCCAGCGTTTACCAATGTCAAGTTTCGTCTGTGATGGAGTGTTGACGTTACGGATAGCGTTGTCAGTTTCGACCGGAAGGTTAAACCGTGCTGCCAGCGATGAGGCGATCAACCCGCTCTGGTTAAACCCGCGCATCCTGAGACGTGCTGAGTGAATGGGAACCGGCACCAGCATATCAACGTCCATTTTCAGTTCTTCATGACGGATGATTTGCAGCCATTCATCAACTAACAAGTCGGCAAGATCGGGTCTAAGTTTATACTTGAAATTATGAATAATCAGCCTTATAGTATCATCATAATCCCAAGCGATCCACAAACGATCCAGCACACTTCGAAGCGAGCGAAATGGGTAGCCACTCCTGTCAGGATAAACCGTCAGTCCAGCCCAGCAGCGGCTGCAGAGGTAACTGCTATTTTTGTTAATAGAGTCATTACACGCCAGACAATAATCCGGGATGAAAAGATCCTGAAGATCGTGAATGATTTTCAGCGCGATATTTGTCATTTTCATATCAACGGCGCGCATTATTTTGGCTTTGCAGAAAGAACGTGCCAGCATTCCTTATCACCGCGCGGAATGCACCTCTCGATTATATAATCGAGATCAGGATTGAGTCCCTTTACCAGCGCTTCCTCCATGGAAGTGTGCGCTTCACATGTTTGGGGTCTGGTGAAGGGGTAGGGGCATTGCGGCACCATGATGACTACCCGTTGATTGTTCCATTCGAGAATTTCGCCTTCTGATCTCATGCCGTTGAACACTTTCACTAAGAATTTCGCAACGTCATGAATGTCCATATAGCCTTCACGCTCTCGAACGCGCTGAGCTATCTCCTGCCCGTATTTCGTGCTGACTTCGCGAATCAGATCCAAGCCGTCATCGCCAAATCTGTCCTCAATAGACTCATATATCATCCGAATCCGCGTCAATAAACCGCGCAGGTTGCTGCGATACCGTTTCTCTATCGGTATTTCCTCTATTTCGATGCCGGGAGGAGTTTTTATCATGTGTCCTCGTCTTTATTAGCTGACAGTTTCTCTTCTATTATAAATCCCCACAGCCGCTTTGTACAGCCAGTAGCAGACTCCTGCGAGCAATATCATCCCCGGGAAACCGCCCAGAGGAGCATCTACCCATGCCATCACGTCCGCGTTGCCTGAAATGACGATGGGAATTGCCATCAGGATGCCGACCAAAGCTTCACCGGTTATCAATCCAGAAGCAAACAGCAATCCCGCCTGATCCGATTTTGCCTGTAACTCCTTGAATCCGGGCAGGGATTTGAACCCCTTCGCTTTCCTTTTTACAAGATACGAAATAATGCCTCCGACAAAGATAGGCGTGGATAATTCTATAGGCAGGTAAATACCCACGGCGACAGCCAGGATCGGCGCTCTGAAAGAAGCTCCTTTTTTCTCCTGATATTGATCGAATATAATGATAGCAACGGCGATTAACGCGCCTATGCCGATCATACCCCAGGGTAAGCCGCCGTGAAAGACGCCTGTTGCCACCGCTGCCATTAGTGTCGCTTGCGGCGCGGTCAGTGGATTGGGATGTTCGGGTGTGGCTGTGCCGAAACCGTAAGCGTTCAGCAGGAGCATCAAAACCGGCGCCATGATCAGAGCCGCTGAGACCGTTCCGAGGATTTCCATTAGCTGCTGCTTGTAGGGAGTGGCTCCCACGAGCTGCCCAGCTTTTAAATCCTGCAGGGTATCTCCGCTGATGGCGGCGGCACAGCAGACGACAGCGCCTATCAAAATCGCCGCTGCCGGGCCATCTGGATTACCTGCGCCCATTAAAACTAAGAGCAGAAGCGCAGTAGAAAGTAACGTCGCAATTGTTACTCCGGATATCGGATTGTTAGACGATCCCACCAGCCCAGCCATGTATCCGGCAACGGCGGAGAACAGCGCTGCCGCAATCAGCATGAAGACTGCCATGATCAGCGAAATGCCGACGTCCTTGACAACCAATACATAATAGGCGTACAGAGGTACAATAGACGCACCCAGCGCGATGAAGACCCATTTTGTCGGGATATCCCGTTCGGTTCTGGGCAGAGATGTCATGCTGGCCGAAGTTCCCTTGTATGCGGAAAGACCGGCAGTTACTCCCATGATAATCGGTTTTCTTAAGTTTATAAGCGCCCATAATCCGCCGACCACCATAGCGCCGACGCCGATATATCGTATCTGGGTTGACCAGATCTCATAGGCGATATCGACAATAGAATTGAAATCTCCGGGCGGCGCGCCGTTGATAGCGTAATAGATCGGAATGCAGATCATCCAACTGATAAAACCGCCGGAAAACACCAGCACGGATATGTTCAAACCGACGATATAGCCCACTGAAACTAAGGCGGGGGAGAGGTTGCTGCCGAAATAGAACAGACTGCCGAAGACGTTTCTCGCTCCTTCGATTGTCGCTGACCAGAGGTGAAATCCGGTCTCACAAAGCTTGAAGAACGCTCCGAGCAGACCGGCGATAGCGATATATTTAACGGCTCCGCCGCCCTCTTCGCCGCTTTTTAGAACTTCTGCTGTGGCGATTCCTTCAGGATAGGTCAATCTGCCTTCGATGATTAAAGCGCGGCGCAGGATGATCGTGAAGAGCACACCGATCAAGCCGCCCAATCCGGCAATAAGTGTTACCCAGAGCCAGGGAAAGCCTGTCCAATAGCCCATCAGCACCAGGGCGGGCAGTGTGAAGATAACGCCGGCTGCCAGCGATTCGCCGGATGATGCCGCGGTCTGGACGATGTTGTTTTCGAGAATATTTGAGTTACGAAAAAAACGAAGTACACCCATAGATATGACCGCGGCTGGTATAGAAGCAGAGACGGTCATGCCTGCGAAAAGACCGAGATAAGCGTTGGCACCCGCCAGGACTACGGACAAAATAATGCCCAATATTATTGCTTTAACAGTGATTTCAGGCAGGCTTGTGGATGCCGGAATTACCGGCTGGATGGTATCATTGTTCGTGGCGATTTTCATACGGCAGCGGTGTTAATTCTTGATTGCTTTAATAATACGGCAAAGTGAACAAAAAGTCAAGCGTTTTAATCGTCTTGGTGAAGTCGAGATATTATTATAATCAAGTGTCAGGTCACACTTCCGGCGAGCCGGAACCAAGACCTGACACAATTAAAAGAAAAATCTGAATCACTGATTTTCACTGATTAAACTTATTACGCTGATTAAATTGGTGGAATCCTATAAATTCGCGTAATCTTGGCACATAAGCGTTAATCGGTGATAGTGTATTATCATCAAGGCTGATGGATGAATTCCAATTTACAAAATAATACCTAACCCTTTTCATCGAAATTCGCTTGACATATATGATAATATTTGGTATATTTCCAATCTTCGGTTCATTAATATTTCTATCGAGCCGGAGTGGTGAAATTGGTAGACGCACCGGTTTCAGGGACCGGCGGGCAATACGCCTGTGTGGGTTCGAGTCCCACCTCCGGCACAATAAAAGGTGGCAGACAGCCGCCTTTTTTGCTCCAATCATATAGACATCTCGTGATTATCCTTCCCGATAAACGGCAGCTTACACTATCCGTCGGCGAACTGGCACGATTGGTCGCTGAGGCGGGTTCGACTTCTTCAGGACCATCTTTCTCGCTTCGAGGTAGAATTGGCAGCGAGGCTCACAGGAAATTCCAGGAAAAACGCCAGAAGACAATTTCATATCAGCATGAAGTCCACCTCGACGTCTGTTTGAGCAATCCTGATCAAGGTTCCAATGAATGGCAGATTCGGATTCGCGGCAGATTGGATGGTTTGATTGAGGAGATCGACCGTTCAGTTATCGAAGAGATCAAAACGGTGGCAATGTCGCAAAAACAGTTTGCGGCGTTTTCTATTGAATCTTTCCCGCGTCATGTTCGTCAGTTGGAAATCTATCTGTATCTTTTATCTAAGAAACAGGAAGAGCGTAAGTGCGCAGGGCGGCTGCTTTATATCAATTTGCCAGATGGAAAGCAGCGCGCCTTTGAAATCCCTTATAATTCTGAAGAAGTCGAACCGTTAATACATAATGCGGTCGATAATCTAATTGAGCGGGAGATCAGGCGGCAGCGCGAAGCAGAGCAGAAGAAAAAGCTATCGGAAGCAATAGTTTTTCCATTTCCATATCTTCGCCCCGGTCAGAGTGAAATCAGTGAAACGGTTAAAGAATGTCTCGAAAAGAGGCGCGATCTCCTGTTTGAAGCGCCAACCGGATTGGGAAAGACGGCGGCGGCGCTGTTCACAGCGTTGCAGTTTTCGCTGAAAAATGACAAACAGGTTCTCTTTCTGACTTCCAGAACGACACAACAGGATCTGGTGTTCGCAACGGCTGAAAGCATCAACGGCGGCAGGGATTTCCCGAGAGTTCTGCTGCTACGCGCCAAGCAGAAGATATGCCTGAAGGAGGAGATGAATTGCGATCCTGAAGAGTGCCGCTATATTGATGGATTCAGCCAGCGTTTGCAAGGCACGAGAACCTTGGAATTGCTGTTGAAGGAACGCATCATCCATCCGGATCGAACCAGTGAAATGGGTCAGCGGCGGATGCTTTGCCCGTATGAGTTACAGCTTCAACTATGTGAAGACGCCGATCTGGTTATTGGTGATTATAACTACGCTTTCGATCAGACATGCCGCCTGACCAGACTGTTTGAAGAACGCGATCCATCCCGCCTTATTCTCATTGCGGATGAAGCGCATAACCTGCCGGAAAGAGCCAGGAGCTACTATTCTGCCAGACTTGATTTAGCAGATATTCAGGATGCTGCTCAGAAACTTGAATCTGAAGGGTGGTCGTCATTTAATGCGGTTTTAAGCGAGATTAAATCGCAGTTTGATTATTACCTCGCGGCAGCGCCATCTTCACCCGATCCATATCCTGTGCAGCTTTCACAAGCGGCATGGGAGAAGATGCTGAATGATTTTGAAGCTGTCGTTATTCCTTACTGGTATAAACAGACCTCATCTGAAGCGGCGGCTGATGATGATCCGGTCATGTCGCTCTACAGGAATCTCGAGAAGCTCGTGCGCGTCCTCAACTATGAAGGGGATAACTTCGCGCACCTGCTGTATAGAACGCCATCCCCGGCTCTGGCGGTCATCTGTTTAGATGCTTCGCCTTTTTTAAGAGAAGATTTCGATGCGGTTCATTCCGCTGTTTGCATGTCCGCAACCCTTCAGCCTTTGGATTTTTCCGCGCAAAGGCTCGGACTTAAGAGTGATGCAGAGCAGGTGACGTTCGATAATCCCTTTCCGCATGAAAACCGCCGTATTTTGATCGATTCGTCAGTGACGACGCTTTATCGTCAGAGAGCTGAGAACGTCCTTCCTATTGCCAGTAAAATCGAACAATTCTATTCGCACGCAAATAGAAACGTCCTCGCATTCTTCCCAAGTTTTGACCTGATGCGCCGGATTATCCTTAATCTGAAAGTAAAGCCGATCTTTCTGCAGGAAGAGGGGATGACGGATTTCCAGCGGAAAGAATTGCTTGATAAATTCAGGCACAGCAGAAATGGTCTGTTCTGTTCTGTAATGGGCGGCGTTTTCGCTGAAGGCATCGACCTGCCCGGTGCACAGGCTGAAGCGGCTGTGATCGTGGGTATCGGTCTTCCACAAGTCTGCACGGAGAACGATTTAATCAGAGCCTATTACGACAGGATGGGCGATGACGGTTTCCAGTCTGCCTATATGTATCCAGGCATGCAGAGGGCGATCCAATCTGTAGGCAGAGTTATCCGCAGCGAAGAGGATCGCGGTATTATTCTGCTGATGGACAGCCGTTTCAGCAAGAGCGCTTACCAGCGCTTATTCCCGCGGCATTGGTATCGGGAAACCCCGAACGAGCTTCTTCATCCAGACTGGATTAATGCCGTCGATGATTTTGTTACAAGGTTAGATTCGGAGAGGAAAAATGCCGTTTGATGCAGTCGGAATCGGTCTGTGCGCCTGGGATACTATACTCCTTTTCGTTGGCTATCCCGGTCCGAATCAGAAGGTTGAAGCTGTTGACAGCGTTACTTGCGGCGGCGGTCCTGTTCCCACCGCGCTGGCTGTTTTTGGCAGGCTTGGAGGCAGGGCGGCTTTCGTGGGAGCTATCGGCGACCGGCAGGAGGGGTTGAAAATCCGCTGTGATCTCGAGCGGTATGGAGTTGACGTGTCAGCATTGCGGATGCGCCCTGACCGTCATTCACCCAGCGCTTACATATGGGTTGATAAACATACCGGCGACCGCACCGTTGCGCTGGCGCCCGGCGACGTTGAGCCAATTCAAGTGGAGGAAATTCCGAAAGAACTGTTCGTAAAAACGCCGCTGCTGTTGATCGACGGGAGGCAGGCGGACGTCTGTCTGCGGGCTGCGCAACTATGCAGACAGGGCGGGGGAGAGGTCGTTCTAGATGCAGGCAGTCCTCGAGATCAGATAGAGGCTCTGCTGCACTTCACCGATCACGCTATTGTATCAACTGATTTCGTTGAAGGGACGTTTCCCGGATTATCAGCAGAAAGTGCGATTGAGAAGATAAAGTCTCTGGGACCCTCGCGTATCATCATTACGCAGGGTGAGAGAGGCGGACGCTGGCTGGAGGATCAGCAATCGGGCAGATATGAGGCATTTGAAGTCCCTGTACTCGATACCACAGGCGCTGGCGACGCATTCCACGGAGCCTATCTTTACGGTTTGAAACGCGGCTGGGATATGCAGAGGCGCTGCCGATTTTCTTCCGCAGTTGCCGCTCTGGTGTGCAGAGGATTAGGTGGAAGAGCCACCGCGCCGGATTATGAAGAAGTTACCTATTTCCTGGGCAGTATTAAAGAAGACAAACAGGAATGAGTCATGAAATTGAATTTTCAACACTTGATTTTGGCGCTGGTTATATCAGTATCCGCGTTTTCCGTGGCTGAAAGCGCTCGACCCTACTGGCAGCAGGATGTATCCTATAAGATGGACGTTGCTCTCGGTGATGATGGACGAACATTGTTGGGACGTTTGGATTTCACCTATAAAAACAATTCTCCGGATACACTGGATGAACTCCGCTTCCATGCATATTACAACTCGTTTCAGCCTGGAAGCCCGGCGCACAGGCGCTGGCATGCGCGGGGCAGCCGCCGCATCGAAAATGCTTCGCCGGAAGATTACGGCAGCATGATAGTGAAGAATCTGCGAGACGGCGACGGGAATTCGATTACACCGGAATTCAATTACTCTATTTTTTCCGTTCCATTGCTTGAGACATTAGTCCCGGGCAGCGAAGTCCATCTCACCATGGATTTCGAGAGCTATATTCCGGGCAGAAGCGTGGCATACCGATCCGCATTTGCTCATGGACAGTTAAAGTGCGCGCACTGGTATCCGCAGGTTTGCGTTTATGATCCAGTTATGGGGTGGGTGGACAATCAGTACATGGGCACCGGAGAGGAATACGGAGAATTCGGTATTTACGATCTTCACCTGACTTTACCCGAAGAATTCATAGTGGGCGGAACCGGCGTTTTGGTGAATCGTGTTGAAATGATCCCTGTTGCATTGCGCGAACGACTTGATCTTCAAAAATTCATCGACAATCCGGTGGAGGTATTTCAGAATAAGACAGAAACAACTGACCGCACGAAAACATGGCATTTCCATGCTGAGGATGTGCACGATTTCGCCTGGGTGGCGGATCCACAGTTCCTCATTGATCAAGATCGCTGCGGCGAGACCGATATCTGGATTCTCGCCCGGCGCGATCATGCTTCGGGATGGCATGACGCCGCTGAAGTGACACGCCAGGGCATAGAGATCATGGAGCGCGAAGTCGGACCGTTTCCATATCCTGAATTTACCGTAGTAGATTGTTTTTCGGGGATGGAATACCCGGGCATCGTTTTTTGCAGTGGCTACTCGCCACGCTACAAGCTCCTCTTCTGGCATGAAATGGGACATAACTATTTTATGGGAGCCGTAGGATCCAACCAAACGGAACGCGCCTTTATCGACGAGGGTTTCACCACCTACTGGGAAATAAGGATGATGGAAGAGCTGATCGGTAGAGAGAACATTTTTCTCACGCGGCGCGGATCGCTGATTGTAACCGATCAAGACCGTTTTTATCGGGGACTAAGACCTTATCTCGAACTGCAGAAGAGCGGCTATATCCTTCCGCTTCACGTCGAATCCGATCTGCCGGAAGTCTATATGCAGTACCGGATTTCATCCTATTATAAGCCTGCAACAGCGTTTTTAGCCTTGCAGTATTATATTGGTAAGGAGGGGATACGCCGGGTCATGCACGATTATTACGCAGAATGGAAATTCCGCCATCCCTACGAACAGGATTTCCTGCAGAGTCTGGAAAAAACACTCGGAACCTCGATGGAATGGTTCTATGACGCCTGGGTGCGGGGGTCGAAGAGCCTCGATTACTCGATAGAAAAAGCTAAAGCAACAGAAAGCGATAAGGTTACGTTGATCGTCCGGCGTGAAGGCGATATGATTCTTCCGGTCAAAGTGAGAGTAGAAGATGGATCGGGTCAATCTTTGCTGTATTATATTCCCATTCTAGACGAACCGACGCCGCCGGACTGCGGCGTCCGCCTGCCGCGCTGGGATCAGAGGCGTGATCCGCATGACCGCTACGTTTTCGATGTGGATAAGGGAGAGTACAAATATGCCGAAGTTGACCTTCAGAATCTGCTTGCTGATATAAACCCGCTGAATAATACGACCTCTATCTTGCCGCCGATGAAGTGGGAATTCGATTATCCATTTCAGCACGTCTCACCCGTCGATGCTTATAGAGTGCGCTGGTCACCGACCGTTTTCTATAACGGAATTGACGGATTGCAGGGCGGCGTTTATTTCAAGGGTGATTACCTTAAAGAATGGTCAAAGTTGAATATGGCAGTCAGAGTTGGTTCCTTAAGCGGACAGGTTTCGGGAGAACTCGATTATGATAACGAATTTCGCTCACTTGGATCAGGGAGTTCCTGGGGATTTTCGGGCTATCTGCACGAAGGACACCGTGGCGGCGAAATACGTCTGATACATGAGGATAAAAAAGGGTTTGACAGCCGCGTACAATGGCGCGGCGGAATCCGCTGGTTTTTCCATGAACTGTTTGACAGAGATTACCTGCCGACACCAGAAGGCTGGGAGAATGGTCAAATAAGCGCAACGGTTTTCAAAGGGGAGGTATTTCCAAGATTCGGAAAGATTACGGTGAATGCCTCCGCTTCGATTGAAACCGCTGCTCCTTTAAGCGATTTCTCTTACTCGCGCGCCATGGCAGAAATCATTTCCAGCTATCCAATAAGTCGTGTATTCAGCATGAACTTGCGTGGATTCTATGGTAAATCCACACATCACGCACCGATCCAATGCTGGATTGGGTTAGGCGGCGAAGCTCTGCTGGAACAAGCGCAATCGCGCTGGCTGCGAAGCTGGGCAGCGCTGCCTCCTGACTGGAATAGCCGGGCTATTGGCGACGGTGATTTACCGGGATACAGCATTGAACCTGCATACGCTTATAACGTGGCGAGCGTTAAGGTAAAACTCGATGCGAGAGTTCGCTTCCTTGATTCCTTTACTAACGATCTCCCGCCCCGCTTTAAACCTTCTGTGAATATGTTCTGCTACTCGGGAGCAGGAGACCAGGGTGACACGTTCATGAGTCTTCGCTCGGAAGATTATGTCGCTGAAGCCGGATGGGGTGTTTCGTTCAGGTTTCCTGAAGGCAGTTTAGTAGAAATCGCCTTCCCTTTATACCTGTCGAAACCATACAGCGATGAGAGTAAATGGGAGTGGCGCACTGTGCTCGGATTATCAATTGAAAAATCGCTCTGAGTTTTATAAATTACTTGACATAACAGTTTCCATGTGTTATATTAAAATAGGGTGTTGATAGCGATGTCGGAAAAACTTGGTCGTTCATTTCATTTCATCGGTATCTGCGGCGTGGCGATGGCGCAGGTCGCTGCCTGGCTGAAAAGATCAGGCAGGGAAGTTACGGGATCGGATCAGGGCGTCTATCCGCCGATGAGCGATTTCCTTAAATCAGAAGGAATCGAGGTTTTATCGCCTTATAGCAGAGAGAACCTGAAAAACCCGGATACGGTCGTAATAGGAAATGCTCTTTCGAGGGGAAATCCAGAAGTAGAAGCAGCGCTCGATAGACGCCTTCACTTCATATCCCTCCCAGAGCTGATCCATTCTGAGATATTAGCGCAAAAGCTGCCCGCAGTGGTTGCCGGGACTCATGGAAAAACGACGACGTCTGCGGCGCTGGCTCATATCCTTCAACACTGCGGTTTATCGGGAGGATACCTGATAGGCGGACTTCCCATCGGATGGGAAAGCGGGTTCAATGTTACTGATGGCGACTGGTTCACTATAGAAGGCGACGAGTACGATACTGCCTTCTTCGACAAACGTTCCAAGTTCTTGTTGTATCAACCTCAATTGGTTGTACTGAATAACATCGAATTCGATCACGCTGACATTTATTCGTCAATAGATGATATAGTCACACAGTTCAAGCGGCTCGTCAGGCTGATACCGGGGAATGGACACCTGATTGCCAATGTTGACGATCCAATCGTAGAGCAGATTGCGCAAGAGGCGTTTTGTACAGTAATCAGCTTCGGAAAGGGAACATTTGCTCAGGTCCGTAGTGAGTTAATTGAAGTTGATCCCTCAGGCATGAGGTTTGTACTTCAATTTGCGTCAGGTAAAGAGTATCAATGTAAAACAGCGCTATGGGGTGAGCATCAGCTTTCCAACCTGACTGCCGCCGCTGCCACTGCTGAAGCCGCTGGCGCTTCGACCGATGCAATTGCAGAGGCGATTTACTGTTTTGAAGGCGTTCAGCGCAGGCTTGAACAGCGATATACTAATGGGCGAATCTGGGTGTATGACGATTTTGCTCATCATCCAACAGCAATAAAAGCAGCTCTTGACAGTGTACGCGCGCGTCATCCTGATATACCTGTTTTTGCCGCGTTTGAGCCTCGTTCAAACACAATGGTGCGGCAGACTTTTCAGGGCGAGCTGGCAGATGCTCTGAGTATCGCTGATTATATCGTTCTAGGCGGCATTCACCGAGGCGATCAGATTGCTTCGGACCAGAAACTGAGTATTACACAGCTTGAAACTCATTTAACGGGTCAAGGGAGGAAATTTTTCCATCATTCGAACGTTGAGAAAATAATCGAATGGATTCTGGAGAGATTGCCTAAAGAGGCTGTAATAATCACTATGAGTAATGGCGCATTTTCAGGTTTGTCTTCGCGCCTCTCTGAAAAGATTGCTTTTAAATTCGATAAATAGAGATTAAAGACCCCGCTTCTTGCCTCGGCAAGACATCTTATGTAACCAGAACTTAACAAGAATCGGGAGGTAATAAAAGCACCAGGAACTATCAGGATTATATTATGGAATTCCAGGATGTGAACATTAAATGCGTTACCTGCGGGCGCGAATTCATCTTTACGGCAAAAGAACAGCAGTTCTTTGCCAGCAAAGGATTTAAAGAGCCGCGTCATTGCAGAGAGTGCAGACAGAGGCGAAAACAGGCGCGAGAACATATATTTTCAGAAGCAACGGGTGAAACAGCGCCATCAGGTAAGGAGACATATAAGGTTATCTGTGCACATTGCCAACGTGAAAGCACGGTGCCCTTTAAACCTATTACTGGCAAACCAGTTCTCTGTAAAGATTGCTTTATCGCTCAGCGCTATGGAATGAAAGCTCCGGAGCCAGAAACAGCACAGCAGGAAGCAGCCGCAGAGGCAGTGGAACCTCCCAATGCAGAACAAACAGCTTCAACTGATGAAGCGATTTCACCGGAGATTGATCTTAATGCGGTGAAAGAGGAATCACAAACAGCAGTTCTTACGGGCGAGGATGACACGAAGGAAGAATCTGTTCCGTCTCCAGATGTGGAGATGCCAGTTGAAACGGTTCAAGAGGAAGAAAAGCCAGATACTACAGTTGAACAGACGCTTCCGGTAGAGGACCAGGACACTCAGGCATCAGATGGAGAAGACCAACCCGAAAATGGCGAGGATATCTCTTCAGAAGCGCCTGAAACCACGACCAAGCCATCTGAGAGGAACGGCGCTGACTCGGGTGCTGAAACACCTGCGGCGAAATAGATGTTTTTATAGCTCTTTTTAAGACCAACGTCATTCATGGGAGTGGATGCGCTCCTGGTGGGCGCCGCGGTCTTCAAAGCCGTATGTTGGGTGGAAACGTCCAGGCTGGGTTCGATTCCCAGACGCTCCCGCAAATTTGATGCGCTACCCTTAGTCATATTATGCATCATACAGTCCGAATGGTTCAGCAAACAGAAAATCCGATTGAGTGCCGGCGTGTACGACAAATCGAGTTTTTCTTCATATATGCTTTGCTGATTCCCGAATACACCAAGCAAAACCACCAATTTTATTGTTCCCCCGTTCTTTAGTTTCACTGGAATTGAGCATTGACCAGCTAAATTGAATCAAGCTACTTTCTAAATAAATGAAGGAAATCTGCATGGACAGCGTTACTGAAAAAAAAGGACCCATAGTAATCGGAGGCGTTGGTGGAAGTGGAACGAGAGTCGTTGCCGAAATTCTTTCGAAATTCGGCTTCTATATCGGCAATGATCTTAACAGCGCCAGCGATAATCTCTTATACACACTTATTTTCAAGAGACCGAAGTGGTTTTACAAGAATTACAAAAAAAGGGAGGAAATTGTTAGAGGCATTAATCTGTTCCATAAGCTTATGTTAGGGGGAGATAGCATCACAAAATCAGAATATTCATTTTTGCTTAATGCTACCGGATCAATGGCGCTTTCCGGTCACAATGCAACAGGCGATGGTAGAGGGATCTGGCCCGTGATAAGATTGCTTCACCTTTTGTTCGCCAAGAGATATGTCAGTAGTGAATATATTGGCTGGGGGTGGAAGGAGCCTAACTCTCACTTGCTGATAGAAAATCTGGCAGATTATTTCGATGATTTCAGGTATATTCATACTATCAGGCATGGTCTTGATATGGCATTCAGTAAAAATCAACAGCAGTTATATAACTGGGGCCCAATGTACGGTGTGCAGAAGCCGTCATCCCGTTTTGAAGAGCCAAGCGCATCCTTTAAATATTGGATAAAAGCAAATGATAAAGTGCTCGATCTTGGTGAGCAAATCGGAGATGATCGATTTTTACTGTTTAATTTCGATCAACTCTGTCAATCACCTGAGTTGGAAATACAGAGACTTATAACATTTCTCGATATTGAGGTGGACAATAGATTATATGAGGAAGCTCTAAGTCTGCCTGAAACGCCTGGTTCTATAGGGCGCTATAAATTGCAAGATATATCTCAATTCGACGAAGAAGATATAAGTTTACTTTCCAAATTTGGATTCTCAGTTGAGTAACTTCACGCATGATGTGAATCAAAGAAACTCCAGTAATTCAACAAGCCCCTGAAGTCATTCAGGGGCTGTTTTACTCCTCTATTTTTTATTTGTTTCGATTTAAAATAAATGCTGATTATTTTTCTTTATGTTTCATATAATCCGCACCAAAATAACGTGAATACTACACGCTATAAATAAGCATAAGCAACATTATACGAGTGGATAACAAATACACGATGACCCCCCAAAAGAAATCATCATTTTCTTGACTGGACAGCGTTCATATAGTATCTTTTCCAGAAGAAAAAGCGGAGCATTGTGCGAGATTAAAAAAAATTACAGCATAATAGGGGGGAAGGGCGCCTATTTATCTCCGGCGTGGATTCTTTTCTAGAAGGAGGAGAAAATGACTTTAAAGATTAGGACAATCCTGACTGCGTTGATTATCTGCGCCGGGTTATTGGCATTACCTGCCATGTCATTTGCACAGGGGAACGTTCGCGTATTGGACCTTGATGGAGTAGGTGATTATGTCACCGCAGCGGATAGCGATAATCTTACTGATTTCACTGATGGTTCCTTTACTGTTCAAGCGTGGGTGCTTACGCAAGGATTGGTTAGTTTTCAGTCTATCGCCGCCAAATGGGACGTGACCGGCAATCAAAGATCCTGGGCTTTCATGCTCACTAGCAACGGGGCTCTCCGAGCGTTTTTAAGCGCCGATGGAGAAAGCTGGGATATGTGGCAGACCGAATATTCTGTGTTGTCCGCAGGGACATGGACGCACGTCGCCTGGGTTGTTGATCCTGGAGGCACAGACAAGATAAAATTCTACGCGAATAACGTCGAAAAATCCCACACTAACGCTACGACTGATCCACCGAGTTCAGTTTATAACAGCACTGCATCAATGGACGTCGGCTATTTCAATGAGACTGGCGGCGGGTATTTCTGGGGATACCTGGATGAAATACGAATCACTGATGGAGTCTTGACGTCATTCCCTGATGACGTCCTGGACTTCCCATTAACGCCAGATAGTGATACCGAAGTACTCTACCATTTTAATTTTGCCTCAGGAGATGCCATCGATGCAGCGACCATAGGGGGTAATCCAGCCAATAATGGAACTTTGATGGGTGATGCTACCAGAAGGATGTTTGATAACCTTGGTCCCGGTAGAGATCTGCCGCTGCCAGTGACTTTGGTGTCCATATCAGCTATCGGAGCTGACGAACTGGTGAAGGTTTCCTGGAGCACTGAGAGCGAGTACGACAACCTTGGATTCCATATCTATCGCTCCTTAAATTCCCAGAGTAGCTTTGAGAGAATTACGTCAGACCTGATTCCGAGTCAGGGATTCACTGCAGCCACACAGTACTATCAGTATATCGATGACCGCGATCTCGTCAACGGTATCACCTACTATTACAAGATATCCGATACCGATGTCAACGGTCGTGAAAGAACACATCAGTTGATCGCCACAGCAACGCCGATAACGGAGGCTTTCCTCCCCGGTGAGAATACGGCTCTGGCAGGATATCAACTGTCACAGAACTACCCGAATCCGTTCAATGCCAGCACGACGATCAATTATTATGTTCGTGATGGTGGGAATGTCAAGCTTGCTGTTTACAATATAAACGGTGAAGAGGTGAGCACTCTCGTAGATAATTTCAAAGAGATGGGTGAATACACTCAGGAGTTCGATGCTTCACTTCTGCCTGCCGGTATCTACTTTGTAAGGTTGACCGGTGACTACGGGTATGATAACATCAAGAAAATGCTCTTCCTCAAATAATATTTCTCCTTCACATAGAAAAAAGGCTGATTCATTAGGATCAGCCTTTTTTTATTACAGTGATGAAAACATTTGAAAAATTTGGGGACATAATTCACTTGAAACGCGGAAAATAAATCATTATATTAGTGCTCAAAGGGGCCTATAGCTCAGTTGGTCAGAGCAACGGACTCATAATCCGTTGGTCGTAGGTTCGAGTCCTACTGGGCCCACGAGTATAAAACGATGAAATGGCGGCGCTAAACAGTGTCGCTTTTCTCTCTCAATGTGTAGGTATTTTTGTGTATTTCGGGGTATTGTAGGGAGAAAAACCTTGCAAAAACCTTGCATGAGATCATCCGAGGCAGGAAAGTGCATCGGCTGCATTCCTCAAATCCTCGGGTAGTGAGTGCAGATAGATCTGTGTTACTTCGAGTGAAGAGTGTCCCAGGAAATCCTTGATCTGGTTGACAGGGATACCCTTCCTTGCCATATCTGACCCACAAGTGTGCCGGAGTGAGTGTAAACTGAAAGGCTTATCTATTCCAGCAACTCTCAGGAATCGCTTAAACAAGTGCGATATCCAGTCCGGATGGTAAGGAAACGGCTTTTTCTGTGAACGGTCTAGTGCATGTATTACCTGCATCAGTTCCAAATTGATAGGTATCACTCGATCTCTGCCGCTCTTGGTTTGCCAGAAGGTAATCACCATATCATTCAGATCAATGTCATCCCATTCGAGTTTTGTTGCCTCACCTCGACGGCATCCTGTGAGGAGAAAGAACTTAAACACGAGCTTGTATTTGTCCTCGTGGATCGCATCCAGAAATTTCTGCTTCTCTTCAGGAGACAGGCATTTAGGGATAGGTGATTTCGGAGCAGATGGCATTAATCCTTTTTGCCTGAATGGATTACTGTAAACATAGCGGATGCCAGCCTTCTCTTCAGCCCATGAAAAAGAAGCTTTCATGTGCCGCAGTTCAATAGCCGCTGAAGTTGGTTTGATACGAAGAAGCAAGTGATCTCTGTACTTCATGACTACCCTCTTAGTGATAGTTAGCATAGAACAATCACCCACGTAATCTTTAAACCTCTTCAACGCATATTCATCTGTTGTTATTGTTTATATTGACCCCCACAAAAGTGGGACAGTTAGAAAGTGTAGAGTTGTTGGGCTAATGCTCCCTTCCCCCATGGGGGAAGGCGATTTCACAATTGTCATATTTCGCTTGCGATTC
>JALGVT010000081.1 GCA_025774555.1 candidate division LCP-89 bacterium
GAGGATATAATCGACTCTCTCCAGATATCGCCGCTCTTTCGTTAGCGCATAAAGCTTGGAATAGCCCCAAAGGAAAAGACCGATTCCTTTTGGATTGTGACCCTTTCGAATGCCAAACAATGGCCTCAGGTTAACAGGAGATCGTCTGATCAGATGTGTCGCCCCAATTCGCAGCCATTTATTGTTTGCTCCAATATATCGAATCAGAGGACTATTCAACGCATCATAGGGATCGTACCCGGCGTAGTCTGCCGACTCGATATAGGAGAGCATCTCTTCGATGCAGTTTTGAACTTTAGCCTGAATCATATAAAGTCAGAGAGAAACTGCCTGGTGGGTCCTTAGAGATTCCAGTACGGCAAAAGTAGTTCGTGTCACAGCAAAAATTTCATCGGTGGGGATGATAGGTAATCCGCCCTCCTTAATGCTATTAATGAAAGCCTTGACCATACAGGCCTGACCTTTGTCCTGGACAAAGGTCTTCTTGCGGCGGGGCTTGCCGGTTGAACGGATCTCCAATTCCCTGAAGTCTCTGATTATACCAATTAGGCCGGCACTATAGACTTCAATGTACTCCTTGGGCATCTCCTTAGAACCGTTCGAAAAGTAGCTGAGACTGCCGATTGAGCCATTCGCAAATTGCAGATTGATGCTAACCGTGTCGTTCAAACCGTCAGGATCAGGGATAGCTACAGCATGTACATGTCTGGGAAGAGCTCCGCAGAGCCAGGCTAAAAAATCGATGAAGTGGCAAGCCTCCCCGATAATGCGCCCGCCACCGATCTTCTTATCCTGGATCCAGTCATCTTTCGGAATCGAACCGGCATTAACTCGATAGATCATGGATATCGGGGCATCACCTAAGTGCTCCTTTAGTTCCACAGCATGCGGGGCAAATCGTCGATTGAACCCTACCATCAACTGGGAGGAATGGTTCAAATTGTTGTACAGCTCTTCAATCTCACTTAACTCTTCCTTTCTCAGGCAAAGTGGCTTTTCGACAAACACATGCTTTCCGGCTGTAAGGGCTGACTTAACATATTCTGCGTGGCTGTTGTGCCAAGTAGCAACAAACACCGTGTTGATGGCATTGTTTTCGAAAATGTCCGATGGTTCCGATGTACAGAATTGAAAGTTGAATTTCTCGGCAACATGCTTCGATTCAGTACCTAAATTCGTCATGACTCCAACACAGATCACATCATTATCATTGCGTGGTATATTTGGAAGAAGATTCTGCTGTGCGTAGCTTCCTGCGCCTATGAAAGCTATGACTACTTTGCCAGCAGGACGGATCTGGTTTACAGTGACAGGTTCCTTTTTAATTGGTTTGTCCACGTCATATCTCAAAATAATCCCCAAATAAGGCTCCGATCGGTTCACGATCATATTATAGGCTTTTGCAGCTTCATCGAGAGGAAATTCATGGGTAGTGAGATAGTCGATATAAATCCGACCTGAATGCACCAGTTCCTGGAAGGCCTGCATGTTCCGCTTCTCTGTCCAGCGGACATAAGCTGCAGGATAATCAATCCCCTTCTCTTCATACTCGGGATCGTAGCGGCCGGGCCCATAGGAACAGGACATGCGCAGCTCCAGCTCCTTTTTGTACCAATATGGATCTCGATCGAAACCAGTTGGTGCTGCCCCAACAATCACAATCCGGCCTTTTTTCCGAGCGATTTGACCAGCAAAGTTTACCGGATCAAGGCTATGTGTACCGGCAGTTATAATGACGGCATCTACTCCAATCCCTTCTGTAAACTCACCTATCTTTTCAGCTAATCCAGGCTCTTCTCTGATAAAAGCCAGATTCGCACAGTGTTTTGAGGCAATTTCTACCATGCCTGGATTTATGTCTATTCCGACAACCTTAACACCGCTTGCCCTGAGAATTAGACAAGTTAACTGGCCAATAAGTCCGAGTCCTACTACAGAACAAGTCTCTCCAATCCTCAAATCGGCCTGTCTTATGCCCTGCAAGGCAATCGCACCTATTGTATTGTAGGCTGCTCTTTTCAAATCGGCATCCTCAGGGAGTTTCACGCATAGATTGCTTGGCACTGCTATTATCTCCGCATGGTTTGCATAACCGGCACCTCCACAGGCAACAAGATCGCCCACGGCAAAACTCTGCACGTCAGATGCTACCTCTATTACTTCACCGGCAGAACTATAACCCATGGGTGAATAGGCATCCAGTTTCTTCATTACTGCGCGGTATGTTTGTACAGGGCCTTGTTTTTTGAGGGTATCGAGCACCTGTTTGACCTGCTGAGGCCGCTCTTTAGCCTTACCGAGCAGGCTCTTACGAGCGGTCTTAGCAGTAGAACCCTCAGTCCCGGCACTAATCAGTGAATAGTGATTACGAACCAGAACCATTCCTGAACTAACTATAGGCCACGGGAGTTCTTGTACAACGATCTCACCAGACTTCAAATGCTGTGTCACCTGTTCCATTTTTTTACATCCATTATATGCAAAATAATTGCCTATTCATAACTCGGCAGCGAAACCGCATTCGCTGGTTATACATCAGACAAAAAGAGACGATCATCTTTCATCTTCAGAGTAGTTGTCCAATTCCGCCATAAAAAGACCTGTCGTAAGGCCCCCAGCAACTCATTGCGAAAAGCAGCAGACCATTTACATATTATATTGCTATATAGCTATATCAATGCAAATTGATAGCTGTCTCATACAGCCTCAAATTTTGCATAAGTAATTAAAATCCAAGCATTCGTTATTTCCCTGAGTGCCTGGATGCACCACTACCTGAGAGCAACCAGTTTAGTTTCGCGCTGCGTCTCCATAGCTCTATGACTTGTCCCAAAGTAGGATTCGTGTTGTATGTAGCTTCCTCGTCGGGATTTGGCAGCAACTCATAATCCCCTGTCTCCAGTTTCTCAATCGCCTCAATCATTGCCGAAGGAACGATCGAATAACATTTCTTTAATAAACTTGAAACAGTTTCGTTCTTGGTAATTCTAATTCGTTTTTGAGTAATAATTTTTCCGGCATCTAACGCTTCTACAATAAAATGGATTGTAACTCCGGTATATTGCTCCTGCTTATAAAGAGCCCAAAAAGGTGAAAACCGACCCCTATTTTTAGGGAGCAGTGCATTATGTCTGTTTAGAACTCCAATTGATGCTGTATCTAAGAAGCTCTCTCTCAAAATACCGGGGGCCTGGTTTATAATAATACCGGGTTTCAAGTCATTTAATAAATCAATTAGAATTTCGTCATTTACGGTTGAAAACTCATTAACAGGCACACAGTATTTCTTTGCTATATATTTTATACTTTTGGTAGGATAAAGAGGTATTAGTTTATTAGCGACTTTGCTGAATTGGAAATATAAAATCTTTACAGCATTTCTTATAGTTTCAATTATTCCGAAAATTAATATTAATGATAATACATTACTTGCTTTTCTTATAATAATTGAACTTTTTCTCTTTTTACCTTTAGCTTTACCTGATACTGTTGGAACCGTACCCTTGCCATTTATTAAACCAATTCCAATAATCTGTGGGCTTTTAGCTTTTATAATCTCTTCAATAAAACCATTGATAACCAAAGGCTCATCAGATGTTGTAATGAATATTTTCAGTTTTTTCCCCTCCATCTATCATGCACCTCTTGCTTTATTGAGATAGTAGAATTGTTTCATAGTAACAATTTCTACGGCCTTAAAACTTTTCATGTACTTCCACAACTTAATATGCCTCTCGAGCTTGTCTTGTGGCGTCCCTCTATATAAATGCCTGCGCCATCGAAATCCATGTACCTTCAAATTTGAACTATACTTTTTCTTGCCCCGTATTTCCGGGATAAATTCATAAGGATGATACAGATATACAATTGGCTTGCCTGTTAGAAGTGATTCCAAATAGAAAACACTGAACAGAATTTTCATAAACGTAAGACCAAAGACATATAGCACACTAGAAATAAAAGGAATACATAACGCAGAAACCGGCACAATTAATACTTTACTGTTACCTTTTTCGAATGGATTTGAAGGACTTGGATTATAGGGTAAGCGGGGAGCGAACAACCAGTCTTTATTAAACATGTTTGAGCTCACCAAGTCCATTCTTTGTGAACAGATTGACGAATCAGTTAAATATCCCAATTTCTCTATGACTTTATACATGTGTGAAGATACTTTGACTCTTGGGGCACGAAAAGAAGAAATGTCTTTGTTTATGATTTTCGTAAGAATGTTTGTTGCCTCAGTGATGTACTGAAATTGTTTTTCATATGATAATCGATTATATTCTTCATCATCGTTATGAATTAAACCATGGCAACCAATTTCATGCCCGGAATCAGCCAGCAATTTTATGCAGTTCTCTATTTTGACTGCTTCCTTTGCGGTAAAATAGAAAGAAAGTTTTATATTCAGATCATTCGCTGTATTCAAGATTTGATCAAAAATCATTAACTTGTCACTATGTCTATGATGTTCTGAGTAGTCAATATCTCCTGAAATAATCACATATACTTTATTGGATTTGCGAGTCATCATTTATTTTTCCGTTTTTGAGTTTTTGTGCAAGTTGTTTCAAGAGTTTTTGTCTCCAACGCTGTCTATTTGGGCGCTGGGAATCTTTGAGATTACAAACCGCAGTTTCCCCCGGCTTGTCCGCCCAACCGCTTCAACATAATCAATGTCTATTTCTATCTGGTCTCCGAGCCGCGTGCGGGCTTCATGCAAAAGCATTT
>JALGVT010000018.1 GCA_025774555.1 candidate division LCP-89 bacterium
GGCGGATGGAAGGCTATACAACCTATTACTCCAACGGCGCGGTGCACCTTGATCCCCGTAACCGCAATCCGAACGTTATCCTGGCAAGAGATTTAGGCGATCATAATCGCAAATTAATAGATATATATCCTGACCGGGAAGCGTACCGCTATGGATTCGATGCGAGAGTGGGAAGGTTCAGGTTGTTGCCTTATGAAGGATGAAACAAGGGAAGCGGGTTGGGATTTGGGCAGCGCGGGGGGACACTTATAGGGGGCAGCGCATTTATCAGCGAAATCAATTAAAATCTGTTTGAATCTGTGATCTTCTGTTTTTATCATGGTCAGGGACAACCCCGATTACGGAGTTACCCAAATACATGGCATACAAAATATTCTCCATAAATATATACAACCCCAGGGAGACACTATGCGCTATAAATGGAAAACGGGCATGTGGGCGTTCGTCCTGCATCGAGTGACCGGATTAGCATTGACCGTCTATCTGCTCATGCATATCAATGTTCAAAATTCTCGAAATCGGTCTTCTGCTCGCGGTCATCTACCACGCGCTCAACGGCGTGCGTGTTTTTCTGATCGATTTCACTAACAGCACCAGAACACACGTAAAGATCTGGTGGGTGTTGGCTGCTATCGGCTTCGTTATCTTCGTCGTAGGCGCCTATCCCTTCCTGCATCACGGCGGTATCCTCTAAAGAACGAAAGGAGATTAGATGGAACGCGGAATTGGCAGCAGTGGAGCTTTCGCCTGGTTCTTCCAGAGGATATCAGGTATATTTCTGCTCTTAGCTCTTTTGGCACATTTCTGGGTGCTTCATTATTCCAACGACGGTGAAGTTACCTTCCAGATCGTCGCACAAAGGTTATCACACCCTCTCTGGAAAACCATCGATTTAGCCTTTTTATTCCTGGCGATCTTTCACGGCTTCAACGGCTTCATTATGGTTATTCACGATTACGTACGCTGGAAAAACGTTAGGCTGGTGCTGGTATCACTGGTCTGGGTCGCGGGTATCCTGCTGGGATTGCTGGGTATGATTACTATCATTACATTCCAGGTTCCAGGAGGTGGCTTATGATTACGCATCAGCATGAAGCAGTCATAATCGGCGCAGGCTTAGCCGGTATGCGGGCTGCCATCGAAGTGGCAAAGACTGGACAGGACTGCGCAGTGTTATCGAAGATATTTCCCAGTCGATCTCATTCCAGTGCGGCTCAAGGCGGTACGGGCGCTTCTCTGGGCAACCTGGATGATGACAATTGGGAATTTCACATGTTCGATACAGTTAAGGGTTCAGATTACCTCGGTGACCAGGATGCTGCGGAAATTTTAGCTAAGGAGGCTCCCGAAGTCATATATGAACTTGAGCATATGGGAGCCCCATTTTCGAGAACTCCCGAAGGTAAGATCGCGCAGCGCAAATTCGGCGGGCATACCTTAAACTTTGGTGAAAAACCTGCTCTCAGAGCCTGCTATGCTGCCGACTACACAGGGCACGTCCTGCTCCATACCCTCTTCGAACAGTGCATCAAGTACGGAATACGCTTCTATGCCGAATTCCAGGTGGTGCATCTGATTGTCAAGGATAACGTCTGCCGTGGCGTAGTGGCATGGGACGTACGCCATGGTGGACTGCACCTCTTCAGGGCTAAAGCGACCATGTTCGCCACCGGCGGTTATGGGAGAGCTTTCCGCATTACTACCAACGCCCACGCCAATACTGGAGATGGTCTGAATCTGGTCATGCGCACCGGACTTCCCCTCGAAGACATGGAATTCGTACAATTCCACCCCACCGGCATATACCGCAACGGCATTTTGATGACCGAAGGCGCTCGAGGTGAAGGCGCCTACCTGTTGAACAAGGATGGCGAACGCTTCATGAAGCGTTACGCCCCTACTTTGATGGAACTGGGACCTCGAGACCTTGTTGCCCGTTCCATCCAGACAGAGATCAACAAGGGGCGAGGTTGTCAAACTGAAGAGCAGAAAAAGCAAGGCATACCGGGTGATCACGTCTATCTCGATTTGACTCACCTGGGAGAAGCGAGATTGCGCGAAGTGCTGCCGCAGATTTTCGAACTGGCGCGCAACTTCGCTGGAGTCGATCCCGCCAAAGAACCAACGCCCATACAACCGACCGCACACTACAGCATGGGCGGCATCCCCGTAACCATCAACGGCGAAGTGATATACAATGCAGACAATGATTCCGTTAGGGGATTATACGCAGCCGGCGAATGCGCTTGTATAAGCGTGCATGGCGCTAACAGACTGGGCTGTAATTCAACGCTGGACGCCACCTTGAACGGTCGCAGAACCGGTCGCACTATTGCAAAGCATCTGCCGGATTTGATTTATGAAGAACTGCCGGATGATGAGCCGGAAAAGGCGGAAATTGAGATGGATTGGTACTTTAAGGCAGACGGTTCGGAAAACGTCGCCGATATCCGTAATGAACTACAGGACACCATGATGCAGAACTGCGCTATCTTCCGCAAGGGAGAGGAATTGAAAACCCAGCTCGACATCGTCCGTGAACTGCAGGAGCGTTACCAGAATATCGGTCTGCAGGATAAAAGCCAGGCGTTTAACACTGAAGTTATGGAAGCTATGGAACTGGGGCATTTGCTGGCTTTTTCTGAAGTTATCGTCTATGGAGCTTTGGAACGCAAAGAGAGCCGCGGCGCGCATTCACGCACGGATTATCCTGATCGTGACGATAAAAACTGGCTGAAGCATACTTTAGCGTATAGAGAGCCGGATGGTAAAATCCGCCTGGAATTCAAACCGGTCGTCATCACCCGTTTCCAACCGAAAGAGAGGAAATATTAATGAAGAAAACATACAGAATCTTTCGATTTGATTCCGCTAAACCGAAGCAAAAACATTACGATACATTCAAAGTAGAGACGGCGAAGGGCGAAACAGTGCTGGACGTGTTAATTGAGATTAAAGCTCATCACGACGGCTCGCTGGTTTTCCGCCGCTCCTGCCGTCACGGAATTTGCGGTTCCTGCGCTATGCAGATAAACGGGCTGAATATGTTAGCCTGCGAAACCCAGGTCGAAATGCTCAAAGATAATACCATTACGGTCGATCCACTGCCGGGCTTCAAGCCGATCAGAGATCTGGCGGTTGATATGGATCCGTTCTATGAAAAGCTCCACAGTATATTGCCGTTTCTGATAAATCCCGATTCCCCGCCGACCGACAAGGAGCGTCTGCAATCGGAAGAAGATCACAGGAAAATTGAACTGGCAACTTCCTGCATTCTGTGCGGAGGATGCACTTCATCCTGCCCCAGTTTCTGGGCAGACAAGGATTACCTCGGACCGGCGGCACTGTTAAAGGCGTATCGTTACGTGTTCGACACTCGCGATGTGGGACTTAATGAACGCCTGCCCATGCTGGACAACAAGCATGGACTCTGGCGCTGCCACACCATCATGAATTGCAACGATGCCTGTCCTAAACACATCTTCCCCACGGAAGATATAAGTCACCTGAAAAGGAAAGTGGTGGAAGAGAAGTATTAGTTTCTAGTGACGAACAGAGGCGCAAAGGCTCTCACCCTTTAGGGAATCGTCGGGTACGGAAACCCAACGCCACAGAAAAGGGAAAAAGACGTTACCAATTATACATCCTTTCCATCAATAAACTACAGGAGTTTAAAATGGAACAAGCCAAAACGCTTTGTGAATCTCCTATTCCCGGCGAACCGGGCACAGAGATAGAATCGTGGAAATTTTATGTCATCCGTCGGATTATCATGCGTGTTCTGGAAGAAAATGAAGCGGGAGTATCAGCCGAAGTTCTCCCCGATAAGGTAGAGCAGATGATAGGCGATCCACAGACGAAGTCGAACATAGGATTTGTGCCGTGGTACACCCAGGTCGTAAAATTAGACATGGAAGCCAAAAAGCAGATCGAAGTTACGCCGGAAGAGGATACACAGCGGATTAAACTGATAAGCTGAAACCTAATGGGTTGTGTAGGGTCTTGTTCCTTATGGAGTGTGACCTGACGTAACAGAAAACGTTTAAAGTGTCGGGGTCGAGGCGACCCGGACTACGGGATTGTTCGCCTCTGGCGGATCAGCAATTCTAATGACAAACGCCCAGAAATCTCAACTTTCCTGAGCCTATCCCTTGACTTTCCTCTTCTTTTTATGTATATTATTATACTAGATTCCAAATTATAAAGGGGGCTTTCGATGCGTCCAAGATCTGTTTACCGGGATTTGAGTTTGATTTTTTCGGCAATCCTGACCCTTCTGTTCTTCCTCTCCGTATCCACACAGGACACACAGGCGATCAATTTCAATGGCGGACAGGCGGTCGAGGATACCGAGATTTCAATAGACGGGACTCATGTAACACTCTCTCTGCCCTCCACTCTCGAAGGCGGCAGTCTCTATCTTCTCTTCTACAGCTCCGACCCTGATTTCGAATATAGCGAAGGCACTCTGCTGGGCGCCACCCAACGTAAATTTTACGTCGATCCTATTTCTCTGCTGGAATCCGAACGAGTATTTTACCGGGCTCTCCGCTTCCCTGACGGGCTGAACTGGACTATGGACGAAATCATGATCGAAGATTTCGAGGACGGCACAGTTACTTTGACCGGCTATCCCGGACAGGATCTCGAACCGAACGCCTGGGAGGTAACCTCACTTTATACCGCTGATTCAACGCTCTTTTCGCTGACCATCTACGGCAACTCCTGGAAAATAGAGAATATCGATCCTGTCCAGATCGATCCGGGCACGGTCTGGCGAGCCTCGGTGATGACTTACGACCGGGCTGAATTCCACGCCTTCGGCGTCGGAGACGGCACCAACGAACTGTTCTATGTATTCGATGGCTTCGATCTGATAACTGGCACACAATGGAATACAGTGTTTCACGGCGTCGCAGATGAAGGTGAATGGACCGAACTGAACATGCCCATCGCCAACGATTGGTGGATTCGCTACGATGAATATCCCACCATCGACCGGCTCTTCTACGTCAACGACGCCGATGCCGGTAACATGGACGGCATTACTTTCTGGGATGAAATCCACGACATCACCGAAGATCTTCCCAGCATACCACAGGTTTACATAACCGCTGAAGGCGATTCATCCGCTGCACAACCGGATTATTCATTCACAAGCACAGTTATCGATCCGGACAGCCCGACACACACCTACCTCTGGGATTTCGGCGACGGCGCTACGTCCGACGAACCGAATCCAGACCATACCTATGCGTCACCTGGATACCGCACCGTGGGTCTGATCGTCATGGACGATGACAGCCTCTTCGGAGACGCCGCGGTAACCTTACTGCCTCCACCGGGCACCCCCGATCCGGAATTTACCCTTGCCATGGCAGGTGACGCAATGTTGGCGCGGCGCTATGAAGAAGCGGGCGGAATCATTCCCACGCAGGGAGTCAATGCAATTTTTGAGCGCACTAAAGCTATCTTTGACGATGCTGTCGATTACAGCATGATAAATTTAGAATGTCCTCTGACCGATGGAGGTTATCCGCACCCGACCAAAGATTATATCTTCCGCGGCAGTCCCGAAAATGTCTCCGGATTGCAATACGCAGGTTTCGACTATGTTGCTCAAGGTAACAACCACGTTACGGATTACATGGAACCGGGACTTGCACAAACTCAGGCGGTTTTGGACACAGCCGGTATCATCTTCTCGGGAGCTGGACTGAACGAATATTGGGCTACCAGACCGGCGTTCTTCACAGTCAACGGCATCCGTGTTGCCGTGCTTTCATACTGTAACCGTGATGGACGTGAGGACTTCCTGCCGCCATTCCTCGAAGCGGGGTACAACAAAGCCGGGTTCGCCATGTTCGACGAACCGACCCTTGAAGCGACGATTCCTGCGGTGGATTCGCTGGCGGATGTTATCATCGTCCAGGCGCATGTCGGCACTGAATACGATTTTTCACCGCTTGACCTGCCGGGTTACGATCCCGCTATGCCTCTGGAAGATTATATCCGCTATGACAATACCGACATCGATTCGGTTGACCGCTGGTTGGAACACCGCGCCATTGAACTGGGCGCGGACGTTTTATTCTGCCACCATCCACATGTCCTGCGCGGCTTTGAAGTCTATCAGGGCAAGCTGATCTGCCACAGCTTCGGCAACTTCGCCTTCGATCAGAATCACTGGGAAACCTACATGTCGATGATCGTCTACTGCTCAGTCAGTAAAGACGGCATCAAAGATTTCACCTTCAAACCTATCTATATCGACGACTACATCCCGACCCCGGCGAGCGGTGATCTTGGTGAGAGGATCATGCGGATGCTGGCGTCGCTCTCGGAAGAATTAGACACGGATGTATCTTTTGATTCCAGCACCGGTATAGGCAAAATTGCCACGGATGACTGGACCTCACATGAAACCACGCGGCAGGTGACTCTGCCGGTCAGTTTCCAGCAGGAAGGAAGCGATTGGATATCAGAACCGGTGCGGATTGAAGATCCGGGTTTCCTGAGCGCATTCGTTTCGATTAGCGGTATTCCGGGTGGATCTGATCTGGAAGCATCGCTGGGACGCGAAATCCTGATGCACGGCGGGTTTGAATACGAAGGCGGATGGCTATGGGTGCTGAATTCAGATGACGAATTCCTCGAATCGATGTTCCCCCACTACGGCACTTATTGTCTGGGTGTGCGAAGAGCGGAAGATCAGTATTCCACCACTGTCTCTCTGGAAGACCGCATGCCCATTGAAGAGGAATCGCGCTATACCATTGATGGCTATATGGCAGGATCAAACTGCGATAACGCCCGCTTCGGTATCGGCTACACTAATTACAGGTTCTCCGGTTACTATTTCGACGAAGACTATATTGACTCGCAGGAAGGAAGTTTTCCCTGGACCAGATTCTATAAGAACGTATCATCACCAAATGATGGCTGGTACGTCAATTTCATGTGCCGCAACAGCGGCGCTCAATCAGGATCGGGCACTGCCTTCTTCGACGATCTTGCATTAATAGAATGGACGAGCGGCTGGACGATTATATCTACCGGCTATACCGAAGTGCCTTATCCGAATGAAAGCACTTACATCCAGTTCCGCTGCGATGAAGAGGTCAGCAACGCAACGCTGACCTACGAATTGACGGAGAGAGAAATTTACTGAAGTAAGTAAGTTCACAGATGTACATGTAAAAGGGGGCTGTCTTAAAAGGGTTATTGTCATTCTGTCCGTAGGTCCGAAGGACTCCTATGGAGACTCCTTCGGAGAGCAAGCCGAAGGCGCAGTGAAGAATCTCTTGTTTATATTAACATTATGATCCATTCGAGACTCTTCCCTTCGCTCAGAGTGACACTTTTAGGACAACCCCTATTTATTCTGCTTTAGCCGAATGGCGGGGACTTATATTCTAACGCAAATAAATGCGCTTGATTTTGTCTCTGAATTTCTTATATTTTTAAGGTAATTACTTAATCTTTCCAAATATACTGGAGCTTAAAAATGACTGCCTGTAAAACCGTTTCTTTCATTATCTTACTACTCATTATCACTGTCACTCTAACGGTGAATGCTGTCGCTCAACCTTTCGGCTATGGCGCTATCTATGAAGAAGAACCGCCTTCATGGATGAAACCTTCTCCGCCGATCATCCCTCTGGACGGCTATGACGAATCCTGCGACCTGTCGCCCAATTTTCCACCAATCAAGAGTCAGGGTGGTCAGGGTTCCTGTACCGCCTGGGCTGTGGGATATTATTTCAAAGGCTACCAGGAATGGTTGGAACACGGCTGGGATCTTACTGACGAGAATCACCAGTTCAGCCCGGCTTTCGTATATAACCTGATTAACGGCGGCGCTGACAACGGTTCTGCACCTTCCGACGCTTTTAAGGTGCTCTGCGATCTCGGATGCGCCAATTGGTCTATGATGCCCTATTCCGATCAGAACCTGACCAACTTCCCCACCGAAGAAGCGTTCTATCAGGGGATTTCCTATCGCAGTCAGGACGCTTTCACCATCGACCTTTATGTCAGCCTTGACGACATAAAAGCGCACCTGCTGAACGGTCACGCGGCAACAATATCTTTCCCGGTATATCCTAACTTCGATAATATCGGTCAGTATAATAATATCTACTGCCTGAGTGATATTTATGGTGATGCCCCGGTCGGGCATTCGGTAACTCTTTGTGGCTTCGACGATGATATGGTCACCAATGATGGTTTAGGCGCCTTCAAAGTCGCCAATAGCTGGGGACCAGGATGGGGTGAAGACGGCTACTTCTACTTCACCTATCAGGCAATCCAGAGCCAGAATCCGGTGATGTGCTGGCAGTACGCTTACTACTGCACCGATAGAGATAATTATACTCCCACAACCCTCGCGGTAATAAGGGTTGACCACGAGGATCGCTTCGGACCGCAATACCGCTTCGGTATCGGCGATCCTGCCAGCCCAATCTGGTATCAAACCTTCTTCGATTTCGGATTCACCGCCGGAACAACAACTGCAAGACCTTATCCAGCATCCAATATCATCATCGATATTTCCGACGGAGCATCTTATCTTAACCCAACACAGCAGAATGATCTATACATTCGACTGCAGGACGCCAACATGTGGAACGGCATCGCCGGGCAATTGACCGACTTTACGGTGGTGGATCTGACCTGGCCCGCCAATTCCACTTCGGACGATACGCCGGTCAATATTCTCGATAACGGAACCTGGACCTACGCTTATCTCCAGATAACTCAGGGAAATTCTACGCCGGTCAACGGCGCGGTCTCCGGAACCTGGGACCTTTCAGGCAGCCCTTATATCGTAACCGATGACGTGATCGTCGGCTCCGGCAGCAGCCTCATCATCGAACCCGGAACCGAAGTGATCTTCTTAGACGATTATAAATTTGAAGTCGCTGATAATGGTGACCTGCAGGCGGTAGGAACGGAAACAGACCAGATAGTTTTCAAACCGCTGCTTTCAGTCAACGGATGGAAAGGAATCTGGTTAGATGGAGCTTCCGATGATTCACGACTGGAATACTGCCGCATCCGCGACGGCATAGCCGATGGGGTTGGCGATGAAGAGAATGGCGGTGGTATCTTCTGCCGGAATTCCAATCCCACTATAACCAATTGCATCATTGAAAGATGCGTCGCCGTCAGAGGCGCAGGGATCTACCTCGAAAACGCCAATCCGGCGATCGTCTCCAATACTATCTCCGAAAACATTGCTGAAGAAGATGGTGGCGCGCTGTATTGCCATGCTTCCGATCCTGAGATCAGCCAGAATATGCTGCTGGATAATACCGCCGTCAATGGAGCAGCTATCTGCTGCTATAATTCCCAACCCTCGATCAGCGGCAACACCTTACAGGAAAACGGAGCCAGCGGCAGCGGAGGCGGGATTCACTGCGATAATTCAACCTCTTTAATCACCTCGAATATGTTCATCTTCAACACTGCCGGCAGCGGAGGCGCCATCTCAGCTCAATCTGGATCGCCTGTCATTGAACTGAACAGCTTCATAGACAACGATGCCTCTCAGGGCGGAGCTATCTACGGCAATCAGACGGATATGACCGTCCAACAAAATTCCTTCTTCAATAATGACGGCACTGCGGGTGGAGCCATCCGCGGCTACGAATCGACGGTGAACATTATAAATAACACCATGACCGCTAACACTTCCGGATCAGGCGGCGGCGTCAATCTCTGGTTCTGCGATGGTGAAGTCAGAGACAATCAGATCACTGATAATGACGTAACCGGATTCGGTGGAGCGGTCTATTGTTTGGGATCGCAAATTGCTTTCGTCAACGATCTTTTTGCCGGTAACAGCGCCGGCAACGGCGGAGGACTATTCCAGATCAGCTCTTCCGCTGAACTGATCAACTGCACCATCGTTTATAATGAGACCGCCTCCAGCGGCGGCGGAATCGCCAATACCAACGGTTCGGACGCTGCCATGCTGAACTGCATCGTCTATCACAATGAAACTGAACAGATACATGTGGACGGCGATTCTGAATTCGCCGCCCGATACTGCGATATAGAAGGCAGCTGGACGGGCGAAGGCAACTTTGCGGAGAGACCCTGGTTTGCAGGAGAAACCGACTACAGTCTGGCTGACTGGAGTCCCTGCATTGGATCAGGCACATCCATCATCGAAATCAATGGAACGAACTATGCGGCTCCAGATGCTGACATCGAAGGCAATGTCCGTCCCAACCCGGCTGGCAGCGATCCTGATATAGGAGCCTACGAAAATGAACTGGGCATACCCACCGCTGTCGAACCAGCCGATGAAACAGTTCATCCTTCAGCATTCAGCCTTCAGCCCTGTTTCCCCAATCCCTTTAATCCCACCACCACTATCCGTTTTGATCTGCCGATTGCTAGCCGTGTCAGACTGGACGTGTTCGATATCTCGGGCTCCCGCGTAGGGGTCGGTCTTGCGCCGACCCGCCAATACCCCCCCGGCTTCCACACCATCACCTTCGATGGGTCGCGCCTCTCATCCGGCATTTACATCTATCGGCTGTCAGCAGGGAAATACCAGGCGACAGGGAAAATGGTGCTGATGAAGTAGATCTCTAATTATGTCATTCCGGACTTGATCCGGAATCCAGTAGGGGCGTTGTTTCCACGCCCCTTTTTTTTATCAGTGTCATCAGCTTAATCAGCGAAAATCAGTGGTTCAGAAATTGTAGGGGCGCATGGCTGTGCGCCCTTTTTTTCAGCCCCCTTCAGGGGATTGCAATATCCGTAGCCCCGTCCTTTAGGGCGGTGTGTCGGTGATCGCCCCTTTTTTATTACCAATTTTTTCTACTTGGAATATGGACTATTTTTGATTATATTAATAGAACGCTGTGAAAACTCGTTCAAGTCAGTATTGAATGTGAATTATGCCAAATCCCGCTAAGAAACAGATTGGTTTCGTAATATCTATCATAATTTCTCTGTCCGTTTTCTCTCAGCTCACTGCTGATTCGTATTCCTCTGCCTGCTCGATTGCCATGGTGCGTGGCTCAGCTACCATTGATGGTCGTCCTTTGATGATGAAAACCCGCGACCGCAGTGATTTCGTTCAAGATTTCGTTTATCGCAGCGATGGTGGATATGCCTATATCTCAACGACAGGTGCAGGCGTCACCACCAAGATGTACGGTGGAGTCAACGAAGTCGGTTTTGCCATCATCAACTCCAATGCCTACAACTTCCCCGATACAGTCTCAGGTTGGGCAGATGATGGTTACATCATGAAGCTGGCGTTGGAAACCTGCTGCACCGTCGAAGATTTTCAATACATCCTGGATTCCACCAATACGCCCGGAAGGACAATACCCGCCACCTACGGCGTCATGGACTCAAACGGCAGAGGCATCTTCTTTGAAGCGACAGCAGGTTCCTATTTCATTTGCGACTGGGATGATTCCCGGTATGCTCCCAACGGTTACATGGTCAGGTCAACCTTCGCGTATAACGGAGGTCCCGAACATGAAGCTCAGTTCCGCCACGACCGGGCGCTGGCTCTGCTCGATTCCGGGTATGCGGAAGGCATCATCAGCAAGCAATATCTGGCTCAGACTGTCCTGCGCGATCTTTACAATTCGGAATCAGATCCATATCCACTGCCGTTTCAGGGTATAGCATCGAATGCTCCCTATGGATTCGTGCAAACCTACACACAGGATATCATCAACCGGTCCACCACCCGCGCAGTGGTCATCATTCAGGGAATTGAAGCTGGTAGTAATCCCGGATTGAACACGCTCTGGGCGATGCCCGGACAACCCATTACTACCGTGGCGTTACCGTTGTGGGTGCATGCCGGATCTGTGCCGGATGAGTTCAATGGCCCCGGCTCCTATCAATCTGAATTGAACGCGAGGTCAGAGGAATACCGCAACTATCTCTACGCCTTCGATTGGCCCTATTCTGATGTCGATACCTGGCGGCTGGTCGATGAGCGGAGTGAAGGAATGCTGCCGTTTTTATTGCAACTCGAAGACAACTTCGCAGCGCAGGGAGATTCCGCCTGGGCGGAATGGGGGAATAGCGGTCTGCCAGCCTCTGGAATAGTCGAAGACTTCCAGAATGAGCTTGCTCTCGAAGCTTTAAACATTCTAGGGCAATGGGGACCGCCTCAAGCGCCGGAGGTTACTTTCGAGGTCATTGCGAGCAATCAGCTGCTATTGGATTGGCCAGTCGTGCAGTTCAATGTCTTTGAACGACCGATTGGAGTATCCGGATATACGATTTATAGTTCAGATGAACCTTTCTATGACCGCCTGGCAGGAGATTCATTGACGACGGTCGCTGCTCCACCGGTGGTGATCCCGATGGAAGAAGAGCATCGCTTCTTTCAGGTGAGGAGTCGGGAATAATTGCTAATTTCTATGTAGAATCTGCGCATTGGGGGCTGTCCCAAAAGAGGAATATTAAGTCATTGCGAGGAACAAAGTGACGTGGCAATCCCCTATTTCACAAGTACTAAGAGATTACCACACTTCGTTCGTGCCGAAGGCATCCCTATGGGACAATGACAGTTTATAGACTTTTGGGACAGCCCCTTTTTATATGCCGGTAATATCCAGGGTTTCTATCCACCCGGCATATCGAGCTGCGACTCCATTCAAGCAGTTCCATCAAAAATACTTGACTTTGTTAGTTTCTGTACTTACCTTTCCTCAATTAAATTGCACAGGTGAGGCTATGCTGCGAAAAATTATAATACTCGTTGCTGCCGGAGGACTATTGCTCTCCTTCGCTGGCTGCGCAGGGAAACAAATTCAACTCCTGGAAGAACAGGTTACCGAGCTGGAACAGGAGAAAGCCGCGCTGCAGGATGAAAACGCTGCACTGGCAGGCAGTTTGACGAGCGCACAAAATGACTATCAGGCACTCGAAGGTGAACTGCAGACCAAAAACGATATAATCGACCAGCAGGAAAAAGCGCTGAACGAATTGAGGTTTCGCAACCTTGAACTGAGCGCCAGCCTGGAAGAATCTCAGGAACAGGAACAAGAACAGGAACAGGTTGAAGTAAAATCGGTTGTGCTTTCCGGCGATTTTGAAACCGACTATAACCACACTATGGATCTCTATAAGAAAAAGTGGTACGCTCAAGCCGCTGGAATCTTTAAGAGTCTGGTGCAGTCGGACATGCAGCATTCTTTGTCGGACAACGCGCAGTACTGGCTGGGAGAATGCTACTACGCTCAAAAACAGTATGAGAACGCCATCCCGGAATTTGAAAAGGTATTCGCCTTTCCCAACACCAACAAAGCGGATGCGGCACAGTTGAAAATTGGTCTATGCTGGTATAAATTGAGAAAGTACGCCGAAGCTCGTGAACAGCTCATCCGCCTGTTATCAGCATATCCTTCAAGCGAATATATCGGCAGAGCAAGAGCCATCCTCGATGCTATACCTTGATATGATCACAAATACAATTAAAATAGACTGTTATAGAAACGCCTCCCGGCGTTTCTTTTTGCTTATCATCGCTGTCTTTATCTGTTTTGCATTTGGCGCCTCTAATTACAGTTTCGCGACGGACACTCCTGAAGCGCAGCCTGACTATATCTGGCCCACTAATGCATCGCGTTCCCTGTCCAGCAGCTTTGGGGAGACACGCGATGGGCACTTCCACTTCGGTATCGACATTAAGACGAATCATGCTGAAGGTTATCCCTGCTACGCCGTAGATGATGGTGAAGTTGTCCGAGCACGGGTGTCGCCTTATGGATACGGCAAAGCTCTCTATCTTCGTCTAAAAGACGGCAGAATGGCAGTGTACGCTCACCTGCAGCGTTTCTCACCCCGTGTAGAAGAATATATCCGTGATAAACAGTACCAGAACCATCAGTTCCGCTGCCAGATCTACTTCGACCCGGGCGAGTTGCCGTTTAAGAAGGGCGAAACAGTTGCCTGGACGGGTTCGACCGGCATCGGAGTCCCGCACCTGCACTTTGAAATCAGGGAAGATGACGGCTACCGAAACGCCATGAATTACGGATTTGAAATAACTGACACGTGTCCGCCTATACCGCGGAAACTGGCGCTTATCCCACTGGATGTTGAAGCTGAAGTCAACCATGATTTCTATCCTGCTATTTACAACCTCCCGCCTGATGAACAGAACGGTCACAACAGATACAGACTGGAAAACATCCCATCAATCTATGGCAGGGTGGGTCTGGCAATTTCAGGCTATGACAATACCGACGCCGCATCAAATCGAATCAGTTTCTACGGAATGGATCTCTACCTCGAAGATTCCCTGATTTTCTCCGCTAAATATGATGCAATCGGGTATGAAGAGACAAAACAGATCTATCTGGAAAGAAATTATCGCTTAATGCGAAGTGGCAAAGGGAGTTTTCATCATCTCTTTACCGATCCGAACGTAACAGTTGATTTTTTCCGAGCTGGAGATGGCATTCTGGACAGCCGCCAGATACCGCCTGGCGTCCACGATTTTGAGATCGTGCTGTGGGACTTCAATGGAAACTCTTCGCATGTAACTGGGAAAATAGCATCTGCCGAAAAACCTGTCTATCGTCCGGCGCTCGAAGGTCCTGATCCGAACAGCTTCTTCAAAGAGCAGCTTGATACTACGCTCACTCCATGCTTATCTTCTGACGTCGGCGAACTCCTTAAAACTGACTTCTTCGACGATTTCATCGTGATCGATCTACCTGTTTCGGACGAGCAGGAAAATGTGCTTATAACTCTCATAAAACCATACCATCTTCGCATTCCAATAATTGAGCAAAACAGACGGTGGAAAGGAAAGTTACCACTAAATCCGAAAGCTTCCACCCCCTGGGAAATAGAGATCCGAGTTGAAAACCGGGATGGCAGCGTCCATGCCGATACGGTAAGCTGGAACATCCAGCCTGTGACTGAGCGAGGAGGATCAGCCCTCTCTGATGACAGGCTGTTCCGGGCGGATTTCGAGCAGGGCGCGTTATATGAGCCAATTTTCATCCGCATCTCATCGGAAGAATCTACCGCTGAAGATAATCTCAGCAGTCGAATCTATCATATAAATCCTTATGACGTCCCGATAAAAGGTAAAGCTGGCATTTCATTCATCATCCCCGCGGATGAACCGAAACCGGAGAAGCTTGGCATCTATACTCTGTCTAAAAAAGGAAAGTGGAAATTCGTCGATAACGATCTGCATAAAATCCCTGGATCGGTCTTCGGAGAAATCCCGAGTCTGGAGACCTGTGTGCTTATCAAGGATGAGGAACCGCCTGAACTGCGCTGGCTGGCTCCCAATTTCAGCACCTCTAATCCCCAACCTGTTTTCAGGCTCAGCGTTGCCGATGAGCTGTCCGGCGTCGATGACCGCACACTCGACTTCAGGATCGACGATGAATGGATGCTGATGGAATACGATTATGAAGAAGACCGCATCTTCGGAACGCCCCGCCAGCCGCTCGCCCCGGGGAAACACCTCATTCTATTCAGCGTTAAAGACTATAACGGCAACGAAGTGAAGCTCGAGAGATCCCTCCAGGTCACCACTAAATGATCCCCCTGAAAGATGAAAATCCGGCGCGTACTTTTCCTTTTATCACTATATCGCTGATTGCGATCAATAGCGTGGTTTTTATTCACCAGTTCACTTCTCCTCTATCAATCCAGAAGGAGTTTATCTTCGCCTTTGGTATGATTCCTGGCGCTCTGCTGGGTCAGGTGGAACGGATTCCGACAGCTCTACCCGCCGCGGCGACAATGATCACTTCTCAGTTTATCCACGGAGGTATCCTGCACCTTCTGGGCAATATGCTCTACCTCTGGATTTTCGGTAATAACATCGAAGACCTGCTGGGCAGATTCCGCTTTCTGCTTTTTTACCTGCTCTGCGGAGTGCTCGCAGCGGTAGTGCATATCGTTATAAATCCCTATTCAGATATTCCTATGGTTGGAGCTTCAGGAGCCATTGCTGGCGTGCTCGGCGCTTATTTGATTACTTTCCCGAAGGCGCAGGTGCGTGTCCTCGTCTTCATCTTCATTTTCATTACTACGATGAGAATTTCTGCTTTCTGGGTGCTGGGATTCTGGTTTATCATACAGATATTTTATGCGACCGGGTCATCGGTGGGAGGCGGGACAAATGTTGCCTATATGGCTCACATCGGCGGATTTATCGCAGGTATATGGCTGTTGCGCAAGTTCCGTCCCGGACTGCGCTGGAAGATTAAAAGATGATCGATATCTTTAGTGAGAGTGCCTGAGATTTATTCGGGTGTTAACAAAAAGAAATAGTTCGACCGTTCTACACCTCGTATTTCCCCTGGGGCGTATGCACCTACTTTGAAAAACCATAGCTGCCGGTTTCAACTCGATTAGAGAGCATCAGGTCACACCTTCCGGTGAAACGAAAGCTACCGAAGGCATCAGTCATCTGACTGACAGGACCTGACGCAACTGGAAACGGAAATAATTCCACCTGTGTATAAAATAAATGAAATAAGACTAGTATTTTTGACAAACTGACCGTACCTTATATATACAGAAATTTGTCAGCGCACTTTAAGTTATAGTAGTCTTAGTTGATCAACTTGTTAAGGTACCTTGACATTCTGGTAAAATAATCAATGTAATAGTTTAAAAGGAGTACATGTAATGTCAGAAGGTACAGTGAAGTGGTTCAACCCTCGCAAGGGTTTTGGCTTCATAACAGTTGACGGCGAAAGTAACGACGTCTTTGTACACGCTAACGAGGTTACCGGTGCAGGTTTTCGCAATGAGTTGTTTGAAAACCAGCGCGTCGAGTTCGAAGTTGCAGAAGGACCGAAAGGACCCAATGCCAAGAACGTCAAAGTAATCTAGTTATCAGTTATCGCAATGAAATTGCAGACCCGCTTCTCCGGAGGCGGGTTTTTTATTAAAGGTGATTCGATAACGCGCAGGGGTCGCCTGCCCCTTCGGGGATCTTGTCCCATAGGGACGCTTTCGGCGTGCGCCCCTACTGGATTCCCGATCACGTCGGGAATGACAAATTAAACAATCTGCGCCATTCTGCGTCAGCGGGTGGCATGCTTCTGGTTGCGCTATGGCGGGCTTGTCCGCCTCAGGCGGAAACGAAGCATGTGTAAAAATCCCCTCCTATTTATCCTCTATCTTCTTCTTGCCAAACATAGGCGCTAATATCCCCATTGCCGTCAGGAAGCACGTTCCGACGCCGATAAAGAGCAGAATGCCCATCGAAGCCATCCCCCGGTGAATCATGAAACCCAGCGATCCGAATCCGATCATAGTGGTCATGGCGCTGATCATGATCGCTTTGCCAGTGCTGGAGAATATCTCTTTGACCTTACCTCTGCCTTCGATGCGGTAGCGGTGGATCAAATGAACTCCGTAATCTATGCCGATACCAAGAATCAGCGGAATGGCGATGACATTGGATACGTTCAACTTCAAGCCTACCAAATGCAGCATACCGCTCATCCATATTGTCCCGGCAAGCAGCGGCACCGCTGCCAGCAGTGTCAAACTGATGCGCCTGAAATCTATGAATAGAAGCAGCAGGATGGTGAAGAAAGCGATGACAGTGGCTCTGCGTCCGTCTGCGCCCATGATCTCGATCATGGCTAAAAAGAGGCAGGGCGTGCCGGTAGCTTTCGGGCTGATGCTCCGCAACTGCCGGTCGAACGCCTTGAGGTTTTCCATATTCCAGATATCATTTTTGGGAAACATGGAAACCAGGTAAGTTCCTCCGTCGTCGCTGACGTAGCGTTCCGTTATCGTTTCGGGCAGATCTTCCAACGTATATCTTTCCGGGTTCGCCATCTTCAGTACCGTCTGGCGAAAGTAGCTGAAATAATCATTCTGAAAGCGATTCATTGCTGCCGTGAAGGTGGATGGATTATTACCGAAATTGGAAATCAGCGATTGAATAACATCTGGACTATCCTTTTCACCGGGTATAGCTACCAGTTCGTAGCATTTCCGTTCCAGCCGATCCTGCCCGGCTTGAAATGCCATATCGGACATCTCCGTGACGTTCATCCAGAGGCGGTCGATCTGCTCCAGAATGGGATCCACGTCAGACGCTCGGATCGGTTTTGAGTCACCTGAAGATTCGAGTTCGGAACGGATCTGCCGGATGATGACCGCGCGTTCAGCTTGATCTTCATCCGCTGGAATGTACTCGGTAATGGCGTCCACTATGGCGATATTGGGGAATTCCTTCGCTCTCTTGACGATAGTGCGTATCGAATCCAGCGAAGATGATGTTACCAGCGCGTATTCCGGACTCATATCGAAAGCCGCTAACAGAGAATCGTTCCACACCACAGAAGCCATGCCTTTAGGCTCCATATTCAGCATATCGTAATCGAATTCAAGGCTGCTGGTGTGATAGGCAAAAAACGCCGTCAACAGCGCCATGACGATTAAGACTGCCCAGCGCCCTCTTGCCAGTCCGGATGCGGCAGACCCAATAAAGCGGAATTCCACCGGAGGAGAGACCGCGGCGCGGCTCTTTTTTGCCCGGCGTTTTTCCCGGATAACCAGCAGTGGCGGGAGCAGTGTCAGCGCAGCTATCATGCAGAAGATAATTCCAACTCCGGCAATCAGACCGAATTCAGACATGCCGCGTGAGTCGGATACGGTTAGCGTCAGGAAGGCGATGCCGGTAGTCATACCGCCAGTGGTGATGCCGGGTCCCGCTTTCTGCAGCGTCCATTCGATAGCTTCAGCTATGCCCGCGCCCTGACCTCGTTTTTCAACGAAACCGGAGATGATGTGCACGGCGAAATCGATGCCCAACCCGACCAGGATCACAGCAAACATCGCGGTCATCATATTCAGCGAGCCGACAGTTATAGCGGCAAAACCCATCGTCCAGATTACTCCGATAGCGAGTACGAGGACTGCCAGAACCGGAGCGACCCACATGCGGAAAGAGACTATAAACAGGATTAATATCAGGACCAGAGCGATCAAGGTGAGGTAGTTCATATCGCTATAGACCGCCACCATTTCATCGCGACTCATAGCCACCATACCGGTTAAACCGTATTCAGCGTGCGGATAATTCTGACCTACTCGGGTTAAAATTGTGTCCAGGGAATCTGCGGCGGCAACGCTCCGCTTCACGTCCGTTACAGAGAAAGTCGGCGATGCGGCTATTAGCAGAATGTGGCGATCATAAGAAAGAGCATAGGGTTCTCCAATGAGAAGACGGTCAGTGGCGGTTAGAGCGCGTTCGCTGGAAATTTCGGGATCATTATAATATGCCTCCATCGACCGCAGCCAGTATTTCAATCCGTCTAAGTAACGGATGGCGTTGTCGCTTTTCTCCTTGGTGGAAAGCTTCTCTTCGTCGTCGGTGTAAATATAGGTTTTCTCGAAGTTGTCATTGATAGAGGTGAGCAGCGGTTTCAAATTGACGTCTGAAAACATGTCCTGCGCGTTTTCGAGGTCGCGGGTCTTCATCAGCATCATACCGTGACTGCGGATGAAGTCTTCGTCGATTTTAACCTGCACTCGCTTGATGAGCCGTTCACCATGACCGTTATCTAGGTTGGTCGTGATGTTTTCGATATAAGGCGCTGCTTCTTCAGCGTAGGCTTTGATCTCCTCTTCATCGCCGTGCAGCGCAATCATGATGGAAGACGCGGAACGGTACTTTTCCAACACATGATTGAATTCGATCGTTCGCGGATCGCTCTTCGGCATCAGATCGGACAAGTGCATGGATAGTTCGAGACTGCTGCCTAGTGCCAGCGCTATAACTGTGATCACCAACGCCAATCCTAATATCCGCCAGGGATGGTTATAAGCCAAACCGGCTAAGTTCTTTAATAATTTATCTCTCATGGTTATCACCTGTTCAATGGTTTGCGTGCCGCCATACGCCCTCGTGTGGCGAAAGTTGGCGTCAGGTCTCCACTTCGTTCAGGACCCGACGCAACAAGGAATCCAGTTTTTGTTTTTTCTGGAGGGGCTGTCCTAAAAGTAGCTATTATCGTCATTGCGAGGAATCAGCCGTCCGGCTGATGACGTGGCAATCTCCTATATTACATGCGCTTAGGAGATTACCACACTTCGTTCGTCCCGTAGGGATCCTCCGAAGTCTCTGCAGGAGTCCTATGGACCTACGGACCTATGGGATAATGACAGTTTATGGACTTTTGGGACAGCCCCTGACACATGATCCGATTTTGACCTGTTTAGAAGTACACCCGGAGGCGGAGCATTCCGCCATTGCCCATATCTTTCGAATACATGGTGCCCTCATCCCCCAGAAAGAGATTTCCGAAAGCGGTCAATTCCACATTTTGAAAGAGGCTGTAGTTCACCTGCGGCACCACAGCCGCGCTCTCATCGCTGACGCAGCCGATGACCGAACCACCGATTGTGATCAGGTCTGTTAAGGGGTAGTGGGAATAGATGTAGGCTTGAGCCTGACCTAATGTCTTGCTCTCTCCGGTAAGGTAGCGAATCCAATGAGTCAAGGTGTATTCATCTGATGATTCAGGAGCTTCGCTGTTGTAATAGCCTTCCGCCAGGAAGTATAAACCATTCCTGAAAGTATAATCGAAACCGAAAATCGCCTCCCAGAAATCGTCAAGGTACTGCATGTCGTTAAATCCGATTTCACCCCAGACGCCGAAACCTGCCAACTGCCCGAAAATGTCGAAGCCCAGGAGATTGCGTGTCTCTTCGACAGGTAGATAATTCAAGTAGGTGTCTTGTGGATCAGAGGCGTAGAAATCGGTTGTATTCCACAACGTTGTCAACGCGGTAAATGATACGTCGTAGCCGCCAAGCAACGCTTTTATTCTTCCCATCAGAGTGGAATACTTCCAGTTTTTACCGGGCGAATACAGCGCCATGATATTCAAATTTCTCGTTATCCGGGCGTCAAGCCGCATCGCGTCATGTCCGGTCTGCTCATAGGTGGGATCGAGTTGATCTTTTTGATTGAGGATATCTGTTGGATTCCAGGCATAACCGGTCCCGTATGAAATCTGCTGCTTCCCTACTGTTAAATCTGCCAGACGCCAGCTCATCCGCAGGTAAACATTATCCAGGGCGATGCTGTCAGCATAGATAAAAGTATATTCGCCTCGCTCATAGGGGTAGATTCTCTGAGCCAGATGCCAGGGAATGTAATCGACGAGATTGTAAGAAGTCATTCCTGTGTAGGTGAAACAGTTTACATTGGCTCCGAATTTCACCCCTTTTGCAGGTTTCGCTTCGATATCCAACCGCAGTTTATTTGAATTCATCGTGAACCAGTCGCCATTGAGATTCGCGCTCATCAACTGTGGTTCGAAATAACCGAATATTTGTGGTTCTAACGCCGAGCAATTTGCAGTTAAAGAGAGAAGAATAAGTAACGTCAATATCTTCTTCATTCCCGCAGCCCCCTCTCGGTGAACAGGTCTTCGTCCAGATTAACCTCGTAATCGACAGAATTGATCATCATAGTCGTCTTGGAATTGTCCAGCATGTTCCACATTACCATACGCTTAGCCGTAGGGATGCCCTGGATAACCTCGATATCGCTGACGAACAGCCGCTTGATGTGCAGTTCGGGATCCTTGCGGTCGTAGTAATCCATCAGCAGAGGCACAAAGTTGCTTTTATCCAGCCACATGAGCAAACGAGAATATCCTGCGTCGCTGCCCTCTTTACGGATCAGTTCCAGAGTATAGCAGTCGGTATCCATCTTCTTGTCATCCTGCAGCCGTTTGGTATCGTAATCTGTGATGAACGCATCGCCGCCGCCCATATCTTCGTAAGCGAAATCCGAACCTTCCATCTTCTGACGCCGGGCATGTTCCGCTAAGTGACGCACCCTTTTGGTGCTCGGGAAGTACATTGTTATGCGATTGGAATGATCCTCCATCAAGATCGCCTGTCCGCGGCTGCGAGACGGTTCCAGGTAGCGCATCAGCGTCTTTTCGCCATGGTTCATGGCAAATGATTCATAAACGAAAGTTCTCTCCTCACCTGATGACGTTATGATGATCATAGTCATCACCGCCTGCATTTGCGGCGGATTCATAATGTCATTCGCTTTCTGAATGATCTCTTCGCCGGTCATATCCTGCGCTGCTGCCGGCAAGAAAAATCCTATCGAAAGGATGGCTGTTAGAACACTCTTTTTCATGATCGACCTCGATCTATTTAGGTGATTGTCTATCGCTATATTTTTCGATAATCAGTTTCTTCACGTTTTCTAAGGGATAGTCCTTGCCTATAAACATGTAATGCAGCAGAACGCCGTCGAGGATTGCTCCGAATATCTTCGCTTCGGCTTCTGGATCAGGCATTCCTGCCTCTGCAAACATCATTTCCAACCCGGTGAACATGCTCTGGATGAATTCAGAAAACGACCTCTGCGCGCCTTCCGGCAGATCGGGCTGCATCATGACATTGAAATATAGCGACCAGAAGGGCATATCTTCCAAGGCGATCTGGAAAGTCTTTTCAACCATCTCGGCTATCCGCTCCTGCGGATCTTCGATACTCTCTATGTCGCCCATATATTCACCGATCGTCATTACGCCGTGCTTGACGATGGCTTCCAAGAGATCCGTCTTGCTCTTGAAGTAGTTGTACATCAGCCCGGTGGAAACGCCTGCATTCTTAGCAATCATGCTGACAGACGCGCCATGATAGCCTCTCCTCGCAAATAGCTCCAGCGCGGATTGCATGATCGTTTCCCGGCTCTTCGCCCGAATCTCGTCGAATTGTTCTCTGGTTCTGGGCATGTCTTTGGATTTATTGATTGAATGAACGTTCATTCATAATATAAGAATAAAAATACCCCCTGTCAAGAGGAGATTGCAAAAAAAAGTAATCATCCGGGACATCCCGACTGCGTCGGCACCCTTCGGGTGAAGCTGTCCCGGCCACCCGCCGCAACGGGGAAGGTTTGCTTGTGTCATTCCGGGCGATGACAGTCTGTCCGAGAATGTAATTTTGTGTGTCGTCGCACGCCTTCGTGCGACGGAATAACAAGTACTTAACTGTCAGACAAGGGCGTCTGACATCACGTTTTCGGTATTCTCGGACAGACTGCGATGTCCCGGAATCCAGAGAGGGCACGGCACGCCGTGCCCCTACATCGAGCCCCCTTCAGGGGGGTTGTTTATTCGTAGACCAGTCCTTCAGGGCGGGGAAAGAAGCCTGAATACCCCTCAGCTCTGTTGTGTGGTAGTCTTCTCTCCCAATATAATCCCTTCTCCCATCCAAAACAAGGTTTAATTTATTGAAATGATCTTTGGGTGTAGGGTTGGCGTCAGGTCACCACTGCTCTAAGGATCTGCGCAAAACAAAATACGAACAATCCGTTTAATCCGTGTAGTCCGTGATCCTCTGTTTTAGGGGCTGTCCTAAAAGAAGAAAACAACGTCATTGCGAGGAACGAAGTGACATGGCAATCTCCTATTTTACAAGCACTAAGAGATTACCACACTTCGTTCATAATGACAGTTTATAGACTTTTGGGACAGCCCCAGAGTGCAAGCCCCCCTTTTTAAGGGGAGAGTAAGGGGGGATCTTTTAATAAATCCGTTTAATCCGTGACCCTCTGTTCTTAGCCCCCTTCAGGGGGGTTGTTTATTCGTAGACCCGTCCTTCAGGGCGGGGATATTAGTAACGACTTTATAATACTATAGCAAATACACAACAATTCCCTTGACTTACACCCGAATACTGTTGTATATTATATATATACTCATAATACACACCATTGGCTTCAGCCAATTGACCTTAGAGCTGGGCATGGGGTTTCAACCCCATGTTCCATACTCTGCTATTTACCCCTAATCCCTGAGAGAGCCATGCAAGATACCTTCTATAACCGCCTTGATTTCTACCGGATGTTGGAAGCCGGCGTGACCAGCCTGAGCGAGGTTGCGATAATGTACAAAACCACGCTCCGTACCATTCAGCGATGGAAAAAACAATATGATAATTCGCGAGGTCCTTTTGGATCGATCGAGGATGTTAAAATCCCTGATGGTGCTATCAACCTGCATTTTGTGTCGCCCCCAAATGAACGACATGAAGTCGTGTCGCAAAAAGATGTCCCACCCACATTTGAACTCGCCGAACAAACCTGCCGCGGCGATCGTTCCGAAATCATCTCCGCCGTCCGCCAGGCAGCCCTGGATGGTAACATTCAGGCGGCAAAGCTCCTGCTGTCCGAATACCAGTCAGACGACCACGATGGCGATGAAATCCTCACCGTCGAAAAAGCCATCGAACTCCTGCGCGAATGGAATAATGAAACGCCGCAAACCGAAATTCCTGTTGCAGCGGTTCCTGTTGCGTCAGATCCTTAGCGTAGCGATGACCTGACGCTTACTTTTACGTCAAGCCACCCCCCTCTCTATCTCTCCACCTTAATCAGCGCATCGACTGCTGCCAGCTGATCATTATGCGCTATCATCGGATTTATGTCCAGTTCGATGACGTTCGGATTGGCGAGCATGAAGTCGGACACCTGCCGGATAACAGCAACCAGAGCGTTGGGATCAACCCCCGGTTCTCCCCGATAGCCCGCCAGTATTTTCTGCGCCTGCAACGATCCAATCATCCGTTTTGCCTGCGCTTTTGATATCGGACAAACACCCAGCGCAATATCTTCAAAGACCTCGACAAAGACGCCTCCCAAACCGACCGCAACGACCGGTCCGAATGCCGGGTCTTTTTTCGCTCCGATGATCAATTCCAGTCCCGGCGGCGCCATCCTCTGCAGCAGATAATCGTCTGAAGGAAACTCGCGATTGAGTTTTTCCCATACCTCTTGCAGTTCTGTCTCGTTTTCAATATTAAGGAATACTCCCCCGGTATCGCTCTTATGCGTGATCGACGCCGAATGCACTTTAAAAGCCAGTGGATACCCCAAATCCTGAGCCGCTCGCACCGCGGCGCTCCAGATTTTTACAATCTGCTCATCCACGACAGGAATGCCGTACTCTGCAAGCGCCTTTTTCGCAACTGCTTCGGGGATAATATCTCCTTCATGCTTGGCGATATAGCTCTTCAAGGTTTCAGAAGCAGCCTTAGCCCTGGCTTTTACCCCGGGTTTATCTGTTTTTGGACGTTCGGCGAACTTAAGCAGCGCATGGTAGGCATGCACGGCTCTTTCGGGCGTCGGGTAGATGGGGACGTCCGCTTCTTTGAAGAGCCGGGTCAGTTCAGGCGTATCTATAGTGAACGAGGTGATCGGCTTACCGTATTTGTGGGTGGCATCGATAAAGGCGTTGGCAAATTCGGGGCGATCCAGCCCGACATTGATGGCAATTACGCCGTCGATGTTCTTTCTCCCGACAACTAAATCCACACAGGCTCTATAATTTGCCGGATTCATCTGCGGCGTCATATCCACCGGGTTGCTGGTGGCGGCAAAGGGGGGCGTTAATGTGAGGATTTTCTGCTGGAATTCCCGGGGCAGTTCTGGAACTTCAATACCCAGCCGTTCACATGTATCGCCCGATACCACAGATGGACCGCCAGAGATCGTCATGATGGCAACCCGCTTGCCCCGCGGCGGTGTCTGCATCGAAAGAGCCATCAGCGAATCGAAGAACTCCTCGGATTCTTCACAGATGATCGCTCCCGCGTCTTCCAATCCTGCCTTGAATACGTCATAGCTTCCCGCCATGGAACCGGTGTGCGAGGCTGCCGCGCGGCTGCCGGCGTTGGATTTCCCGCCCTTGAATGCCACCACGGGACGATCCGCGGCTATCTTCGATACCGCTTCAAGGAATTTTCGACCATCTTTCACACCTTCAATGAACAATCCCACCACCCTGGTATCATCATCATCCGCCAGAGCTTCTAAAATGTCAGCGTGAGTTATATCAACTTGATTGCCGATGGAGAAAAACTTGGATACTCCCATCTCGCGAGAGCGTATTTCGTTGAACATCACGCCGCCGAATGCGCCCGATTGGCTGATAAAAGAGACGTTTCCTTTGATGCGGGGCAATTCCCAGAAATAGGTTCCGTTCAGGTTGTCGGTGTTGTTATAAACACCCATGCAGTTGGGACCGAGAATGCGCAGTCCGGTTGTCTTACAGACCACCTCGATTGCGTCCTGAGCCGCCTCGCCTTCGCCGCCCATCTCGCCGAATCCAGACGAGAGGATAACCGCATTACGGCAGCCGCACTCCCCGGCGTCTTTGACGACCGCTGGAACAGCATGACCAGGAATGCTGATCAGCGCCAGATCTACCGGTTTGCCGACTTCGGCAAGGGATGGTTTGCTCGGGTGTCCCAGAATATCCCCGCCAGAAGGATTGATGGGGTAGAGTTCGCCCTTAAATCCGTAGTCGATTACGTTTTTGATAAGGACATAGCCTAATTTATCAGGATTAGCGGATGCGCCTACGACGGCGATGGATTTGGGTTTGTAAAGTGATTCCAGCGGATGTGCCATGCAAAGGTCCTTTTAGAGATGTGATAACACGTGGAAAAATAGACGGATTGAGCAGCCTGTCAACGCTTCTGTGTCCGCCTTAAAGATAATACAAATTGCCTTTTAAATCAAGTGAAAAGCGCAGGAAGGAAGCTCTGTGAATCTACATAGCTGATCTGACGCAAATCCATCTATCGTTTCTGAGCATACTTTATACTTTCCTGCATAAATCTATTGCGGAAGCCGCCCGCACTGATTATATTATCCCTGAATCGAAGATTTAGAAATATCCTTAGACATGCTTTTTAAGCCTGCAGTTTATCTCGAAGACAGATTTTGCACCGTTATCGTAGAGTTGCGAAACGCAACTCTAGAATGCGGTATTGCAGAAATAACGTGCGATGCCAAGCTGATCATACGATCCGTATTACGAGGCATACTATTTGTGATTACCTTTTTTCTGATATTCCATTTCTGAGGTTTAAATGCTGATAGTTGAATCCATGCGCATGGCGATGTCCGCTATCGTCACCCATAAGCTTCGCTCGTTTCTGACGCTGCTCGGAGTAATCATCGGAGTCATGACGATCATCGGCATGATGACGGTCATTCGGGGGCTCCAGATCGAGATTGAAAAACAGATGACCGGTCTGACGGCTGATGTTTTCCAGGTGCAGCGCCACGATATACAGATGGGAGTGGGACATCAGCGCCGGGACCGAACGCGCCCGAAAGTGACCTTGGAAGAGGCGCTGGCAGTCAAGGAGCATTGTCCCTCGGTGTTATTGGTGGGACCGGAAGTGTGGAAATTTGGACAATGGGTGGGGCGCGGCAAGGAAAAAACGAATGCAAATATTACTATTGGCGGCGGTTACCCGGAATTTGCGCCGAACAACGGCTATGATGTCGCGCGCGGGCGTTTTATTACATACGATGACGTCGAACATGCACGGCGAGTCATCGTGCTGGGGGACGCTGTCGCCAAGAAACTGTTCCCGTTCGATGATCCTCTCGAGAAAACAGTGCGTCTGGAGCGGGGGAAATTCCGGGTCGTCGGTGTTTTTGCAGAGGCGGGTTCCACGCTGGGGTCATCGAATGACAACCATGTCTGTATTCCGTTTTCAACGCACCGGAAGATCTACGGTAAACACCGCTCGGTGAATATTACGGTCAAAGCGAAATCGACCGAACTCTTTCATGAAGCTCAGGATGAGGTTGTTGAACTGATGAGACGCGTGCGCGGATTGAAATCGGATGAACCCGATAATTTTGCCATCTGGTCGCCGGAAAACCTCATTGAAAACTTCAATGAGATGACGTTTTGGATCAAAGTTGCGGCGGTGGGGATTTGCGGTATATCACTGCTGGTGGCTGGTATCGGCATCATGAACATCATGCTCGTCTCGGTTACCGAGAGGACGCGGGAGATCGGCGTTCGTCTGGCGATTGGAGCAAAGCGGATGCAGATTCTCTGGCAATTCCTGGTGGAAGCGGTCATTCTATCTGAAGTGGGTGGTATTATTGGAGTTATCGTGGGCGTAACTCTGCCCATGTGGGTCGGCAAGGCGTTCAATCTGCCCACGGCAGTGCCGGTATGGTCGATTGTGCTGGGCTTGGTGTTCTGTTCCTTCGTAGGTATATTCTTCGGAATGTGGCCCGCCTGGCGCGCTTCCCGCCTCGATCCCGTCGAAGCGCTCAGGTATGAATAGAAAGTCAGTTATCAGCTATCAGTTGCAGGTTGCAAGTAGTGTCAGGGTGGTTAGCCACTTAAACGCATGAATAAATTCATACGCCCGGCTCTCTGCTCAAGTCTCTGAAGAGACTCTTTAAATCGACCCGGAGCGGTGCCCCGAAGGGGGAGCCAAGACCGCTCACTGCGCGTTATAGAACTACCTTTACCCCGTAGCGTCAGGAGTTTCCTCCTGATCGCTTTCTCTCTCATGTCCACAGCTGAAGCAAAGGACTACATGCGATACAACCCCCGCGAACGGGGCGCAATGTAGGGGCACGGCGTGCCGTGCCCTCTCTGGATTCCTGCCTGCGCAGGAATGACACAAACAAACCGAATCTGCGATTCTGATAAAAAGCGGGGGCTGTTACTCCTCGATTTCCCCTTCCAACTCCTTCACTAATTCCAATACACGTTCAACGCTCAAATCCTTCATACAGCGAAAATGCTCTTTGGGGCACTCATTAAATCCTAAGTGCGAACAGGGGCGGCAGGATAGATCTATCTCCGCAATGCGGTGCGGTATCCGGAAAGGGGCGAAACCAAATCGCGGCACGGTCGATCCAAATATTGCCAATACCGGTGTATTCACCGCGGCTGCCATGTGCAAAGGTCCGGCATCGTGAGTTACAGCATAACGGCAGAACGATAAGCCCGCGCCGGATTCCGGGATACTCAGGCTGCCGCAGAAATTAACCACCCTTTCAGGATCGATCTTAACTATCATCTCGCCCGTTTCACGGTCAGAATCATCTCCAAATACCCAGATTGGCGCGTCGCCTTTTAACAGTTTCTCCGCCAGTTCCACCCAACGCTTCTGCACCCAGCGCTTGGTGGCAAAGGATGCCCCCGGGCAAAGCGCTATCGGTTGTATTTCCGGTTCTGTGTCAAGCATCGCTTTTTGCAGGAATTGTCCTCTGCAACCATAAGCGTTCTGCCATTCCATACCCTCCCCATCGTCTTCCACGCCCAACGGAGCCATCGCATCTATGTACGCGGAAGGAATGCTGAAATCTGCCGGGTAGTAATCGCGCTTGCAGTTGACCAGTATCCAGCGTTTGAAACGCCGCTTTTTATAGTGGTAAACCTGGTCAGCATCCAGTCTCTTGCGGATCTGATAGCTGCGCAGACTGGTATGCAGATCGATAACAGTACTGTAATTGCCTTTAAGCCGGGTAACAATTTTACTCAGCGCATCGTAATCAGCAGGTTCGGGGAAGGGAATCACGGAGGTAAGATGAGGATTGCCTGTGAGCAACTCAGCATACCGTTCTTTCACGAGGTAATCGATGCGGGCTGATGGATAAGTTTTGTGAAGGCAGCGGAGGGCTGGCGTTGTGAGGAGGATGTCGCCCAGCGAACTCAGACGGATAATTATGAATGACTTATCTTTTTCAGAAGCAGCTAACAAAGTGATCAGTAGGCTCCTTTACCTTTGATTGCCATTAAGAAGGTACGAAGAATAATGACAATATCCAACAGCGGCGAAAAGTTTTCGATATAATAGAGATCGTAATCTATATTGTCATGGATCTGCTTGGCGCGGTCAGCCGAAATCTGCCACATGCCGGTGATGCCGGGTTTCACCTTTAAGCGCTCCCGGACAATCGGGCTGTAAGTATCGACGATAAACGGCATTTCCGGGCGGGGACCCACGATCGACATCTCACCCCGCAGAACGTTAATCAACTGCGGCAGTTCGTCCATACTGGACCGTCTCAAGAAATGCCCGACGCCGGTTATTCGGGGATCTTTCTTGTTCTCCGGCGTGATGGCATATTGGGGCGTATCCACAAACATAGTGCGAAACTTATAAATATGGAAAGGTTTGCCGTTTAGACCGATACGCTCTTGCTTGAAAATTGCGGGACCCGGTGAGCCCTTTTTAATCAGGCTCGCAATCAGAATTATGAATGGACTGAGCACGAGTAAGGATGAAACTGCAATAACCAGATCCATTATTCGTTTTATAATGAGATACCACCAGGTAATGTGTGATTCCTTTACAGTCAGCAGCGGTACGCCATCGAGCGATTCAATGGTTACACTCTGGAGTTTGTAGTCGAACAAATTGGGGATGAAATAGAATTTCAGACTGATCTCTTCACAATGGCGGATGATCTCTGCTATTCTCGTCTGCGGCACCGAGGGAATGGAGATGAACACTTCATCTATATGGTGTTCTGACGCTGCTTCAAACAGGTGGTCATATCCGCCGAAAACGGGTAGTTTGAACATCACTTCATCGGAATGCGAGCGAATCTTCTTACCCCAGAACTGCACGTTATCATCAATAAATCCTATGGGCAGAACGCCCAGCCTCGGCGATCTGATGAAACGTTCAGCCAGCATCTGACCTGCTTCGCCGGCGCCATAGATCAACGCGCGCCGCACCCCGATCCCTTTAGTGTGAAGTTTCTGGAATATCTTGAAGAAAATATATCGTTCAATATTCAGAAAGAAGAGCAGGAAGATCAGCGAGTAGGTCACGATTAGCCGTGAATAAGATATGTCTTTGAAGTAGAACGAAGCGGTAAAGAGCACCACTGCTGTTATGAACACCGCCTTGAAGATTCCCTTGATCTCTTCTATGTTCATTACCGAAATGGTGCGGCGGTAAAGATTCTGTCGTTCAAAAGCCAGCAGCATGATGATATTGGAAATCAGCGTCAGGCGGATATACATTTCAAAAGGCTGCTCGCCTTTGCCGACGCCCAGTTCAAAATATATTTCGTGGTAAAACCAGTAACCCAGGAGCATCGATCCGGTGATGACTAAAATATCGGCGAAAACCTGCACCGCGAAGTAAGAACGCGTAACCATGCGGTGCAGAGCATAAGCTCGGGACGCGCCATTTGCCGCAGGAACGGTTCCATTCCTGAAGCCATTATTCTCGCTGTTATTTCCTTTTGGTTCCTCAGTACTCATTCTTTAAAACCTCAGTGAGTGTGCTTTCGCCACCGGGTAGTGCTTCTTCACTCAGTTTCGGTTCAAGTGGAATTTCTCTCTCAAGTTCTACTGCAATGTCCCCGACAGACCTGCCATCCAGCAACGCCTGATACAGCAATTCATATCTGTCGGTTACACGCTTCCACGAATACTTCTGCTTGACTCGCTCTTCAGCCGCTGCCCGCAGAGCGATTACTGCTTCGGGATGGTCTGAATAGTACTGCAGCTTCAGCGCAAGGTCTTCGACGTCGTTGTCGGTTTTGAAAATAGTGCCCGCGTCGCCGATGACTTCCATATTGGCGGGCGTATTCCTGACCAGAACGGCATTACCGAACGCCATCTGATCAAGCAGCACAGGTCGGGTGCCATCCACACCGCTCGCCAGAACGTACAGATAAGCGTTGCTCGATATCTCCTGATACTCTTCACCGAACAGATAACCGGTGAAGACAACTCTACCCCCAGACATGGCTTTAAGCGACTCCTTATATTCATCTGAATAAGGCGCATCGCCGACAATGACCAGTTTTAAGTCAGTTTCCACCATGGAGAACGCTTCAATCAGCGTATGCGCGCTATTCTCCGGAACCATTCTGCCGACGAAGAGAATGTAGCGGCGCGATTCGAGATTGAATCTCTCCAGCACGTCAGAGCCTTCATGATGCTTGACATTAGCGCCATAAGGGATAAAGAGCGTTTCCATACCGAATAATTCACGGTAACGCTTTTCGATAACCTTCGAATCGGCGATAATGATATGCGGCGACTTGGTGGCGATAAACTCGCATACTCGCAGATACGCTCTGGCAAACTTCCCCCATTTGTCCCTCTGCCAGTCGGCTCCATCGACATTCAATATAATTCGCGTTTTACGCAAACGCAGTAGAAACGCCAGCGGCGCATTTCCCACACCGCAGATATAGGCGATATCGTAACGCTGAAAAAGCGCGTGAAAACAGCTCAGCAGCGTATGTGCGATAGAATCGAGATGCTTGGTGGGCAGCGTGGGCAGTCTTTTTAGCTTAACCCCGAAATAGCTGCTGCCTTTGTAAATTACAAACGTGCTGCGATTATAAACGGTCACGTCATGACCGCGTTTCACCAGCCGCTTGGATAGCTGCTCTACGAATGTTTCAAATCCAGAATATGAAGCAGGGATCCCCCTGATTCCCATAAACGCGATCTTCATACCACCCCAATGATTTACTCTGTCAATTTCCCCCGTGAAATGGAAGCGTTATCGCAGCTTCCACCACAGCTTGAACAGTTCCCAAAATGCCTGTACGATGACGAAAGGATTGGCTCCCGTCTGAGAACCAAATTGCCTTGGATAGTGATTGACGCCGACCTCGGCGATTTTATAGCCGGCTTTGTTAATCTTGGCGAAAACTTCAGCGTCGATCAAAGCCCCTTCCGATTGCAGTTCCAATCCGGCGACAACCTCGCGCCTGAACAGCTTGAATGCGCAGTTGACGTCCCGCACCGGCAGTTTAAAAAGGATTCGGGTCAACGTCGTCCAGCCAAATGAATTCAGTTTCCGGATAAGAGGATCCATCCGCTTGATCCGGTAACCGGTAACCACCTCGTAATCACCGATTAAAGCCCAGAGTTTCGTTATCTCAGAAATGTCAAATTGCAGATCGCCGTCGGTATAGAAAACGGTGTCTTTGGTGGCGCCGTTATACCCGGACTGCAATGCGGCTCCATAGCCTAAGTTTTTCGGATGGTGGATAACGCGGACGTGTGAATTCTCTGCCGCAACGCTGTCGGCAATCTCGCCAGTTCTGTCGTCAGAGCCATCGTTGACGACAATAATTTCGTAATCATCCGTAACCAGCTCTGCCGCCTTTTCAGCCGCTTCAACAGATTTACGGACGTTGTCCTCTTCGTTAAAACAGGGAAAAAATATTGTTAAACTTCGATCTGCCATCCGCCTCTTTCTAACGAGATTGTTCCAAATTTATATGATTTGCCGATAACCGGGTTTGTGCTTCGCCAAGATGCTCCAGAATACAACTTGAGATCTCTTCATGAAAGCGAGGACGAGAGAAATCTTCGTCCAATCGTTTCCTGCCCGCTTCCCCGAAAGATTGTCTCATTTCCGCGCTTTCTATGAGTTTAAGCATCGCTTCAGCAAAGCCTGCCGCGTCATGATGTGGAGCCAGAAAGCCGGTCTTGCCGTGAACAACCATTTCCAGGGCGCCGCCATGAGCCGTAGCTACTACAGGCTTGCGCGCTGCCATGCCCTCAAGGACGACCGTCGGTAGAGGGTCAGGCAGAGTCGAAGGTAGAACGAATACGTCCAGAGCACGCATCAAATTGGGAATGTCTATGCGATGCAGAAGAATTTTTATCCTGTCGTGCATTTCGAGCGCCTCTGTGCGTTCCCGGAGTTCATCGACTAAATACTCGTATCCCTTAAACGTTCCGCCGACGATGACAAACCGCGCCTGAGGATTTGCGTCCGCGACTTTTCTCGCCGCATCGATGAAATATTGCTGCCCTTTCCACGGATGAATCCTGCCTATAACGCCGAAAAGAACGTCCCCGGGTCCAGCGCCCAACTCTTTCCTGACGTTGTCTGTCTCTTCCACAGCATCGAAGCGGTGCGGATCCAGCCCGTTATGGATGATTCTGATGGGAGGATCTCCGGGTTTTCCATAGCACATCAATTGCTCTTTGACCGGACCGGATACGGCGATTACTTCATTAGAATTTCCCAGAACCAGTCTTGCAATAGCTTTGGCAAGCCATTTCGGGTTGACGATAATTTCGTGAATATGGTAAAGGTTTTTTATCTTACAGACCCGCGCCGCCAGCGCCCCGGTGATGACCGCTCCGGTATTTGAATAGATCAGTTCCACATTCTCTTCGCGGATGATCTTCACCTGCAACTTGACGTCCCGGAAGACGTTCCATATAAAACCAAACAGCTTGTGCGGCTTAAAATTGACGCGTCTTAAGATGCTTTCCCGCGTATGAATAACGCGGACTCCCTCGAGGCTCAGGGCACGTGTAAGCTCCCCTTCACCCGGAACGGCGACAATGGGGCGAATGTGATCTTTCACCGCCCGGACAACTTCCAGCAGGATGAAATCAGCGCCGTACAGTTCCGAATTGGAATGCACGAACAATACCGCGGGTTTCATCTTCCTCGCCTCGAAATGTTTTTTCCGTTCCGACTCATAAAGTCTGCTGTAAATTATGTCTGCTTCTTACGGCTCACGATACAACTTGCCTGGAAGTTCTTGAACATCCAGGGAAGGTGCCTCACATGAGAATACCAGACCGCGGGCTTATGGAATGGAACCATTAACCGGATGACGGTCTTGGCCAGCTTTTTCGGGCTGGATGTGATATATTCCTTGTAATTACCGCAGGTCACTTTTTCCGCTGAGTAAATCTCCGTCTCTGGAAAAAGTCCCGCCAGCTCTTCGATTTCAGGTCTGAATCCGGTGTCGATCGGATCCGCATGATAAGGGTACTTGTAAGGACAGGAAATAAAAACGTACCCGCCATCAGGGATCAACGACGTCATGATTTTTGCGATCTCTTTACGGTTCGTCAGGTGCTCAAATAGATTCGAGCAGAATACAGATTTGAATTTCATCACGGCGAGTTCTTGCAGGAAATCCGGATTATTCAGATCGCCGATCACGTCCACACCCCGGGCAGCTTTCATATCCATATGAATGACCTGCTCCCCCTTTTCCCGGGCAGGTTTAAAGATATACTCATCAATCCACGGCTGATCCACTTTGCGGAAACGTTCGGTCGAACTCCCGATGTTTAACATGGGAAACACGTCATCCGGATCCATGGCATCGATCTGATCGCCAAACCATTTTGCTTCTTCGATCAACATGGCTCTAATACCGTTAATTGGTCTTCTGAACTGACGACCTCTGTTTCGGTAATCTTTTCGGCATTCCGGCTGCGGATGATCCGTGCAGGATTGCCTCCTGCGATGGAATACGGGGGCACATCCTTTGTCACCACTGCCCCCGCTGCCACGATGGAGCTTTTCCCCACCGTAACGCCGTCCAGAATGATGCAATTCCCTGCCAGCCAGCAATCGTCTTCAATCACGATCCCCTGCAGAGTCGATCCCTGTCGGCGCATGGCGACGCCGGTATCGTCAAAATTGTGATTTTCAGCGTAAAGTGAGACGCGTGGTCCCATCATTACTTCCCTGCCGATGGTGATCCCGCCTGAAGCTCCGATGTAGGAATAGGCGCCGATATTCGAGCCGTCTCCCATTCGCAAGCCGACGCCGGATTCTCTGCCGTAGTACCCGGAGGGGCGGATCATCGCATAGGAACCGATAGTCACATCGTTACCGAAATGGATGCCTTCTTTCGACAATCCCTGAATTTCACAATCATCCTCAGCGATAAAGTTTCTTCCCAGGAAAATGTGCTTGCGGTTGCGGAGCTTTACCCGTCTGCCGATAAAGTAGAGCCCCTTTACACCGCCGAAAAATGGACGGTTGATCAATCCTCTGGCAAAACCAAACCCGAGTTTCATCATCATCGCCGCCAGATCTCCGAAGCGCATGGATTGATCTAACTTATAGTCTGGATCGCGTTTGATTTTCGTTACCAGCTTCTGCGTGATTTTCATGGCGAAACCGGGACGCGACTTGAGGCGGCGCGATTCCAGCACATCTTGATACACTCGCTCTTGAATCCGCGCAGTATTTTCTATGGAGTCCTCGGAAATCGTCAGATCATGAGCGGCTTCGCCCATCCTGCGGGCTTCTTCTGGATCGTCAAGGAGACGGCAGATGGCGTCTGCCAGTTCTTTCGGATCGTCTGGTTTAACCAGGATACCGGTCTCGCCGTCCTTGACCACTTCCGGCATAACGCCGACCCGGCTGACCACAGACGGTCGTTTGAAGGTGCCTGCAATGTGCAGCGGTCCAGAACCGGTTGCATTTCTATAAGGCAGCACCAGCATTTCAGCTTCCTCGAAAAGCCGGGGGACTTCGTCATCGGGAATGGCGTAGTTTCTGATGTCAAATTTATCTGCATTAGCGATATTGCTCTGGAGGTCTGATATTTTGACTCTCCCTTCGCCAGCTAACACGATCTGTGCATCAGGAAACCGTTCAGTGATATATGGTTCAGCCTCGATTAGGACGTCTATGCCTTTGTATTCTTCCCAGCGACCGAAGAATAATATCTTTCTATGACCGTTACTCCCGTTGCCGCCATTGCCTTTATCGTACCGGGTATAGTACTTATATTCGCCGTGAGGGACAGAGAAAATACGCTCAATCGGGATGTCGGAATAGTCTGATAGGATTTTCCTGAGCTTATCCCCGTGGACGACCAATCCCTGTGACCGATGCCTGATTTGATCCCTGACCCAGTGTTTAAATTTATGCAGTGAAATATCTTCGCCTTCGTGCGGGACCGGATCGTGGACAGTTGTCACGAAGGTCGTTCCCGGACACGATTTCATCAACAGCAGACAGCGGAAGTCGTAAGATTCGTTGAAATGAACTACATCCGGCTGCAACTGTTTAATCAACCGCCGCGCCTTCATTACCGGGATGATACCCAACGGATCTAGATTCTGCATATGAGGCAGCGTAATCACTTCAATTGAAGGATCCAGCACAGCCTTAATCTCATCAACCCGGTTCTCTTTCGAGTACATTTCCGGGCTGACGTCCGGAAATACCAGAGTAATTCTGTGCTCGGCCGCCAGCGCATTGGCGAGTTGAGCCGTAAGTTTTACAAACCAGTTTGTGTAAAATAGAATGTGCATCTTATAGATTCTTCTTGCACTTGATCAGAGCAATTCAAGCTGCCTTTCAGGCGTACAGTATTTGTATTATTAAGCATTCATTTAGAGCATTTTGCGACAAGAAATATTCCTTTATTTATTTCACTGCATTGTTCTTCTTTGCTTTTAAGAAGAAGATAGTTGACAATAGAACTGAGAAAACCGTAACGGAATTGATTATTAATCCCATTGATAAATAGATTCTTTGCGAAAGAACTATTAAAGATCGGATAGATATCTATTTCTGTGAAACCTGCTTCCTCTAATAATTTTTTGAGTTCATCTGCTTTGAAGTACTTTACAACAAAATGATCCTTCTTATGTTTTTCCAGGAGATCTTTATCCTCTATAGGTTCAAGACAATCAACAGAAAAAGTCATCTGTCCCTGCTTTTTTAAAATGCGATAAGTTTCTCGCAACACTTCATTATAATTGCTAATATGCTCAATCACGCATATACTGAAGATTTTGTCAAAAGATTCATCTTCAAAATCGGCGTCTTCAAGTTTTGTGCAAAGAAACCTGCTTTTTATCCTGCTTACTAATTGCTCAGATTTACGTCTTGCAATGGCTACTTCCTTTTCAGAAACCTCGACCCCTGTAATTTCGTTGCCCGCTTCACCTAAGAGCAGAGTTTGTAATCCACTCCCACAACCTAAATCGAGGATTTGGTCATCATTTGAAAATTTAATTCCCTTTATAAGTTCTTTGAATTCATATATTTTTAACGGATTTGACAAAAAGAATACATTTGGGTAAATTCGCAATTGAATTAGAATCCACAATATTACGTTTTTCAAGGCGCTCATTTATTCTGTTCCTTTCGCTCTATGTAGATCCGCTCGTAAAACATCGCCATAATATAATATATCTAAAGGACATAATCAAACGAAATCGTCCGCGACCTCTTTCTCGCATCTCTCGTTGTCATTCCATTTATTTTTGAACTCGGAGATGTTTTTCCTTTTCAGCCACTGCCGTGGTCTGGGCAGGTGTAAAGCGATCTGGATGTATTTCAAGAAGAAGAATCCGTAAAATCTGGTGAATGTCAGGGGCCAGGACCATACCGGAGCATGTCTTATTACAAACCTGCCGAAAGTACAAAATGCCGCTGAAGATCGGTTGGACGTCAACATCTGGATGAATCGCCGCAGTGAAAAGGGTTCCACTTCCAGCAGGAATTTTTCCACAATTCCCGAGCTTTTCTCTTTATTATACACGCGGCTTTGGGGCCAGGTGATCATTTTAAATCCCGCTTTCTTCGCCCGCAGGCAGAAGTCGGAATCGCTGGTGTAATGAGGGAACGCCCGTTCATCGGGCAGGATCCCCTGATGAAATATCCGTGCTGGCGCCAGCATTGCCATTCCTACCAGCCAGTCCACTTCCAGCGGTTCATTCCAATGTTCATCATCCGGTGTGTTATGACCTATAAGCCCATGGCTGCCTCTGAGCCAATCCACTTTCCCCCCCATACTCCAGATTCGCCAGGGTTCATCCGCGGAGAGAATTTTGGGAGATATTATGGCATTGGGGTATTCTTCAGAGGCGAGCAGCAATTCGTTTAAAAAATCCGGGTGAAGGATAGCATCGTTATTCAGAAAAAGAACGTAATCAGCGTTCTCTTCCAGAGCATGACGAATCCCGATATTTATGGCTCCTGTCCAGAGCAGGTCACTGCTCCCATTCAGGACGGTAACTTCAGGGTATTCGCAGCGCACGGCGTCTCCGGTCCCGTCTGTGGATCCATTGTCAATGACCACGAGTCTGGCAGCAGGCGGTAACAAGGGGAGCAGGTTGTGGACAAAGTTCAGTGTGTTCTCAAGATCGTTGTACACCGGCGTAACGATGAAAAGTCGGATATCCATCAGGCGATCCCTTCAAGCTGAAAGATCTTTTCGACGATTCCGAAACCTATGCCGATAACCGCTACCCAATAAATCTGCATTATGGGAGCAGGTGACGTAATGCTGAAAATCAGAACCCCCACCATACTGACTGCAATCCCCAGAACCGTAGCCTGATATAGCGGGTCTCTAACTTTTCGCCAGTTCCTGCGGATTCTTCTGAAAAAGGCGGAGTACATCCATATAAAAGCCAGAGTTCCGAGCAGCCCCATTTTCAACTGTATGGAAAGGTATCCATTATGAACGAAGGTGCCGTCTGTCCGTCTTTCATAATCTACATTACCAAAAATATTAGGGCGATAGGAGGTGCCGAATCCAATCCCCAGCAGGGGATTTTCAACAATCTTCTCCCAGGCATAGCGGGATTCTATCAGACGTATCAGCAGGGTGTCATTCTTGATATTTTCTCGTAAGTTAACGATGGACATGGTGCGGCTGAATATGGCGTCTTTTACCGAGAATGATTTGAAAATTGACGTCTGTAGCAGCAGCATGATAATCAATACCGTCCCCACAGCAAGAGTAATGACTCTTGGATAGGAGGTCTTCCTTTTTTTGGCAGAGAACAGGATGATCGCTACCGCAGCCAGAACAGCAATCCAGAGTGCTCGCGAGAATGTGGAGATCATCCCCGTAGCTAATAAGGCTATTGCGAACAATAAAATCATCCGCCACTTCAGTTTAAGCCTGGTGAAGACAAAAATTGCCAGAATCGTATTTAAAGTGAACAATATGACTGGCGTTCCCGGCAGCATCACGCGGGCTACATCTTCGTACTGATGTCCCTGCGTTGTCAATTGTTCCAATCTGACGCCCAAGATGTCGTTTTCAACGCCGACAACCCATTGAATCAACTGCATTGTCGCGAGGATACCCGCAATTATACCAATCCCCAGCAGGAGCGTCTTCAATTGCTTATGCGATCTCACATAATAATAGAGCAGAAAAAACAGGGCGAGGTGGAACATCACGCGCAGGTCCATGCCAGCGCGAGCTATGGAGACATTGGTTGATATAATACTATAAGTGAAAGTTAAAGCGGCTACCAGGATAAAAGCCAGAATGGGCGGTCCCAGCGGTTTAGGGATAATTACAACTTTAGTCGTAACACGCTTCAGAAGTCGTCCCACCAACAGCATCAGGATCAGCATATCGGAAACGTTCAAATCCCCGACCATAATTGGGATGCCGGGAAATTCCCAGACAGCGAATACTGTTGAGGTAATGATGAGCAGTAGTAAGATGAATATCTCGAATCGCCTGCTGAACAAGCTGATCAGGATTACCCCGAGGAATAGACTCATAAAGGGAAAGCTGAAATCAACCAGAGCATTGCGCAAGAAAAAGATGATCCCGAAAAAAGTCAGGCTCATGACGAGCGTCGATTTGTAGATGTGGTTTTCTCTAACCGGTAGAGCGATATTTCCGGTGCTCATGCGGGTTCCTTCATGTTGAAATATACGTGATTAATTTGTTCAAGGGTTTCGTCAAGAAATAATACCTCGAAAACCCTGTGACAACAAATCATTATTAATTATAGATATCCGAGGCTTTCCAGCTTCTTTCGCACCCCTGATTCCTCCTCCTCGGAGAAGAACACAGGAACTGCTTCGGTGGTATCGGTATCTTCTTTCTGTGTTTCACCGTTAAGCGCTTCAATGAACTCTATGAGTGCGCGTCCTTCGAAATGTTTCGGTACGGGAATTCCCAGCCAGGCTAATATCGTTGCTGGCATATCCAGCAGGCTGGCGTTACCGTAAGACTGATTCACGTCGGGACCGTATAACAGAAACATGCCCCGCTGCCGATGGCATCCTTTAACGAATTTTGACTGTTCAAAAACCGCGGATGGGTTCAGCGCGAAATCCGATTTCACGTTACCTTCGACAGTTTGCACCAGGAGGTCAGGAATAGCGCTGGAACGAGGGTCTTTAATATCGTAAATGTCTTCAGAGTGATGAACTTCCAATACCCGCGGCTCGGCATTTTCAAGCAGGAGTCGTCGGAGTTCCTCTCGAACGTTGTAGTACTGTTCCGGAGTTACAACTCCGTGCGGATCTCTTCCTTTCAAGTTGATATGCAGGGAGAGCCATTCTTCGCCTCCATTACCGGCGTAGACTAAAGTGGATCCCCAATCAATCCCCTGCAAGTCGGTATGACTCTGGCTGCGCAGTTTAATTCGCTGAAGGGATTGTTCCAGCCACTTCGCTTCGATACCAAATCTGTTTAATTGCTTGCGGAGACGTCGTCTAAGTGCAAAGTTCACTCTAACAGCAAAGGTGATATTATGGCTTTTACCGGGACTCTGAAAGTCCTGTTTAATGCTGAGGAAACCTTTGCTCTCCAGCCAGCCGTTCAGATGCCATATATTATCCGCCGGTCCGAATCCGTGATCAGAGAGGACGATGACTCTCGCATCGACTCCCGCCCAATCCAGCATTCTTCCGAGATAGCGGTCGATACTTGTGAAGTATTTCTCCAGCCGTGGAAGATACCCGTACTGGTCATTGCCATTCAGGGAATCCCAGAAGAAATGCTGTAGTTCATCAACGTCGCGTGCCACGACAAAGCATATATCGGTCTGATTATCTTTCAGAAGGTGATCTGACATTTTTTCAAGGACGCGGTGAGCTGCCTCCATCTGGTCGAGAATGACGTGACGGTTATCGCCTTCCTGTTCCCATGACCGGCTTGCAGAACCGCGCTCGATCAAACCGTTCAGCTCTGTGGCAATCTCCTTTGGATAAGTAAAGGCTGCCTCGTCATCCGGCGAGGGGAGTCCCGAGACCATTTTTCCGTTGATTTGCCAGGGGGGATAGGTCATGGGGATTTTCAGCGCCAAGACATTCCCTGCTTCTCCCATCAGATCAAGCATCGTCGGTCTGGGTATCCAGGTCGAGTTGACGGTCGTTCTGCTCTGTGTTTCTGGATTCCAGGCAAAGAAGTCGAATACTTTATGGTTGGCGGGAGATAGTCCCGTCAGTATGGAAGACCAGGCTGCCGCAGAATTCACCGGCACGATTGACATGAGGTCACCCCAGGCGCCCTCTGCCCTGAGACGAGCGAGATGAGGCATAAAACCCCGTTCAATCAAGGAATCTAAAACGTCCCACGTGCCGCCGTCTATGCCGAATATCAGGGTTTTTCTATTATCGGTTCGATTTCTCATAATCATGGTCCTGCATCAGGATATGGTTCGGTGAAATAGGGAGTGAATACGACCGGACCGACCGGATTGTCGGGAGAAGATCGATCATACCCATCTATGATTCTGTCCGGGATGCCTGTGGCGTCTTCGCCGTCCCAATAGTTATTCGGCGCAAAAACGGTGTCAGCCTGTAATGAACCGCCGCCGAAAACTTCCATTATAATATACGATATGTCTATGAAATTATTATATTCGAATGCTTCCGGGTAGCATGACCCCACAGTAAAATTCACACCGCGAGTTTCCTGTGCGTGGAATTCATTATATTGTATAGTTGCAGTAAAACCCTCTTCCGCGTGGATGCCGACTTCGCCGCCGGAAATCAAGTTGTGCGTAATTGCAGGTTCGGTGTTGAAATCCGAGAAGATGCCAATCTGACAGTCGAGTAATACGTTGTTATGTATATCCGCCAGGCTTGAATTTTTTACCTCGATACCGTGCCCCGCCATTCTTAAAATCAGGTTGTTCGCAAATTCTGGACCGGAACTGCTTGAAGTTATACCATTTAATCCGTCAACCAATATTGAATGGATCAGAGATCCTGTCGTGCCGGCTTCAAAATACACTCCAAAGCTGTCTGACTCCTTTATAAAGCATTCACGAATGTCGGTATTGGCGCCCCTGACTTCAATTGCAGTTGAAGCTCCATGGATTGCTGCGCCGACGATTTCGCATGGGTTTGAGTTGGGTTTGATCAGGATGCCATCCCATTCATCGCCTGCGGTGTAATTTTCTTGTAGGAGGCGGAATACAGCCGGATTCGCCGGAGTTGCATCGATATTCAGCCCTCCGTAAATCTCAATTTCATAATCCCCTTCCAGGAGAATAAGCGTCCCGCCCTCAATAGCGAGCGTAAACCCCGTCAATACGCTGACGTCGCCGGTGATCAGATGAACGCTGCCGCTCGTCCAGGTCGTGCTGGCATCGATGTAACCGTTCACCTCTTCAACTTCGATGAGCTGCAGTTCCCCCGCGTCTTTATTGCTGTGCAAAGAAACGAACGCGGGATTCGGGCATCCGTACCCGGTGAGAGTGACATCGACAATATAAGATCCGCCGGAAAGGTCATTAAACTCAAAACTGCCGTCAGCTTCAGGTATGGCGGTATGCAAAGGTTCCATCTTTGAGGGGTTGAAAGTCATGGCAGCGTATTCAGGCAAACCGACTGACGGATAGGAATTCAGCGTCAGGTCGATCTGGCTGTCCTCAGGCTGGTTATACAGAGCGATTACCGCTTCGCTCAAATCACCGCCGCCTTCGATCAGCGCCGTGCCTGTCAATGCGAATCCGACTTCCTCGGGTTCGACCGCCGATTCTCCACAGCCGGTGAGCAGGCTGGCAGCGGCGATTGTGGTCACTATAATTATAATATAGACTGAGCGGCGCATTATTGAAAACCTCCTACAGATAGAACTGAGGTTTTGGGGGACTTTTTTGCATTTATCCTATTATTTACAACATCTTCCGAATACAGACAAAATAATGTACCCCTGCCGAAAATTTATTGCAAGTGATTTTTAGCAATATTTGACCCTTCATCATGGTAAAGGACGGAAAATATTGAGCTTCTTTGAGGCGACAAAGCATAAATCATTCCAGAAATGCGGATCATAACGAGAAACACCATCCCGGCGACGCAGAATGATGCAGATTGTTTATTTTGTCATTCCCGACGTGTCTGCCCCTTCGGGGATCGGGAATCAGACCTACTAAGCTGGGGAGTTAGCGGCAGGAAAAACGTGGATCACAGATTTGCAGAATTAAACGGATTTCTAGGATTAAAAAAGGGCGATCCCGACGGATCGGGACGCCCTGACTAACCGCTAACCGCTAACGGCTAACTGCTATTTCATCAGCACCATTTTCCCGCTGGCCTGGTAGTTCCCGGGGTGGCCGGGACAGCTTGATGTCCCGGTCACATGGAGCCGATAAACATACACCCCCGACGCCAGGTGTGTAATACTCCGTAATCGGGGTCGCCTCTGACCCCGACGTGTAAGGGCGAGGTAACCTCGCCCCTACCGTCCCTACATTCCGCCCGTTGATATCAAACACATCCACCCTCACCCTACTGGCAACTGGCAGATCGAACCGGATGGTGGTGGGGTTGAAGGGGTTGGGGGAGGTGGAACACTCTATAGTTCTTTGTATTTGTAATTCTGGGCGGTAATATTAAAGAAATCGGTATTTGTGCATTTGACTTTATCCTGCGAAAACAAAGCGACATTATAACCCTCGCCTAAACAGCTTTTATATAAGACGCCTTCCCAACCTTGATATTTTATCAATTCGCAAATATACTGTGTTGATAAATATTCGATTTCAGCTACTTTCGGATTAATAGGTTTTGTTAGATTTTCACCGAGCTTATAAAAAAAATCAATTTGGCTAATTGCCGATTCGAAATCTTCTGATCGCCAGAATACGAATGGCGAGTAGAACCTTAAATCAATTACTTTTATAGGCTCTATAACTTCAAAATGCGCAACAGTTACATTATCAGTAATTGAAGGCCTATTTTCATATATTGCTGTTTCTATATCAGATGCACAATAGAGGTATGGTATGCCAACTGGATTTGCACGTGCGCTTTTTGCTTTTATCGGATCTGGCATCCCCATATCCGAGCATTCTATTTTTCCTTCATTATATGAGTTTCTTGAACGGAATAATATACTCTTCTGTTTCATTGTAAACTCTAATTCCTGAATAAGCGAGAGGAGCAGTTCCTCATCTAATATTCTTTTCCCATGGAGAAATCGGTTATTATTCTTGATTACTTCTACAAACTCTTCCCACTGTCCTCTGAGTACCCCTTCCTTCTCATCAGCAATACCAAAATATTCTGATTCTCGTTCAACATATGAATCTAACAGATACAATTCAGGGTCACTTGGATTACTGGGCGAGAACATACATTTTATTAATTTTTCCTGATCGCAATCATAGTCATCATTGAAGATCTCCCAATCTGATTGAAGTTTATCCCAGATGTATTCACCATCCCATCGTTTTAGCTCCTCCATAGGTAGAAAATCATCGACGGCAGAATAAATTCCCATTAGTGGTTCAAAAAAATCAGCCAACTCCTTTGGATCAATACAATATACATTAATCGATCCACAGAAATCGCAATTATTTCTTTCGCCTCTTTCTTGAATCTGGAATTTCAAAAAATCATCATCAAAACAATTTACACAGCAATAGCTCATATTCGACCTTTTGGGTAGTTAAACTTATCATTTCAATATTTTCGCCATTAATTCAATATGGTGTATCATAGATAGTTTCTTAATGTAACCTAATCCCGGATAATGTTCTCTTTTATTAAGTTCTTGATATTTTCTACATGCACTTGAGTATGATAAATTGTTATTCTCCACGAATGTAATTAATTTTCTTAAAGCTTCCGCGAATTTACCTGCGGGATCAACTGCATCTTCAACTTTTCGCGGATCAGAAATGAAATGCTTGATCCAAATATCACCGCTTGAGTGCTCATACGTCAAGTGGATTGCTATCGCATAAGCAGGACCACCAACTTCTGAGTATTCCTCTCCTACAACCAAGTAGTCACCAAATCCATCATATTTAAATTCGCTATACGTGCTAACTAGATCGGAGAAGAATTCATCTTCAGGATAATCGGCATTTTTCCTTTGAATGAATCCATTTTTTATAATGATTCTTTTACAACTGTCAAAGTGTTTTCTGTAACCATGACCTGTATATCCATCAATGAAGATATTATATTTTATATCTTCTGATGTTTCTATTATTCTATCAAGTTCTTCCCTATTTCCGTAGCTGTGATAATGAATGAGGCTAAGCTTTCCCCCGGAATATTTACCTGAAAATTCCTCTATTTCATTGGGCGTTGTTTTATCAGAAATAATATAACCCACGAAATATTTTTTATAATCGCTGAGAATTCCATTAATAACTTTGTCATGTAATATATCCGGGTTTGCCTGAAGTCTACCAACACGGGGGTTAGATATCAGAACAAATTCTAGTTCGTTTTGAATATATTCCCTGATCATCTTATCCAATGCTGATATGTTCGTTTTAACTGGTTCAATAATAGGAATGATTTTTTGACTTTCTTTTAAGGTTGGAATCACTTCACGAAGTGCCAGCAGCTCATATTGCTTGCCCCTAAAGTAAGGAAAATACACGATTAACTCCTTTAGTCATTGAGATTCTTGGGGTAAAGTCTTTTGTTCAGCACCTGCTGAAACCTCTCAGCTTGCTTATTGGTAAGGTTGGTACTGATACTAGTCATCTTTAAACAATGGGGTATATCTGGAATTAAGGACTGGAGGATTTGGGAAGGATTTCGTCTTCTGAGAACCTTGATGGACTGTTTGTGAGCTCTTTCGACTCGTATTTTCTTGAATATTTTCTTCGCTTCTGCATAAATTTTAGTATTTGGTACTTTAGGGATAGTTCCAAATACTTCTTTCAATACTTGGCAGTACTCGTTTATGCGGAGTGAATCAAATAATTTTTCTAATCTGATATGATGCAAATTAGATTCTGCATTTTTAATTTCTCTTAGAGTATAATCATGTGTTAATAGGATCAAACCAATGTCAGGCTCAATTGTATCTAATACGCTACCCATTTGAGATTCATGTGTAATCACGTATATATATTCGAAAAGGTCCCGGTATGACTCTATTTGCTTCTTTAGCCTATCTAACGTATCCAGTTCAGTTTTAACCTCATATACTGTAGATGTACCATTTAATAATACCAAATCCGCCTTTGCTGAACCTGATCTGAATTCTGTTAATAATGCTGATGTGTTAAGAGAGTGCCTTCCAAGGAGTATTTTATTTGCAATTGCATTCTTATAAACATACTCGCAACGATAATTCTTAAGGAAATAGTCATATAGTAATTCGTAGAACAGTCTATAAGTTAAATGATTATCTATTTCACAAATTATTCCTGATTGTTCAGTTATTGAAGAAAAGAAGCTACTCTCTCCAACTGATGCCAATTCTCTAATGACAGGACCATTGAAAAGCTTTGAAAGCGATTTATTGTATCTCGGATCTACCATAAGTCGTATCTATTTTGCATTTGTTTAAACATGACTTTCCGAAATTACACCGCGTGATTCAAGAATTGTTGCAATCCTTTCTGATCTTTGCTAATCATACGAATCTTAATAATTATACGTCAAATTTCTCCCAAAGTCAAGTATTTTATTGACTTTCGTTTAGAATATTCAAATTTCGTCATCATCCAATCTTCCCCCTACGCGGCATTCCCCCCTTCAAAAGAAATCTCTCAAACTCCTCTTGACAAAGCCTCGTATATTTTGTAAATTTTCGGGAACTAATAGCACTCGACCGGAGTGAGTGCTAATAAAACCCGCACATAAATCAAATAAATTATAGGAGAGTACACATGTCCGTAGGAATTAAACCCGTGGATGAGCGCGTCCTGATCGAGCCGATGGAAGAAGAAGAACGCAACGTCGGCGGCATCATCATCCCCGATACAGCCACCAAAGAACGCCCCCAGATGGGCAAAGTGATCGCCTTAGGCGATGACGTCCCCAAGAAAGAAGGCGGCAAGAAGCTGTCCGAAATCGTCAAAGTCGGCGATAAGGTCATCTACGCCAAGTACGGCGGCACCGAAGTCAAGCACGGCGACGTGGAATACCTGCTGGTTTCCCGTAACGACGTCTTAGCCGTAGTCACAGAGTAAGCAATCACATCACAAACAAGAAGGAATTTAAATATGGCAGGAAAACAGATAGCATTTGACGCAGAAGCCAGAAACGGCATGAAAAAAGGTGTCGATACCTTGGCTGAAGCCGTCAAAGTGACCTTAGGTCCCAAGGGACGCAACGTGGTCATCGACAAAAAATTCGGCGCTCCGACCATCACCAAGGACGGCGTAACTGTCGCCAAGGAAATCGAGTTGGAAGATCCCGTCGAGAACATGGGCGCGCAGATGGTGCGCGAGGTTGCCAGCAAGACCTCAGATCAGGCAGGTGACGGCACCACCACCGCGACGCTCTTAGCTCAGGGCATCATCCATGAAGGTATGCGCAACGTCACCGCCGGCGCCAATCCCATGGATCTCAAGCGCGGCATCGAAAAAGGCGTCCTGAAAGTCGTCAGCCACCTGAAAACCATCAGCAACGAGATCACATCTAAAGAAGAGATCGCTCAGGTTGCGGCAATTTCAGCCAACAACGACAATTCCATCGGCGAATTGATCGCTGACGCCATGGACAAAGTCGGCAAAGACGGCGTCATCACCGTCGAAGAAGCCAAGTCCATCGAAACAGCACTGGACGTCGTCGAAGGTATGCAGTTCGACCGTGGTTACATTTCCCCCTACTTCGTCACCAATCCTGACGACATGGAGACCGTTTTAGAAGATCCCAGCATCCTCATCTACGACAAGAAAATCTCCACCATGAAAGACCTTCTGCCGATCCTTGAGAAAGTCGCTCAGACCGGCAAAGCAATGATGATCATCGCTGAGGACATCGACGGCGAAGCGCTGGCTACCTTAGTCGTCAACAAACTGCGCGGCACCTTGAAGATCGCAGCCGTCAAGGCTCCGGGATTCGGCGACCGCCGCAAGGCTATGCTGGAAGATATCGCCATCCTGACCGGCGGCAGAGTCATTTCAGAAGACGCTGGTTTCAAGTTGGAAAATGCGGTTCTTGCAGATCTCGGCTCCGCTAAAACCGTCACCATCGACAAGGATAACACCACCATCATCGAAGGCGCTGGTTCCACCGACGACATCAAGAGCAGAGTCGCCCAGATCAGGAAGCAGATCGATGCTTCAACTTCCGATTACGACAAAGAGAAGCTGCAGGAACGTCTGGCGAAATTAGCCGGCGGCGTTGCCGTTCTGAAGATCGGCGCAGCTACCGAAATCGAAATGAAAGAGAAGAAAGCCCGCGTAGAAGACGCACTGCACGCCACCCGCGCTGCCGTTGAAGAAGGTATCGTCGCTGGCGGCGGCGTCGCTCTGCTGCGCTGCATCCCGGCTCTCGAAGGAATGAAATTAGAAGGCGACGAAGCTGTAGGGCTGAATATTCTGATCCGCGTCCTGGAAGAGCCGATTCGTCAGATCGTCAACAATACTGGTATGGAAGGATCCGTGGTCGTTCACCAGGTGAAGGAACACGAAGGCGCTTACGGCTTCAACGCCCGCACCGAAGTCTATGAAGACCTGACCAAAGCCGGCGTCATCGACCCGACCAAGGTCACCCGTACAGCTCTGGAAAACGCTTCTTCCGTAGCAGCCCTCTTGCTGATGACCGAAGCGGTTATCTACGAAAATGCTGAAGACGAACCTGCTATGCCTGCAATGCCAGGCGGCGGCATGGGCGGCATGGGCGGCGGCATGTATTAGGCTTCGCCTAAGCTTAAAGCTTAAAGGTAAAAGTGAAAAGGTAAAAGTACGGCATCAAAGGGCGGCCAGGAAAGGATAATCTGGTCGCCTTTTGCTTGAAAATTAAAAACATGGAATAGTATTCAATATGATAAAGTGTGTTCCACCAGCGGGTGGCCGGGACAGCTACCCCGAAGGGGCTGACGAAGTCAGGATGTCCCGGAAATTTACGCACTGCTGTGGGTTTGCCTGCTCGAGTCTCAGCATATAACAAGGGGTAGTT
>JALGVT010000019.1 GCA_025774555.1 candidate division LCP-89 bacterium
AATCCACACTCAGCCTTGAAATACCTGAGCCCGGTAGAATTCGAGACTGAATGGTCCCGAAACTCTACACAAAAAGCCGCCTAAAATTGTCTTGTTTTGAGGGGTGCAGTACAAATAATCTATGAAAGCGGAGTCGATTGATTCCGCTTTTCAATTTCTTGGCTCTCGCTCTTCTTCATCACTATAATCTACTAATCCACTAACTTTTTCATTAACATCAAAAGAACATGACTTTCACAGTGCCTTGACTTTAGCAAATATATTTTGTATATTCCTCGACATTCACTAATATTTCTACAATATCGCCATCATGAAAAGGACATTCACAATACTATCGCTGTTGTGCCTTCTTGTTCTCATAGCATGTACAGACGATCATATATCCTACAGATTAGAGACTAAATCGCTTGATTGCTTGGTTCCCGGGCAACCTTTTCACATATTACAAATAACCTCTCAACAAAATGAAATCATCAAATCAGCATAGATACAGATTGAGTTTTAAGGTTGTCCTGTTTGTAATGGCTCTGAATATCCTCATGGCAACTTTCCGCTGGACAGGAAAAATTCCATTCTGGCACTATGAATTCAAAATTTCTGTCTTAGAGAGTTTCGGAAACTATGACAGTATTATTGCATATGATACTGATAACGACGGCATCGATGAAATCATTGCAACCACCAAATCTCTCCCTTAACCTTCCACCAAAACTGTCCGAAATGGTTTGACGATGTACAATAGATCATTACCTACCGATTTTTACCACCTACTGACCGATTTTAACCAGCAGTGACTTACTCATATGTCAACCGACAGCATAAAGATTCCGCAAATATTGAATATACAATGAATTAGTCAATTTGGAAAAACCATTTCCCCATTTTATCTTTGGCATAAATCTTGTTGTTTTTCACGAATATATAGGTTATCTTTCTCCTGACACTACTTCACAGCTAATATGTCAGGAGTACTTTAAACCCAATAAACCAGAAGGAGAAAACTTATGGCAAACCTAGCGGAAATCAAACGTGCGCCGACCGGGACTGAGTATCGCACCAGCGACACGAGTGCCTGGCAGACTGCATCCACTGGTCAGATCCTGCAAAACAGTTATCATACCAGAAACACGCAAAACAACGATTATCAAGTAGAACTCTTTGCCGATGCTGAAATGGCATTCGGGACCATTCTCACCGTCTCATTATCAGAAATAACCGGGACTGTGAAATACAAAGACTCGCAGGGTGTGTGGGTGACAGCTGACACCGATGGCGATGTATTCGCCGCAGCGGTTGCCACAGAACCGGGTGGTAGTGTGTATGTGATATGTTCCGGCGGTGGAGCTTATCGACCACCGAAATGGTAGTGCTTAAGAATAGAGCGAGGTCATATTAGAATCAATAATCCATGAATAATTATATTATTTTTTTTAACACCCATCTGGTATTTGTTCTTTCGCTGTTAACTGCAGTGATCTGGTATTATTATTCGCGTACAGAAACTCGCTCCCTCTTCGGATTTGTGCTTTATCCGATATACCATTTTAGGGAAATTCTCGATCCCAGAGAAAATTCCTTTGTCTTCGTCATTGTCTTCAGCTATCTGACCTTTCTTAGCGGAATCGCCCATTTCATTTTCCCTGAGAGCCCTTATGCCTATCTTTTCTGGTTGGGCGGCTTCCTATTCTTCGAATACTGCATGATACTAATATATATCCTGCAGCCACGAAAACTACTCTCGCGCTTATTGATCTTCATCATTCCCGGTATTCTTATAGCTGTTGGCATTTACCTATCCGTTCATCAAAGAAGTTATCAGCCGATGAACATCGTGGACTTTATGGCACAGGTTACACTTTTTATTGGAGCGGTTACAGCGATTTTAGAAATTATTAACAAAGACTTATTCCCTGAGAAAACGGAGACTTTTTTCATCGCCTTCGGTCTGATTATATTTTCTTTCCTACACATATTATCCACCAGCATCATGATATTGGACTTTGTCGAATACTTTGATTTTTCCTACTACGCAACTTTGATTACCCTGTTATACTGGATTGTGATCATTCCGTGGATCAAACGACTCAAATCCAAATTATCCTCATAGTCGCCTTCCTGCTGTTTCTGGGGTTTCTGGGCATTATTATTTTCCTGCTGGTTCGCTTGGCAACCAATCAGCACTACTTGAAAAGTGCACGGGCGGAGTTGCAGGAGCATAACGCTAACCTTGAAATAGTTATCGCAGAGCGCACGCGCAAGTTGGCAGTATCGGAGGAAAAATACAGAAACCTATTCCTCAAATCAAAAGAAGCCATCATCATTTTTAATAGCCGATCCGGGGACATTCTGGATGTCAATGAAGAAGCAACTCGGCTGTTTAAACAGACCTCAGATGAGCTCAATGCCAGGACGATTCGGGATATCCACCTCACGGATCTTGATGTTGATGCTCAAGAAGTCTGGAATGAACGGGTGTTAGAACTTGAAGATGGCTCTATGAAAGTAGTCGAATGCCTGATTGGATCGACCGATGAGCAAAACACGCAAATCATGCAGGCAATCTGCCGGGATATTACAGAGAAACGGGATCTGGAAGCGCAACTCGCGCAGTCTCAGAAGCTGATCGGTTTGGGGCTACTTGCCGCCGGCGTTGCCCATGAACTGAACAATCCTTTAAGTTCCATTTACAATTCCTGCTACTTCATCAAAGATGAATTACCGCATCCCTCCGCTAAAGTGGCTAAGCATCTCGGCATAATCGAATCCCAGATAGAACGTTGCATCAAGATCATCAAGGATCTACTGAACTTCTCCAGCGCACCTAAGATGCAGATGCAGTTGGAACATGCGGACGTCAACGAAATCGTGCAGCGAACGCTCTCCCTGATAGAAGAAGAGATGCACTTCGCCAATATTAAAATAGAGACAAACTATTCTGAGCTACCCGCCATCCTGATCGATACTGCCCGTCTAACGGCTGTCATTTTCAACATCATCATGAATTCCATGCAGGCCATGCCTGGTGGTGGTAAGCTGACGATTACGACGCTTTCGGAAAAACGGACGTTGCAACAGGAGGACGATATCGCTTCCAATATTGAATGTAACGTCATCAGAATTGGCGATACTGGCGTTGGGATTTCGCAGCAGAATCTCCCAAAGCTTTTCACACCCTTCTTCACCACCAAGCTTAAATCAGGTGGTCTCGGCATGGGATTATCCGTATCTTATCAAATCATTAAAATGTTTCGCGGGGCGATTCTGGTCAAAAGCGAATTGGGTAAGGGAACTGAATTTGAAATTGTAATGCCCATAAGGACATAGTTATGCCGTATAACTCCAAGATTCTAATTGTGGATGACGAGCAACCGATCCTAGATTCCCTGGGTGATCTACTGGTACAGCGCGGCTATAGTGTCGGCACAGCAAAATCCGCTGAAGAAGCGTTGGAGAGCTTAAATGAGAGTGACAGCTTCGATCTTGCGCTGGTTGATTATCTACTTCCTGGCATAAACGGCATTGATTTTATCAAGCAGATTAAACAAGAACATCCTGATCTATCCATCATTATGATTACCGGTAAGGGTACTATCTCCCTTGCGGTGGAAGCGATGAAATCAGGGGTGGCGGATTTCCTGGAAAAGCCGGTCAATCCAGAAGAACTTCATCTGATCATAAAGAGGGAATTAAAATACAAACATGCCATTGATCAGAATGCTTATTTTATGGCGGAACTGGCGAGGCGGAGCAGCATTGAGAATATCGTGGGACAAACTGACTCCATGTTGGCGATTTTCGAGCAGGTTCGTCAGGTTGCACAAACAGATGCGTCCGTTTTAATAACAGGTGAGAGTGGTACTGGCAAGGAATTGTTTGCTCACCATATACACTATTGCAGTCGAAGAAAGAACGGGAGGTTAGTGCAGTTCAGCTGTGTTGATCTGGCGCCAGGTATCGTCGAGAGCGAACTATTTGGACACAAGAAGGGCTCTTATACAGGAGCAATTTCAACTGAAAAGGGACGCTTTGAATTTGCTGATGGCGGCACTCTCTTTCTGGATGAGATCGGAGACATTCCGTTAGAATTTCAGCCGAAACTTTTGAATGTTCTCCAGTCAAAACAGTTTACGCCCATTGGAGGTAATCGCTCCTTTAGTTCGGATTTTCGGTTGATCACTGCAACTAACAAAGATCTCGAGCAGAAAATAGCCAGAGATCAATTCCGCAGTGACCTCTATTACCGGCTAAACGTGGTTGAAATAAAAGTGCCTCCATTACGTGATCACAAAGGAGATATCCCGCCTTTGCTGAATCATTTCATCAAAGTATATCGCGAAAAAACAAACAATCCCATTCGCGGTATAACAAAGGCGGCGCAAGACATGTTGATGCACTATAACTGGCCAGGCAATATCCGCCAGCTAAAAAATGCCATCGAATGGGCATTCGTCTTCTGTCATGAGGATCTGATAGATATTGGGCATTTGCCCAGCTACGTCTCTGATGATAACAGCAAACTGTCGCTTACACCGACTCAGGGCTGTACAAATTTGGCTCTCATCGAAAAGGATTTGATCCTGAAATGTCTGCAAAAAACAAATTGGAATAAAACTCATGCAGCTGATCTTCTGGGGATCAACAGAAACACACTAAGAAGCAAGATACAGCGCTACGGCATACCCGATCAAGTGCTTTAGATCACTGATCGGAAATTGAGTAGTTACCGACCGATCTTTATCAGTGAACTTCAACTCACCGCGCAACCGTTTTTATCTCCACACTTAAACCTCGATTTAACAACTCATTAGCAAATACCTGATTCTCAAACGAATCAATTATTCTCCGGCATGAAGCTTGCCTATAGACAAGTAAACCTATACGATAAGAGGAGTTGGATTGACCATCGGATTAATAAATTTATCTGCGGCGACAATTGAGACGATCAGGGATCTGGCAGTCAGATACGACTGCGAAGTCAAGAGCCATAGAAGAGTCAAGGATTTGATTGCCTACAGCAATTCGATGGATCTTCAACTGATCATTTTTCAATTTACAGATTTCTCTTCAAGCGAATACGAATCCTATATACAACTCAAGAATCACAATCCTGCAATACCTCTCTTTGTTACTACGCCTCATTTCACTATAAACGAGGTATTTCGGATCGGACAGATCGGAGCCTCTGAACTAATATTCCAACCTATCGACCTAGAGCGACTGGCCTGCTTGTTGGAAGCCTACATAACTGAATCTCCAAAGGATTATACTGTCTCCGAACCGCCCGTCAAAAGGGAGGCGTATTAGGCTTGTTGAGAGGATGAATTCGATTGTTTAAAATCGGTTGCGGAATGATGGAAATTGACCAGTTAAAGACCAGAAGCTACTGACTTAGAGTTCGATTGTCTTGTTAACCAAGGCACTCGCAGGTCGGTTTATGTTATCGACCAATAGTCCGCATTCAAGGAGAATATCGAGATATTGCGGCTAAGCTGTTTGGAGAACTATTCTACCGTTTCTTAGCCAGGGTGCTACAGCAACAGCTTTGGCAAAACATAAAACCTAAAGCACGCCAGTAATACCAGGAGATAAATCATGAGGGGAAGCCTAGTTGACAGAATCAAGCAGGAAGCGAATCTTAGACATCTTTCACTGACTAAGAAACGCTGCAGGGAACTACATAAGGAATGGCTGGAGAAGATTGAGCAGGCTACCGAGAAAGCAACTATAGAGGCCATCCAGGAACAGTTGGATCAATACTGGATTGATTTGGAGGATGCACAGTTGAAGTAGGATGACAAGCACGGTTTCCTGTACATCTTCAACAAAACTGTCCGAAAGGGTTTGACGACGCTTATACAAAGTTTAAGCGCTGCGGATCGAGTGAAACTGTCGATCTATGATATTCAGGGCCGTCTATTGGCTACTCTGGTCGATGGTTTCCGAAATGCCGGTATCCACGAAGTAACATTTGGTGCCAGTGATCTCTCTTCGGGGATCTACTTTGCTCAGATTGAGGCCGGCAACCGCAGTGCCATTCAAAAGCTGATGCTGGTGAAGTAGTACTTCAATCATACTCACAAAACAAATAAGGCTGGACTCATTCTTGAATCCAGCCTTTCGATTCTCTGCTACCTTGCAAAAACCTTGCACGAGGTGGTATTTTGGGCAAACTTAAGTACAACGAGCAACGGACTCATAATCCGTTGGTCGTAGGTTCGAGTCCTACTGGGCCCACAAATACGATAAGCTTGATTTAAGCACAAATCCCCACTCGTCCCAATGTTGGTATATGTTGGTCTGTGTGGGGTTATTCGTCTCTGAGACGGAACAAACCCCGGAACAGTTGACGGAACACTTTCGAAGTTGCTCTCCTGGAGCAAATCGTGTGGGAGAAAGAAAGACGCTCTGAAATAGGACGTCCGAGCAATTAAAAAAAGCGGAGCCTGAAGGTTACGCTTTCTCCTGTTATCCCGAATATTTTACTCACGATATTGCCAAAATTCGCAAGTAAATTTCTTCGCTGTTATCCGGCTGATCAATCCCACTCTTCGAGTAGTATCGCCATTTTCCCTGATTGGTTCGTTCGCCGATCGTCATAGAAGCCGGTCGTTTGAATCGAAGTGTGTCCTGCGAACTGCTGGACGCCGGTGATTCGCTTGCGTACCGTTGGGTTATGGTGAAAGTTAGTGAAGAGCCTATGATCGCCTCTTTCATAGGCGGTATCTGCTGCGATCAAACCCGTCGCCTGCTGGACACGCTCAATCATACTTTGGACCTTCCCGTCATCCAGTTCGGAGCACCGCACACCTGAAACGCGGATGGATCCTATTTCAAAGCAGAAATGCTACGCGCTTTTGATAGAATTTCCGAAATCACCGGCAGCAAACCAAGTGACGCTCTTTTAAAAGGACGTATTCTATTTCGAACTGTCGCACGGGATGATTCGATCACAGATCAATCTCACTACAATTCCTTTCTGGTTGACGTTACAGTGTTCTCTGCAATAAGCTGGAACAGGCGTTTGGGTACAACGTATTTGATTCAGGAAATGGGAAAGACGCTTATTTGGCGGTGTAGCAAATGAATGAATCTATAGTTCTACTCCTGACTGACATCATTATGCCAGATACGAACGGACCGGAACTCGCTGAAAAAGCAAAGAAACTATTTCCCCTGATTAACTTACTGTTTATGTTGGGCTACACTGAAGAAGCAATAGTGAACATTGACATGTTAGAATCAGGAGTAAACTACATACAGAAACCGATCTCTCTTAACGCTTTAAACAGGGAGCTGCGAATATATTTGATGGCTAAAATATTCCGATAGGAAATTATTTTATTAATGGGCGCCTATTTATCGAGGTGCCCATTTATTATTTGGATATTGTTTGAAATATCCGATATAGAATATATATTGTATTAACCTTCTGAATGGACTGGATACAGAAATCGAAGCCTTTCTGGCAATAAACCAGACATCATCGATGAATCAATAAACACTGACGAGTGTAAGCAGATAATCGGCGAAATTCAAAAGTTGATATATCATCTGGTTAAAGCAAATATAAAATTATATTTTGACAATCATAACGAGGTGAGGTGGATATGGATGAAGAAAGAAAATTTGAACTGCTGGAAGAAGAAGCAGAAGACACGCTTGAAGGGAAATTCCTGACATTTGCTCTTGGCGGCGAGGAGTATGGCATTGAAATCCGGAATGTGACAGAGATTATCGGAATTCAGAATGTCACAGATCTGCCGGACGTTCCTAATTACATGAAAGGCGTCATCAATCTCCGCGGCAAGGTAATACCGGTTATAGACGTTCGCCTGCGTTTCAATTTCGAAGAGAGAGAATACGACGAACGCACCTGCATCATCGTCGTTAACATCAACGAAATAGCGGTCGGATTGGTCGTCGATTCGGTTTCAGAAGTGCTTGATATTCCGGCAGGGAATATCGAACCTCCCGGCAAAATAGCACAAGGAATCGGCTCTGAGTACATTCAGGGATTCGGTAAAGTAGATAATCAGGTAAAAATTCTGCTGAATACCAAGCAACTCTTATATACCGGCGATCTGGAAACGCTTGAAACGATGTCGGGAGAAATATAAGAGGCGTAGTTAAACTATCGTCCGGATTTGAACTAAAAGCAATTATCAGGTGGTAGAAGACATGGCGTTCACTTTTTTCTTCAGAGATTCACAGACTCTGGAATACCTTCTAAATCAGTTCATTCGAGAAGTAAAAAATTGCAGACAGATAGACATCTGGGATGCAGGGTGAGCCATGGGATTGGAACCTCTTATTCTTGCCATTATGATGATAGAGAGACTGGAACATTTTACCTTTAAAAAAGTCAGAATCTACGCTTCCGACATTGATGAAAGTGATCGATTCGGCAGCATTATTACCAAAGGTATCTACACGGATGTAGAGACCAAGCGAATCCCGAGAGACGTCTTTGAAAGATATTTCAAGCAGAATGGCAGTCCGGACAGTTTCATCATCGATGGTGAAATCAGCAATCGTGTCTCTTTCCAGAAGTATGACTTGCGAACACTCGAGCCGATAGGGGGTAACTTCAGCTTGACTCTCTGCAAAAACGTGCTTCTACACCTGCATCCGAAGGAACGTATCGAATTAATCAGGATGTTTTATAACGCGCTCGTGCCCGGTGGATACTTCGTCACTGAACATATACAGAAGATGCCTCCAGAGTTGCAATATAAATTCATCCAATTAGCAGATAACGTCCAGATACAAAAAAAAATAGCGAACTAAGTGAAAACCATTACAGACAGAGTTAGAAATACAGCGGTCGGATTCTGGGAGAAGATGTGTTTCCATAATGATCACAATGGGAACTTTATCTGGGAAACTGAGGCTCAAAAATCACACAATATAGAACAATAACAGAATCAGAATGAAACAACGCAAATGGAAGGAAAGTAGAATGGCAGGAATTAAAAACATTAAAGTAGCACCGAGAATGATCGGAGGGTTTCTGATCATCGCGGGCTTTACTGCCTTCGCGGCTTTCATGGGCATTTCCAGGGTCTGCATAGTAAACCATGATACCGACATTATTACCCAGGACAGGCTGCCGCAAACTCAGGCTTCAATGCGGCTGCAGATACTTCAGAAAGCCTGCAGGGTCAATTTATTGGAACTCTCTTTAGTGCGAACGAGAATGGACCAATGGGAGCATTACAAAGAGAGTTACCAAGATAAGGCAGAGGAATTTGGAAAATGGGCTCAGGGAATGCTCCATGGAAACGAAGAACTGGGAATAAACGCAGCCCGAAAGGGAGGTCAGATTGAGCAGTTTATACAGGAAGCGCTAAAGGAATTCATCGCCTTCGATGCGATCGCTGAAGAGCTGATCGAACACAAAAAACAGCTCATAGAACAGGTTAACGCAGGTAAGATTCGTGCTTCTGAAGCTCTCGCAGATGAGAGGTTGAAAAAGCTCGTTCGAGAAGAGCTAAGGGTTGCGAGTAGGAATCTTGAAGAACCGATTGAAGCCATCGATGTGCGGGCCGAGGGGCAGATAGCTGCCGCAGTGGAAGACGCTCACCATACTGCAAAATCCACCAGGACCACCCTGATCATTGTTTTAATTATCGGTGTTACCGCGGCAATAGGCATCGGTTTCTTCATAGCGAATAGCATATCCAAACCGCTGACACAGCTCCGCGATGTATCCTCGAAGTTGGCAGAAGGGAACACGGATGTTAACCTGACTATCAACCAAAAGGATGAAATTGGTGAGGTAGCCAGTGCTTTAGAGCGGGTCATATCCGCTGAACGCGCTATTGAAGATGGTATCGTAAAAGTCAGTCGGGGCGATATGAACGTTGATCTGCAGACGAGGTCAGAAAGTGACAAACTCACAATCGCTGTTCTACAGATGGTTAAAATTATTCGTGGTCTGGTGGCTGAAGCGGACATGCTCAGCAAAGCAACCGTAGAAGGCAAACTGGACACCCGCGGTGACGCCAGTAAGTTCCAGGGCGACTTTGCCGGAATCGTCAAGGGCGTTAACGACACGCTAGATGCCGTGATCGGACCGTTAAACGTTGCCGCCGAATACGTGGACCGCATCAGCAAAGGCGACATCCCCGAAAAGATCACCGATGTTTACACCGGTGATTTCAACGAAATCAAGAACAATCTGAATGAGCTAATCGATAGCCTCAATCATATTACGGCTATAGCTACTAAAATTGCAGAAGGTAATCTCGCTATAGATATTGAAGCTCGCTCCCAGAATGACAGCTTGATGATGGTTCTGGCAGAAATGGTCGTGAATCTGAATGACATCCTCGGGAATGTCGACATTGCAGTTGAACAGATTGACAGCGGATCAGGGCAGGTATCAGATTCCAGCCAGGCGTTGTCACAGGGGGCAACTGAATCTGCCAGTTCACTGGAAGAGATCACCTCATTCATGCAGGAGATGGCATCACAAACCAAGCAGAATGCTGAAAATGCCACTCAGGCAAGCCAGTTAGCCGCAGACTCACGCAAGAACGCCGACGAGGGCAACGAGCAGATGCAAGGGATGCTGAGCGCCATGAGTGAGATCAACGATTCGTCACAGAACATCGGCAAGATCATCAAGGTAATTGACGAGATCGCCTTCCAGACAAACCTGCTGGCGTTGAATGCGGCTGTCGAAGGGGCACGCGCAGGCGTTCACGGCAAGGGCTTTGCAGTAGTTGCGGAAGAGGTTAGAAATCTGGCTATGCGCAGCGCTAAAGCAGCCAAAGAGACGACTGATCTGATCGAAGGTTCTTTCCAGAAGGTCGAGAACGGCACTAAAATCGCCAATGAGACTGCCCAGGCGTTTGAAGAGATCGTTGGCAGCATCACCAAGATGACCGATCTGGTCGGTGAAATTGCCAGCGCTTCCAACGAACAGGCACAGGGCATCGATCAGGTCAATACCGGTCTGGGACAGATCGATCAGGTGACGCAGTCTAATACCGCCAGTGCTGAAGAGAGCGCCTCGGCTGCAGAGGAACTCTCAAGCCAGGCTACGCAGCTCAAGCAGATGCTAGCCAAGTTCAACCTCAGGAATCAGGGCAATTTTACTGCAACAGCTCCAAGTTCAGCGCCAGCACGAAACACCGATACCGATGACTGGAGCAAAGTCGAGGGAAAACCGGAAGTGAGTTACCTGACGCCTGAAGACGTCATTTCGCTGGACGATAAAGATTTCGGAAATTTCTAATAACCAACCTAACCGAGGTTATGAGGCTGTCCCAAAAGTAACTTTCATAGTCATTGCGAGGAACGTAGTAATGTGGCAATCTCCTATATTACATACGTTTAGCGATTGCCATACTTTGTTCGTGCCGAAGGCATCCTCCGTAGGAGTCCTTCTGACCTATGGGACAATGACAGACTTAAAACTTTTAGGACACCCCTAGAGAAATACGATGGTAATTACACTACCACTGTTTAATTAGAGGTTTACCTTGATGAATCAAGATTTCGACACATCACAGATTTCACACTTGATCACCATTACAGATCGCGAATACCGGATGCTATGTGAACTTATCTATGACAAATTTGGTATCAATCTCGGAGAACAGAAACGTTCGCTGGTTACCGGCAGGCTGAACACGGTATTGAAGAAGCTGGGATTTGATCAATTTAACAAGTATTACGAATACATTCTTTCTGATCGAACAGGTAAGGCTCTGGACACATTGATCAATCGGATATCGACCAATCATACTTATTTCAACCGTGAAAAGGATCATTTCGATTTTTTTACTGGCACTGTTCTTTCTGAAATAACCACTATCATGAAACGCGCAAAGCGCAAAGACCTTCGCATCTGGTGCCCGGGGTGTTCGAGCGGTGAGGAACCGTACATGTTAGCGATCCTGCTGTCTGAATATTTTAACAAACAGCTGTCCTTATGGGACGTAAAAATATTAGCGACAGATATTTCAGACCGGGTTTTGACCATAGCAAAAAACGGCGTCTATTTAGATGAGAATACAAACAAACTACCATCGGGATTGAAGAATAAATACTTTTATAAGATGCAGGATAATAGTTATGCCGTTACTGATAAAATTAAAAATATAATCACTTTTCGCCGCCTTAACCTGATGCGTGAAAACTACCCTTTCAAGGGGAAGTTTCAAGTAATATTCTGTCGAAATGTGATGATCTATTTCGATCATCAGACTAGAGATGCGCTGGTTGCCCGTTTCTCGCGATATATGGAAGATAAAGGGTATTTATTTATTGGTCATTCTGAAACTCTGGGGCGTGACAACCGGCATTATAAATACGTTAAACCTGCGGTTTATCAAAAAACAGACAGGTGAATGAATAATCATGAAGACTCCTAATGGAAAAGTAAGGGTTCTGATCGTTGACGATTCCGCTTTGATTCGTCAGATTATGACCAAGGGTCTGAATATGGATCCGGAGATCGAAGTGATTGGAGCAGCTCCTGATTCCTACATCGCCAGAGACATGATCGTTAAATATAATCCGGACGTCCTTACCTTAGACGTTGAAATGCCAAAAATGGACGGTGTGGAATTCCTGCGTAGACTTATGCCGCAGAAACCGATGCCGGTGCTGATGGTCAGCTCCTTAACGCAGCGTGGAGGAAGAATTACATTTGAAGCGCTGGATGCAGGTGCAATTGATTTCATTACAAAGCCGTCTGCTAACGTAGTGAACGCTATGTTTGATATGATCTTCGAAGTACAGCAGAAAGTAAAGATGGCTGCAAAGGTCAATATCCAGGCGTATCTGGCGACAAAAAAATTCAGCAGGCGCGTGCCCTTAAAGGCGAGCGCTACTCTGGCAGAATCTACGAATAAAGTAATTGCCATCGGTGCATCGACAGGCGGCACAGAAGCGATCCGACAGATTATTACCCGGTTCCCTGCATCTACACCTGGAGTGGTGATTGTTCAGCACATGCCGCCGGGATTTACGAAAATGTTCGCGGAGCGTTTGAATGGTGAAAGTGAGATGAATGTTAAAGAAGCTCGGACTGGGGACAAGGTAATGCAGGGGACTGTACTGATTGCGCAGGGCGACTATCATATGAATGTCATTCGTTCTGGAGGTGAGTATCGTGTGAACTGCAGACAGAACGAGAAGGTAAATGGTCACCGCCCCTCGGTTGAAGTGCTATTCGATTCCGTGGCAAAATATGCAGGACCCAATTCAATAGGTGTAATTTTGACCGGCATGGGCAATGATGGCGCCGAGGCTATGGCACGCTTGCGTAAAACCGGGGCGCGAACCATAGCTCAGGATGAAGCGACGTCTATCGTTTTTGGTATGCCCAAAGTAGCCTATAAATGCGGAGGAGCGGAAAGATTGGTTCCAATTCAATCAATTGCGCAATCGGTGCTGAATATATTAGCGGAGAAAAACCAATGAGCGTAATTTACGTTGGTGTTGGTGAATATGCTGTATCGAAAACTCCAGGAGACACAATAAAAACCATGGCTTTGGGATCATGTGTTGGTGTGATCTTTCTGATGCCAAAGATCAGGGCTGTAGGTTTATTACACGTTGCACTACCAGATTCATCTATCAACCATAAACGTGCTAGTGAAAAACCTGGTATGTTTGCTGATACAGGAATTCCAGCTATTATTAAGCAGATACAAAAGATGGGGAATAATGGAAAAATCATAATGAAGTTAGCCGGTGGAGCCGCCATAATGGATCCAAATAATACCTTTAATATCGGCAAGCGGAATATTCTTGCCGTTCGTAAAATACTCTGGCAGTACAAACTGGGCGCACAGACAGAGGACCTCGGCGACTCGATCAGCAGAACTGTATCGATCGAAGTGAACACGGGGAAAGTGTACTTATCTTCACCGGGGAGGGGCGAATGGCAGTTATAACCACAAACTTACAGGATGAAGCCCTGACGGAAACGATTGCCAACAGAGTGTCTAATATCCCCCTGCTGTCTCACGTAGCTTCACAGCTGCTGGCAATATTGGGTGGCAGTGACCACTCCATGCAGGATGTGGTCAAAATCGTCGAAACAGACATCTCCTTGACTGCACAAGTTCTCAGAGTAGCAAATTCGGCTGCATTCTACAGAGGTCAGGATGTCACAACTGTATCTAACGCAATCCTCAATCTGGGTGAAAAAATGGTCACTGGAGTCGCATTAGGATCATGTGCTTCCAGGGTTTTTAATAGTCCCCTCGAAGGGTATGAAAGCCCCTCAGGTGAACTGTGGAACCACTCACTCCGCACCGCCATTGCATCGCGAGAGATAGCTGCCGTCACCGCCGTGAGCGTTTCGACCGACATCGCCTTTACAGCAGGTTTGCTACATGATATTGGGAAATCTATTATATCCGAATTCCTTATAGACACCGCTGATGAGATGCTTTCGAAATGCGATAATGGACTCCATGACGATTTTCTTGCAGCGGAGAAAGAGCAGATAGGCACTGATCATGCCATGATCGGATACAAACTTGCCTGTCACTGGAATCTACCCGAACCGATCTCTGCGGTTATCTTAAACCATCATCATCCGAACGACGCTGAAGAGGAATATAAAGAGCTTGTTTATATCGTTCACATCGGGGACATTCTTGCTATGATGGGTGGAACTGGGACTGGTATCGATACTCTTTTCTATAAAATTGACGAACGATACGAAGAATATATTAGCATGCAATCCGATAGTATCCCGCAGATATTGTTAACAGTTCAAGAGGAATTCGAACGGACTAAAACCGCCGTATTCTCTGAATGAGGTGAAATAATATGTACCGGACAATAATCGTTACAGATGATTCTGCTACAGCCAGATTAATGGTAAAGAGATGCCTGGAGATCGCCGGATGCGAGGGTGCTACATTCTATGAGGCGTGCGATGGCAAGGAAGCGCTGCAGTTAGCAAAGGAGCATCAAGCCGATCTATTGGTCACAGACCTTAATATGCCGGAAATGGATGGTATCTCTCTCCTGAAACGTGTCAAGGCAAGCCCCAGGCTCACTGATCTGCCTGTGTTAGTGATAAGCAGTCTAAGTAATGCAGCAAGGGAGATTGAATTGCTTGAACTGGGGGCTTTTGCCGTGTTGTCTAAGCCAGTTACCCCGACGAATCTGGTGGACATACTACAAAAGCAAACAGACGCTGATGAAACACAGTGGGGTTAAAGATGAATGAAAAGCTGAACAGGTTCGAGTCTGCCTTGGTAGAGGCGATTTCGCGTACAATGGAAGGTATGGCTTTTACTGATATCGAAGTCTTAAAGGATCAGGAAGGGATAGACGTTTTCGATCAGTTCGAGGGTAAGAATAAGATGTCAGAACTACTTGATAACAGTATAATGTGGGCAATATTGCCTTTGATCAATCCTTTGACAGGAAGTATTCTAATCGAGGTTAAATACGATTATGGTCAACTTATAAGTCAGGCTCTCTTCGGATTTGAGAATGGAGATACCTCAGAAGAGATCATTTTCGATGCCCTGGCAGAATCTCTGAATACGATATGCGGCTGCTTTATTAAAGCTCTGATTCCCCCTGATAAGGAATATGAGATCGGCTTCCCAACGACGGGAAAAGGTGAGTATCCTCGGAACGGTAACTCTGGAGTTACCATGTATTTCAATGTAGGCGGAAATACTATGAAGGCGGTCATATTGGGTGACGATTTCCAAACAGCAGACACCGGTGACTTCATCAATCAGGAGATGATTAAATAAGGATCGTATTTCTATTAAATCGATGATCTTTCAGTTAGCAGTAATAATCAAAGGAAATTATCATTATGTCTAATACTGCATTCGATACAGAACAGCAGGAGATTGCACTGGGGTTCGTGGAGGAGAGCCTGGAAATGCTCGAGGAAGTTGAGCCCCTTCTGATCGAGCTTGAAAAGCGATCTGATCAATCCGGCGATGTCGATCCGGAAGTTGTCAACACGATTTTTCGCCTGTTTCATTCCTTAAAGGGCGGCGCTGGTTTCCTTGGGTTTGACACGGTTGGAAAAATCACGCACACTGCTGAAACATTGCTGGACCTATTCAGAAAAGGCGCATTAAAATTCAGTAGCGACCACATAGATATCCTTATGCGTACATGCGATTTCATTCGCAAGCTCTTAAATAAAATAGAAGATACTTTTGAAGACTCTGGATTTGAATACGAGTCATCAGAACTCGTTGTTGAGCTAACAGTAATGATAGATCAACTATCTGATAACTCCGAAGATAAGGCGGCTGCCAAAAATAATCGAAATAAAAAAAACGAAGTCCAAACGGCAGATCCGAAACCTGCCGAAAGGGAAGAGTTATGCGAAACTAAATCAAAGAGTAAAGGAGAACCGCTTCAAGCCGGTGAAGATATGATGCTGGATTTACAGTCTCTTATCTCGCCTGAAATGGTCAAGCAATTCGTTACTGAGGGTGAAGAGCTGTTAGAAACTGCCGAAGAGGCTCTGTTGAACATGGAAAAAGAGCCTCAGAATGAGGAATTCATCTCTACAGCATTCAGAGCGTTGCATAGTTTTAAGGGGAATGCCGGTTACCTCGCATATTCGGATCTTCAGAAACTAAGCCACCAGATGGAATCTGTGCTCGATTTAATTCGCGAGGGCGAAATTACAGGCGAAGGCGAACTGCTTTCGTTTTTGCTCGAAGCCCTGGATGTTTTGCAGTATGGTATTGCTGTGGTACACAAGGGCGAAGAGCCCTTAATCCAGGGGTTATCTGGTTGGATCAGTCTTCTAAATGATTATACTTTGGATATGTCCAATGAGTCGGGAGAAACTGCAAAGGAGGATAACGAATCTGTTGAAGAACCGGAAACAGTCCGGACGCAGGAAGAACCAGACGCAACTGAAACGGTGGATAGTAAGATTGAACCACCGCTCGCCGAACAGACTAAAGCGGCGGCTGAGTGGGATGGTAAAACGGAACGCCGTAAAGAAGAAGATCGCAGAAAAGTACGACGTCCTGATCAGCCGGAACGCCGGGCAAGTTCACATCAGACTGTTCGTGTCGATGTGGAAAAACTGGACTCGTTGTTGGACCTCGTTGGCGAGCTGGTTATCGCTGAAACCATGGTTGCTCAAAATCCCGACCTGAAAGTGTTGGACATCTCCATGGACCGGTTTGATAAATCCGTTATGCAGCTGACCAAAATATCCCGTGATCTCCAGGATATCGCGACTTCTATAAGGATGATTCCATTGTCAGGAACCTTCCGCCGCATGATCCGACTGGTGCGGGATCTATCACAAAAGTCAGGGAAAAAGGTCGATCTCAAGCTGGTCGGCGAGGAAACCGAAGTCGATAAAACCGTCATCGAACAGATCAATGATCCTCTGGTGCATATTATCAGGAACTCCATTGATCACGGTCTGGAAACTCCTGAGGAACGCGAAGCAAGTGGAAAACCTGCCGACGGCACGGTCAAACTTGAAGCTAAATACGTTGGCGGCGAGGTATGGATCGCTATTGATGATGATGGCAGAGGTTTAAACCGTGATAAAATCATCCAGAAGGCAATTGAACGAGGATTGGTGATCGGTGATGGAGCTGATCTACCCGACAAAGAAGTCTGGCAATTGATTTTTCAACCCGGATTCTCAACCGCTGATAAAATAACCGACGTTTCCGGTAGAGGCGTAGGGATGGACGTGGTCAAACGCAACATCGAGGATATACGCGGAAAGGTTGACGTCCACAGTTCAACAGGCAAGGGTAGTTCTATTGTCTTGCGTATTCCACTGACTCTGGCGATCATCGATGGTATGCTGATCAGAGTGGGTAACATTCGCTATACCTTACCCCTCATTAACATAAAAGAGTCTCTACAACCATCGGAAGCAGACGTCACAAAAACACCTGATGGACATGAAATTGTCAATATTCGCGGCAAATTTATACCAGTTATCAGGCTACATAAATTATTCAACATTGAACCTGAACGTGAAAAATTATCTGAAGGCATTATCATTGTCCTGGAAAGCCAGGGCGATAGTGTCTGTCTCTTTGTTGATGAGCAACTGGGACAACAGCAAATTGTAATCAAGGAGCTTTCTGAATACATCGGCCACGTCCAATGTGTCTCAGGCTGTACTATTCTCGGTGATGGCGATGTCAGCCTGATTATTGACGTTGCTGGCATGATCAGCATGCTGCAAAGGGCAGAAAAAGTGGCAGGTGATATCCCAGCAGGCTTATAAGCTAATTCCTTGAAATTACAACACCCTCCTACACGAATCAGTGCATTCCGAAGACTATCCTTTTTTGTGACTGCCGGTTTCCTCCCGGATAATCCTCAAAATATTCAATGTCCAGCGACGTAAGATTGGTGAAATAGAGATATCCCTTATCGCCCCTGCAACTCTACACTTTTAAAATGTTTCACTTTTATAGAGGTCAATATATTATTATATTAAAGAGTGAATTGTTTTTGTATTTACACTCTATGCACAGCAAACAATGAAAATTGCGGAGGCAACTATGCGAGCAACCCTGCTTTGTGCTGCGGCAGCATTGCTTTTTATTACCTGCATCAGCTTTGCAGGTGGTGAAATCCTGCCAGTCCCCGGTTTGTACGATCCGGTAACCATGTTGTCAACTACCACTGGTGATCCATACCCAACTTTTCCAGAGGACGCTAATATCATCCCACCGATGAACTCCGACCGTGTCGATGACTTCGACCAGGCGCTGACTATCCTGATACGCACACCGGACGTTACTAACATCCATGTGACGGAAAGTTTCGATAGTCTGTTATACTCATCAGGGATCTACCCCACAGGCAGCATGAATGACTATTTTCAGGAAAGCTCCTATGGTGAATTTGGTGTACATGGAGACGTAGTTGGCTGGGTGATGGCTGAACACGATTATTCGTATTATACAAATAACAATTACGGTTTCAGCGGATACCCGCATAACGCTCAAAAACTGGCAGAAGAAGCCGTCTTAGCGGCTGATGTACTTGGGGTTGATTTCTCACAGTATGATAACGATAACGACGGCAGAGTCGATGCTTTAATTGTCGTGCATCAAGGCCCCGGCGCTGAAAATACAGGCAGTGTCAACGATATCTGGTCGCATCGCTGGGCATTCCCGGAAGTCTATCTGGACGGAGTCTATGTCAGCGATTACAGCATGGACCCGGAGCTTGCCGGAACTGGAGCAACCGGTGAAATCGAACATATTGGCGTTTTCGCCCATGAATATACTCATCTGTTGGGATTGCCCGATCTGTACGATTATGATGAGAAGCTGAATGCTGCGACATTTACCACCTTGGGCGATGATAATGATCACCCGGTGATGGACTGGGGAATCATGGGTTACGGCGGGTACGGTATATCATCCTACGGCAGAGGTTCTCATCCCAGCCACCATCATTCTTATTTCAAGTACCTCCTGGGCTGGGTCGATCCGATTATATTGACTTCATCTCAGACTAATATCCAAGTGCAGGAATATGAAACCAACCCGGTTGTCTATTTGATCCCCATCGGCGGAGGAGGCACCGAATTCTTCCTGATTGAAAACCGCAATCCCAACAATACCAATGCCATCTTCGATAAATGGGACAGCGATTTCTCTGCGTGGTTCAACTGGTTCACGCCCGGGAGCAATCAACTTGATGCTGGATTGATCATCTCGCATATAGATGAAACGATGCCCTTAAACAACGGCTATCCTGATGATCCACATTACTGTTGCATGGTTGAGGACGCGGGTTACACATCATCACAGCCCTGGCCCAATTTAGAATTCACCGAATGGTGGTATCCCTACGAATTTAAATGTGGCGCTGCCTGGTCAGCGGAAGATCTGCAGGATGAATTCACACCGAACAGTGATCCGAGCACGGATGGCTACTACGGTCCCTCTGGTATATACATCACCAACATCAGCAATTCAGGACCGGTAATGTCCTTCGATTTGGAATTTGCCGGCGATCCGGATTTTGCTTATGTTACCACGCGCGTTGAAAATGACGACAGAGATTACGATGGTTTCTTGGATTTCGATGAAACCGGCGACCTCTATATCCAGATACAAAATACGGGCAGCGGCGATGCCAGTCAGGTCAGCGGGATTCTCACCACCAGCGATCCGTATATGACGATCCTTGACGATCAGGCGGATTTCCCTGATGCCGGCATTGGTGAAACTGTTGAGAATAGCATCCCCTTCCGAATTGAAATCGCCCCCGACTGTCCCATCGGTTATGATGCTGAAGCAATCCTCGAAGTAACCTGGGAAGGTAGTGGTTATACACTGCTGACCATATCACTCGAACTGAACTGGGATCTGTGTTTTGTTGATGACGTCGAAAGCGGAACTGGAAGTTGGACGCACGGTGTCGCATCCGGCAGCTACGAGGATGAATGGCATATTTCAGCAACCAGAAACCACACCCCGAGTGGTCAATATTCATGGAAATGCGGTTCGCAGAGTGGCGGGAATTACGGTACCTTCCTCAATGCGGAATTGGCTTTAGTGTTCCTTGCACATGGTGAAGCCCGCCTTTCCTTCTGGCACCGCATGAATTGTGAAGAAAGTTGGGATGGCGGCGTGATCGAGATGCTGGAAGGAAGCGGCTGGGAACTCGTCTATCCAATAGGTGGATATCCCGATATGATCACGAATGTCGGTTCGGGCGGACCCTTTAACTACGGCACCGAATGCTATTCTTCCGATTTCGATTGGACGCATTCTACGGTAATTCTTCCTGACTGCGGATTCGGGGATCATGTCCGTTTCCGTTTCGGCAGCGATCAGGGGGTTGGAGAAGAAGGCTGGTATCTGGATGACTTCAGAATCTATTACGGCGAAGGCTTGATCGGTATTCAAGACGAAGAGGTGATCAAAGCGCCGCAGGATTTTGCGCTGTATACGCCTTACCCGAATCCCTTTAACTCGTCAACTGTATTGACTTATTCATTGCCGTATAACACTGAAATCAAACTGGACCTGATTGACGTCAGCGGCAGGAAGGTGATGACCTTGGTTGATGGCACGAGGTCGGCTGGAGAACATTCATTCACGGTTTCCGGAGCATTGCTGTCTTCCGGCATTTACTTCGCAGTGCTGCAAACTCCGGACAAGAGAATGGTTCAGAAACTTATGTACTTAAAATAGCTGTAGAAAACTAAATAGCTAGGTTGAGGGCGTCCCATTCAGTTGGGGCGCCTTTTTTAATGTAGGTAAAATATAGCAGGGCGGCATAAGCCGTGCGCAGGATACTGATGGCGCTGTCAGAATGGCAGAGTGCTGGATTTGTATAGTATGCTAAAATAAATACATGTGATTATACAGAGGTATGTTTTTTGTCTTTCAACATAAATAACAATATCGAGATCATTTTGTTAAGTACGACTTGAGGCGTCAAACAAAATACCGGAAAACCCCGTATAATATGCGCAGAATATGCAGACATATTATGCCAAATTAAGACTATTACAATATCTTAGTTGTGCGGCGTGATGCGGTTGATAAAGAGATTCACCGTACATATAGACATGAGGCACGGGACTTGCATCCTTAAAAAACAGAGGCGATTTTTATATCAACCTGATGATTTTTATACCGAAAAAGCTAAGTACTGAGCGAAGAAGACTTTACGGAAAATTAAAAAATTTAAAGAAGTGATATTGCTCACTCCTGATGCACGAGGGAATCATTATATTTCCCCGGTGAATTTGAGGGAGTTACGCATTCAGGGAAAACTGGGAGGAAATTATGGCAGCGGTTCATGAAAATCAAACGAAGCGCCGCCGTAGAAAGAGACAGACCGACGGCAGGCGCAGCAAGTTGAAAACATGTACAGTATGCGCGGCAAAGACACGTTGGTTGTCAGTCGATGGCAGGTGCTGGGAATGTACAATTCAGAGTGCCAAAAGCAAGGTCCCGCTGTTTGTAGAACTCCATAATGAAGAAAACCGCGCCCCGGATAATTATATCGATTCCGTTGGTAACTGGTAATCTACAAATATACAGAGGGAATAGAAAAAAGCTGTCCTGAGAAGGGCAGCTTTTTTATTGCCAAATCCGTTGAATTGACTCCATCTCACCGTTTAATCACCTCTAATGCTGCTCAAAAATTCAATAATGTAGTAGTATAAATTGCTATGGTATCATATATCATACTGATAAATAATGATTTAAGACATATCTTTATTGGCATCCATATTGTACGAATATTTTAATCAGCATTGACGCGAATACGTTTTTAAATGAACAAACTTATAGATTTCCAGGAGGAATCATGCCAAAAGTTATAAAGGTATTTACTGTTATGACAGCGTTGCTTGTCATAATTGTCGTCTGTAACGCGCAGATGCTCAATTTACCGGAGAGCGTCGTGTATGATCAAGAACGCGATCGGTATCTGGTCTCGAACTGGAGCAGCGGGAGCGTCGTGCAAATAGACAGTTGGGGAGTGCAGTCTATCTTTATCAGTTACCAGCAGTGTTATGCGGGATTGCATATCAGTGGAAATACCATCTATGCTGCCTGTCGTGAATATGGGGTGAAAGGTTTCGACCTTGAAACCGGATTAAACGTGTTAAATGTTCCAATATTCGGCGCAACCAATATTAACGATATAACATCTGACAATGCTGGCAATCTGTATGTTTCATACCCGACTGAAAGCGTGATCTATAAGGTAGATATAGCAACACAGAATTGGTGGACTTTCGCAGACCAGAACCTCGACACTCCCAACGGTATAATGTTCGATGAATATAATAATCGACTGGTTTTGGTATCTTATAAAAACTACTCACCGGTGCAAGCCATCAGCCTTGATGATTCAGTTGTAACCACTATCACAAACACTACCCTACATGGACTCGATGGTATAACGAGGGACGATGCTGGTAACTGGTACGTTTCATCCTGGTACAGCAACGCCTGTTTCAAATTCGACAGCACATTCTCAGGTCCCCCTGAACTATTTTCAAATCACAACGACGATCCTGCCGATATCTTTTACGACGAAATAAACAGCGTTCTTGCAGTGCCGCTGTTCTTTACTAACGACATAGAATTCGTTTCGGTGCCGAGTGTCGTAAGATCTCAATCCAACCTTAATATTCCGGCTATATTTCATCTATATCCCGCCTTTCCCAATCCATTCAATCCGACGACAGCTCTCAGCTTTCAGCTCTCAGCGTTCAGCTATGTAAATCTTACTGTCTATGACATTCAGGGACGCGAGGTCGCTAAGCTGATCAATGGCTGGAGAGACGCAGGTGTTCACGAAATCACCTTCGATGCGTCGGAGCTGGCTTCCGGGATTTACATTTACCATCTGACCGCTGGAGAATTCAATGCCAGTGGCAAAATGGTTCTGATAAGATAGCAGACAGCTACTGGATTATAGGTATAATTGCTATCTTTTAGAAACATCAGATGAGAACCTCTGACCTCTTTTTATCTTCAGGGCGGACTTCGTGTCCGCCCTGTTTATTTTCATCGAATTGTGCCAATTGACGCTTGATATTTACCGTTATGATGATTATATTTAGCAAACCTCATAATACCTCTATATCCAATCACAGGCGATTTTATGCAAGCCCTCACCGACTTCATCAATGAATTATCCTCATTTTTCGGGATGATATTAATCATTCCGTTGATCGGCACTGGAGTATTCCTAACTCTGAAAATGCGCTTTATCCAGATGCGCAAGCTGAAACACTCCTGGGAGATTATACGCGGTGTGTATGACGATCCTCAGGATGCCGGAGATATAACGCACTTTCAGGCACTCTCTGCCGCGCTTTCCGCCACCATCGGCATCGGCAATATCGCCGGAGTTGCCACGGCGATTCATTATGGTGGTCCCGGAGCATTATTCTGGATGTGGGTTACTGCCTTTTTCGGTATGTGCACTAAATACGTTGAATGTTCGCTGTCACAGAAATATAGGAATATAAATCCGGACGGATCAGCCTCTGGCGGTCCGATGTATTACATTGAAAAAGGTTTGGGAACCGGCTGGAAACCGCTGGCGGTGATATTCGCAGTATGCGCGGCATTGTGCAGCTTTGGCACAGGGAACATGGTGCAGAGTTTCACCGTCGCTGACAGTTTCCGCACCGAATTCGGTATTGGCGGAATTAAGCGGATCGGGCAGGTAGCGTCGAAACTGGTGCCTTTCATGAGTGCATTGTACATAATCGCCGCGGTCACGATTCTTGTTATGCATCTTCCCAAAGTGCCGGAAGCAATAGGGATGATCTTTGAACATGCTTTTACGCCGCTTGCAGGCGTCGGTGGATTCGCCGGAGCGACCATGTTTTATACTCTCAACTGGGGTGTGCGGAGGGGACTGTTTTCCAATGAAGCCGGACAGGGTTCCGCGCCTATTGCTCATGCCGCAGCCAAAACCGGCGAACCGATCAGGGAAGGCGCCGTTGCTATGGTGGGTCCGCTTTTAGACACGTTGATTATATGTACGATGACCGGATTGGTTATCCTCACCGGAGCCTGGAACGGTAAAGAGATGACCAACAAACCGCTTTCTGATATTGAAATACTCCAACCCGGGTCCGAATATGTCCAGAACACCGAACTTGACGGAGAACGCTATGTCGGTGAATTCAGGGTGGAGTACGGCGTCGCTAAGGGCGTTCAACTGGCTGCCAATCATGGCTTGATCGATGGCGGCTTAATCGGTGAGACCCAAAGCGATCCCTTCAGCGGACGCGTCGCGGTTGATTCTTCGGGTGTGATAACTATCCTTGAGGATGAATACACCACGGCTGATCTTCTGGTATTCGGTGAGATGCGCCAGAACGGATCACTGTTGACTTCCTTTGCGTTTTCAAAAGGTCTGGGCGGCGAATGGGGATCATGGCTGGTAACTATCGGCGTCTTTCTCTTTGCCATTTCTACCATGATATCCTGGTCGTACTACGGAGACCGCAGTGTGCAGTATCTCTGGGGCGATAAAGCCGTGCTGCCCTACAAATGTGTCTATGTCCTCTTCAATTTCTTAGGCTCCATACTCGCTCTCGAAGTTGTCTGGGGATTGGGAGACGTGGCGTTGTCTTTGATGAGCTTTCCCAACCTGCTGGCTCTGATTATCTTAGCCGCCAAGGTCGCAGGCTGGCAAAAGGATTACTTCTCAAGAGAGCATAAGCGGTTTAAATAAAATAATCAATTGAGAAACGAGCAAAAACCCCTGGCAGGATGATTTAATCCTGTTTCTTACGAAAGTATTATGAAAACCTACCTAGATTGTGTTCCCTGCTTCCTGCGCCAAACCCTAGAAGTGCTGCGCTCAACTGTAGATGATGAGCAGATCCGCTGGGAGGTCATGTATAAAGTTCTGACCGCTCTCACCGATTTTGACTTCAAACGTTCACCACCTGAAATAGGAACGTTCATACATCGGCTTATTCGCGAAAAAACAGGCATCGTGGATCCCTACAAGGAAGCCAAGGTGCGTTCCAACCGGTTGGCTCTGGAGCTTTACCCTGAACTGAAATCACGGATTGAGTCATCTCCCGATCTGTGGGAAACCAGTCTGCGGCTTGCGATTGCCGGAAACATCATCGACCTCGGTTTTAAGAAGGAAATCCTTCTGGAAGACGTTCAACTATCTATTGATGAAGCGTTGCAGCAGCAGTTGCCGGATGGAGCTGCGGAGCGGCTGAAAGAAGATGTGGCAAATGCTGAATCTATCCTCTACCTCGGCGATAACGCTGGCGAAATTGTCTTCGACCGGCTCTTCATAGAACAGATGCCAACCGGAAAGATCACCTTCGTCGTGAGGGGTTTTCCAATTATTAATGACGCTACCATGGAAGATGCTGTCGATGTAGGTATGACTTCCTTAATTAATGTTATTGATAACGGTTCTGATCTTCCCGGAACGTTGCTGGAAGATTGTTCTCCACAATTCATGGAAAAATATAACAGTTCAGGTCTAATCATCGCCAAAGGGCAGGGGAATTACGAGACGCTGACCGATCCAGCAAAGAATATCTGCTATCTTTTCAAGGTCAAATGCCCTGTAATAGCGCGCGATTCAGGTGTGAAAATGGGGCAGATAGCGGTATTGTGGAAGGATTCTTAGTGTAGATGATATTTGTTGCTGCGTCAGGTGTATAGCCAGTGATGACCTGATGCTCGATCGACAGCTTGATTAAATCTATGTCCCGATTTCATCCCCATTAGTTTTCTATTCATGATGCTTGCTTCACAAAACCTCCCAATCCCCTCTTGACATTTCCATAAAATCTCCCTATCTTTTCCTCCACCTATCGACTATACCCTTAAGACGTTTGGATGAATCATGGATCGAGACCTTACCTCAGTTCAGGAAGTGCGTGAACTACTTACTCGCGCTGAAGCGGTTGTGCCAGCGCTACGCGCACTTTCGCAAAAAGATGTTGACCGGATTACTGAAGCTATGGCTGACGCCGGTTATATTGCCGCGGAGAGTTTAGCAAAAATAGCAGTCGAAGAGACCGGCTTTGGTAAATTTGAGGACAAAGTAACCAAGAACCGCTTTGCCACGCGAAATCTTCTGCAGTATATCGCTACGCTGAAAACCGTAGGCATCATCGAAGAAGATCCTGTCGGTAAAGTGCATAAAATCGCTGAGTCGATGGGTGTGGTTGCGGCGATTATACCATCGACCAATCCGACTTCAACTGCGCTTTATAAAGCGATTATTTCCATTAAAGCGCGCAATCCCGTAGTTATGTCACCGCACCCGGCAGCCGTTCGCTGTACTATTGAAGTGTGCAATGTTCTTTCCGCTGCTGCTGAAAGAGCTGGTGCGCCCAAAGATTCGATCCTCTGTATGTCCATACCGGAAATGTCCGGCACGCAGGAATTGATGAAGCACCAGATCACGAAAGTCATTCTGGCGACAGGCGGCACCGGGCTTGTGAAAGCAGCTTACTCTGCGGGCAAGCCTGCTTATGGCGTCGGTCCGGGGAACGTCCCTGCATTCATCGAACGCACAGCTGATATTAAAAAAGCTGTTAAGGATATAGTAGTATCGAAAACGTTCGATTATGGCACCGTCTGCGCTTCCGAACAGTCCATAATCGTTGACAGCCCGGTCAAAGATGAAACAGTCGCCGAGTTAAAGCGCAACAACGCCTTCTTCTGTTCTGAGGATGAAATAAAACTTCTTGAGAAAGTTATGGTCAAACCAGGAGGCGTTATCAATACCAGTATCGTTGGGCAGCCAGCCGCGCGCATCGCGGAAATGGCGGGATTTAAAGTGCCCGATGGTGTCAGCATGCTTGTTGTTCCGATGAATGGAGTAGGGAAGGATTACCCCTTATCATTTGAAAAGATGTCGCCGGTGATCTGCTTTTACGAGGTCGATAGCTGGGAACAGGGTTGTGAGCGGTGTCTCGAGATACTCAACTTCGGCGGCATTGGACATACTATGGTCATTCACAGTAATGATGAGACGATCATTCGCGAATTCGCGCTTAAAAAGCCGGTTTTCCGTGTTCTGGTCAACACTCCCGCCACGCAGGGCGCTATCGGTCTGACGACCGGATTGGAACCGGCTATGACATTGGGTCCCGGCACCTGGGGCGGGTCGAGCACTTCAGATAACGTAACGCCTATGCATTTGATCAACATCAAGCGGCTGGCTTATGAAATCAACCCCATCAATGAGGCAATAGAAGAAGCTCCCACCAAACCGACCAGCCGCTGGCGCTACGACGATCAGTACCGTTACCGTCAGGTCGAAGAGCCCATCCCCGAACCGGAGCGCCGCGCCGACGCTCCAGCATCACCGTCGCCCTTGCCCGGCGCTCAGAAGCAATACGGCTCTTCCGGCATCACCGAAGAACAGATTGAGGCGATCATCAAAGAGTTCACGGGGAAGTAGAGGCTGTCCCAAAAGTCTATTAGTGGTCATTGCCCCGAAGGGATGCCTTCGGCACGAGACCCAATTCATTGGGTCGAAGCAATCTCCATAGCTATATATAACAGGACATTACGGAGGAACTATGCACCAGCATCTGCAGGATAAAGTTGCCTGGATTACCGGGGGAGGATCCGGCATCGGAGCGGCTACGGCTAAACGCTTCGCTGAGGAAGGAGCAAAACTGGCTCTGACCGACGTCAACCAGGAAGCGCTGGATAAAATTGCGGCGGAAATAGGCGGTGATATCTTCACTATGACCGCAGACGTCAGTAAACGGGATGAGGTTAAGGCTGCCGCCAACGCTATCGAGGAGAAATTCGGAACTATTGACATTCTGATCTGCAACGCCGGCATCAACCGCGACACCTTTGCCATGAAGATGTCCGAGGACAAATGGGATTCCGTTATAGACGTCAACCTGAAGGGAACGTTTCTCTGCTGTCAGGCGGTGATCCCGCCGATGATGCGCAGCAAATCCGGCAGGATCGTTACAACGGCTTCTATCGGCGCGCTGGGCAATATTGGGCAGGCGAATTATTCGGCATCCAAGGCGGGTGTTATTGGGCTGACCAAAACGCTGGCGCTTGAATTATCAAGGTATAACGTCACCGTCAACTGCGTCGCGCCTGGCGCGACCATGACGCCGATGCTGGCAGGAGTTCCTGAGAATATCCGCGAAGCGATGGTCAAGGAGATACCCCTGAAACGCCTCGGACAACCGTCTGATATCGCCGCAGCGCACGTCTTTTTCTGTTCAGAAGACGCCGCATTTATCACAGGGCAGGTTCTTTTCGTCGATGGCGGAATGTCAACAGGAGTATAATAAGTCGGGTTATTGTAGAAGGGAATTGTAGGGGCGAGGTATTCCTCGCCCTTACAATTTACAATGAACTTCTTTTGGTTATTTAAAAATCTCCCCTGAACATATACGCGTAATCTTTTACAAATTGTGCAAAAGATCTCGCAGGTTTGCCGAGAATATCAGGTATATCATTCCAGACACGTTCACCGCCACCCTGCCTGAACTGCACATAAAGATTCAATAACTCCTCAACTTCCCACGAAGGAAAGCCTTTCTCGATCATATTCTCCTTGGCAGTTCTTAACGTAATACTCTGGTATTTAACCTCTCGCCCGATTGCTTCTGAAAGTAAATCGGCGACCCGGTGATAGGAAACCGCCTCTGCGCCAGTGAGCCTGTAGATCCTTCCCCGATGACTTTCTTCAGTCAGGACTTTCACTGCAACTTCTGCAATATCCCTGGCATCAACCATAGCAATTTTCGCATCAGCCAGCGGCGCATAGAAAGCGCCTTCCGCTGCGATCGATGGTGCGAACGCAAGTGTATTCTGCATGAAATTATGGCAGCGGAGAATTGTGTAGGGAATGCCGGATGATTTGAGGTTGGCTTCAGATTGCCCATGCCATCTGGCTATTAAGGATGACGAGTCAGGGTTAGCTCCCAGTGTGGAGAGTTTGACTATACGGCGGATGCCGCTTTCGGCTGCGGCGGAGATAACGTTTCTTTCCCAGGATACCTGTTGCGGATCGCTCGGCGTAATCAGCAGGAGTCTGGATACGTCATTAAGCGCGGTTTTTAGCGATGCGACATCGTCGAGTTCGCCCTGCATGATATGAACATCATGCGGGAGGAGAGTTGCAGCTCTTTCACGATTTCGCGTGAATGCTTTTGCAGTTATTCCGGCTGGCGACAGAATCCTTATGACTTCTTTTCCGACCGTGCCCGTAGCGCCGATGATCAGTATCACAAGACACTCCTCAGCCAAACATCACCATAATTGATCCGCCCACTCCTAATATAATCCCTATCGTGCGCTGTAGATTGATCGGTTCTTTCAGAAATATATAGGCGAAGATAAATACGAAAATGCTGCTGGTCTGGTTCAGAGCTGCCGCTGTGGAAGCCATGGTGAACTTCATGCCAGCCAGCCAGAAAACCAGCGCCAAATAAGCGCCCACAACTGAACCGGAAAGCGTGTATCCCCATCTGTCAACAGACAGTACAGACTTCACAATATTGCGCCTCGAAGGATGAAACAGCAGGACAATCAAGAGCACAATAACCCCGCCGACAAGCCGTATTTCAGAAACCCAGAACAGGGGAGATTTTTCCAGAACCGGCTTGATCATGACGATGCTCACTGCCACTGTCAGCATCGCCAGGATACCGTAGATTATACCCATAATCAAGTCATGGCGATTGGTCTGGTTATTACCTCTTTGCTGTATGGCGGTGAGAACGGCAGAGATAATCAGGATTGTGCCGATAATCTGGATGACAGTCAGACTTTCGTCCAGCCATATAATCGATAAACCGATAATGAAGGGAGCATAGAAGCAATCAACGATTGCCGCTAATCCGGCGCCTAATCGGTTCAAGCACATAAAGAAAAGAGTATCGGATATTCCAATGCCGAGAGCGCCGGAAAAGAGGAGCAATCCCCAGTCCGCAAGAGGGGCTTCGTAGAAAAAAGATTCGCCGAAAAGCCAAAGGGTAGGCAGAAGCAGCAAAACGGCGAGGAGATCCTTGAAAAGGTTCAGCCCGATGGGGTGAACCTTTTCACCGCTTTTCTTAAAGAGTATAACTGCAACAGCCCAGATAATAGCGGTTAGTATAGCGTTGGTTTCGCCAAGATAAGAGAAGGAGGTGAACATTGAGTTGATCGGTAAATTTCTGATGCAGTTTAGGAATATAATACGCCAATTAAACCGTTTTTCCAAACGCTTTGGGGAAAATGACACGTAGGAAGTAGTAATATTTTCGAGATATACAAAAGGGGCTGCCCCAAAAGAAGAAAACAACGTCATTGCGAGGAACGAAGTGACGTGGCAATCTCCTATTTTACAAGCACTAAGAGATTACCACACTTCGTTCGTAATGACGGTTTATAGACGTTTGGGACAGCCCCTACAACTTGCAACTTGCAACTATTTCATCAATACCATTTTGCCGGAAGCAGTGAAATATTCCGCTTCGAAATGGTACAGGTAGATTCCAGATGCCAGCGTGGAGGCATCAAATATAGCTTCATGGATACCCGCATCCTGCCATGTATCGACAAGTTCTGAAACAAGCCGACCGGAAATATCATAGACTGACAGCTTTATGAAGCTGCGACCTGATAGCTGATAGCCGATAGCTGTAACCGGATTAAACGGATTGGGATATGCGCCCAACAGCGTATACTCTGTAGGGGAGATGTGGGCGTCGCCCTTTTCAATCTCATCAAACGGATTGGGAACTCCATCGGGAACAAACGGCTGGAATTCAGCAATTCCGACTACACCGTCTTTTACAAATGGGAATCCACTCACATCCCAGGCGACGTCCGGGTGAACGCCCACTTTCCCTGTGAAAGTGTAGTTACCAGCTGCATAAGAACCGGGAACAGGGTAGTACATGTTGGGACGATTGATCGTCCATCCGGGAAGATAATTCGAGAAAGATCTCTGGACTACAGTTGTCGGTGTTCCGCCTTCATATACTACTTCCAACCAGGCGTCGTAATCTAAAGGAACCGTTCCATAGTTCTCCACGAAAACGTCGAAGTAGAGGTTGCCGCCGCCGGATGGAACAGGCGATCCTGATTGGTATGTCAGTTCTATGTCCAGAGCTGGTGTCGATCCGCTGGAAACCACAACCAGCACGTCGTCGATGTACCAGCCGGTTTCTCCCGCTGACCCATCGCTGCCAAATCTAAAGCGGAAGCGGACGTTACCTTCGTAACCTGTCAGGTCGAAGGACACTTCTTCCCACCCGCCGGTTTCGCCGGAGAATATTTCTGTCTCAGCTACAAATGGTCCGGGAGTGCTGCCCGTTCTGACTAAGTAAGGATAACCACCGGTTGGCGTGATCTGATTCCAGTTGCCGCCATTGACTGATATTTCAACCAATCCGCCGTCATAAGCATATCCGGGGTATGAGGAAGAAATTTCAGCGGACATGATATGCCAGAAACTCAGACGCGATCCGTTGTCAATGGGATATTCCGCACTGACCAAACCCGCGTCCAGAAGGTTGCCGTAGCTACCTGTGCCTGTATCGCCGCATTTATAGCTGTAGCTCCCACCTGAAGTGTGATTCTGTCGAGTGGATAGGTGCCACTGGTCGTTGAAACCAGGTAGAACGATACTGTGCGACCAATCCGGCGCTCCATATTCCATGTCTTCTAAGTAAGCAGGTACAATTTCACCGCCGTACATGCCTACAGGAGGATCATAAGCGGTATTCGCGTTCTGGGAAATATCGACGGCAACTATGCGGTATTCGTAAGTATCTCCGATAACAACCGTGCCATCCAACTGACCACTGTAGATGTTGCCGACAGGTGTAAGCGATACGTTCGTCTGTGGCGTGCCATTAATGGAATATTCGACATACACCTCGTCAATTCCTGTGTTATCGGTAACTTGTGCTGTGATGATGGGGGGCCATTCATACAGTGACAGATCGGAAAGCGGCTGGTGAGTTATGACCGGAGGTTCCGTATCCGGATAAATGTTAAACTGGTGCGGATCAGGTGCGCCGATAAAGGGATGATTTTCACTCCTGCCGGATAGATCTTCAGCATGGATGTAGTATTCTATTGTGCTGAAATTTGCCTGTTCTGGAATGTATCCAATATAGATGTCGCCGCCCTGGTTGGTCATCAGCGCAGAACTGTAACCGCCTCCTTCCAATCTCCATAAGATCTCCGGGCTGCCGGCTGATAGAGGCTGATTACTGTACGCATGAATAATCGCTTCGACAGGATAATCCTGTCCGTTATTTTCCCTGTCTAACAGCGGCACGTGAGTGATGCGCAGCATATAACGATCGGTGATGCCCATGGTGCGGCAGTGAATGGCATCATCGGAAACCCAGCTGCCTGTGTAACCTAAAATTTCATAGCCGGGCATGGCGTCCTGATAAGTCTGCATGGCATCATCGTCTAAATCTGAGCCGAACAGGGGAACCAGAACTTTGTCATTAAGGATCAGCGAATTAGTGTAAGGCGTTGAAGAGTAACAATCGACTCGAACCACTTCATAAGGCTTGCCGTAAGGGCTGATCTGGCTTTCCCAGTAGGCGACGTTCGCCTCCAACGTTGAATTGGGAGGACTCAGACGTTTTGCTAATATCGTCCCCGGATTCAACATCTTAGCCCAACAGTCGATGTGATGAATGCCGCTTGAAAGGATATCCGGAACCACGTCGTAATCGTTGCCCAGCCAATCGAACATATATTGATCCACCTGTGCCTGAGATAGACTCGGATTCTCGTCATAAACAAGAACCGTGGACATCGATGTTCCCACACCGTCGCTCATGTGATTGCCCCCAGTGTGAATAAGAGGCAGGTCATAGACCGGGATGCCGAGTTGCTGACCCAGCGCCACAGGAATCATGTTGTCATCGGGACGGTAAGGGCGGTTATAAGTGTGATTGGAAATCCCCTGTTCGTTATCTCCTGTGAAGATGAACCAGGGACCGTAATCGCGCGTCCACATGCTATTGGACGGCGCAATCAGCCAATCAGTGTTAGCCATATTCACACCGGCGCTCTGGTACATATTATAAACTGATGACTGTTGCGAAGAACTTGACACGATAGTCGTAATCACCACATCTTCCGACATCTCAGCCACGATAGAAGTTGAAATGCCGAGAGGATAGCGGATTAAAACTCCGGTCATCCGTTCCCATTCAGCCGGATTGACTGCAGGGGAGGGTGGAGGATCGTCCGTAAATACGGGAGGAGGGATTTTTCCCTCATGCGCTTTTTCCCACTCGGATGGACCGTGCGGCGCGCCCATGACCGGATCCCAGTCCGGAGGAGTTGGCAGGTCGTAGTCCTGGGATAATGCAGGTACAGCGCAAATTATTAAGATAGCGGGGAGCAGGATTACAAGGTTGAAACGTCTCAGTAAGCTGTTCATGACAAGACCTCCGTTGGAATCTTGGTAAGCTATATTTTTATTCTATCACTATAAATATACAAAAATATTACCTTAAAAACAAGCGAGTCTGCAATTTATACAAAATATTTTATAATTGTCGTTTAAGCGTGTATCGTACTCGCTATAATTTAGTCGGTTACGAAGGACGCCTTGTCCCTGTGGGGTTTCAGAGAATACAGAAAAAGGGGGCGCACAATCGTACGCCCCTACAACTTGCAATTAGCAACTTTCATTTCGTAACTATTTCATCAGCACCATCTTACCACTGGCAATGAAGTCGCCTGCTTCGATGTGGTAGATATATATGCCTGACGCCAGACCGGACGCATCGAAATTTACTTCATACGATCCGGCGTTCTGCCAGCCGTTCACTAATGTGCTTACCAACCTGCCTTGTACATCATAAATACCCAGCTTTACAATACTGGAAGCAGGCAACTGATAGCTGATTGCTGTAACCGGATTGAACGGATTGGGATAGTTCTGTCCCAGTGAAAACTCCGTCGGAGGTGTCTGCGCTTCAAGGGACTCGACTACGTATGGCGGTTCTATCGTAGAATATTTAATGGCGAATGTGTTTTCAAGAGGCATGGCGAGTTCGTCATAATTCCCTGAATACAGGAATTGAATGCCGATAGCGCCATCTCCGTCTTCAATTCCGATGGAACAGTTATCCACCAGATCGCTCATCATGTTATACATAACAACGATTTCACCGTCGCCGGACAGCGTTGGATATGCCGCCGGATCGAGCAATTGAATCTGGAAGGTTTCATACGACAACGGATCGGATTCGTGAGGAACCTGATACCACTCTATGATGAAACGGTCATTGTCCATATCATGGTAACTCGCTACCTGTCCGTAATTGCCCGGAGCTAAATCATCCCAGAATGCGGCTACCATTTTATTGGGCGGCACTGAGTGAGGTATCGGCATGTTATTCGGATAGAAGGTTTCAGTTTGACCGAATTCCAACCATCCGTGAGACGCCACGCTGATCATGTCGTACTCAACACCGTAGAATTGGAAGGAGAATGGCAAATAAGTGACTGTATAACTGTTGTTACCAACGCCGAGGTCTGTGCCGCTTCCGCCCGCCATGGGGGCGATCTCAAGCCAATCATAAGAAGGAGCGTGTTCACCATCGTAGAGATCATACGCCCAGTAACCGTAGTCATCAGGACCGATGGGGTTGCGGCGCTCATCGCCGAACAGGATAGTGAATCCGACAGTGTCGGCGTAACCGCTAAGCGCGGTAATTTCCAGCGTGAAGTCGAGAACTGTCCCTTGCGCAAGCATTTGACTGGCAAAGACGTCGGTGAATGTAATAATGTCCTGTGCGCTCGAATTCAGTTCATTCAGTGTAACGCTCGGGTTCGGAATCGTGATCAGAGGATCGACACAACTGAGGATGACTGTCAAATCCTCGCTGTCGCCGCTGCCGTTATTCTCGACAGTTATAGCAAGATCGACGGTTTCACCTGGATCGAAGTGATTATCGCCGTTTCCGCCTATAAAGTCATCGACAAAAAGATCCTCATACTGGACGACAGGAGAATGTGCCGTTATGAAGAAAGTTGAAGTCCAGATTGAATCTCCGTCAGTGGCTGTCATGGTAAATTCGACGTTATGATTATCGGGGATTTCACCCAGAGCCTCGACTGCGTAACCATCCTCGACGAACGCGCGTCCTCCGCTGGGAATGAGAGCGAACGTTTCAAAGTCATCGCTGATTGCCACGTTCAGATCATCCGAACTGATGGTTACGTCTATATTATTCGCGGCAATTGTTCCGAGGTTCTCAACGGCAATGGACAACAGCACAGTTTCACCGAGATCTAACATCTGGTTGTTATTGCCGCTTGCATCGTTGATCGACAGGGCATAGAAGATGACATAGTTATCTTGCAGCGTAACGATGCTGACGCTCTCCTGATAGCGATAGTAATTCGGTTTTGTCACTGTGACAATCATGTCGCTACCGGGAAGCTGTGGTTCGATGGTTATCGGCAGCGGTCCGCCCGTGCCTTCTTCGACGGCGATAACTTCATCGTTCACCGTCAGAGCGATAATCGCTCCTAAATCCGCAGTAACGGTAAAGCTGGTTAAGCCGGTGAACAGCACCGGGGAATGCGAAACGGACATCGTCTGCGGCACTTCTGAATACAGCGTTGTAAAGGCGTCGCCGAAGTGATGGAAGAGGTTATATGTATGAACCTTGTTGCCGGTATTATACGGCCAGTTTGAGACTGACAAGTATATTTTACCTGAAGCATTGGCGAAGCAGGTGCGCTGGTTTTCAAAACCAACTGGATCGCTGCCATATCCCGGATCGAAATCGGGCCACATAGAGTCATAAACGCCCCACTGGTAGGTGTCATTTACGAAAGAATAGGACACCTCAGACGCCGCATTGACGCCCAATGCGCCATGATCCATATTATGAAATGCCTCCGCGAAGCATTGCGGGCTATAACCGAAATTCCCTGTACAGCAGTTCGTCGAAAACACGAAAGGCAGTTGATTGTTGGAAAGTCCGCTCAGGCTTCCAATATTATACATTGGATCGCCCCAGCCTTCTTCGTAGCCGTGATCTCTGTGCTGCACTAAGAAAGCGCCGCTGTTGATATCAGCGTTGATTCTGGACGCGTTGCCGCCCCAGTCGAGCAGATGTTCAGGGGTAGCGGGAATGTACCCCAGACCGTTAGGCCCAAAGTAATTGACTATGGTGCCGGTATTGGAATTTGTTGACCATAACACACCTGGATTTCCAGAGCAAATCGCATATTCACGAACAGGGTGCTTGTTCTGCTCGTTTTCAAAGTAACCGTAGATAATATCCGTGCAGAGTATGAACCAGCGGTCATCCTGCCATCCACCCGCGATTACCGGATTATCGTAGAAATTTGGATCGGTTGGCGGTGTGCGTTCATAATTCAACAATTTGTTCACTGTAGTGGCGAGATGAGCTTCATCTTGAACGCTGATCCTTCCGATAGCAAAATCAGGCAGGTTGTCGGCGTTCATGTCCGCATACATATTATCTGAGAGGCAGTAATTAGACCAGGTAGGGGATGCAATACCGGATGCGCCCTGTACGTCAGAAAGAAGCAGCACAGCGACAGGTGGAATATCCCATGTGTAGTAAGCATTAATCAGGTAGTTGGATATCAGTGTGGAATTGTTGCCGCCAATTTCGGATAGCGGCGTAATGCCGGTGATAATCCCCTGAAGATTCCGCCACTGTTTAATCGTATCCGCCCAGGCGCTGTAAAGGGGATCATCAGGAATGATGATCAGGTATTCGCAGTTATCTTCGTCGGACACAGAATGACGGTTGTAATCGACCTGCGGCAGGGATTGGTAATTGATAAGATGCTGGCTGAGGATAGGATCCCAGTATCTGCTGCGCAAGCGATCCTCACCAAAATGACCGTTACCGCCGATGAAATCAACGCGGACTCTGATATCGCGATAAACGATTAGTTCCCGCTTCACCGGATTGTACTGAAACGGCGTGATACCGAGGATGACCACGTCAACGCCGCGCATCTTTGTCTCTTCTGATAACAGCACAGGATTCTCGGGATAATAGGCATCCACGGAATAAATATCGCTATCCTTTACATAGACTAACGGTGAATCATCAGTCTCCAGCGGAATTGGCGGCGCAGGGATGATATTCAGGTTCTGGTAAATTTCGGTTTGAGTCGCAATGATCTGGAAGTTCACCGCCGCTCCCTGGGGGATGGCTACGTAACGACCAGCGCCGGGCAGATCGGGGGCGCCGGCATTATTGGGAAGATAAACTCCCGGGATTTGCACAAACTGCATGGTTTCCCCATCGATTTGCTGGTCGATAATTGTCAATTCGGGGATGGAAAAAACTATTTCTACTCCAGATACATCCTGATTGACAAGATTGAATCCAGCTTCTCCCCAGTTGTCCTCGAAGGTGATAACTTCAGCAAATGCAGATGTTGTGATCAACAGCAGCAGCAGGCTGATCATCATAGTTATCGCGAGCTTTTCGGTTTTGCAGCGCATACTGTTTTGCCTCTCAATTTGGTGATTAGTGTCTGCCTAATTTAAATAATATAATAATAAATATGAAATATTCCAAGCGCAAAAAAATGCTATTACAGGTTAGCAACTCATGTTGTGAGTATTTCAAAGGATAATCCTTCAATTTCTATCGTATACACAGTAAGAAAATGAAGTAAACTCTGGATTTTTAATTCTATTTGTTATAGATTTGTCTTCAAACTTTCATTGTAGCGATCAGATGCAAATACTTATTCGAGAGTAATCATGTTGACAGATATGAAAATCACAGTTATCTTCGATAATAATCAATTCAGCACCAGGCTCATTCCGAAGTTTGGCTTTTCCTGTGTCGTTGATACTGGTTCTGAAAAAATCCTGTTTGACACAGGTTCAGATGGTGATGTACTGCTCCAGAATCTACAAAAAGAGGGATTCGATCCGGGCGGTTTCAATTTAATCTTCATCTCACACCTGCACTGGGATCATACCGGCGGGTTGGAACGAATACTTGAAGCTAAAAAAGATATACCCGTATTCTTGCCGGACGATGCCACTGATGATTACATCGCTGCATTGCGTGAGGGCGGGACGCCTGCCAGCAAAGTAACAACTCCCATCGAGATAAATAATGGTATTTATTCCACCGGTTCATTGCCCGGAAGGAAGAGGGAGCATGCGCTGGTAATTGAGACATCATCTGGATTGGCGGTTATAACTGGCTGCGCGCATCCCGGTATTGTCAAAATCGCTGAAACGGCAAAATCCGTCGTTAAGCGGGATATCTGTCTGCTGCTCGGCGGATTTCACCTTCGCGATACTGCGCCTGCCGCTGTGAATGATACGATAGAGCGGCTCATTGAGTTGGGAATTGAACGGGTATGCCCGCTTCACTGCACCGGCGATTCTGCCCGGGAACAGTTCGCTTCATCATTTAACGATAGGTGCATTCTGGGCGGTGTCGGATTGACTGTAAAAATCCCCGATAAATGATTAACTACTGGTTTATTATGAGCCATTATTTGTAATGTAAAGAGCTTGATCTGCTCAATAAATCATTTTTATTTGTAACTTGACAATGAAGGGCAATTTTACTATATTTAGGGGGAATACAAATTCAAAATTGCCATTCTATTTTCCTGTCGATTATCAAAATTAAACTGCCAATCAGAAACTATTATACCGCTGTGCAAGCAAGCGGCTGATAATAACCAAACCAGATAAGCATGCCCGAAGAATTCAGTATTTCATCTGCTGCAAAGAATATCGATTGGAAAAGGATTTCCTTTATTTTTCTCGGTATTGGCTTGTTTCTAATCGTTTATCTCGCTCCTCAACTGCCGGATGCAGTGGATCCGGCTGGAGAAAGCTTTCCGCTCACCAGAGAAGGCAAAGCAGCCCTTGCGCTATTTCTATTAGCGGCGACATGGTGGGTTTTCGAGGTAGTGCCGATCGGTATTACCGCAATCGCGATAGGTGTTATACAGGCGCTCTTTTCAATCCGTTCAGCCAATGATGCTTTCAGCGATTTTATGAATCCCTCTGTTTGGTTTATATTCGCTTCGTTAGTTATAGGAAGAACCTTCACCAAGAGCGGTTTAACTCAGCGTATGGCATACAACATGCTGGTCATTGTCGGTGAACGCACCAGCATGATCTATTTAGGGAGCTTTATATTGATTGCAATGCTGACAATGATTATGGCGCATACCGCCGTCGCAGCGACCATTTACCCTCTCCTGATGGCTATATATTCACTATATACTGACGAACAAAAGCCGACGCGTTTCGGGAAAGGACTGTTTATCGGCATGGCTTTCGTCGCCGGAGCAGGAAGCATTTGTACTCTGCTGGGCGCGGCGCGCGGCGCAGTGGCTATAGGTTTCTATAAAGATATCATCGGAACTGAAATCTCCTTCTTCGATTATTCCCGCTACCTGGCGCCTATAGGATGGTTGATGGTCTTTCTATTATGGGCGTTCTTTATGGTGTTTTTAAAACCCGAAAACAAAACCATACCGGGGCTGCGAGAAAAGGCAAAATCGCTTCGTTCCAAACTGGGACCAATCGCCAATGTTGAATGGTTCACTCTCATCGTCGTTATGGGCGCGATTGCTGTGATGAGCCTCCGTTCCTTTGTTCCCATGCTTCAACCTATCAATAAATCGGCAATCATCCTGACAACGACCATTCTGTTCTTCATCTTCAAGGTTCTGACTGTTCAAGACCTGGAAGAAATTCCTTGGAATATCATATTACTGTTTGGCGGCGCGATGAGCATCGGGTTTTGTTTATGGCAGACAGGTGCGGCTGAATGGATGGCTATCTACTGGCTGGGACTGTTTCAGAATGCGCACTGGTTTATTTTTGTCATGGGAATGGCTATTTTCGTTCTGACCATGACAAATCTGATTATGAATGTCGCAGCTATCGCCATTACTATGCCGATTGCTTTAGTTATCGCGCCCTACCTTGGTGTTTCACCAGAGGTTGTGATGTTTGCCTCTCTGGTAGTTGCCGGAATGCCGTTCCTCTTCCTGGTTGGAGCGGCGCCTAACGCGATTGCTTATGAAAGTAAACAGTTCACGTCTGCTGAATTCATGAAATATGGGGTGCCGGCATCGATTCTGCTGATGATCATTCTCGCCATCTTTGTTACGGTAATCTGGCCCCTTCTTGGATTACCGATTCATGTTTAATTAACGGTTGTTTCGCATAAGTCTTCCGTTAGCAACGTTTCCTTTACTTAGGAGATTAATATGAAATTGAAAAAAATAAATGAGCTGATGCTGCCGCTCGACGAATATGCTGTCGTTGAGGAAGAGGCTACTATGATAGATGCGATTCGGGAACTGGATACTGCGCAGAAAAAACTTCCCTCCAGTCTCCAGCCCCATCGTGCTGTCCTGGTTATCAACGATAAAGGGGAGATTGTTGGAAAACTGGGACAATTAGTTTTTCTGAAAGCTCTTGAGCCCAGATATGATAGTATCGGTGACATAGACAAACTTGCTTCCCGCGGTTGGAGTTCCGACTTTCTATCTTCAGTGATGGATAATATGAGATTGTGGAAAGAGAGTTTTGCCGATTACGTGCGGCGAGCCGAGAACACCAAGGTCAAGGAAGTTATGCACTCGGTTACCGAGTATATTGACATCGACGCGCCTCTGAGCGAAGCAGTTCATAAACTGGTTATGTACCAGACCTTGTCAATTCTAGTGAAAAAGGGCGATAAGGTCGTCGGCATCTTGAGACTCGCCGACGTATTTTCTGAGATAGCAGACAAAATAAAGACATATTCAGAGTCGTAAATAAAGGAACGGACTCTTACGGTGCATAGCTATTGATTCCCTTTATTCTGGTTAGAATTAAGACCAACACATCATAAGGAGGAGACTGATGGCAATCATTTCGATATTCAGCGGAACTTATTGCCATAGCGCTGAAATCATAGACGGCGTGGCTGAGAAGTGTGAGAGAAAATGGACTGATAGCGGCATCATCGAAGCCACTGCAAAACGCTGGAGCATTTCAGCAGAAAAGCTGCATAGAGCGGTCTTCGGTCCAGCTCCATTCCTCGGCAATTTCAGAAGGGAGAGAACGAAATACGCTGCTTACCTCAAAATGATGCTTGCTGAGGTAGTAAAAGAAGAAAATATCCTTCTTGATGGGTTCATAGGTCATTTTATAAGCACGGATATTCCTCATATTGTGCAAGTCTGTGTGATCGCGAACTATGACTATCGCATGGAAATTGCAATGAAAAGTCTATCCGAAAAAGAGGCGAAGCAGAAGATTAAAAAAGATGACGAAATCAGGACACAGTGGACCCAATATCTGTTTGAAAAAGCGCCGTATAATGATTCTCTGTATGATATTATTATTCCCATGCAGACTACTTCAATCGAAGATGCTATCGAAATTATCCTGAATAATTCACAAAAAGAGGCAGTCAAAACGACATCCGAATCGCTCAAGAAATTAGAGGATTTCAGCATAGCTGCGATAGCAAACCATACCCTGCTCAACAAGGGATATGATGATTTCGATATCTCTTGTGAAGATGGTATCGTAACTGTAGCCGTGAACAAATCCGTTACCAGGCTCGAACATTATATGGGAAAAATAAAGAGTGTCGTCGAGGAGTTAGCTGAGGTGAAATCGGCAGAAGTGAAAGTCGGGACGAAATATCAGCAGCCCAGTATACTGACTACCGTGGAGTTCCAACTGCCCAAGAAAGTACTGCTGGTTGACGACGAAAAGGAATTTGTTCATACCTTGTCAGAAAGACTGCAGACCCGCAATCTCGAATCCACAATCGTTTATGACGGCGAAGAGGCATTAGCGCGTATCAAAGATGAAGAACCTGAAGTGATGGTTCTTGATCTTAAGATGCCGGGCATCGATGGGATTGAAGTTCTGCGCAGGGTGAAGAAAGAACACCCGGATATCGAAGTAATTATTTTAACCGGTCATGGTTCGGAGAAAGAAGAAGCTCTGGCGCACCAGTTGGGCGCATTTGCATACCTGCAGAAACCAGTTAACATTGACGTGTTAGCTCAGAAAATGAAAGACGCTTACAGAAAAATCGCAGAGAAGAAATCCGCAGACTAAAAAATCCTGAGGCGCTTATCACTGCAAAGAGAATTAATGTGGTATTTGCTTGATTGTTGCTATGAAAAATATAAATCATACAGCAGTTAATGGTCAAGCTCCAGTTAGAGGTGAACAAAGCTATCGACGCCTCTGGCTCTATACCAGCCTTTTAATGTCGCTGGTGGCTATTATGCCTCTGATCATTTTGACTATTGTCCATTATCACCAGTACCAGAAAGCGGCGCGAACTGAGCTGATCTACCCCATCTCAAGGCTTCTATCAAATACCAAACGTTCCCTGGAAACGGTTATAGATGAGAGAAAATCTGCACTTTCCCTTATTGTCAACGAGAAGCTTATAGATGATTTAAAAACAGAGGCAAAGCTTAATCGCACTTTTTCTAACTTAAAGGAGGCGTTCGGCGGTTTCATCGATCTAGGATTAATTGATATCCAAGGAAACCAGTTAGCTTATGTGGGACCATACGACCTGCAGGGTAAGAACTATAAAGATCAACCCTGGTTCCATGAAGTCAGCATCCGTTCTGTCTATGTAAGTAATGTTTTCATGGGACACCGTAATTTCCCGCATTTCGTTATTGCGGTAAAGCGGGACGATCTGGATAAAGGATTCTACGTTTTACGGGCAACAATTGACATGAAGTTGCTGGATAACGAAATGCAGGCTCTTGATTTGGGACCATCCAGCGACATCTTTCTATTGAATAGGGATGGGATGCTTCAATCACAATCTCGATTTCATGGTAAAATTCTCGGTCCGTGCAGCATTCCTGTTCCGCATTATTCTTCACAAGCTGAACTAATGACCGATTATTTTGAAAACCAGAAGAACCACATTCTTGGATATGCTTACATTGAACGCTCCCCTTTTATTTTAATTACAGTACAGAACCAGAGAGAGCTACTGAAGACCTGGATTGCAGTTAAAAATGACCCAATCTGGTTCCTGATTGGTAGCAGTATAATGATAATTCTGGTGACGTTCGGTATAGCAACTTACCTGACCAACCGCGTACGTGAATCAGATACGCACCGGGCGAAGATCTTCCATAACATGGAATATACCAATAAAATGGCTTCTATTGGGCGTCTATCAGCGAGCGTGGCGCATGAGATCAATAACCCTTTGGCGATCATTAACGAGAAAGCTGGGTTAATGAAGGACATGGCAAGCTTTACCGACGATTTTTCACAGAAGGAAAAAGTTCTTAATCTCGTAGATTCCATTCTAAATTCGGTGGATCGCTGCAGCACGGTAACGCACAGATTGCTTGGATTTGCCAAGCGTATGGACATACAAAATGAGTTGATTGACCTGGGGCTGTTACTGCGAGAAGTCCTCGGATTTCTCGGCAAGGAGATGGAGCACCGCAATATTTCAGTACACTTTGACCTCCCCGACGATATCCCAACCATCGAAAGTGATCGCGGACAATTGCAACAGGTTTTTTTGAACATTATCAATAACGCTTTTGCAGCTGTCGATGACAATGGTTGGATCAGGATCGCTGTTGAAGATAGAAATAATAATATGGTCGCCGTTACTATCTGTGATAATGGCACAGGTATTTCAAAAGAGGACGTCAAGCGGCTCTTTGAACCTTTCTTCTCAACGAAAGGGCAGTTTGGAACCGGGTTAGGATTGTCGATTACAAATGATATAATTCAGAAATTGGGCGGACGTATTGAAGTAGAGAGCGAACTCGGTGAAGGAACTTGTTTTATAATAATCTTACCGCGTACAAAGGTATAGTATCAGGAGGTCGTGATGGCTGAAATACGAGTTTTACTTATTGATGATGAAGAGGAACTGGTTTCAACCCTCGTTGAGCGACTTGGCATCAGAAACATTGAAGCTGAATACGTGATGACCGGCGCTGAGGGAATCGAACTTCTGGGAAAGAAAGAGTTCGATGCAGTGTTATTGGATTACAAACTTCCAGGAATGAGTGGTCTGGAAGTGATGAAGCAGATCAATGAGTTATATCCCAGGGTCAAGGTACTGCTGATTACTGGAGCGGGTTCGGTCGATGAAGGCGGTGATGAAGTCCCTGAAGAGAAAGCCTCTGACGTTTTATTGAAACCCATCGATATTGAAGTATTGATTGCCAAGCTCAGAGAAGCTGTTGGAGATAGATAAAATGAATATGCCAGCAGATGGAAAACAGATCGATTTTCGTGAACATGGATTGACCTTTTTCGGAACAATCACTGCCTCGGTTACGCATGAACTGAACAATGTCATGGGAATCATCGAACAGACGGCGGGTCTGCTTGACGATCTCTGCGTCGGAGTGGATTATGGTCGTCCAATTGAGATAGAAAAACTCCGTGAAATATCCGGCAGAGTTGTCATGCAGGTTGACCGCGGCGTTGACATTATAAAAAGACTCAACTTCTTCGCACACAGCGTTGATGAATCCGTCAGAGAATTTGAGCTTAATGCGTTGCTGAAGAACCTTGTGTCTTTGGCACAGCGATTTGCAACTCTAAAGAAGATATCTTTAGAAGGCAGGTTTAACGACTTCGAACATACTGTTAAAACAAACCCATTTATTCTGGAGCAGGTTGTATTTATCTGCATTCAACTTGCCATTACCCCAACGGAAAAAGACAGCCGCGTTATATTGACTTCACAGCAGGAATCTACTGGATCCGTCATTTTGATTACGGGTCCTCCCGTTCCAGAGAATGATGAAACAAAGTCGAAGATGGAGCTTTTAAGGGCATTGATGGGTTTAATAAAAGGGGATATTGAATTGACTGCTGAGGATGATCGGATCTATTTCAAGTTGACCGTTCCTAATATCAGTAATGAGGAGTAAAATGGAAAGCTATAAGGTATTGCTGGTCGATGATGAAGAAGAGTTCACCAACGTTCTTGCCGAGCGGATGGAAACGCGTGGGATGAAAGTAGATTCGGTTCTAACCGGACCAAGCGCTATTGAACGCGTCAAGGATACCTTCTATGACGCTGTTATATTAGATATGGCGATGCCTGAAATGGACGGCATTGAAACGATGAAACACCTCCTGAAAATAAATCCTGACGTACAGATTATATTCCTGACCGGCAAGGCAACACTGCAAAAGGCGATTGAAGCGGTTAAATTGGGAGCTTACGACTTCATGGAGAAACCGGTGAAATTTGAGTCATTACTGGAAAAGGTAGATGAAGCTAAAACCAAAAAGATGGAGCTAAAAGGAAAAAGGGAGGAAGAAAGGATTAAAAATATTCTAGGCAAGAAGGGGTGGTAAGAGCACGTTTCTATTAACTAATGAAGGAATTGTTTTTAGTTCACTCTGAAAAGCGCCTTAAAATCATTCCTACAGAAATCTAATCCAAATCTTCATTCCTCTTATGATTTATAGGATTCACAATCTGAATCCTTTTTTTATTTGCGAATAAACTGATTATTTAGTAACTTATGCTTGTTCTTGAAAAGAAAGACCTATGAAAAGAATTCTGACGTTCTGCTTAATGACGCTCTGCACGGTTCTAACCATTGGAAGCGGCGTCAATTATGCCTGTACCAGTATAATTGTAACCAAAGGAGCTTCCGCCGACGGATCGGTTATGGTCACCTACAACTGCGACGGCGTTTTCCATCCCATCCTGCGATATACGCCTGCGGCGGATTACCCGCCCGGCGATTCACTTGAAATCAAGGATTGGTCGGGGAATTTACGTGGTAAAATCGCTCAGGTCGAACACACCTATTCCGTTGTGCGTCTGATCAATGAGCATCAGCTTGTCATCGGCGAGACGACTGTCGATGGAAGACAGGAACTGCAAAATCCAGATGCGCTCCTGCACTATTGGGATCTGATGCAATTAGCCCTTAAACGCGCGACAACCGCCCGTGAAGCCATTGCGGTGATCACGGATCTGGTCAATACTTATGGCTATCGTTCCACAGGTGAATCGATTTCCATTGCCGACACAGAAGAGGCATGGCTGTTAGAGATCATCGGACCCGGACCCGGTGAAGATGGCGCGGTGTGGGTCGCAATGAAAATCCCGGATGGTTATATCTGCGCTCACGCCAACAAGGCGAGGATCCGCGAATTCCCGCTGGATGATCCCGAAAACTGTATCTATTCAGACAATGTGATATCCCTCGCCATTGAAAAAGGATACTATCATCCTGCCAGCGGCGAACCTTTCAATTTCCAGGAAGCGTATTGCCCCACCACCCCTCGCAATCAACGCTATGCGGATGCGCGCGTCTGGAGTGTTTATCGGCGGGCGGCAGCGTCTCTTAATCTATCCGCTGATTATCATCGGGCGGTTGAAGGCGCGGAACCATACCCGCTCTGGGTAAAACCGGATCAGAAACTGTCGCTCTCCGATCTGTTCGATTTGAACAGGGATCATTACGAAGGGACGGATTTCGATATGCGGGTGGGGATTGATGCTGGTCCTTATGGATCGCCTAACCGTTGGCGTCCTATATGCTGGGAACAGGATGGCGAGGAATATGTCTGGGAACGCCCCATTTCCACACAGCAAACCGGATTCTCTATTGTGACCCAGTCGAGATCGTGGCTCCCTGACCCGATCGGCGGTGTTTTATGGTACGGCGTAGATGATACCTATACCACCTGCTATGTTCCCCTGTATTGCAGCATCAACGACCTGCCGTTTCCCTATACGGTTGGCAGGCTGAACAAATTCACCTGGGAATCTGCTTGGTGGGTGTTCAATTTCGTCGCCAATTATGCCAATCTGAAATACTCCTATATGATCCAGGATATTCAGACCGTACAGAACGAACTTGAGGGAATGATGATCCAGGCGCAGCCGGAAGTCGATAAGGCTGCTCTCAAATTTTATGAGTCCAATCCCGACTCAATGATAACTTACTTGACAGGCTACTCTGTTAAGCAGGGTGAAATGGTAGTAAAAACGTGGCGTGAACTGGGAGAATTCTTGATTCAGAAATACAATGATGGCTACGTACAGGACGACGAGTTCCGTTCGCATAAAGAAGGCTACCCTGAGCAATGGCTGCGGGAAGTTATCAAATCCCGACCTGAACAGTTCAAACTGCCGGAAAAAGATGAAGAGACGCCGGAATCAAATTTGATTGACTGAAAACGAGATGGAAAGATGCTGAAACGTATAAAAGATTTGATCTCACAATCCCAAAAGCAGGAGATAAACAAAAGAAGCCTGATGGATATAGGGCTTGCTGTCTGCGCCCTGCTTCTCGAAGTTGCTGATAGCGACGGCAAATTCAGCGATAACGAAAGAGCACACGTAATTGCAACATTGAAGCAACGCTTTTCTCTGACTGACGAAGAGGCTATGGATCTGATGGAAAATGCCTCCGACCATCGCAAGAACAGCCTTGATATCTGGAAATTTACCAACCGCATCAATGAGATGCACGACCGAGACGAACGTAAGCTGATAATGGAAGAAGTCTGGAGTGTCATCTATGCTGACGGCACATTGGATTCACATGAGGATTATTTAGTACATAAACTGGCAAATCTACTGCGGCTTCGTCATTCCGAAATGATTGAAGCGAAAGTAAAGGCGCTGAAACAGCTCAGAGGATAGTGATGCCTGAAACCGCTATGAAGCAGTATGGCGACTCTCTGTCGGTCAAGTACCCTGTCGTAGAACTTCAAAATACAACGGTTCGCTTCGGCGATAAAACCGTTATGGATGCTTTCTCGTTTTCCCTTCAACAGGGTGAAAAAGTAACCATCACCGGCAGATCAGGATCGGGCAAATCGACTATCCTGCGCTGTATTTTAGGCTTCATCACGCCGACTTCTGGAGCAGTTTTTATTGATGGTGAAAAGCTCAGTGATTATTCAGTCTGGAAACTGCGATCACGTATAGCTTATGTGGCGCAGGAGCCTGATCTGGGAAGCGGCAAAGTGCGCGATATAATTAAACGTCCTTTTCTTTTCCGCGTTAACGCCCATCTACGCGACAACATGTCACGCTTAGACGAACTATTCAAACGTTTTCTTCTCTCACCGAATCTTATGGAAGCGGATAGCGCCGATTTATCGGGAGGTGAAAAACAGCGCGTTGCTCTCATTTCTGCCATTCTTCTGGAAAGAAAAATATTTCTTCTCGACGAAGTAACTTCGGCATTAGATTCTAAAAGCAAGAGAGCCGTGGTAGGGTACTTCAAATTCAGGCAGGATATTTCTATACTTTCTATTTTACATGAACCGGGTAATGAAGACTTTGCAGACCGAATAATCGACCTGGATTCCATAACTCCGAGAAGCGAGATATGAGCGCTGAGAATATTTCAATGTTCAACCTGGCTGTTGCCTACCTGCTCTTAATCTTCCCGCTCGGGTTGATGTTATGGTACGGCATCCCCGGAGTAGGGAAAATGCTGCTTGCGGCTCTACGCATGACGCTGCAACTGCTCTTTGTAGGGTTTTATCTACAGGTTGTTTTCAACCTGAATAACGGTTGGCTGACAGGATTGTGGCTTCTGATTATGATTATTGTTGCTGATCTATCTATTATACGCAACTGCAGGTTGAAACTGAAACGTTTAGGGGCGTCGATGTTCATTGCGCTTTTGCTGGGCACTGCAATACCGGCTTTTTTCTTTCTCGGAATTATTCTGCACCTACCGAAGATATTAGAAGCGCAGTATGCTATTCCTATCGTCGGAATGATTCTCGGAAATTGTATGCGGTCGGATATCATCGGGATCAACAGTTTTTACCGTATGTTGCGAAAAGATGAGAAGTCCTATCTGCTTTCGCTGGCGCAGGGCGCGACGCTGTCGGAAGCATGCAGACCCTACCTGCGCGACGCTTTTCAGGCGGCGTTAGCCCCCATGACGGCTACCATGTCAACTGTTGGACTGGTGGCACTGCCAGGTATGATGACCGGCGTTATTCTGGCTGGCGCCGATCCGGTGACGGCGATTAAATATCAAATAGCAATCATGCTGGCAATTTTCTCAGGCACTGCGATCACCGTTTTTGCCGCTATCCGGTTGTCAATGAGAAGCAGTTTTACAGGATATGGAATATTGGACCGCGGAGTGTTTAGGGAATAAATGGTAAAATGTATATTGCCGCGCTAAAGGTATCTCAAAAAGCCGGAAAGACCGACATCTTCAACAAGCAAATAAAAATATAATCGGGGTCGCCTCAGACCCCGAAATGCAATAAGACCATGACTATCTACGACATCCTCCAGCAAGCTATTTATAAATACCCTGACAACCTGGCTGTCGCCGATGGTGAGGTTCGCTTGACTTATCGCGAAGTGGGGGAGAGGGTTGACGCTCTGGCACTTTTTCTCAGATCGAAAGGGATTGAACAGGGCGACCGCATCTCCATTCTCGACGTCAATTCACATTATTTCTATGAAGCGTATTTCGCCGCTGCCGGTCTTGGCGCTATTCTTAATCCCATAAACATACGACTCTCCGAAACAGAACTGACCTATATCATCAACGATACAGAATCGCGTTGGCTGCTTTGCGCGCCGCAATTCTGCCATAACGCTGAACGGGTGATAAGAAAAAGAATATCGCTGAAAGGCGTTCTATGGCTGGGTAAGATACCACCGGTTAAATGCGATATATCCTTCTTCTCGTTTAAAGACGTTCAAAGCCATAATGAGCGATTTCAACCTGCCGCAGTCAAGCCCGACGATATAGCCCACCTCTACTACACAAGCGGCACAACCGGCACTCCCAAAGGCGTAATCCTGACTCATAAGAACGTCTGTAGGCATTCCGAAGGCACGGTGCAGGAGCTGGGTTTATCACCCCATGACGTCTGGGGACATATCGCTCCTATGTTTCATTTAGCGGATGCCTGGTCGGTCTTTGCAGTCACTATGGTCGGAGGCAGGCATATCATACAGCCCAGATTCGACGCTGAAGCAACTTTGGAGTTGATACGCAGTGAAAATATCACCATCAGCAATCTGATTCCCACCATGCTGAATTTAATGGTCAAGTGCTCGCATGTCAGTGAGTGTGACTTATCATCATTAAGAGTGATTCTTAGCGGCGGCGCTCCAATCGCGCCTGAAGTAGTTAAAAAGGTCGTTGAAATATTCGGCTGTGACTATATCCAGACCTATGGCATGACTGAAACCAGTCCCTATCTGACATTGAGCATACTAAAAGAAAATATGAGCGCCTTTTCTGCCGAGGAACAATTGAGATATAAGTCGCGCACCGGTCGTCCGTTTATGACTGTGGATCTTAAAGTGATGCGCGCAGACGGCATAAGCGAAGTTGAATCTGATGATCGCGAAGTGGGGGAGATCTGGGTAAGAGGCGATACAATTACGCCTGGATATTGGAAGAGACCGGATGAAACGAAGAAGTCTTTCGAAGCAGGCTGGTTGAAAACCGGTGATCTCGCCGTGATTGATGCAGAAGGCTACGTGAATATCGTTGATCGCAAGGAGGATGTAATCATCAGCGGAGGTGAGAATATCTATTCGACTGAGATTGAGACTGTTCTCTATCGTCACCCAGCGGTTCTGGAAGCGGCTGTATTCGGGAAACCTGATGAGGTTTGGGGTGAAGCAGTTACCGCCGTAGTGGCGCTCAAAAACGGTGAATCTGCTGATGATGAGGAGATAATAGCGTTCTGCCGGGAGCAGCTTTCAGTATTCAAAGCGCCCAAGTCAATTATCTTTCTTCCTGAAATACCCAAGACCGGTTCCGGGAAAATATCGAAGCAATTACTTAAAGCAAAGTATTCTCAACCATGATCGCCTCCTATATCCAATGGGTTTCACAGAATCCGTTGACTTCAGCGGCAATTCAGTTTGCCATTTTAGGCACGTTGGGTGAAGTATTATCCTCCAGTATTCAAAAAAGGAAGATCGCTCTTCACTGTTATTCTTCACAGCTACTTGGTAAAGTTGCAGCCTGGGCGCTGTTGGGGATAATCATCAAATACGGCTTTACCGGAATGAAGGGGTTCACTCAAGCCCTTCTGGATCATCAACTACTGCCTGTGTTCATGAACAGCGGTGTAGGCTGGGCTTTTGCGGTATCCACCCTGACAAATGTGTTTTTCGGACCCCAGATGATGTTCTTTCACCGGTGTGAAGATAATCTGATCCTCTGGCGGTGGGAATTAGGCGGCATGACAAAGGCGTGGTGGACGCTTATCTGGTTCTGGATACCCGCGCACACTGTTACTTTCAGTCTGCCGATAGACTTTCAAATTGGTCTTGCCGCTCTCTGGTCGGTTGTCCTGGGTTTGATTATGGGATTGACAAAGAAGTAGGATTCCGCCTTTAATTATAAAACCGGTTCAATGAATAACGCCGACTAAATGCAGCGCTTCCCGTGATTCTCCACGGAAGTGAAACTGAGCCTCCGACGGCGCCTTTCTACCATCACGATTGACGAGAATATCTACCCTTAAATAGTCATTCGCCTTGTCTATAGCGTCGTCTGGAATCAGGAAGCGAAATTCAGCATCCTGCCCCGCCAATGAAAGTCCGCTGGTCAATTCCTTTCCGCGATCATCCCTGAATGACACTTCGTACCGCACGTTTTCATCAGCATTGTCAAAAACCTCTTTTTGAACGTCGACGAATGTGATAATTCCATCCTCAATCCCGACAAATTCGATTGGCGATACTTCACTGTAACAATATTCGAGAGTCTTTCTGCGTCGCTCCATAAGCGTATTAACGATGTAATCACCTGCTTCAGGTTCAGGATAATGAGCTGCATTCACAAGTGTTCTGATGTGCTCCTCAGTCAGCGCCGAAATGATTTTTGCCGCCCAGTAGTTGTCATCCCGACGGGAGATGCGTGCCGGCAAAAACTGGTAGGTTTCACGCCAGGTTGCAGGATTGAATTGTGCGGCTTCAAAGGCGCCGACTGATTTCCATCTGGTATATTCCACGTTCTCCCAGGTTTGAACCTTTAAACCTAAAGTGAGGTAATTGCCCCATACCTGACCGAAGTTGAAATAGTGCGAGAATCCGTCCCACATCCAGTCATGTTCAGCGCCGTGTCCTCCGAAGGCTTCGCCGAAATCAAGTAGGTAATGCACCACATATCCATCCTCAGAGTCCTCATGATAAACATCCAGCGAATTATCTATCCGAATATCTGCGTGATTGGTAAAAGCGCCGAAAATACGCATCGCCCGCATGGTTCTGCGGTTTTCGTGATCTATGCTATCGTTGGGATCATCTTCCCGCACCCCGTTCTCAGCCGTGGGACCGAGAATCTTTCCCTTGAGAAAAAGACTGAAGGTACAGCGATGCGTGTTATTGACGGGAGCGGCTGCTCTGTGAAATACCGCCTCTATGCTCTCTTCGGTTAATTTGCTCTCTGGATTTATCTGCAAATCTTCCGCTCTGAAAAATACCAGATAATCTTCAGGGACGTTATAACCGAACCCCCAGAAGAGACGGTTCACTACCAGCGCTGTGCTGCTTCCAATCCCGGGGAATTCCGGTGGATCAAATTTGACCAGATAGGTGTGTCCTCTGGAATCCACTGCGAAAAATCCCGGATTTGATCCGCTCGTTTTCGCTCTGACAACCGTATAAGGCGGTTCTGGATAACCAACCGTTTCCACCCCGTGAAGAAGCTCATCAGGAGAAACGTCTCGATAGCCAAGCCGTGGTGTGTACCAGGTTGATGCAGGCACGTCATCCATGGAATTCACGTCTTGTGAGCGCGGAGTTGCCTTAAAATCAAAAGTATCGACTAACGGACGGCGCATAAGATTGTTATAATAGTAATAGACTTTTTCGAAATCCATCTTCTCAGGGGGCGGTACGGAATGTTTGTCATCCTCAACAGTTACAGGAGGAGCGTCTAAGAAGCGGACGGCATGACTTCCGCACCCGATGATGAACATACCCAGAATAAATGGTATAAACCCGGTTGATATAATTCTCATCTGCTTCATCAAATCGTTCAACGCCATTCGCAACGCTCAGGTTTATCGAAACTTGATCCGAATAATATTGTAACCCTGATCCCTTCAGACCCATAAACTGCTTGAAAACCAGCGACGTCAGCATGGTGAATCTGCAGCGTCATCCCCGTACCGAATGCCCAGGGAGCTTTGTCAATTTCCACCTCATCAAGAGTTTCTGATACGATCAGGAAATCGGTGAACAGGTAACCGGTGAGTGTGTATGTCAGGGGCCAGCGGTATTCTAAAGAAGGGACGAAGGAGTAGTTGTCCAACCTCAGCAATCTTCTCGAAGAGACGCCCCGGAAATTGAGGTGCCGAGGATATTCGGTGAAGGGTATAACTGCCTCATCGTTTAGGTTCTCTAACGCATTCAAGGTCAAACTTGGTACGATCAATCTATTATGTCTTAGAACAGGAATAAACAGCGAGAAGTCAAAGCCCGATCGCAGGAAACTGATATCATTATCAACTCCACCGGAGTAGCCAAAATATCCGCTTGCAGAATATCCACCTGATTTTATCTGCTTCAAATTTCGGGAATCGTACCGCGCCGAAATTTCACTGTACGTCATTTTGACATTCTGCCCGACGAATTCGAGAGCAGGTACGTCGAAAACATGGTCGAGCCTGTTATCACCTTCAGAGGGGCTTATAACTTCACGCTCGCGGTAAAGAGACGTCAATGATAATTCAAAACAAGGACTTATTTGCTTGCTGACCAGTAGCTGTAGTTTTCGACGATCCTGCTTATAAACGGCGTTTTCATGCTCTGCTGTCTTTAGAAAGCGACTTCTGGGATCGTTACTTGGATCGTTTCCAATACCATAGTAAATGCGGTCATCTTCTTCCGCTTTTTCACCAGTTATAGAAATCTTCCAGGGAAAAGCTTTGTATTTATCGTCGAGCCTTAGTTTTACTCTCTGTCGCCAACGGTCGGAGTTGGCGTATTTCCCCTGAAACGAGGCGCCAAGGATGTCACTGCGATAAAATACCTTCACACCGACTTCAGGTCGAAACTCACTGTCTAATTCTGCTGAAGGATACCACCCCAGGCGTTTTTCGTAAAAGAATAAAAATCCTTCAATATATTCGATTACTTCCGGTTTAGTCGCGGCGTAAAGCCCTCTTCCAAGCAGATATGTAGCGCCGCTGATCGTTTCCCTCGGTACGAAAAATAGTGCGTTGAGACCACCGCGGAAATAGTTAGGGGAATGCGCTAATGACTCAATCCCGCTGATAGACACCGTGCTGTTAACTATGCCTGTTGAATCAGGAGATTCATCGAGCGCTAAGGCGGTGGATAAGTTGAATATGTAGATAAGACAGATGGATAAACTGGTTAAAGTCTTTTTCATTCTCTATCTATTTCAGGTTTGTCGGCAGGATGATAGTAAATTTGGTGCCCTTTCCTATTTCACTTTCTGCCTTTATCTCTCCTTTGTGATCCTGAATGATCTGGTAGCAGATAGATAGTCCCAATCCAGTTCCAATGCCGACTCCTTTCGTGGTGAATCCGGGATCGAAAATTCTTTCTAGTTTATCTTGCGGAATGCCTGAGCCCGTATCCATGATCTCAATATGCACTTTCTTTTTCTTCGAGCTGGTGCTGATGGTGATTTCACCTTTTCCCAATATAGATTGCCTGGCGTTGATCAGCAGGTTCATAAAAACCTGATTTAACTGTCCAGGATAACAAGAGATAACTGGAATATCCCCATAATTCCTGTGTATGGTTATATTATGCTTCAGCTCGTGGTGAACTAAAGTCAAAGTGTCTTCAAGACCTTCGTGAATATCCGCGTCTTTCAATTCCGCTTCGTCTAATCGAGCGAATGATCTGAGTCTTCGTACAATTTCTGTAACGCGGTCGGTCCCCGAAGTTATTACGCGGTTTGCGTCTTCAATAATTTTCAATAAATTCTGAAGTGTTTCTCCGTTATAATCGCTGTTACTGCATATAATCTTCAAGGATGACTTCAACTTGTTAATCGCCAGTATCAGCGTGTCATGCATACTGTTCACCGCGCCTATTGGAGTATTTATTTCATGTGCGATACCCGCTACAAGCATGCCGAGAGACGCCATCTTTTCGGATTGAACCAACTGCGTTTGTGTATTTTTTAAACTGATATTCGCCTGAGCAAAATCCTCGAGAGCCTTTTTTAACTCTGTAATGTCATGTGCGACGCCGATTATCTCTGAAGGATTATTATCGGCGTCTATTAAAACGGAAGCATGAGTGACAAACCATCTAACGTCTCCACCCTTATTTCTAATTTTAAATTCATACTCTTCACGCCTGGCTTCCGGCGCGGTAGTTGAACGAAGCCATTTTCTAAAACCCGAGTGATCAGGATTATCTATAAGATCCAGGTTCTTTCGTCCCAGCCACGCTTTAACTTCATAGCCTGTTGCCTCTTTGAATTTAGGCGATAAATATGTGAATTCACCATTAAGATTGAGCGAATAAATTATATCGTTGGCATTTTCGACCAGACTGCGGAAACGTTCTTCACTGATACTCAGCGCCTCAAGAGCCCTGCCGCGTGAAATGTAACCCCCGATCATTTCAGAAGCAGTTCGCAGCAGCCGGATCTCTTCATCGTCCCAATCGCGCTCCTTTTCAAGATCATCAAAGCCAATAAAACCATACCATTCGCCGTCCACATAAATAGGTAACACTATGATGGACTTGACTCCTTGATCCTCAAGAATAAGTTTCACCGATTCTGATTGTTCTCTCGTTATTGCATAGTATGGTTCTCCTCTCTTTAGGTTGTCGATCCAATGCTCGAATCCTGCTTTATAGGGAAGGTTCTGGAGCAGCGGATTTCCGATTTCACATTTAACTCCCGGTGCGCAAACCTCATAACACTGCCGCATACAGAGTCCGAAAGAGGGATCTTCAAAGTTCTCAAAAAGATAAACCCGTCCGGCATCGGCTGCTTCGAGGAGGTGTCCTAAAGCATTTTCGATGGAACTATCCATATCATCTATCTCGAGCAGAGCCTGCGAACATTCTGCAATGCCTACCTCGTAACGTAGCTTTGCGGCGATGATCTCCTGATCGCGTTTTCGCGCGGTGATATCCCTTCCCATTCCCACGATGCGAGTTATCTCCCCATCATCGTTTTGTACAGGAAATATGGACATATCAACATGATATACTGAGCCATCTTTCGCCTGAATCCTGGTTTCACCTCTGAAATTGCCGGTTTCAGCGATAGAGCGTTTAATTCCTTTACTAAAACTCTCACCCGTCATGTGACTGATGTGCTTTCCTATTAATTCGTCATCTGAATATCCAGAGGATCGTTCATGAGCTGGATTCCTCGACAGGATATTTCCATCGGGATCGGTGATGACTATGCCGTCACTGGCAGCCATGAATATACGCTTATAGAGCGCCAGGTTCTCTTCAGTTTCCTTGCGATCTGAGATGTCCTCAGAAACGCCGCAGATCCTGTATATTTCTCCTTTTGAGTTACGAATAGGGAAAGCTTTTGCTCTTATCCACTTAATAGAGCCATTCTCTCTGATGAGTCGGTACTCAATAGTTCTCTCACTTATCTCTTCAGTATCGCAACTATCCCGCATTATGCTGGCATCGTCCGGGTGTATGTGCTTTAACCACTCTTCCTGATCCATTTCCAATATCTCCGGATCTATTCCCAATACTTCCTTAAATTTAGGACTTACATAAAGAACTTTGTCGGCTTCGGTGGACGCTAACCAGAAAACTTCATTAATATTTTCAGCTATCTGTCGAAATCGTTCCTCGCTTTCACGGAGAGCCTCTTCTGCTTTTCTCCGTACGTCTATGTCATACAAACCGCCGATAATGACTTTCTCCCCTGAAAATTCAGACGCAATTAAATTTAAGATCATCCAGATGATTTCACCATCAGACTTCTTAATGCGGACTTCGTAATCACGGATGAAACCGTGCTTCTTTATCTGTTCGATAACCTTCTCTCGATCTTTTGGATCTGCGTAAAAGTCAACAGTCGTCCGACCGATTACCTGATTCGTGGGAACACCCATCAGATTAGCGAGTGGTTCGTTCGCAAAGAGAACCTTTCCATCAATGAGTCTGCTTACGATATAAGGTATCGGAGATACTTCGACAACGGTGCTGAGTAGTTCCGTTGTCCGCTTATAGCTTTTAGAGAGTTCCCTGTTGGCATCGCTCAGCGACTTGGTGCTCTGCTCTATCCTTTTCTCGAGATCAACAGTCCGGTAACGGAGTGACTCTTCCTCGTCGTGAGAAATCTTCAGGTCGGCTTTTAGCTTGTGTGACTCAATTGCCCTGTTAATTTTGCTCTGGATTAACTCGAAATCTAAGGGCTTGATGATGAAATCATCGGCGCCCTGTTTTATCGCCTGAACTGCAAGCTCCACCGTGCCATGTGCCGTCATCACTATAAATGGGAAGTCTGGTGAAACCTTTTTTATTTCGTTAAGGACTTCAAGACCGCCCATGCCGGGCATGTTTAAATCACACAAGACAACATCCGTGTCACTGCTGTGGAACTTACGAACGCCTTCATCACCAGACGAAGCGGCATCAACTATGAATCCATGCTTTTCCGCTTGTTCAAGAAATGCCTGCCGCTGTGCGGTGTCATCTTCGATGTACAGGATATTTAAGTTGGACATCTGATTTAATCCTCAATGTGACAACCTGGAACTAATGTGTTGCGTTGACAACAGCGTATATGAAAGATAACACTATATTCAGGAGATTCCAAGAAAACGGTTCACAAATTACGAAATGATTTGGATGCGGCTGTATAGAGGCTGTTTAACCCGCAGGGTCGTTACCAGAGGCTGTGGTGAAGTGATCTTTGGTGATCTGTATTTTCTCTATTTTATCATTTCATCAGGAGTATCTTTCCATGATTGACCAGCCCGCCCACTCTTATTTCATATAGATAAATGCCTGATGGAAGGTCAGATGCGTTGAAGCTAACTCCATGTCTGCCGGCTTCACGCCACCCATTTATGAGAGTTGCAATTCTGCGCCCTGAGATATTATAGATTGACAGGTTCACTATAGATTTCACAGGCAGTGTATAGAAGAAACTCGTTACCGGATTGAAGGGATTTGGGTATGTATCTACTATGATGCCGCCGTCCGATATTACTATTGCGTCTTCGTCAGAATGATCTACTGCATTTCCCCAGCCCCGCAGACTCCACTGCACGAAACAGGTGCGCAAAGCATTACCAGCTCGTTTTTCGATAATGAAATCATCTTCGGTATATATCTGGTCGGGATAGTCACCGATCCTGCATCTGTAAGTATAGTATCCAGGCGGTGCATATCCGGGAATAACCTGCGTAAGCAGTCTGGAAAGGACGCTGTTCGCCGCTATACTGAAGTTGTCCCTTTTGGTGATAAGATAAGTTCCGCCCGCTGGCAGATCGACCTCGATCCAGATTTCACCTGCTATATCGTAAGTTCCATTGTTCTCAACCTCCAGAACACAGTCGAAGGAGCCTCCTCCTGCCGGGATAATTATCGGAGGATTCTGAGGTGTAACTGTTACTTGCAATGGAAAAGCTCCAGCATGAAAGGTATAATGTGCTTCCGGTCCGTAGCGCGGCGCAGTAGTCCAGTTACCCTCATAGTTTTTGGCGTAGATAAAGTAATCTACATAGCCTCCGGGACAGGGTGGAATATCAGCCTCGAAGGTTGATCCCGCAGTATTATTCAGTGTTATGGTTGACCATTGTTGATTCACACTGTTTCGCCAGATTACCTGCATCGAGTCTGGATTTAAATTACCGAGAGATACTATCTCTGCCGAGACAGTGTATGGTTCAGTCGTATTAAGCGTATTCGACAACGGCGCATGCTGAATATGAATCAAGCTGGGGTGCGGAACATTGGAAGTGATGCAGTTTATGGCTCCACTCAGCGAGATAATAGAACTGCAGTTGATTCCATGGACTTCATACCCTGGCATGTTTTCTCTGAATATTTCAAGAGCGCCGTCATCGTAGGACGGCATATTATACGTTGGAACCAGCACTTTATTCTGAACAATTAAAGTATTGCAATAAGTATAGGGTGAATACGACCAGTTGGGAGTGGGAATACGGATCACTTTAAAAGGGGTGCCGTTCATGTTGGTCATGCTTGAAAACATCTCTGCTGTTGCTTCCATCGCCGCGTTGTACGGACTACCCGACGGGAATTCGTTGACCAGGACGGTATGGTCATTCAGTAGCTTGGCGGACATATTCAGATGATCGATACCGAAAAACATCGGGGTTAATGGCAGTGTGTCTATGTCGCAATAATGATGGAAAATACCATTAACGCCCTGGGCTGTCAATCCCCAGTTTTCGGCCAGTATCAATTCTGAGCAGTATGCGTTTCCCTGCCCGTCGATCAGCCAGTTGCCGCCTGTGTGCGTTAAGTCGATGCCGTAATATTCGATTCCCCAGAGTTGCGAGAGCCATTCCGGTATAACGTCATCCAACGGACGAGGGCGGTTATAATCCCATTCATACATCGCAAGATCCCATGAATCGAGCCTCCAGAGCCACCACGGCGCGTAATCCCTGATCCAGACGGAATTGGTTGCCTGGACGAGGAATTCAACTGAATCGATCGGTGATACGCCCTGCGTCAATAGATAGCTTTGGCAGGATGAAGCCTGGCTCATGCTGCTTACCACAATATAGGCCCGGGTGACGTCCACCACATAGTCGATTATCTGCGATAGCAGATAATTATGATCACCCCAGCGAAAAAGGATGGCTTCAACTTCTTCCCATTCGGCAATGGTCCTTACCGGTTCATCAGGCGGAGGTGTGGGATCATCTGTATGAGGTAGCGGCATTCCAATTTCGGAGGGCGCCAAGCCTCGAGGCAGGGAACTACAATCTTGTGAGACCAATTCGTTCGCTGCCAGCGACGAACAGCTCGCGGTGATCACTATAGAAGTTATCAAGAAAAAAGCACGCATCATGCAGCCTTACTATTTATTCTTCTATATAAAATAAGCAAATTTAGAGGGTTTGTCAAGCAATATTTTTCAACCCGCCGCGATTTGCATGAATTACAACTTGGCTGAGACGTCCGTTTTCATGCTGAGATAAGGTTACCGGGGCGCTTTCGATTTTGGCTCAGATTATGCTTGAAAAAGCGAATAATATCTGGTAACTTATGCCATTGTAATATAACTGCTTGCAAAATTAGGTCATTGATGATGGAAAGTGATGACAGGGCGAGACCGGAATTCAGGTTCACCGAGGCTACCCTTACACGACTTTTACAGAAGGCAATGAAGGTAAGTCAACAAGGAACTGCCAAGTTCTATGCCGCTGTATGCAGTAGTCTTCATCATCCTGATGAAGACATCTGGATCGGTGAGAAGAGAGAGGATCGGCGCGAAGCGCTGCGGGACGCTGTCCTGCATAATAAAAAATACAATCATCACGCTGGTGTGGTCGGTCGGTTTAATCTCTCAGACGATTAATGTACAGCCTTAACTGATGACGTTTATACCCCGTAATTGATAATCATCAACCTCGTAAGAAGAGACGTACTGCAGCGATTCGACTTCCGAGTAGAAGTCTTTCATTTCGTACCGTCCTCCCTGATGCTGGTTTATTATATAAGCAAATACATCTGCAGCCTGTAGTCCAGGCGAGTGCGAAGACGGCATGAACATGGGCGCGCCTGAAATCCCCTGAAACCCTTGAGCATAAGGGCTTTTATACACCAGTTGCATTATTTCTTCGCTGATAGATTTACTTTGCGTTCTATCTTCTAATTTAAAGATCAAATTAGCCATTCTCCCCGGGTGTCTCTCCAACGTAAAAGCATTTACGCGCTCAAGTAGGAATGGAAACATTTCGTTTGATCTCTCTTGTCCGGCGGAAAGATCGATATCTGGCTTTTCTATTTTATCATGCGGGGATTGTTGATACGATTTTGTAAAAGAGAATACGACGCCTTTCTGCAGCCTTCCCAGACTGAATAGTTCCTGCACAAACTCACGCTTCCGGTAACTATCGAGAGATCTCCTGTTCAGAAGCAATCTCCCCCGCAGAGGATAGCCTCCTATATCCTGACGTTTGAAGAATTTCTCCTTCAAATTGATCAGTTTTCGGCAAAATCCATCGTAATCTATCTCGGCGAAAGCCAGCCCTGAAAGCGTTACGATACAAGCGTTTTTCCCCGCGGGCTTCCAGCAGTTCTCGTTCACGAACACAACCACAGACATACAGACACTCCATGATCATCAGCAAGTCAACCGTGCCATCTTTTATGTTTTGTTCCATAGCGTTTAGATGAGCATTGATTGGTTTCTTTATTCTGTATTGTACGAGGGTAGTGAGCGTTACCGAATTATTTTCATTTTGTGAAGATATATTATTATTGCCACAGGATGGGATCAGTTTGAAGTCGAGTAGGTCGGATTCCCCCGAATCCGACGCATGGCTATAAATTGACCATATTAATAATTATTTGTTCAGTAGGGATGGGATCAGTTTGAAGTGCTATAGGGAATCTTTACCGGGTGAGATGCTCGAAATATGACAGTGCTTACTTTTCCTGCAGAGCCCCGATCTTTGAAAGCAAAGTATCAGCTTCCGCGCTGTATTCAAATCCCTGTGAAGCGAGAGTTTCGAGCGCTGGAAGCGCCATCTGAGCGTTGCCTGCTGATAGATAGGACTGGGCGAGATACCATAGCGCGCGGTTTTTCTGCACAGATTCGCATATTGTCACGGCATACGAGAGAGCCTCAATCGCCTCCTCAGCATGCCTGTTCAGGAAATAACTGACACCGAGATACAACCAGTAATCCCCCTTGGCTGAATCCGCATCAGCAGCGGTTTTAAGGTGAGCAATAGCGCGGGGATAATCTTCTTCAAGATAGTATTCCATGCCCTGCTTGAAGTCGCCTGCAACGCTGCTTTCTTCAATACTGCGAAAGGAGGCTTGTTGGTAAAACGCCTGATCGAACGAAACTAATGGCAGATAGGGATTGGTTGCTACTGGGTGGGGGGGAACGATTAAAAAGAAAATCAGTATAGCGGTCATAGCAAGAGCAGGAATGATCTCCTTCGATGAAAATATTCCCCTGAAGAAATCGTCAATATTTTTAAATATATTATTAAAAGAGCCTGTTTTATGAGGAATTTTCTCTGATCGTAACAGAATCTCCTGTTTTAATTCTGAAAAGTTAACACCTTCATGAGCCAATTCTTTCAGTATCTGTTTTTTATTTTGCTGAATTGTTTCCATATAAGGGTGTAACTCTTCGATTTTGCGTCTGCAGAAGCTGCATTCCAACAGGTGGTCTTCGAAGAGCGTGCGCTCTTCCTCGTTCAGTACATCCAATTCGTATTGGGTTATTAGATAACCGACCTCTTTATCGATGCAATCACCCATTATCCACGCATCCTCTCATACGGTCTATTCCGTTATAAGGGTTTTTAGTTTTTGCCTGCAATCGAATATCCGTTTACGGTATGTTCCCCGGCTGAGTGAAGGCTCAGAAACGCATAGCAGTTCAAAAAGATGATCTCGATCGTAATCCTCCAGAATCCCCAGGAAGAAAGTCTTGCAAAACTGGGATAAACTCTTTATAGCAGCTTTGATTTTCTTGATCTGTTCTTCCTTCTCGAGTTTTGGCTGAATGAATACTCCGGGACCGTGCCGGCTCATGACTTCTTCGATCTCTCGCCTTAATCCCGGCGCCATGGATTCGGGCTCAGTATCAATGGATATCTTCAGAGCGCTCTTTTGTCTGCGATAATAATCGCCAATTTTATTGCGCAGGATCACTGCCGCATATCTGTGGGGATCTGAATCGATCTTATCGATTTTCTGCGAAAAGGTGAGCAGTGTATCTTGCAAAGCGTCCTCGAGGTCTTCTTTAGGACGCCCTCTTAACCTACATTGCAGCATCGGTCGAAGCGTTACCGCCAAACTTGATAAAAGCTCGTCCTGCGCTTCAAGGTTTCCCTGCTTGGAGCGCAGTAACAGGTCATTCCAATCCGGTTCTGAATGAATTATCAAATGAAATCCGAAGGTGATTTTATCCGTAACTAATCGGGTTTGCCTATTAACACAAATGAAGCCCAGGATAGGGGCGAAGTATAGATCTCGCGAGTTTCTATCTGCGCCCGCTTCAGAGCTTCCGCTTTGCTGAAATGCTTCAGGTTATTGTAAAAACGGTTCATCAGGTACATGGTTGATTCATCCACCACCAGCCATAAAGATGAAATGACGGTTGGTGACCCGGCGGCTATGAAAGCTCGCGTCAGTCCTACGATTTCATCACCGCTGGTTAAACTGCCAGTCGCCGTCTGGCACCCTGAAAGCACTACCAGATCAGCGTTCAGCTTGAGATTGAATATCTCATGGACGTCAAGCTCACCGTCTTGTTCTTCACCTGGCGCTAATAACAATCCTGAATACATCGGGTAAGCGGCGTTCAGATCGCTATGACAGGCTAAATGCAAATATCTATATTCAGGGGCTTTGGTGATGAATCTATCTTCAGTCGCTTCCTGACCGGCATAGATAGTGCTCTCGGTAAAATGTTCTCCGATGCTCTGCACTTCATCCTCCGAACGAGGAATGGGAGTATAGCCACTCTTCTGAATCAGGGGATTCCCCAAGGCGAGAAGGTTCTCCACTGAACTCGTATTTTCACTTTCGATGTATTGCAGTGTTGACGCAGATGGCAGATAGCTTATCGTGTACTTATCGATTAAATATTCCCCATCATTATCCTGCAGAGCCTGAAAAGGTAGGTAATGCAGAATACCATGCGGGACGATAATGAGGTTGTCAGTTTGTATGAACTCTTTCAATTGATCGAATAAAATAACATATAATCTCTTCGACCTGACGGAAACTGCGCCCTGATTGATAATTGCGTCGCGCAAGCCTGACACCTGTGCTTCGAGGTCTTCTCTGCTGATTTCTTTCCAACGTAATATAATGTCATTTTTTGTAATTATCCAGGCGAGTAATCCTTCAGCAGTCACACAGTATTCAATGAGGGTAATTTCATCGTACAATAGCGCTTGAATCTGATTCAATCGCAAAGTGGAAGCTGAGGCATCAGCGTAAAGGATAGGCTCATCTAATCCAGCGAGCATATTATTACTGCTTTGCTCAAAACCTATTTCTGCGCTTGCTAAGAGATCTAAAAAGGAGCGCGCTCGGCTCTGCTCCGCATATGCGAAGGATTCACCGATCCGATCAAGATAGTATAATGACAACACCAGCGATTCATACAACTCGGAAGCGCGGGCGGAATAGCCGCTCTTATGGACAATATTGTCGAGATTCTGACGCACACCCTCCAGTTGCTGGATCGCCAGTTTATAGTGAATAACAGCAAGAGAATCTATACCCCGTGCGGAATAACATCGTCCTAACGCTGCCTGAGCGAGAATTATCTCAGGATCAAGATCGACCTTTGTGGCAATTACTAAAGCATCTTCTATCCGCTTCTGAGCCTCTGAATAATTCTGCATGCCGATATAAACATGACCGATATTAGTTAAGGAAATCGCTTCACCGCTTTTATCCTCTATATTCCGGCAAATATCCAGGTCTTTCTGGTAGAAATCCAATGCTTTTATATAATCCTTGAGATAGAAGTAAGATATGCCAATATTATTAAGAGTACTTCCTTCGCCCTTAATATCTCCCAAAGATCGTTTAATTTCGAGACTTTGATTGAAATGCGAGATTGCCTTATCATACTCATGCAGTGATCTATATGCCACTCCGATATTATCAAGCGTTTTGCCAATGCCCGGGCGGTCATCTATCTCTCTGCCCAAATCGAGACTTTTGAGATAATATTCCAGAGCTTTTTCAGGATCGGACAGTAGATCGTACACGATTCCGATATTATTCAAGGTAACAGCCTGTCCGCGTTTATCACCCAATTCAAATTTGATCTCAAGACTTCTCCGGTAGTATTCTAAGGCTTTTGAATAATCCGAGCGTTTCTTATATATCACCCCGATATTGCCTAACACTCTGCTTTCACGCCGCTTATCACCTGTCACTTTCCATATAGCCAGGCTCTCTTCATAATATCTCAGAGCTTCATCAGGTTCAGATAGGTCGTCATAAACCATCCCGATATTATTTAATACCCTCCCTTCCCCGCTGAGATCCTTCAACTGCCGTCTGAAGTCGAGGCTTTGACTAAAGTACTCCAGTGCTTCAGGATAATCATGCTGCGCTTGACATACAATGCCTATATTGTTCAGCGCTTGTCCTTGCAGTTTATCATCACCTATCTCTCTGCTTATGTCAAGGCACTGTTGGTAAGATGAAAGGGCGTTCTTATAATCTCCACGATCATCGTATATCCAGCCTATTTTCTTGAATAACACCGCTTGATTATATTTATTATCTAGCAGCGCTGCCAGTTCGAGAGCTTCCCGCCATGTTGTCAAAGCCTGCTCTGATTGGTTCATCTCATAATAGACGTTTCCGGTTTTAAGCAATAGATTAATACATCCACTATTATCGTTGATATATCTGGATATTTTAAGAGCTTCATCGTAGCTGCTGATTGCTTTTTCAGGCTGCCACAAATCTAAAAGTGAATCACCGGCAGCAATGAGCCGATTCAGTTCGCTCCGAATGCTGAGAGTATCCAACTGTCCGGCATTTGTCTTATTGGGGAATAATGTGATCAGGAAGCAGATCGAAAGAAGGGATTTGAAGATATTTTTCTTCACGGCTGAATGAGTGATATTTACAGTTAAAAACAATATAAGCGTAAAGAGTGATAATGTCAAGTTTATATTGGAACGGAATGGGTCATTGGAGATATGGTTTCAATCAACATAAAAGCCCCCAGAAATGGGGGATTTTGGGGGGATAATTACTTTACCGAGGTTAATCATTAGTTTGACGAAGATTTTTTAGAAATTCAACAGCTGATTCAATCTGAGGATCACTGATTTTCCAGCCAAGTTCTTTTGCAATTCGCTGGAATTCCGATTTCTTCATTTTTCCTTTTTCGGTTGTAAGTATATGATGTGTCTTGGCTGCGATGGATAAACTAACATAGTCACCTGTATCACCTGCATCTCTGAGTTTGTCAAGAGCTTTAAATATTTGATTAGTTTCTTCTTTATAGTTTGATTTCAAGGTTGATACAACCTTATTACCGTCACCAGTTAGGGCGTAATCATAACGCCTCGGTTCAAACGGTAGTTGACTCGAAATATCAAACCCTTGCACTCTTTCCTCGATAAAACCTGTTGCTCTTAGTTTGTTGAGAGTGCTTTGAACTATGGGAGAATATGGACCATAATAATGTGGATGGTATCCGAGATCTTTCTTGAGTAAAGTCGACAAGAAATAAGCACGTTTTTGTAGCAAAGTTTTCCCCCGGATCAGCCCGCCATCCTTATCAATGATTAGCAGGATCATTCTTTCTGGGGTCATGGTTGTCTCCTTCAATTTCTTTGATTATCTCATTGACTGTTTCAACGACTATCGGTTCAATATCTTTCTCAAACTGGGTCAATTTTCTTTTTTTGTCAGTTTCATCCGAATAAACGATTGGAGCATACACATCAATGAATCTATCCTCGAGGCTTGAATCTATAGAACGCAGTAAGGTTGAAATATCTTCTATGTTTTCAATTCTACTACCATCTAAAATTTTAATTTTCTCGTCGTCTTTTTTCGGTTTTTTCTTCAAGGATTTCATTGCATATATATTAGAAATTACGTAATTCTTATCAATTTCATCTTTAAAAAATCCGGATAAATACTTAGCAACCTTGCTTTCTAAATTTTCTTTAAACCTCATATATGTATCTTTTTGTTCATTTTTTTCCTTAATCCATTCGATCAGGAAGAATCTTTCATTTGCTTCAATAGATTCTATATTTTTCCTGAAAATTCGTTTTAATAATCTTCTTTCAGTCAATCTCTTGAAGATATCATGAGCGTATTTACCTTTATATTCTTCATTGAGAATTTCACTAGTTAGTCTAATATCATTCCATTTCAGATAGTTATTAATGTAATCGCTAGAATCTTCATACTCATACAAATCTTTAAGAAATTGAAGATTATCCTCATTTATTCCCAACTTTAAGGCTCGAACAATCATTGAATCTGTTATAAGTCGAATTCTATGACCGTAAACCTGTCTATGCATATGATACTTTGCGATAACGAATTGTTCTACAGCATACATCCCGTCTTGTGAAGCTACTAGAATATTCTCTCCTTGATCCTCTACTGTTCTAAGCTCATTAATGAGTCGATCAAGATCAAATACACCATATTTTACACCACAGAAATAACTATCTCTAAGTAAGTAATCCTGTTTATCCGCGTCTAGTGGACTGGAAACGATTTGCTTTTCTACTTTATCTCCTCCTTCACCTCTCAATAGCCCTATGATATTTTCACGTTCATATTGGCTCAATAATTTAGATATTTCAGGATTACATTCAATTATCTTGCATGTTATTTCTTCGTGAATCTCTTCAATATTACCTGTTTTACTTTTTATCGTACTTTTCAAAACACTTTCAGATACATGTGAGAAAGGCCCATGTCCAATATCATGTAGTAGTGCAGCATATCTTACTTTCTTCCTTTTCTCTTCTTCAGTATCGTCTTCTCCAAAAAGTTGGCGAGCTAGCTTTTCAGCTATATACATTGTACCAATAGAATGTTCAAAGCGGGTGTGTATTGCACCTGGATATACCAGATTTGCCATTGCAAGTTGTCTTATATTCCTTAGACGCTGAAATACAGAAGTATCAATCAGCTTTTCGACAGTTTCTGTACGCTCTACAAATCCATGAATAGGATCTCTAATTTCCCGCTTATGTGCCATAAATACAAATCCTTTAAATATACACGCACGAATTTAACTAATTATTCAATTAAAAGCAAGTATTCAGATAGTTTTCACAGATAAGCAACCTCCCTCACCGTCAGCGTCACCGCACCAAAATCCTCTTCGATGACGCCTTTTAACACATAAGGGCGGCTCCTGTCCAGCATGTAACAGTACCTGTCATAAACCTTCGGAAAGAAGACCGTTTCAATCAGACCTGAGAGGTCTTCAAAGGTCAGGAACTCCATCAGCTCCTTGGTCTTCGTGCGCACTACCTTGCCTGTAATCAACCATCCTGCCATCTGTACCTGCTCTCCGATGTGTTCCAGCATCTGGCTGGCATGAACCAGCTTCAACCCTTCCAATCTGTCCTGATACAAGTCCAGAGGATGCCGGCTTATTAAAAATCCAAACGTTTCTATTTCCTGCCGCAATAGAGTTTTTGCATCATACGGCGGCACAGACGGCGGCTCCTTTATGTCCTCATCAAACAGCGATGGTGTTTTCGCTGCTGGAATAGCAGTCTGCCGCATCTCCAGCCGCCACATCAGTTCAGCGCGCTTCTCCTGCCCTTCCAGTGCGTCGAAAACACCCGCCTTGATCAGCGAGCGCACGTCTGCTGCATCAAGCTCTGTTCTCTTTAGAAAATCACCGAAGCTAAGATAGAGCCCATCTTCACTGCGACAATCGATGATCCTCGTCATCGCTTTGCGGGTCAATCCCTTGATCTGCATCAGTCCGACACGAATCCCTTTATTTTCCCCCCAATAGCGAATCCTGCTCTCGTTTATATCCGGCATAAGGATTTCAAGTCCCAACCTTCTCGACTCTGACAGGTAGGCAAAGGTCGAATAGAATCCGCCCTGGTTGGACAGCACCGCCGCCAAGAATTCCGCCGCATAGTGCGCTCGCAGCCAGGCGCTCTTGAAACTGACAAGCGCATAGGAGGCTGAGTGCGGTTTGCAGAACGAGTACCCGGAAAAGCTCAGGATCATTTCCCAGATGGCGCGAATACTCTCCTTATCGACCCCGCGCTCGATAGCTCCATTCACAAATTTCTTCTGCAGGTCAGCCAGCCGCTTCTCTTTGTGCTTCTTGGAAAGAATCTTGCGTAGTTCGTCGGCTTCACTTGAATCGAAACCGGACAGTTGCATAGCTACTTTCGATACGTCCTCTTGATACACCATAATGCCGAATGTCTCATCCAGAAGATCGCCTAATAGCGGGTGAAGCGGTTCGTATGGCTTACCTTTCAAGCGGTCAAGGTAATCATGGATATATGGATTTGCCGCCGGTCGAATTATAGAGCTGTGAATCACCAGATGCTCGAAATCACCGACCTGTGCTTTCTTCTGGAGCAGCCGTGTTGCCGGTGATTCCACATAGAAAACACCCATGGTGTCGCCATTTGCTATCATCTTCTGTGTAGCGGGATCATCAATTGGATTCCACTTGGCATAGCTGATCTTTTCGCCGTAATTCTCTTCAACCATTTCGAGCGCATCCCGAATGACTGCCAGCGATCTGTTGCCCAGGATGTCAATCTTCACCAATCCTGCATCTTCCGCCTGATCCTTCTCCCAGTGGATGATGTTGACTTGCTTGACCGCTCGCTGAGCAGGGACATGGTTGGAGATAGGATCAGGCGTGATGACAACGCCGCCGCAATGCACCGACAGATACCGCGGTATCCCTTCCAACTTCTCACCCAGCTTCAGGATTTCACTCCATGGTTCGGTGAATTCATGGTATCTTAGTGAAGGATGCTTTTCCACCTCTTCAACGATATTGTAGTAGTAGCCGGACAACTTCTTTGTGACAGCTGTGATCTCTGCTTCCGGCAGACCGAAGACCTTCGCCGCTTCGTGTATCCCAGCCTTCTTCTTGAACGTAACGTGATTGGATATCATCGCCGTGTGCGCCGGACCGTACTTGCTGAAGATATATTCGAGAATAGCATCCCGTTCATCCCAGGCAAAATCCACGTCGATGTCCGGCGGGTCTTTCCTGCCGGGATTCAGGAACCGCTCGAAGTAGAGATTATGGCGGATGGGATCGACGTGCGTAATTTCGAGACAGTAAGAGACGATACTTGCGGCAGCCGATCCTCTGCCGCAGGTTCGCGGCGATTGCTTGACGATGTCCTGTACCACCAGAAAGATAGAAGCGAAATCTTTCTCTTTCACCAACGCCAGTTCATGTTCCAGCCGGGCTTTGACTCGCTCTGTGATCTCTCCGTATCGCTTTTGTGCGCCCTTGTAGGCTTCTCTACACAGGTGTTCGAAGGTCTCATCACGGGTCAGATTGCCATATTGTGGAAAGACCAGTTTGAATTCAGGCACGTACTTGCATTTATCAGCTATCTTCAGCGTATTTTCCACAACCTGTGGGCAATAGAAGAAGTAATCCTCCATCTGTTCAGGCGTCCACAGCCAGGCATTCTGTGGTTCAACTTCACTCTCCTCGAGACTGGAAAACGTTGTATTGTGATCGATTGCGCGCAGCAGGCGGTGAAGATTGTAATCTCCCTGGTTGATGAAATGAACGCGGTTCGTGGCAACTGGCGGGATGCCTCTGGCGCGGGCATATTTCAGAATCCTGTGTCCTTCACTGCCGGGAATCAATTCTGCATAGAGATCATCTACATATCCGTTGAGACTATCCAGAAGGCTTTCAGATGCAGTGATAACCACCAGCCCATCTGAAAGCTCTAATAGAGATCGATTTAATATGAATTCCTTATTGAGATGAAGATCCGACAGAATGCGGCAGAGGTTCGCATAACCTTGCTGGTTTTTAACCAGAAGAACTGCCCGAGAGCTGACAACGGGGAGGTCAGACATTCTTGTCTGACACATACTGGACAGGCAGGAATGCCTCACCTCCGCCCCCACGATGGTATGAAGTCCTTGATCTCGCGCAGCCTCTAAGAACAACACCATCCCATAGAGACCGTTCGTATCTGTCAGAGCGATGGTATCCATTCCCATCGCTTTGACTGCTTTGCACAGGTCATCAGGCGATGACGTCCCTCGCAGAAGCGAGTAATATGAATGCAGGTTCAGGTGGACGAACATAATCCCCTCACCCCGCCCTCGCATATCTCACCGCGCTATTTCCGAACCGTTCACGCAGATTATCCAACGCCATAGTGAGATGTGTATCCTTGATTTCACTATGCTCTTCAAACAGACCCAACTGCGCTTTCGGATCGGCGGCAAAATCCTCAAAACGGACCTTTATAGAGCGAACGCGAATCCTTCTGGTCAAAATTCGCAGAAAAAGCTCCTCTGCTTCACCGTACCATCCCGAAAGTTGATTGGAGTGCCGCCTTAAACGGCGTACTCCCCGGGCACTCTTAAGATCGGAATAGAGGATATCTATCTGCAGCTTACGCACCGATCTCCCCTGACGGCGAATCTTAGACAGGCTTTCTTCAACTAAGTGAAACAGCTCCGATTTCAAGATCATGATATCGTTGCAATCTTCAGCAAGTTCTGTCCGCCGATGCAAA
>JALGVT010000020.1 GCA_025774555.1 candidate division LCP-89 bacterium
AACGGCTGGCGGGATGCAGGTGTGCATGAGGTGACTTTCGATGCGACAGACCTATCATCCGGTATATACTTCTATCGAGTTGAAGCAGGAAAATTCCAGGCGGTCAGGAAGATGGTGCTGGTCAAGTAAAAAGGTAAAAGGCAAAAGGTAAAAGTAATAAGGGGCGGTCTTCGGGGCTGCCTCTTTGTTTCTGGTTAAGCATCGATAATAGTATGGCACGGTATCGTAAATATCTGTTCACGGTTCTCTGTTCACGGTTCACCGTCTTCTGTCTTCTGTTTACCGTTTACTGTTTACCATCCTTTGCACAACAGGAATACGAGATCACCATAGAGACAACTCTGGGAGATACGACGGAGACCTTCTGGCTGCAGATTCCCGCTATGTATCAACCAACAGAATCCTGTCCGCTGCTGATAGGTTGGCATCAGTGGGGCGGCAATCACCTGGAAATCAAATATCAAACCGACTTCGATTCCATCGGTAATGCCAGGGAATGGATTGTGGCATGCCACCATGGAGCATGTGGCACGCACTGGAACAACCAGCCCACGCAATCGCACGTTGTCGATATGATCGCCTGGATCGAGGACTACTATGCCGTCGATACTGAACGGATCTATATGGTCGGATCATCCATGGGCGGCGCGGCGGCTATGATCTTTGCGAACAATCATCTTGATCCTGATAGACCAATGGTGGCTGCCGCCGCATCGATGTCAGGCATACAGGATTGCGAAAGACGTTTTTACGAACAGGGCATCAACAACAGCATGATTGCCAGCTTCGGCGGCACGCCTGCGGAAGTTCCCTTTGAATATCACCGGAATTCCGCCATCTACTTTGATGACTACTCCGAAAGCATGCACTATAACGCATCTCACCTGCCGCTCTATTTGACCTTCGGGCGCGCCTGGACAGATTCCATCTGGCGCAGGCATGCCGAAGATCTTTACGATGTGATGGTGGATATTTCGGATACGGTGGTGATTTACGAATCAGGTCTTGCCGGGCACGGCTGGACAGGCTGTGAAGAAGAGCTTATCTGCGATTTTTTCGAAAATTTCACGGCGAACAGGTATCCTCAGGAGATTGAAATAAACGCTGACCAAGAAGGAGACTGGTATTGGGCGGATATAACCATGCGCGATCCAGTGGGATCGTTTGCCATGTTCAGCGGGACTGTAAATACAGCCTCGTCGCAGTGCGAATTCACCATGACCTGTAATGTGGCGTCTGCTTCGCTTAACCTGCAATCTGTCGGCTTCACATACCCGGCAGACGCTTTTTACTGCCAATGGAATATCCTGGATGGAGAACCCGCTCAGTTGCTTTTCGAAGACCTTCCCGGCGAACCATTTGAAATCAGAAAAAACAATCTGATATACCACGATTGGTCTTACAATCCGACAGATTCGACTCTGACTCTGGATGGAGAAAGCAGTGGTTTCTATTCTGTTTATCTCGACTATTGGGCGGCGCCGCGCTATCCAATAAAATTGGAAGCTCCGCCTTTTACAATCAACGGAACCACAGAGACCGGTATAAACTATCAGCTTGCAGCATCTGGGATTTTCAGTTGGAAACTATATAACGCATTAGGTCGAAAAGTTTGCTCGAATACACCTGCATTATCACACAAAGGGTACGATAGTATCATTCTGCCGCCCGGTTTATCAAGCGGGATTTATATTATCATTTACCAGTTGAATGAATCACAAGGTGCATACAGAGTAGCTTTTATGAAATAATCGAATTTTAATATGATTTATTGCGAATAGCGGTGGTGGGACTGTGACAGCAATGCCGTCAGCCATCAATCCAGGTCTGAATATGTTTGCAGATTTGTTTCAGATTTAGTAATTTTAAGTCGATATAAAGATGGACAGGTATTTCTGATCTGAAGGAAAAATGCCGCTATATAGACAGTTCACAGAAGCTTTCAACCGTCATCGGGTGTCAGACCTTGAGATATGGATAACTCTCATCGGGCTCCTGGCATTGGGACTCGCGCTTATCGCCCGAAGCATGTGGAAGCAGAGGGAAATAAAGAATCGGCGGAAAGGCGATACCCTGCGGCGTTTTATTGTTCAGTGTGAAGAGATAGGGCTGTTTCCGGATGAAATTGCCTTTATTAAAGCCAAAGCCAAGAAAATCAATTTCGAACTAAACAGCGGTCTGATGGGATCAAACGCAGTCTTTGACAGATTTGCGGTGAGTGTTATCAATAGCGCTGATAAAAAGCACTTGCAGGAGTGCAATACTGAATTGCATTCTATCAGAAACAAATTCGGATTTAAACCACCTCCTCGAGGTTTCCCTTTAAGCTCGACCCGAGAGCTGACAGCAGGACAGGCGATATTCATGATTCTCCCCACGGATGTTTTTCTTGAAGCGCGCGTAACTGAAGTTGATGAGTTGTCTCTAAACCTGAAGCTCCAAGCAGGGTATCCGCGAGCGAGCCTTACGCCCGGTATGCAGGTTTATCTGCATTTCAACCGTATCGCTGACGCAAGGTATTCTGGTCCCTCAGAAATTATAAAAACAAATTCTGATGAAAGAGGGATATTCGTTACCCTTCAACACTGCAGCTCTTTGCACCGGGATCAGCGGCGTCAGGACTTCAGAATTGATGAGGATCGTTCAGTCAGCATCTGGGTTTTAGACGAGGAGACGAAGGATCTAGACGATCCCATCCGTGCGATATCCAAGCGTATTCCGGTCAGAGCAATCCTGGAAGACATTTCCGGCGGTGGCGCTTCGATAATATTTGAACGCAGCCTGCCCGCAAATGAAAGCATCGTTGTCAATCTTGATCCATCCGGTAATTACGGATTGCCTCTTATTCGAGGAACCGTTCTTCGTTCTAATCGCAGAGGACGCACTGATAAATGGGCGCTATCTGTAAGGTTTGAGGACTTGAAACCATCGGAACATCAGAAGATAGTCAATCACGTTTTTCTAAAAGAACGAGACTTATTAAACATTGCCTGATCATCCCTATTGCCCTCTAAAACCTGCCCCGGTCATTCCTGAAATACTAAATTTAGCAGGGAAAATCGTTACCATTTCAAGAGTATAATACCTTTTCCTCATTAAAAGACTGAAAAAACATTGACACTTGAGTTAAGATTAACTATATTTCACTGACTCATTGTAAAGATAAGTGAGACACGGCTTTTCATACCGTTTTTAGCGTTACTTCCTTGATGTTCACATCAGAGAAATAGGATTGTTAAGACAGGATGTGAATCAACACAAAGGGACGACTTAATGCCGGATTCACTGGTGAATGAAGCACAATCTAAAACTTTCCAATCAAAAGCTTTTACAGATTCTGAACAACGAACTGTAAAAGCCCTGAGCAAAATGGATCTATTCCAGGCTGTGATGAAATGTATGCGGCAGGGGATTGTCTGCATTGATCCATCAGGGTTTGTGATTGAAGTAAATGAGTTCGCCGAAAAGCTTCTCCAGAAGAGCAACGGCGACATCATCGGGCGGCCCATCTTCGAACTTCATCCGGAACATATTAACGAGCAGTTGCAGCCCCTCTGGGATGAACTCGTTGCCAATCCATCCAGAGATCTGAAACTGAATGATGAATGGTATGATGACCGTTGGATAGAAATACGCTTTTCGGCGCTGACAGACCAGCAGGGAAACTCTCTGGGCGTGATCGCCAATTACATTGAGCAGACCGAAAAGAGGCAGCTTGAACAAAAGCAGCGCTCATTAGAACTCAAACTCATCCAGGAACACAAGCTCTCCGCAATCGGCATCCTTGCGTCGGGTATTGCACACAATCTTAACGGTCCACTTTCTATTATTATCGGCTATATGGATCTACTCGCCGCCCGCAACTCCGAATTTGAGGAACTGTCAATTATTCTGGCTCAAGGTGAAAGAATGAAAGATATCATCAGCAATATGATGATAAAGAGCCGCCATGAACAAGATACTCGCAAAAAATCTATTAATCTGAATACACTCCTGCAGAACGAACTGAAATTCCTCGAAGCTAACCTCGAATTTAAGCATCACATCGATAAACAGTACGAGTTTTCGCACAATCTGCCATGCATCTACGGTATATACAGCGATTTTTCGCAATGCTTTCTGAATATCATAAATAATGCCATCGATGCGATGTATAATTCGCCGGTGAAAACACTTCGGGTTATAACCGACTTCGACAGCGAAAATATTTATATCACAATCAAGGATACTGGATACGGACTGGATCCACAGGATGCTCACAAGCTGTTTAACCCATTTTTTACAACCAAACCTCCGGTCAGCGAAAGCGAATCCGAACAGCCGACAGGCACCGGTTTGGGGCTGTCGAGCGCTTATCAATTAATTAGAACATATAATGGCGCCATCTATGTCGATGGTGCGCCTGAGAAAGGCGCAGAATTCGAAGTCGTTATTCCGATTGAAGAAAACCGCCTACCACAGGTGAATGAAGTTTCGCTTGCAGACCTCGACGCAGACCCAATGGACGAAATATAATCTCAGAATGGAACATTGATAAAGGGGCTGTCTAAAGAGTAACTTTTGTAGTCATTGCTATAGCTGTTAACTAATTCGTGGACAAGAATCGTTAACTTCTATAATTGCGAGGAATCCGTCAGCCAACGGATGACGAAACAATCTCTTGTATTGTATAGCTTTGGAGATTGCTTTGACCCAATAAATTGGGTCTCGTGACGAAGGCATTCCTTCGGGGCAATGACCGTCAATAGACTTTTTGGACAGTCCCTATACTCTCAGTATTGCCTACGCTTTCGTCTGGCTGTATTATATAGTCTGGATTACTTCTTGACTGCTTCAATCATTTCCACCGGCAGCCAATTATCCATATTGCCGTAGTTGCTCTTGTCGATAGGGAAGGGATTTATCTCTTCGACGTCGGCTATTTCCACGAGAACCAGGTAACGTTTGCCGCTCCAGCGGTCAATCTGTGCTTTGGTCAACTGCAGCTTATCCTGCTGGCTCTCTACTAACAGCGCCGATTCGTCGCGCATAAGCATCGGTGAATTATAGATGTAGATGACTTTCGCCTTCGCTCTAACCAGTCCCTTGCCATCGTTTTTGATAAAGTAGAGAAAGTCACCGGCAGTGACTCTGCCATAGGGCATTTTTCTGCCCGCCGCCCCACGTATGATCATTGTTTTTGTGCCACTCAGAAGCTTATCGAGTTCCTTCGCCTTCGTGTCCAAATACACAACGTGATCCATAATACCCCCTATACATCTGTGTGAGGTTATAGCCGATCTGCCCCGTCCGGTTTTGATTGATTGGGATGATCGATTTTCATCAAGTTGAATAAAGTCTCCCCAAGATCGGACAACGAAATCGGTTTTCGCAAGATCGCATCCGGCTGGACAGAAATGTCGCTTTTAATGTTTTCAGATGACAAACCTGTCATCAAAACGACAGGAATGTCAGTATATTTCAGCCGTATCTGTGCCAACAATTCATAGCCATCCATGCCAGGCAGATTGATATCCGTCAGAATCAGATCGGGGATATCATCTGGATTGTTTAGCCGATTCAGCGCGCTTCGTCCCTCCGCTTCAGTTATGACGCTGCAACCGCATAGGGATAGATACTGTCCGAGCATTTTTCTCAGTCCGGGTTCGTCTTCAACGATCAGGACGGTCTTATTCACTACGCTATTTGAACTCGCCTGATTCACGTTCAGTTTCTTCGGATTTGAGACGGGATGCAATAATCAACAGGGATACGCTGCGTCTGACCTGAGAACGGTTCAACTGTCGGTTTGAGCCATTGCCCACCGCCAGCAGTTGACCCGCTCGTTGTTTCGATGGGCATTGCGTGAACTTCGATGCACCATTCCCATATCGCAATCTGTTCTATGGTCAAGTACGTCGGTTCAATCTCCCAGGCGAGGAATGAATATCCGCCGAGGTTGCTGCTGTCGAAATAGGGCATTGGGAAGATGATCGGAATCCAGTTGATCTGGTAGTAACCCGCAAAGAATATGGGAAGATCGAGCTGCCAATCGACAGACCAGATGCTCCAGCCGGAAATAGGATTGAGGGCTGGCGTCCAGTACCGCAGGTCATCCAGATCGGGCCAATAGCTGCCGTAAGGATCAAGTTGGGAATCCCAACAGAAGAAAGAGATGTCATCGAAGGCGTCCGGCAGGGAATAGAGTTGCACCGCAACGCTGTCTATCTTATATTCGATCCAATCGTCGGGACGATCAAAGCGAACGATGTAGAAATAATCCACAGGTCGTGGTGAGTAATAGCCTGATGTCTGTGTAGTATGCGAGAACCAGCCGCCACCAACGTCTCCATTATCCGCTGCCAGTACTACTTGCTTGCTTTCGCTACCGGTCGTAATCGTCAACGTCGCGTAGATCAGTTGTAAAGGCGCATTGTCCCGGTCGAAACTAACTACAACTTGAGTTTCTTCTACGGTTTCTCCAGAATCGGGAATAATTGAGAAGAGCGAATTATCTACCGATGCCGACCATTTGAGTGTGTCCTGTCCCGCATTGAAGATGTTCATCTGCAGGTCGTTTTCGCTGAAGCCGAAATCCAGCGCGTCCGGCAGTTCACCGATCACGGGATTCGATGAATAGGTCGCATAGAGCGGAATGGTAAGATCACCGGCATTAGATTCGACTTCGATTGCTCCCATGTTAAAGCCGGGGTCTAACTGGCTGCGGTTCAACTCGACTAACACGGTGAAGGAGTTCAGCGACGTTGTCGTGCCGGAATCGAGGGAGACTTCGATCCAATCGGGTATCCCCGTAAGATACCATGCCAGAGTATCCCCGCCTTCATTGGATATTATAAGTTCCCTGATAATTCCATCAAGTCCGAAGTCCAGAGTATCCGGGGAGACGTCCAGTACGGGATAGGATGGAGTTGACGGGACATAGCCGCTGGGATTGTTTGTCCCGCATCCTGCCAGCATAAAAGCAAGAGCGACGCAACTAATCAGAAACGATTTGGTTTGACATTTCATAAGTCTAAATATAGTTAAGGAGCCGTATTATTGCAAGCGAATTATTTCAGCTTTGGGAAATAATCATCTTGTTTGAATGATGGCGATATGCGAACCATGCACCAGATTTCGATGACCGTGGACGATTAAGCGGTCGCCGCGATGCAAGCCCTGTTCGACGATAATTCTATTGCCGATTTCAGGACCCAGTTGAACGTGCCTGCGGATTGCAAATCTGCCCTGGTCATCTGTCAAGAAAACGGCTCCGTCCGGTCCCCGGCGCTCGATCAGTACGTCGCTGGGTATCAGGACGGTTTTTTGTCTGTATTCACCCTCAATATTCACCATTACTTCAGTTCCCATAGTAATTGCTCCGCCGGGATTTTCGAAGAGAACGTCAGCAGTGAAGGGAAGTTCTACATTGCCCCCGGAGACGCTTTTGGATATAACTTCACCCTCAAAAGGCAGCGCCAGTTCATCCATGGGGGTGACGACAGCTGCATCTCCAATAGCAATATGAAAATATTCTGTCTCATGCATGTTCACACTGGCAATTGCATTGGGACTGATATTTATAATTTCACCGATTGACTGCCCACCTGAGACAGAATCGCCATGGCTGATTGACCATTCCCGCACCTTGCCGTCGCAGGGCGCGATTAGAAAAGGATTTTTCAGCGATTTTTTGGCGTAGAAATAAAAATTCCTCAGAAGGTTGGTCTTTTCCTCCTCCGCCTTGAACTCCTCTTCGGAAATACTGCCTTCATCGAGGAGTTCCTGCAAACGCTCCAGATTGGATCTAGCTTTCATCAGAGCGAGACCATTTTCCACCCACTCCTTTGTCAACCAGGTAACAGCCAGTAAAGCAAGAGTGTCACCTTTTTGCACCCTGCTTCCAGCGGGACTGTAAATCGCTCCTACTTCTCCGGCAGTTAAAAAGGATAGTTTTTCCTGATTGAGAGGATAAACAACTCCGCGGCAGAGGATAGGACGATCTACCATCTCCTCGATAATCATCGTTGTCATAACGGGATGATGGACGTTGATCCGTTCATCTGTCGTATCGTTTCCGTCGTTGCCGCAGCCGCACAGGATGATGGTCAGCAAGCCCGGAATGAGACGGAAACGTATGCGATGTTTCCAGTATCTTTTCATAACGAGTATCAGTGATAGCAAATATATGATTAAATTTGTTTAAATGTACAGCATTACAGTGGAAAAGTCAAGAGAGTTACGCATGACTGCAGTGAACTGAAATCCCCTTAATTTGCCCTTGGGGTTGTTAACATTGGGGTCGGGGATGATCCACGACTACGGTATTCAGAAGAAGAACGTAACAAATGGTTGTAGCCCTTGAGCTGGTGATGTGCGAGGCGTCCCATTGTTCAAGGGGTAACCACCCCTTGTTGAAGCATGTTGCCAGGCAGGGAGATTCTTCGATTCACTTCGTTCCGCTCAGAATGATATTATCCCTCTTGGAACAGTCTGCTTTCTGTGGACGTGACAAAGCACGTCCCTGCGTTTCAAGCGACGGTAATATGAACCGGGGAACAACAGCCTCTCATCATGAGTTAGGCGAGTGAACCGATAGCAGCCCGAGGGATTTTTTTGGGAAAGCTCTTATTGCGTTTGAAGGGTTTCGGTGGTGAAACCTGGTCATGGATGACCTATGATTTCGCCAATTCCGCCTTTGCCACTTCAATAATCGCGGTTATCTTCAATAAATATTACGCCGGTGTGATCGCCGGCGGTCCTGCCGGCACCGATTTCGAGTTTTTCGGTTACCATTTCAACTTGCCCGGAGCCTCGCTGTTCCAACTCTCCGTCCTTTTCGGCACTCTGCTCACAGTTCTGATCAGTCCCTTTCTCGGTATCTTCGCGGATTTATCCGGCAAAAAGAAAAAGCTTCTCGTCCTGATAGTAATGATAGGAGGCGTTGCAACTGCGGGCTTGGCTTTTATCAATCCGGGCGACGCCATAGAAGGCGGTCTGCTCTACGGTATAGCACTCTGCATGTTTCTTCTCTCTCTGAACCTGTATAATGCATTTCTTCCCCAGATATGCTCACCTAAAAATATCGGTCTCGTCTCGGGATTTTCCTGGGCAATCGGTTATATCGGTGGAGGAAGCTGTCTTCTCCTGAATCTGATCATGCTGGAAAATCCGGAGTTACTCGGATTTGAGTCGGGGACTTTCGGTGTGGGACATGTCATAATCTCTGTGGTGCTTTGGTGGTGGCTGTTTTCTCTTCCCACTTTCATTGGCGTGCGCGATAGACCGCCGCGGGTAGTTTCCGGCAATCAATCTGCCAGCCCGAAGCAGGTGATTGCCAACTTGAAAGAGACTTTCAAGGAGATGAAGCGTTTTCGTCAACTGTGGATTTTCCTCGTGGCATACCTGTTTTTCACAAACGGGATCGAAACGTCGATCAGCTCCGCTTCTATCTTCGGCGACGAAGAGCTGCACATGGATACGGGAGCGTTAATCGTTCTTTTTCTGATGGTTCAATTCGCCGCTTTTCCCGGCGCTCTGATCTTCGGTTTCTTAGTTGATAAGATAGGTAACAAGAAAGCGCTGACTATTGCTCTTATCGGCTGGATTATAGCGCTGACATGGGTATTCAAGTTAGGCATCTTTTTTGATCCAGTTACCGAGTTTCACCTTGCGGCGGCGCTGGTAGGATTGGTGATGGGGGGGAGCCAGGCATCGGCGCGGTCGCTTTTTGCTTCGTTCACGCCGCCGAAACGTTCGGCAGAATTTTTCAGCTTTTACGGGGTAGCGGGCAGATTGGCATCCATGATGGGACCACTGACGTTCGCAACGGTGAATACTGCAACACGCAGTCTGCGCATGGCGATTATTGCCATGGTCATCTTCTTTGCAATCGGTCTGATAGCGCTGACACGCGTCAATGAAGCGGAGGGGATTAAAACTGCGCGTGAAGCTGACGCTGAATGACCGATACCCTTTATTTCTGCAAGCTGCTATTGACATTTTGATAAAAGATAATTATATTGAAATTGATCTTCAGCATAACGTGGGAACGAGATGATCCCGAGCCGAATCCTCATCGTAGATGATGAGGAAGACATCTGCGATCTGTTGTCGGATTTCCTGGAAGACAACGGGTACGAAACCTTCAAGACAAACACCGGTAAAGAAGCGCTCTCTATCCTGAAAGCTGCGCGTCCGCATTTAATGCTGCTGGATATTCGGCTGCCGGAGATGAGCGGAATAGACATTCTACGCAGCGTGCGGGAAATTGACCAGGAAGTCGGCGTTATCATTATGACCGGATATGACGACATCGGGATTGCTCAGGAGGCATTGAAGATCGGCGCTTCTGATTTTGTAACTAAGCCGATCGATTTTAAATATCTGGAAACATCAGTGCATGTCAAGATCAAGGCGATGCTCGCATAGGACCTGAATGTATTGCTTTAAAATGACCATTTAATGTGCTACAATTCACTTTCCCTCTCCATAGATATAGTAGGCTCGCCCCGACAATCCAATTTCCGCTGTATCTTTTATTGTACCTTTCTCACAGCAGGACACGAATTATACTTCCCCTCTCATCTGGAAACTCCTCACGCGCTTATATTTCCGATGATAATTGACTAAAATCAGAAAAATCCAATTGAATTATCACAGTGAGTTGAATCAGAAAGATGCTAAACAAAATCATTTGGGCTGGTTTATTTATTTTAGTAATCCATAATCCGGGATTCTCGCAGGCGCCTGACTCGGTCTGGATCATGACTTTAGGCGGAGATGGTGCGGATTACGGATACAGTATCGAGCCGACTGCAGACGGCGGTTTCATCGTAGCGGGGATCACCGCGTCCAGTGGGGCAGGACAGGGGGACGTTTGGTTGATCAAACTTGATACGCAGGGCGTCATCACGTGGGATGTTACCTTCGGCAGAGAAGGAACTGAAGAGGGTCGCTATGCTTCGCAAACGTCGGATCTGGGATTTATAATCACAGGCGCTTCGCGTTCAAGCACTATGGAAGAGTATGATCTTTACGTTATAAAAACAGATCAGAACGGTGAAGAGATCTGGAGCAGTCTTTACGGCGGCGAGGGAGAGGAGCTGGGATGCTTTATAAGTGAAACTGCAGATAGAGGATTTATTGCTGTGGGGAGAACCGCCTCGTTTGGAAGCGGTGGGTATGATATATGGCTGGTCAGGTTAAGCTCTGGCGGAGAAATGGAATGGCAGAGAACTTATGGCGGCTGTGAAGACGATTTTGGATATTCCGTGCGGCAAACACAGGATGGCGGATACATTATAGCTGGATATACTGAATCTTTTGGAAGCGGCAATGCGGATGTCTGCTTGATTAAAACAGATTCATTCGGTCAACAGTTATGGCTGCGCACTTATGGAGGGTATCTTAACGATTTCGGCGGGACTGTGCAGATAACCAGCGATGGAGGGTATTTAATCGCGGGGGAGACCTATTCGTTCGGATGCGGAGGCGGAGACATGTGGCTGGTGAAAACCGATGGTGACGGCAGTGAAATTTGGAGCCGCACTTTTGGAGGGTTCGGTTGCGACGGCGGTTTTCCAGTTATTGAAACCTGTCAGGGAGAATATGTTGTCGGAGGGTGGTCTTCTGCCAGTGAAGCAGGACAGACGGATATAATGCTGGCGAAGGTGGATCAGAATGGTCATGACGCCTGGGCAAGAACTTATTCTGATAATGCTGCTGGAAAAGTCCTCGGGATTGTAGAAGAGGGCGACGGGTCCTATTTTTTAACGGGATATTCAGATCTTGATATTGAGCGTGGGTATGATTTGTTGCTCTGTCATCTGGTAGAAGATGACGGGGTAGGGATTAATACGCCATCGGAAATTGTCAATTGCGAGATGACTTTATATGCACCCTATCCCAATCCTTTTAACCATACCACAGTCATCAGTTTCCAGTTACAAGTTGCAAGTTTAGTCAAGTTGGAGGTATTTGATATTAACGGGCGGAATGTAGGAACGTATGGCGGTGCGCCTTTACAAGGCGTCGGATTCGGGGAATCCAACCTACAATATTACTCCCCGGGCACACACCAGATCATCTTCGACGGATCTGATCTGTCATCGGGAGTATATTTCATCAGAATAGAGCAAGGAGCTTCGCAGAAAACACAAAAGTGCATCATGCTGAAATAATCGTTTCAGATTTTAGCAAATATCTGCTGCAGGAGATCTATTCAGGGGGAGACACTCCAATAAGGACCGGCATCTTTCTGACGTCGGTTTATGTTGGTTGGGTAAAAGAGTCTGTGATTGAACCGCCGATTTATTTAGCGGGGTTCAATAGGAATCTCTTTCAGGAAATCAGCGATCGATTCATCCATGATCGCTTCATTATAAGAGAAATCACTCTCCTTATTTTCAGCGCTGGCAAAACGAAACTCGAGAATTTCTTCGCTTTCACTGTTCTTTTCATTGTTCATGCAATAGTCTCCGGTTAGTCTGGTTCGTCAAGTTTTATTATCGGCAAAAGCAATGCCAATATGGTGTTGAACTTGGAAACCAGGGCGGCGACCTTAATACCGACCCCGTATTGATACATTACCGGCGTATATCAGCCGGCAGAATTATTTATCGTGTCACTTTCCTTTTGGTAACCCTCCTTTTCTCCAAATGCAAAAAAAAGCACTTGACTATTAATTTAAAATGTTTTAAATTTCCCCCTGTTGCTGAATTGTTCCCAATTTCCTCCGTTTTGTGCTTGTGATTTTAGCAGCGCACTTTTAGATAGGAATAAGTTCCTTTTATTTATTAGCAGGGAATCGCCAAAAAGTTCCCGGTTTTTTCATTTGATTTTACTTTTTAGCTCTTTCGTCCAGAAATACAAAGCCGATCTTTAGCGGTTTTTACGTTCGCTGAGATCTGGAGGTTACGTTATGGCGCTCAAGCTCTGTAAACTTTCGTCTCTTTCAATCATAATCTGCGTTACGCTGCTTTTTAACGCATCTACTGCGCTGGCGGGCGGCGGTAAGATATCCGGCACCGTGGTCGACGTCGATACCGGTGATCCGATCATCGGGGCAAACATCGAACTCGAAGGGACTACCCAGGGAGCTGCTACGGACATCGACGGTTATTTTATGATCGTTAACGTTCAGCCGGGTCGTTACGACGTTTCGGTCAGTAGCATCGGCTACGTTCCTATGATTCAGCAGAGTGTGCTGGTTCAGAGCGATCTGAATACCAAGCTGGAATTCAATATCGAAGCAACTGTTCTGGAAGCCGCCGAAGCCGTGACTGTGGTCTATATAAAGCCGAAAGTAGTGCTTGATGAGACCGGTATGACACGGACTATGAATAGTGAAGATCTCTCCAGAATGGTGGTCAATAATCTCACGGACGTTATCAGCAGGCAGACTGGTTTCACCATCGATGCAGAAGGGAATATCCATGCTCGCGGTGGCAGGTCGGAAGAGACCATGTTCATGGTCGATGGTATGGACATTCGCGATCCTCTGGTGGGCACTCAGATCGACTTCGACTTGAATGCCATGAATATCGAAGAGCTTCAGGTTTTAACCGGTGGTTTCAATGCGGAGTACGGGCGCGCCCAATCTGCAATCATCAACATCACCACACGTGAAGGCAGGGATGACCAATACAACGGACAGGTCAAGTATGTCACAGACAACCTCATAGATGAAGCTTCCTATAACACGGATCGAGCTGAAATGTCGATTGGTGGTCCTATTCCAGGATCTAAGAGTCTGTTTGGGAAACCGATAACTTTCTTCTTTTCCGGGACTGCTGAGCTGACCGACACATACGTCCCCTTAGATATGAGCCGACCGGATAACGATTATCTGGGTATCGGCTTGGATTTGCCCGAGCGGACGGAGAACGAGTTTTATGGTTCCGTCAAATTAGCCTACCAATTAGCCTCCAATAAAAAGTTAACGCTTACCGCCAACGAATTCTACAAGAAATGGGACATTTATCCTGCTGGTGAAGGATCAGTCGGCGGCAACTATGGATGGCAGTATAAATACAACACCGTCAATCGTCCCTGGGCTGAAAGCTCGCGCGGGCAGGTCAATCTTAATTTCACTCACCAGATCAACGATCGGAGCTTTTACGAGGTGCAGATCGGGCGTTTCCAAACGCACAGCAAGGTCTATCCGGGCGGTGAAGACGGCACTACCCTACCGGGTGATTTTACACTCGAAGATAACGCCGAGGACGTCTATAACTTCTATATAGACACCAACGGCGACGGCATCATTGACGTCGCGGACACAGAGAAACATATTCCCTTCCAGGGATTCGTAGATGCCAACCTAAACGGTAAATACGATGGCTGGGGTGAAGGCTACGAAGATCTGAACGGTAACGGCATATGGGACAGCGGCGAGGACTGGGTTGACCTGAACAACAACGGCATCTACGATTTCGCTGAACCGTGGATTGACCGGATCAATCCCGACACCGGTGAAAACAACGTGGGACAATTTGACCCGTGGGATGACTTCACCGACATGAATAGCAACGGTATCTGGGACGGCGACGAACCACAGCTTCAGGAACAGGACTGGAATAACAACGGCGTTTGGGATGGTGAGCGTTTCTGGGATGCTAACGGCAACCAAACCTATGACGGTGAAGGCGAAGGGTACTTCGATGAGGGTTATTTCGAAGGCGCCAATAACGGCGTCAACGATCGCAAGATGAATTATGCTGATGATGAAGACGGAGGCGAGCCGTTCCATGACGGAGATTTTTACTACGACACCGGCGAACCGTTTATTGATGCTCCCGACCAGTTCGGATTTTACAACGGAGTGTATGACTTAGGCGAAATTTTCTTCGATTTACCGAGTTCTTATACCAATCCATTCGCACTCGATTTCAGCTATGAATCGCCTACGTTGAATGGTCAATACGACGGACCTAACAGCTACTTTGACGAGTATGAGCTTTTCACCTATCATTCGGAAATGGGATTCGGCTACGATCCTTCATGGTCTGTGGGATATACTTACGATCCAACTCAGCACGGGGCTGATTGGCCTGCGAATTTCTGGTTATACGAAGAGGGACGTTCGACCTGGTACAACATAAAGAACGTCATGGACGGAAACGACGACTATAAATACCGTTCCTTCAATCCACCCAACTTTCAATATGACGAGGGTGAGCCGTTCGAGGATTACAACGGCAATGGGGTGCGCGATGGGCTCGACTACTTCCTCAATCCGGGACAGTGGGATGAAACGGCATACTTCTATGATCGTTCCACGCTGGAATATTCTCTGAAGTTCGATTTTACCAGCCAGATGACCAAATCCCACGAACTCAAGTCGGGCGCGGAGATAAAATATCGTGATTTACGCATGCAGTCCATACAGGGACCGGATCAACCGTACACCAACGTTGACGTTCCTCTGCCTCCGGGCAGCCCTTATCCCGATCGCGGCGATACGCGTGACTTTTATGAATACCAGCCCTGGGAAGGTTCTTTCTACTTCCAGGACAAGATGGAATTTGAGGGTTTAATCGTGAACGCCGGCATGAGACTGGACTATATCATTCACGATCCGGATCTGGTTAATGAGGCTGAGCAGATGGTTGAGGACAACGAACCGGGCGCGCTTTTAGCTGACCGCGGCACCTACAGGCTCTCGCCCCGGCTGGGTATTTCGCACCCGATCACCGACCGCTCAAAACTCTACTTCAATTACGGTCATTTCTATCAGGCTCCGCAGTTCCAGTATTTCTTCAAATCCAATTCGGGCAACATAATTCCGGGCGCATCCGTTGGCAATCCGAACTTGGAGCATGAGAAAACAGTGCAGTACGCGCTCGGTGTGCAGACTCAGATTACGGATGATCTGGTTTTCACCGTCGAGGGTTACTATAAAGACATCTATGGGTTGATTTCGACCGTGGCGGAGGAGATTGTTGCCGGATATACTCTTGACCGGTACGTCAACCTCGATTACGGGCGAGTGCGCGGTTTCGAAATATCAATCGACAATAATTTCTCCCGCAATTTCAACGTGCAGGTGAAATGGGATTTCTCTTATGCCTACGGTAAAGCCTCATCCGCTCTGGCAGCGCAGGAACAGCGCCTCAGCAACGTGCCGGTCAATAGAGACGAGCATCCACTGTCGTGGGATGAGACGCATAAGATCAATATCTTTACGTCGATAATCTATCAGAAAGGCGAACATCCTTATCTGTTCGGATTTAAACTGCCGGACAATTGGCTGGTGACACTGGAATGGCGGTACGGTTCGGGTGAGCCTTATACTCCAAGCCGCTGGACTACCGGGCTGCCAACTAATCAGATTCGTGAAAACAGTGCTCGTTACCCCTGGCACGAAGTCACAAACTTGAAATTTGAGAAGTACTTTACATTAAAAGGCAATACACACCTGGTGGCAGGTGTTGACGTCAAAAACCTGTTCGATAGCGAAAACGTGCGTGAATTGTACACTGAAACAGGGAACGCTTACGACAGCACTCACCCGGACAACTACGGCGATGCGTACAGCGAAATGTGGCCGGGTCCTTATAACGTCGGAACTGACTACGATCATAATTATCGTAATTACGACCCGCCGCGACAGGTATTGATCAGCTTAGGAATCACTTTCTAAACCAATGCTCGCCGGATACTCCTCAAATCATTGAGGGGGATTTGAAGCAGCAGGAGTTCACTTATGAAAACGAGGTTTATCTTAGGTCTCACCTTGTGTGCAGCATTGATCTGGATCGGCTGTGCAACAGATGAAGATACAGTTACCAGCACTCAGGGCTATTCAGGGACACAGATTTCTGGTGAACTGACCGGATCGCTTTCCGCCGGTAATAGTCCTTACTGGGTTACCGACGACATCACGGTTCCCGCCGGTGAAAGCCTGACAATCGATCCGGGTGTGGAGCTGCGTTTCGATGGCCTTTATAAATTTGTCGTGCAGGGACATCTTGAGGCAATCGGAACAGCGGAGGAGAACATCGTTTTCACTTCTATGGAAGGCGCACTGGGGAATGGCGACTACGGTCAATGGCGATCCATAGTCTTCGATACCGAGAACGACGTTTCTGAGATGGCTTTCTGTCTGGTGCAGTTTGCAGCTGTTTGGGATTCCTCAGAACGCTACCCTATATACGAGGATCCTGAAGAACTCGGCAGGTGGATAAACAGCGCGGTTTTCATTTGGGAGTGCAGCCCCTTTATTCGCAACTGCACTATTCTGTATAACGGTTACCATGGCATATTCTGTCTGGGAGGTAATACCAATCCTTATCTCCTGAACAACAACCTGTACGACAATGACGGTGACGGCATCCGCTGCGAAACCGGCGCCACCGCCGATATATGGTACAACAACAGCAAGGAAAACAATTCCCGCCAGTTCGCCGAATGTCCTGTTGGTATCGGCGAAATGACCACGCTGAACGCTAACCGAGACCCTTGCGACTTCCAGTTTAATATAGGACTTGAACCCGATTTTGAGAACAGACTGATGCAGGATTACGATCTGCTCTCAACTTCGGCGTTGATTGGAGCCGGCTTAGATACTTTAAACGGAACGGGACACATCGGATCGATACCTTATTATGTAGGGGCGACCGAGTTGCGAGGTCCCATCGGGGGTACGGTCATCACCGCGGCAGACAGTCCCTGGTATGTGACCAACAACTGTTTTATCGACCTTGGAGAAACTCTCGAATCCCAATCCGGTGCAATGGTAATTTTTCAGGGGATCTATAATTGGCGGCTCGCTGGACTTTTTGAGATTGATGGAACGACCTTCGTGCATGAAGATTCTTCTAACTCTTCCGTCTTCTGGAGTGGAATAAAGATAACAGAAGAGGCGGATAACAGCTCATTCATTAACGACTGCCAGTTCATCCACGCTTCAACCACTGATATTTACCCGCCATACGGCGGCGCGTTAACGATTACAGGCTCTTCACCAACCATTAGCAACAATACTTTCACAGGCAGTGAATTCGTGGCGATTAGCTGCCAGTACGGCGCCGCTCCGGAGATATCCGGAAATACCATAGACGGTTTTGGACCGATGGGTGTTTTCTGCTACAATAATTCACACCCCTACATTCATCACAATGTGATTGCCAACGGCGCTGGTTATACGATTCTCTGCGAGTCGAACTCGTCTCCGCATATAGAAACCAACCTGATCTACTCAACCTCCTTTATCGGCATCAAGTGCGAGTCCAATTCGTCGCCTTTTATCGAATACAATACCATTGTCAATCACGATTACAGCGGTATTCAGATCAATAATCAGTCCAATCCAACGATAGAGAATAACATCATCGCTTTTAACGGGAAATATGAAACCTGGAGTACCGGCACAATCACCGGGGAGCTTTTAGCTGAATTACCGATTGATACATACAGTGAATTCACTCTCGAGTTCGATATGTATCATCGTCTGCCCAGCATTATCCAGCAGACTTCCTGTGTCGGGATCGGTAATTCAAGCGAATTCAGCAGTTCCGGCGTCTATCTCGAAATAGAGAACGGAACCGACGTCAGGTTGTATGCTGGCGGAACGGTCATAGATCAGACTGTAATCCCGTCATTCGATTCCCGCTGGCAGCACGTGAAGATGGATAGAAGTTCAGACGGCAGTTGGGCTGTAACCTGGGATGAAGGCGGAGCCAACGAGATTACTTTGACTGGCAGCGACGGCGGCGGCGATATTTCTGATATGCACCTCTGGGTTACGGGATCACCTTCAGGGAACTCGATACATACGGATGATTTCACTTTAACGGTTGCCTCGGCAATTGTCTGGCAGGATGACTTTGAAGACGGCAATTTCACCCTGGATCCAGTGTGGATGCTCGATGCAGGAATTGGAGAAGTAGCGACAATTAACACTAACCTGTGCCTGCTGATCAAGGGTGAGGAAATTTACGGCAATGCTATCCAGGTTGATGATGAATACACATCTCTTCCTGACGTTATCTACAATGACGCCTATCAGCCGGAAGGAGAGGGTTATCCCTTCGGCGGTGTTTCACCTGATGCTACCAACATCATGGTCGATCCGCTCTTTGTGGATCTGGAAAACGCCGATTTTCACCTGCAGTCGAATTCACCCTGCAAGACTGCCGCATCTGATGGCGGTGAGATCGGGGCTTACGGAAAAGACAGCAACTGGTAATACCAGTCTATAAACTACGATATAGAGACAAGGGCATTAAATAAGCATAGAAAAGGGACCGTCCCAGCGGGAGGATTGAAACTCCCTATCGGAGGTTGACTAATATGATGCAAAAGCGGATCTCCTTAAGCTTGATAATCGGATTGTTGGTTTTAGCAGCAACTGCCGGAGCGCGTGATGACCGCCCTATTATCGAGAAATATGAGCCCCCCTCGACCGACGTTGCCAATATCAACCGGTACAATCGAGTTCACAACAAGGGCAACATCTGGATGAATTTCACCAACTGGGGTTTCTTCGGGAACAATGGACCGAACGATAATTCTGCTATGGAGTGGCAGATATTCCCCGGCATTTGGGCTCCTCAGTGTGAATACCCGGGCAATTCAGATATCCAGTACCTTTTTATGGGCGCTATCTGGGTTGGCGCTTTGGTGCAGGAAGGCGGTTTCGAGTTTCCTCGGGTGACCTGCGGTTCGGAAGGGTGGACAGGTCCCGGAAGAAACAGTTACGAATTCGAGCCGGGCGAAATCGGTTCCGGCAATCTGGAAGATTACAGCATGAGGGAACGCAGCACTATCCCCAATTCTTACAATCGGCTGGGTGACTATATCTATGATTCTCTGGCAATTTCCGAGCAGGATTTCGTAGCTATCTACTCAGATACGCTGAGCGAACAGTTCTGGACCGGGTCTGATATAGTGGATGGACCGCATTTTCCGCTGGGTATTCGCGCTTCTCAGAAAACCTATTCATGGTCCTATAATTATGCTCAGGAGTTCATTCTGATCGATTACGAGTTCGAGAATATCGCATCGAACTTCCTGAAAAATCTGTACGTCGGCATCTATATTGACGCCGACGTCGGCTGGCTGGGCGAGGGGATCTGGCACGAAGACGATATCTGCGGGTTCCAACAGTATTATTATTTTGAGCGACGTCTGCCGGATGGATCGACAGTAGATGATTCGTTAGTGATCAATACCGCTTATATAGCCGATAACGACGGGCGCCCCGACGGCAACAATAGCGGTAGCGAATTCACATGTCCCAGCGTTACCGGCGTGCGCGTCGTTCGAGCTCCCAATCCTCGTCTGCGCACTTCGTTCAACTGGTGGATTTCCAACGGTAATGCTGACTTCGATTTCGGTCCTGCCTGGCAGGATGATGGTTCAGAGGGTGACTGGACGCAGATCTTCGGCACAGCAAACGGCGACGCCCGCAAGTATTTCGTGCTCTCCAACGGTGAATTCGACTATGATCAGATCAGAGTTGCCGATCAGGACTGGATTGCTGCCAACCCCCAGGGTGTCTGGGATCATACGATCAACGATACCGTCTATCATGATTGGCGTTTGGAAACCAGTCTCACCAATGCGGGTAACATAGCCAACGGTTTTGACACACGCTATCTCATTTCATGGGGACCTCTGGGAATATATGATCACACCGACGTTGCAGGAAATGACATCTACCGTTTGAATCCGGGTGAAAAATTCAATATGACATTGGGTTACGTTGCCGGCGCTAACTTCCATACACCCCAGGATCCGCAGGGTGACGTCGGGGGGAACAATCCGATCGATTATGATAAATTCAATTTCGCAAACCTGCAGTATAACGCCGCCTGGTGCGCTCGTGTTTATGATAATGAGATGGTGGATACCAACGGCGACGGCTGGTTCGGCGAAGACGTGGGTAACGACGGACTTTATGCCAATAACGTTGGTGATTCTGTCGTATATTTCGGCGTATATCAGGGAATATACCCTGGTCCTGATGAAGATGGCTCGGAACGGAACAGCCGATTGGATGACGGTGAAAGGGCGCTGCTTGAGAGCATGACATATTTTCCTGAGTATGCAGTCGATGTACGTTATGGCGAATTGAACATCGGCTTCATGAAGGACAATGATATACTCGATCCCGGCGACGGCATCCCTGATTTTAAAGGTCCGCCGCCGCCGCCGATCCCTGAGCTGACCTACGAGCCTTATGAAGATTTTATCCGGCTGCGCTGGAACAACAATGCCGAAGATCCGGGATACTTCGATCCCTTCTCGCAGGTTCAGGACTTTGAAGGATATCGGATTTACGTATCGAATACAGGGCTGGAGTACGATTACGAGCTGTTAGCCGAGTTCGACCGTGTCGATTTCGCCTATTACAGCGTTAACGACTCGCTGTCAACCTACCCGGACGTTCAGACCAATCTTCCGGCGGATTCGACGTTCCTGGACGGAATAACCTATTACCGCAAGCCGGTCGGATCCAACTCGGGTCTGGAAGCTATCGTCGAAACGGAAAGCACTTACTATTTCGACATTTTGAACGCCCGTTCCGGGTTCCCGAGGTATTATGCCGTGACCTCCTTCGATTTCGGCGATCCGAAATCCGGCACCGAGCCCCTTGAAACCGCCCGAAATGCCAATCGAATGCTGATTGCGCCTTCCGGTTCCCCGAGCGAGAAAGTTGTAGTGGTGCCCAATCCTTATCGCGCTTATGAAGATTATACACAGGCATTCATTGAAACCAGCCCGGGATCCGGATTGTCATGGGAGAATCACAATGACGGCACACCCGAATTCTTCCCGCAGCAGGACAGGCGGATCGAGTTTTTCAATCTTCCCTCAAATTGTCTGATTCGGATTTATACAGTAGCTGGCGACCTGGTTGCCGTAGTCCCGCACTCGAGAGAAATTTTCAACGACGTGGGCGATGACAACAGCGGCTGGGTCAGCGACTATTCAGAGAGTTGGGATCTCAATAGCAGAAATGGTCAGCAAGTGGTATCGGGTCTCTATCTCTTCAGCGTTGAAGACCTGACCCCTGACAATAAAGGCAATATCGAAGTCGGCAAATTTGTCATCATTCGGTGAGGCTTAATACAAACTTAACAGAATTGTCGGAGCAACTCATGATCAAGCCATTCCGCTTCATCATTGTAAGTAATGCGTTGATAAGCGCCATACTGGCATTTACATTACTATTCACAATAGCTGCGAGCGCATCATCGATTCGCGTGACCAACGGAAAGAGTCCTCTATCAGGTCGTGAGGCGCCCAATCTCAGCACAGTTCGCACTGCGCTGCCCGTTGCCGACGGTGTCGATGAAACTATCATCGAAGAGGGCGATGTGACAGGAACCTGGACGGCGGATGGATCACCCTACCGCGTTCAAGGGAACATCACCGTTCCTGAAGGCGGGTCGCTGACGATTGAATCCGGAGTTGAAGTGATCTTCGATGCTCATTATCAGTTCACTGTCGAAGGAATGATAACAGCCATCGGCACAGAATCGGATATAATCGTGTTCACCGCCGGTGATGAGTTGATTGGATGGGGAGGTATGCGTCTCGTGCAGGCAAATACCGCATCCCGCCTGGAGTATTGTCTGTTCACATTCGGAAACGCAACGGGTGATTGGCCCGATAACTGCGGAGGCGCGATTTACCTTTCAGGCGCCATCGCTGCTATCAAGCATTGCCAGTTTATCAATAACCGAGCCGACAAATGGGGCGGCGCGATTTATCTTTGGAGCGCGGCTCCTGAGTTTTCCTACAACCTCTTCAGTCAAAACCGAGCATTGGATCCTGCTGATGCGCCTTATGGACATGCCATGTATATCGGCGCCAGCGAGGGTTTGCTGCTCAATCATCTGACGATAACTGGCAACGAAGTCGATGAAGGATTTGCGCTGTACACCGCGATGGGTGTAACCTTAAATATGTCGAATTCGATCCTGTGGGATACTTATGAAATGACTTATCTCGCAGGCGGCATCAACTACAGTGATATTGCCGAGACTGACAATACTATGCGCGACGGGATGGGTGTAGGCAACATCAATCAGGACCCGAGATTCAATGATCCAGAGAACCTGGATTTCGTTCTGCGACCTAACAGTCCCTGTATCGACGCTGCCGCTCCTAATTCGCCTTTCCAGAATGAGCCCCAACCGAACGGCAACCGAGCCAATATCGGAGCAGATGGAAACTCCAGTTTAGCTACAGAATCTTTACCTCTGTTTTCTTTTGATTCGGACGTGCAGGTTCTCGAAATCGATGCAGTCGATTTCGATCGCCAGAAAATTGATCTGCCCGATACGCTTACACAGACTATCTATAATGTGGGACGGCAGGCGCTTGAAATATCATCATTCAATTTTACAAATGAGGTATTCAGCAGCAACTTCGATGAAATAGCAGATACTGTAACTCATCTCGTCCATATCGGTCCTGATTCTTCAGCGACGATGCAGATGATCTTCACGCCGGACGCAGTTGAAGATGAAACCGGAGCGCTTACATTCACAGATAATGACACTACCAACGAGACTGTTGAGATAGATCTGCTTGGAACGGGAATAGATCCGGTTATCGAGCTTGATCCTGACAACTTTGTGTTTGGCAGCTATGCCGTCGGTGATACCGTATGGGAATCAATCACTATTACCAACAACGGCAGTAATCAGGGCGGTATCTTCTCCGATCTTATCATTGTGTCAGTTGTCCCTATCGCCAACTTCACGATCTGGGATGAGGATAGCCTCCGTCCGAACCGTGATACTCTAGCGGTTGGCGAGTCAATAGAATACATCGTTTTCTTCTCTCCTGAAGAGGAGGGCGTCTTCAGCGACAGCATGGAGATACAGAACAACGCCGGATATGTCTATGTGCAGTTCAGCGGCACCGGTCTGGAACCGATCTTCTATCATGATCCCGATTCGCTGGAATACGGCGTGGCAGCCATCGGCGAAGAGAGGACGCTCGAATTTGAGATTTGGAATTCCGGTTCCGTCCCGCTGGAATTGACCGATTTTATCGTCTCCAATCCCGATTTCATCGTTGATGCTCCGCAGACTACAGTTGGAAACCATGATACTGTTTCGGTGTCCGTAACCTTCCAGCCATCTGCGCCGGGAATTTACACCGAGACACTCGAAATAGAAACCAACGAGAACGATCCACCCATTCACAGAGTTTATCTCTTTGGCACCGGGACAAGTCAGACCAATTATTGGATCGGCGAGGTTGGCGACACTACCTGGACGGCGGACGAGTCTCCCTACTATATAGTAGGTGGCGTTACTATCCCGAATGAAGAAACGTTGACCATCGAACCCGGCGTTGAAGTTCGTTTTGAAGGTGATTTCAGCTTCGAGGTGCGCGGCACGCTTGATGCTCAGGGAACGTCAACGGATCCGATTGAATTCTCTACAATCAACGAGACTGATTCGACCTGGTCAGGGATATATTTCACAATGGGGTCATCCGAATCTGTAGTGCGGCACTGTATCATGCATCGAGGCGCCACAACCGAAGATGGCGTTTATGGCGGTGTGGTCCGCGTTGAAAATTCTGCTCCGGTAATCGACCAGTGCGAATTTTATGATAACAGTTCGTCACGAGGAGGCGCTTTAGCGCTTCTTAGCTGGTCGCAGGCTGAAGTCAGTGATTGTTATTTCCACGATAATACTGCTGATCTGGGCGGAGCTGTTTATGCGGGTTGGTTTGCCATGTCCACAATATCAGATTGTGAGATCGAGGATAATAGCGCCGTGGACGGCGGCGGTGTCTATCTATCGGGCGCTGCCGGGTCAATACAGGGCTGCGTGGTTCATGACAACACAGCTTCCGGGATAGGCGGCGGCGTGTTCTTCGGCGATGGCGCCACGACGGAATTGAGCTTTAACGAGATCGGAGATAATTCTGCCGCAGATGGAGGCGGTGTAGCAATTCGCTGGTTCAGCAAGCCATACATCCACGACGAGGTTATATACAACAATACAGCTTCGGGTAACGGAGGTGGCATCTTCATACTGGATGGATGCACTCCTTTGATAACGGAGATACTTATCGCCGAGAACAACGCAACCTTAGGGCAGGCGATTTATTCCTCTGCATCTGGATCTGTAATCAGTTACTGCACACTGGTCGGGAATAGCGATACCGATGACGGCTGGGTATTGACCGCAATTAACGGCGATCAAACCATGATCAGCAATTCCATCATCGGAGCGGCGACCTGGCCCAATACTTCAAATCACCCGATTTGTGCGACAGGTTCTGAAATCACGGTCACTTATAGCGACGTTCTCGACACGAATTCAACGCTGACTTACGAAGGACTTGAGAACGTCAATATCGATCCTGAATTTGTCGGATTGGGATCAACTGTTTCTGAACAGTATCAACTGGATACTAATTCACCAGTGCTCGATCACGCGGAAGGTGGTGGAGAAATCGGTTTTACCGGCGGCAACGGAGCGCTTGTCTGGGATATTGCGTTGACGGTGGTTCAGAATCCTGTGATCAATGCCAGCATGAACTTTATGTTGACGTCCACTGTGCCGCTGTTGACGGCTCCCTATATGCACGTCGAACAGGATTTGGTTGATACCTTGGAATATGTTCCGGTGGATAGCGCCTATATGATTGAAATTGCACCGTTGATATATACCGTTCCGCTGTACCAGAGTGAAGAAGGGAGACCCACCAGAGCTATATTTTCTTATAGCAATATCTTAGGTGAGCACGACAGTGATACGCTTGATTTTGTGGCGACGCAGCTTTCTACCGAAGGTTCCGCCATCGGTTTATCAGGTGACGTTACCATTACTGCCCGCGCTGTTTTCGGAACCGGTATGTGGGGCATAATTTCATCCTCAGGTTTGCAAGTGCTGCCAGAGACCGGTCTGATTGCAATCGGTTCAGCCTATGAGGTTTTTGCCGCAGGAGTGGAACTCCAAAATGGTCGTATTGAATTTGTCCTTCACGATGACGTTCTGAACGGTCTGCCAGCAGAGAACTGTGCGGTTGCCTTCTGGAACGGCGATGAATGGGAAACGCTGCCATCTTATCTGTCCGACGATATGAACATAATTTGGGCATCTCTGGAGGAATCCGGCAGTTATAGAGTCGTCTGGGGCGAAAACCTGTGCAGCTCTATCATTCTCCCCAGTGATATAACTTTGTCTCAGAACTACCCCAATCCGTTCAATCCCGAAACGGTCATCGAGTTTGCCCTGCCTGAAACTGAATCAGTAAAGTTGGAAATATTCAATCTGATGGGACGGACGATTGCCACTTTGGTCGATGGCAGAGAAAATGCCGGCTATCACAAGGTACGCTGGAATGGGTTAAACCAGAACGGCATGTCTGCTTCAAGCGGAATCTATTTTTACCGCTTGCGCGCGGGCGATCAGATAATATCAAAGAAAATGATTTTGCTGCGATAACCTGAAAATAGTGTCAGGAGCTAAATAAATGAAGCGCTGTAAATTACTATTACCCATCATTCTCATCCTTGCTTTCGGTCTATTGATCGGCTGTGAAGATGACGCAACGACTGGACCTGTTGATCCTACCACTATCTCCGGCTGGTTGAGTCTGGGCTGGTCAGAATACGAATCCGGTGATTATCAGGATGCCGCGGATGCATTTAACGACGGCTTGAACCTGGCTGATAGTCAGTACTGGGATGCCTACGGCGATTGGCTATATGGCACTCAGACGGGCGACCAGCAGTTGATCGATGAGGCGGTTGCCAGGATGGATGAGGCAGTCGATTATATCGTTAAAACCGCTACGGGATTAGGCTGGGCAGCGATTGAATTGGACGATTTGAACGGTGGCAATAACGTGTTCGATATTGTATATGGCATCAACAGCGAATATGGCGATGCCCTCGCGGGACAATCCATCGTGCTGCAGATATTGGAAGAGTACACTCAATCCAATAAGAAAGCAGGTGAATTGCTGGCGGTAGATGATGATTGGGTATTCAGTCACAAAGACGTAGATTACCTTGACATCAGATTAGTGCGCGCTGAAAACTACTTCTTGCTGGCTGATTTTGAAGCCAGTCTGCAGGAAGCGCTCTCGTTAAATGAAATAGTTGGAAACACCGTGCTATCTGAAGCGGATTTTAACCTGGCAACAATCGAAGGCAGGACGGCGTTGATGAATCTCATCGACGCGTTGGACGATATTATCTAAAAAATTAGTCTCCGGATCACAGGAGCGGAAATTATGCGAAAAATTAGCATTATAGCCCTGGTTATCTTCATGCTGATCCCCGGTTTATGCTGGGGACAGGCAAAAGTCGGCACTGCTGGCGTTACTTTTCTTAAAGTTGGTCTCAGCGCCAGGGCGATGGGTATGGGTGAAGCTTTCATCGGCGTGGCAGACGACGCTTCAGCGTTGTACTACAACCCCGGCGGATTATTGCAACTCGAAAAGCCAGACCACATTTTGACTCACATTTCAATGCCGGCGGGAGTGTCGTTCGAGTATATCGGAACAGCCTGGCCCATTCCAAAAATGAATGCGGTGGTTGGCGCGCAGGTAACTTTCTTGCATACCGATGAGATGATCGAAACGACCATTATAAGCGGTCCGAGCGGCACAGGCAGAACCTTCACAGCCTCTGATCTGGCTGCAGGAGTCACCTATTCTCAACGGTTAACCAGCAAATTCTCCGTGGGCGGCTCGGTGAAATATATTGAGGAACGGTTGGCGGATGAGAAAGCGATTGGCGTTGCCTTCGACGTCGGAACGTTCTATGATACTGGTTGGAAGAGCGTCATCATTGCCATGGCGATAACCAATTTCGGACCGGACCTTGATTTCGTTGATTCGCCGTTCCCCATGCCGATGAATTTCAAATTCGGCGGTTCAGTCCGAGCTTATGATACTCAGCCGCACCGTGTGATAGTTGCCTTTGAAGGATCACATCCCAATGATAATCTCGAACAGTACAATCTCGGGATAGAATACGGTTATATGGAAACCGGCTTCCTGCGGATCGGTAAAAAGATTAACGGTGGCAAGCGCTATAAGTGGGATGAATACCTGGAAGATAACGATCAAGATCCCTACATTGAATATCCCGTTATAGATGAAAACGGGATGATATCTACCGATGGACTCTGTCTCGGCGCAGGTTTGTATTTTAACCTGCCCACGATTCAATTACGCATTGATTACGCATACACGAAGATCGAGCATCTGGGTTCGATGTCGTTCTTCTCGCTTGGTATATCAAGATAATATCTATAAAAACCGTTCCTGATGCCACAATAAACGTTTAACATAACCCCAGGATAATCACCACTTTGTGGGAGTTAAAGATGTCATCTAAGCAGATACAGATAACAGTCGGTTTCGGGCTGGTTCTTTTAATAGCGCTGGCTGTCATTCAAGGGTGCGGTGAAATCACCGGCGATTTTAACCTCAATAAGCCGCCGATAGTAGATTTCGTCAATGTCCCCGAGGACGCTCACGGTATTGACACGACGGATCATTATGGTATGCCCTTCGACGTAGTGAGTTACGGCATAGACGTCAAGATTCTGGATATGCAGGGCGCTTTGATGATCCCAAATTCAGAAAGAGTTTATGCTCTGGATGAGACGGTAATGCCACCTGATAGCACCTTCTTCGTTCGCAACGTCGATTATACAATCGACACGGTTGCCGTACTGCTGCAGGCGATAGACGGCGGCGCGCTGGAATTAGGTCAGACTTATTACATAGATTTCCAGTTTACCATCGAGAATTACTATGTCCTGTCATTTGCACCGATGATATACTGGCAAGGCAGCGATCCTGACGGATTTGTCGATCACTACCTCTGGGCTGACGTTTCTGACGTTGATTTTATCTCTGCCTTTAGAACAGATCCTTCCGGTTACTACCAACAGCATCAGCATGAGTTGGACTGGATCGACACAACGGCAATGAGCGCCCGCATCTACCTGTTGACTGAAGCAGGCGACACCACCGAACATGTTATCTTCATCAAAGCGGTTGATAATCTGGGCTGGGAGAGTGAGGGAATGAAGCATAAGACTTTCTTCCGCTCCAACAATCCTCCCAATAATCCTACCATTAAACCTATGGAGGTGGCGGACACGGAATTTGATCAGCACTATGTTGTGTCTGACACGCTTTTTGCGCTCGACGAGATCACGCCGCTCTGGACCGGGATAGCGTTCAACTGGCGCAGCGATGATCCTGATGATATGGAACTCTACCAGATTCCACTGGAATTCACCTATTACCTGATAAAAACACCCGGTGACACACTCTGGGATCATAGCAATGCGGAATGGTCTGAGACCACACAGATAGAGCTTTTCGGATTAGAGACCGGTTCTTACATCTTCTCTGTCTGGGTGCGGGATGACGGTTTGACGTTGAGTTCTGAGCCTGCAATAATTGAATTCGATGTCATAAAACCAACCCTTGACAAACATATCCTGCTGATAGATGAGACCAAGGATTCCGGTCCTTTCGAAGCGCCCGGCGCTGATATAACGACCTTTTACCTCGATCTTTTAGCTTCACTTGAAGGGACGCTTGATTACGACAACTACGTCATGGATGGAGTTGACGTTAGATTGTATGATAATTCCGGCTCGCTAACTTCTGATGATATTCCCATGGCGCTGATTGGTCAATATAAGTTGGTAGTTATCTTTGCAGATGATCATGCTAATGCGAATTCTGATTATATCATCAATAGAAACGACATTCTCGCCGACTACCTCGACATAGGAGGCAGATTGTGGTTCATTGGCAGGCACAATTTAGCCGGAGAATTAGGAACGAACAGTGGTCCGGTACCTACTGGAGCGAATCCGCTGCCCTCTTTCATCGCTAATTATTTGCAGGTTGAAACAGGATATGCCGCCGACCGGCTTGCTCCCGGACAGACCATTGAGTTCACCGGCGCTATTCCAGTTCTGCAAGATGAATTCGACGAAATCAACGTAGATCCTTCAAAAGTGGCGTTGATTCCCGATCCTCAGAATGCCGACAGCACGATTTTGATGGATATCGACTGGTACACTCGTTCTGACGAGGCGACCACGCTTTACACCTTTAATTCAAATACCGCGGATACTGCTGTAACCAATCCTTACATCTACAACGAAGATTCACAGGTGTTAGCCGGCGCGACACAGGAGCGCTGCAACATTATGCCGCTTCATCCCGGAATCCTCGATGTGTATCGCATTGAGAACGCTACAAAAAGCGTGCTTGGAACAATTGAGAGTTGGACGTCTGATACAATCCGCGTCAGCTACCAGAGCGAACCGTGGGATGACAGCGATGTGCTTCTCGTTGATTACAAGTACGATCCCATTTCTGAAAAACACTTGAAGCCGGTTGCTATCCGTTACGAATCACGCCCGAGAGTGCTGACGACAACTGAGATAAACGGCGTTGAGTTCACCTACTATACTTATACTTTAGGATACCGCACTTCGCTCTTTGGTTTTCCACTTTACTTCATGGATAATTCCAATGGCGAAGTTGAATCCGTAGCGCGGGCAATGTTGAACTGGTTCTTCTACCCGACGCTGCACTGGCAGCTCTAAGAGAGATGATAGATAAGCTGCGAAGAGACCGGCGTTATGTCCGGTCTCTTCTGTTTTTAGTATTCACTGCTTCAATACTTGCCTGGGCGGCGAACTTCCTTTCCGCTGGATTTCCCTGGGGTGTCGATGACGGCGTTAAGCGTGTGACGGCGCGACAATTTACCTCGACAGGATTTAAATCCTGCTTGATTATACCTTCTGATAATTCCTTCAGTGAAGATTTTTTCCCCATAGCTGAACCGTATGTCGAGCCGACCACAGGCGGATTTCGCTCTATCTTTCCATCATTCTTTCCGGCTCTCGGCGGGATTTTCTTCGCGCTGTTCGGTTATTTCGGTTTCTACCTGTTACCAGCGTTCAGCTTGATGGCGTTGTTGGCGCTTTTCAGTGGAAGATTTCTTAAGGCTGAGCCGATAAGCATTAAAACCTGGAGCATCCTGATACTCGCCGGTCCGCTTCTCTTTTACGGCATGACCTTCTGGGAGCATGCGTTTGCTCTGCTTATGACTATACCGGTCGTCTATGCCTTATCGAAAAAAGAGGTGCCTCTTTCCAGATGGCTTATTGCAGGTATATCCTTCGGTCTGGCGGTGTATTTAAGACCTGAGACAGCATTAATGTTTCCGATTGCTGCAGCTATTATAGTCCTGAGAATCCCCAGAGAAATCAAGGCGGCTGGAGTATTGACGGCAGGTGTTATAGCATCGTTATCATTTGCTGGACTGTTCGAGTATTACGCTACGGGGACTTTCCTTCCAGAGCAGATTTTTTTTAACCTTGGACTTTCGCTGGAATCATTTAATTTATCAGGCAGAGTACGGAGTCTGTTCCTGTTTATTTTTAACTTTCCCGGTTATCCGAAGCTGGCTTTGATGGTGTTAATCAGCCTTGTGGTTCTTGCGCTTATCACCAGAAAATGGCTAATTGCTGCATTGGGTATTCCTATCCTGAGCATAGTGGCGCTCGTGCAGGCATATACAGGCGAATCCGCCTTCGCGATTACAGCATCCAGTCAGGGTCTGTTTTTCGCTTTCCCCTGGATAATTATCAGTTTGATTCCCGTAAAAGGCGTTAAAAAACTTGATAACCCCTATTTTATACTGGGGTGGTGCTTCATTATTTTCGCTTATCTGTTCGGACCTGATAGCGCCGGTATGCATTGGGGACCACGCTTTATTTTTCCCGCGCTGATACCGCTGGTGTGCTATTCTGTTTCAGTCCTGAAGTCGCTGCCACCTGCACAAGTGAAATGGTTCATGATCGTATCTGGCACGGCGGTTCTTTTAAATGCTGCTGTTTCGGTACAGGCTTTGTCAGAAAGAGGAAGAGTCTTACATGAAGTGGACAACCTCATTCGAGATTCAGGAAGCGAAATCCTGATCCTCGACCGGTGGCATCAGGGCGCAGATATGGAGCCGTTATGGGGGAAAATGGATATCGGCTGGGCACAGGTTGATGGAGACCGTGAAGAGCTGTTAGTCGCGCTTGAAGAGCGCGCATATAGTGGTGGGATATGCTGGATTCAGTCCGGTGATGAATACGATCTGGAGAAGTATCCGGTGATTGTTGAATCATCTGACGAGCTGCCTTCGTATGCAGGTTGGGGAGGAAATCTGCATCTGGTTTATCTGGCTGGATTGGACGACTTGCGCTGGGGGAATCTGTACTGGCATACTGGGCTCAGGCGCGCTGAGACTGGACAGCTCAGCGAAGCATTGGAATATCTGCAGAAAGCGGCGGCTATTTTCCCTGCGAGCGCGGACATTTATTATAATTTAGCGGTCTGTTATGGACAGATGGGACATACCCGGAAAGCTATCTCGCAACTCAAGGAAGCCTTAAAGTTGAATCCAGCGCACACTGCAGCGAGAGTATTAGCGAGAAGGCTGGGTATCATCCCATGAACTGCTCTTGAGCTGCATCAGTAATTGCTGTGCTTCAGAGAAGTCAGGTGATATTTCTATGGCTCTCTCTAAAAATTCAAGCGCTCGGTCCAGATAACCCAGTCGTCCCATGGCTAAGGCATAGTTATAGTGATACAAGGCATTATCCCCGTTATGCTGAATCGCTCTGAAGAAAATCACCGCCGCTTCTGAAATTCGGTTCTCTGCCGCTTTTGTCAATCCCTGCTTGAATAGGCTCTCTGCCAGATTGATCCTGGCGTCCGAAAAATAAGGTTGCAGATTTAGCGCTTCTTCGTAATATTTCTGTGCCAACTCATATTGTCCTGCCTCGAATTTGAGCACACCCAGGTTATTTAAAGCCATAGCATTTTCTGGATTGATAGCCAGCTCTAGTAAGTACTCACTCTCTGCCTTTTTAAGATCACCTTCACGATAGGCGGCAACTCCCAGATTGAGATGAACGAGAGGATAATCGGGGTCGTATTTCAGCGCCCAATTATACGCCTTTTCAGCTCCGGCGAGATCGCCTTTTTTCATGAAGGCATTGCCCAGGCTGAAGTGTGCATGCGGGGCGTTGCTCTCTGCGAAATTATAGGGGCTGACGTTGACGAAAGCGAAAAGCACGGCCAAGACCGCGAGATCTATCAGATTTGTGCGCTTGAATAAGTTTTTTTTATTATCCAACAGATAGGTTATTGAAATTCCAGTCATGATTAGCAGGAAGGGGACGACTGGAATGCGGAATCTTGCGGTGACAAAAAAGGCAATAACGCCCAGCATATACATTGGCACAATCCAGATGAACCAACCCGGGAGCAGCTTTTTTCTGCTACTCAACCAGAAACCGAACAGACCCAATGGAGCGACCAGCCAGAATCCGAAAAAGCGCAGGTAAGGCATGATCAGTGTTTCGCTCTCGAAGAAGTATAAGTCGCGGTTATTACTTATTTCCAGGCGGTTCCAGAAAGCGGTGAACTTGCGGAGGGTCAATTTAAGAGCTTCCCAAGGGTGACCAGAAATGAACTGACAACCCTTACGATAGAAATAACTGCTGACTTCAGATGGTTTTAATACTCTGCCTTCTGCCTGATAGGCGAGCATGGACGCCGCGGGCACTTCCCAGTTAGATCCCATCCCCGGAAGATGCGAGTGCAGTCCATCGGATTCGGTGTTGTTGCCAATATAGAAATTCACTCCGCCGGAAGTAGCCACCAGAACAAAATCACCTCCCTGAAAGGCGTTATGCCAGGTGACCGGCAGGATCGGGATTAAAAGACCGCAGAACAGCGCGAAACTGCGGATCAGCTTCCCGACAGTCGTTTCCTGAGCGCCGATTTCATGCTTCATTAAGAGAATATCAATAAGGAATATCGGCGTCAAAATGAGGGCGCTCGGACGAGTAATAACAGCCAGCCCCAGAAGGAATCCGGGTAAAAGGAGATATGTGAGCTTCTTTTTTGCGCGGGTTTTCGCGTATGCCAGGCAGGTGGACAACAGCAGTGGAACGAATAGAGTTTCAACCAGCAGTTCCCCGTCGAAATATATCAGCATGCCGTATAAAGCAGAACCAACGCCTGCCATCAGGGCGACACTGCGCCGTTTGGTCAATTCTAAGCCGAGGAGGAAAGTCAGGATGGCAGTAGCTGTTCCCAGGAGGGTTTGCGCCAGCCTCGCGGCGAAGTAGCTTTCGTTGGTCAGGTGATATATAAAAGCGAGAAAATAGGAGTAGAGGGGCGCTCTGAAAAAGGGTCCTTCGTGACCGATGCCTTTTTCAATAATATTGCGCGCCCAGGCGTCATGAAATTCAGCATCCACGATGGGCGATTCAAAAAAGGGCGTGCCTGCTAACTGGCTGACATAGATCAGCCTGACCAGAAAAGCTAATCCTCCTACGAGCGCGACGTCAACAATACTAACCCTTTTCATAGGAATTGAAAACCTCTATAATCAATATTCACTTTGCGATTCAGTATATTGTTTATTTTCGGTTCTGGGCAGATCAGGGATTTGCGTTTGTGCCGTCAGATGAAGCCTGTCCGGTGATCATCTGATAGAGATTCTTTGCCGGTTCATAGTTGGGGTCGATTTGCAGCGATTTCTGCAGTTGTGCCATCGCCGCGTCTTGATAACCCAGACGTCCCAGAGTCAGCGCGAAATTGAAGAAATAGTGGGCTTTGCTATCGTCTAACTCACAGGCGCGCTGGAAATAGCCGGCAGCCTGTTCGGTTTCTCCAGCATTAGCTTTCTCCAGTCCCATATTAAAAATGCTCTCTGCGAGATTTACCGCTGCTCCTGCGAAATTGGGCTGCAGATTATAAGCTTTATCATAGTACTGCATCGCTTCTTCCAGCTTGCCCTCTTCAAATCTCAGCGCGCCGAGGTTGTTCAATGCCATGGCATCGTTAGGATTTACTTCAAGCTCTTTTAAGTATTCCTCTTCTGCCTTCCTGGGATCACCCTGTTTATAGGCGATCATTCCGAGGTTTAAATGAGCTAATCCGTAGTTGGGATTCTCTTCAAGAGTCTTGATGTATTCACCTTTGGCGGCTTTTAAATCTCCTGAAGTCATGTGGACGCCGGCGAGGCTGAAATGCGAATGCGCCGCATCGACCTGGAACTCGATCAAGTTGCTATTAACGAAGATCCCCAACCCGATAAGAATGGCGATCAGGACGAGCTTATCTCTGCGGGTTGCGCCAGGTTCGCGGCTCAGGAGTTGCATGATTGCAACTCCTGACATTATCAGCAGTAGCGGAATAAGAGGCGTGCGGAAACGCGCCGTGACGAAGAAGGCGATGACGCTTAAGGTGTACACCGGGATAGACCAGATGAACCAGCCAGGCAGCAGTTTTTTCCTCCAGCTCAGCCACCAGCCGAGAAGTCCTAAAGGAGCGAGCAGCCAGAAGCCCAAAACTCTCAACAGGGGCATTATCCAAGTTTCTCCTTTGAAGAAGTATAAATCGCGGTTATTGGCGATTTCGCGATGATTCCAGAATGCGTAGAACTTTTTCACCATCAGCTTAGCCCAGTCCAGGGGCATGTTGACGATATACTGTCTGCCTAACTTATAGTAATAGCTGCTGACTTCGGATGGTTTCAGTAATCTGCCTTCCGCCTGGTACGCCAGTTGTGATGCGGAAGGGACATCCCAATTGGGACCCAAGCCGGGAATATACGAATGAAGTCCATCAGATTTGGAGTTGTTGCCGATGTAGAAGTTGAATCCTCCCTGACTGGAGATCAGCACCATATCGTTTCCCCGGATGACGTTATGCAGCGTAACCGGCAGGATAGGGAGGAGGCAGCCTATGAGCAGCAACAATCCGGCGATGGATCTTTTAAGCAGGGGGAGTTCAGATCCGGATTCTCCTTTCAGCGTGAACAGATCTATGAGGAATATGGGCAGGATAACCAGGGCGTTGGGGCGGGTGATAACTGCCAATCCAAGCAGGAGTCCCGGTATTAAAAGATGCCAGTCTTTACCGCTATTGCGAGTTCGGTGATACGCCAGCAAGGCGGCTAATAGAAGAGGTATAAAGAGTGTTTCCAGAAGCAATTCTCCATCGAAATAGACCAGCATGCCGTACAGAGCCGAGCCGACACCCGCAATCAAAGCGATAGCTCTTTTCCTGGTCAAAGAGAGAGCCAGAAGATATGCTAAGACGGCGGTTATCATTCCGAGGAACGCTTGCGGCAGCCTGGAAGGGTAGCTTTCGCCTCCGGTTAGCATATAGACCGCGCCGAGAAAATATGGATATAGGGGCGCCCGGAAGTAGACACCGTCAAATCCGGTGTTCATTCGCAACAGCTCCAGTACCCGGTTGTCATGGTACCGTTCTATGGATTTTTCGCCCTGTTTGCTGATTTCCATGTCATTGAGAGATCTCGCCCAGGTATCGTGGTATGATGTGTCGAACCAGATGGGAGTATCGAAGAAAGGCGTGTGTGCCAGTTGACCGATGTAAACTACTCTCACAGCAAGGGCTAAGACGGCTACTATCAGCAGGTCGATGAGAATATTTCTTTTCATTATTTCTCCTACTTATGGAGGACTTAACTGTCTCACTATCCAGGGTGTAATTTCAGTGATTGCACCGGGAAGAGGTTCCTCTATGGGCTCTGAATTGCCAGTCCATATCAGCGGCACTGGATTTGTGGTATGTGTTCTCACGGTATTGTCTTCTATGTTACCATGATCCGATGTAATGATAACGTTCATCTCTTCCGAAGCGGCGAAATCCAACACAGTTCTGATGAAATTGCTGAGTTTTTCAATATGCAGCGATATTGCTTCTCTGTTACCTCTGTGGGCTATAACGTCCGTCAGGAAGTGTTCATAAAGGGTAAAGTCGTGCTTCAATGCCAGTTTTACCAGCAGTTCACCAGCCTGTTGAGGTGTTAATAATGGAGCTTCATAGCCGTTTTTACGCAGTTCTTCGTTGGTGAAGTCATGGTAAAGCGCGTCTCCTGCCTCGATGTCGCTTATCGAACGAAACGGTTTGCCTGCTGCCTTGAAGGCGTGGCTGGTTACCGACAAACGGCTATGCGGTTCGATATCTTCCGGGTGACGGTAAGCGTTAGCAAATGCGGCGTTCAACCCTGCTGTTTGGAGCTGTACAAATATGCTCCTCTCCTGCAGAATTTCGATCAATGCTTTTGACGGGAATCCCTGCTTGTGTCTGCCGATGACCTGCGGCGCGTTTACGCCGGTCAAAAGAGCAGTCTGTCCGGTGGCGCTCTGCGGCAGACCGTCCACGCCGAGGCAGGCGTCACATGAAGTCCACTGTAAGCCGGGACGCTTTGACCCATCATTCCCACAGGGCCAGAGATCGGGGTGTGCGGTTAAGGGATTGGTGTTCGGATCGGGTTCTCCGATTCCCAGACCATCTATGAATATCAGTAGTATTTTTCGCAAGTTCACAGGGTTGATTCTACGCCTCGAGTTGATAATCAGTCATTTCTTGAATCGCAGCGAATTATTAAAGATACAAAATTTATTCGCCTGAAGCAACCTCTGATGTGATGCAAAAAAATGAACTTGCATCTTCGCGTTATATTGCCTATATTATGCTATATCCCTTACTTATCAGATGATTGTGGACAACCTGATTCTCTATTTACAGTTTATCTGCCTGGGAACCGCCTGTTTGTTTTCAGGTTTCCTATATATTGGTTTAGGGCGCAGGGAGAAGTGCGGATCAGGAGAATTTGTTCCGGTTTCCGTGCTGGTTGCGGCGCGCAATGAGGAAGATGTAATCTTAAGGCTGCTGGAGAGCCTTAAAGCGCAGGATTACCCGCATGATCTAAGCCAATTCGTGATCATTGACGACGGATCTGCAGACCGAACCGCCAGTATAGTTACAGAGTTTTGCGAGTCAGATGGGCGTTTCAAACTGATCCAATTGGAAGATTCCCCCGAGAGGTCGATGGGTCCTAAGAAGCGCGCTCTGACAGAAGGATTGAAGACTGCAAAAGGCGATATCATAATCACGACCGATGCGGATTGCGTGGTAAAAGCGGGCTGGATCAGCGGCATCGTTTCATGCTATGATGGTGATACAGCGGTCGTATGCGGTGTAGTTAAATACGAAAAGCAGAAGGGATTCTGGGCACGATTAGCCGCCTTTGAAGGGATTATAGGCGCTATTTTAAATTGCGCGGTTATTAACATGGGCGGCGCGCTGAGCAGTTCGGGGGGAAATTTCTCTTATCGCAGAAGTGCATTTGATGATGCGGGGGGATTCGATACCGGCGGAAGTTCGCTGTCTGGAGATGACGACCTTTTACTGCAGAGAATTCATCGCAGCGGTGGAAAGCTACGATTCAACCTCAGCAGGGAGACAACCGTATTAACAGCAGGACCGACTGATTCCGCGAGTTACTGGAAGCGGAAACGGAGGCATCTCTCAGCGGGAAAACGGTATTCAGCGAAGTGGATCGCCCTGGCTGCAATCATCTATCTGGGCTGTCTTTTGACCGTTTTTCAGGGTGGTATGTATCTGGCTTTCAGCGCTGCAGACCATCGTTTCCTATTTGGCTGGGGATTATTCAGCCTGCTGCTATTTGTCGCTTTCTTCCGAGGGACGCGGCGCTTAGGTGAAAACGGCTACTTGCTGTTCGGAGTCATTGGGGCGATTATATTTCCTGTCGTTTTTATTTTGATACATATATTAACCTTGTTTCCATCGCCTGCCTGGAAGGGGCGGAGAACTTAATAATTGACCAGTCCTGCAAATGGATCCATTAGAAAAAACAGAGCCGGTCTCAATACTTGCAGACGCAGAGCGGAAAGAGAGGCGGGATCAGTCCGTTTCTAGCAGCATGCGTGCGCGTCTGTTCTTCTGGGGTAAGATTGTTCTTACTGTCGGTGTGCTTCTACTCCTTGTCGCCACGATTCATCCGCGTGAAATAGCTGGAGCATTTAGCGGAGCGCGTTTCTGGCTCGTGATAGTCAGCTTGATTCTGGTTATCCCCAATCTCGGTCTGCGAGCGATGAAGTGGGGCTATCTGCTGAGACAGGTCAAGCCCGAGGCGACCGCCCGCGAGATCTGGGACAATCTCATGGTCGGTTTCACTTTTGCAGTGGTTACTCCAGGACAACTGGGAGAATTCGGGCGCGCTTTTTTTATCACCGGCAGACCTCGACTCGAATTGATCGGGCTGACATTTATTGATAAACTGTATAACCTGCTTCCGATTATCTTAGGCGGAGCGCTCGGACTGCTCTTTATACCAGGGCTGGTCTATGGCGGCAACAGTTATGTCTTTGTCTCCAGTTGTATTTTAGTGGGACTGCTGTGGGCAGTGATGGGTTTAATACTGGTTTCGCCGCGCTGGATCAGGGATCTGTTTTATGCCATCAATGTAATGCTACCTTACCGGGATAAGGTCAAGGTGTTTTTAAGTGGTCTTGATCCGATTCACCTCAGGCAATCGCTGGTATTGACTGCACTCGGTCTGGGACACTACTTCGTTTCCATCGTTCAATACTATCTGCTGGTACTCTCCTTTCAACGGATCGGGTTTTTCGAGGCTTATTCCGCCGCATCATCGACGCTTTTCACTAAAGCAGCGCTGCCTATATCAATCGGCGGGCTGGGAGTGGGAGAAACCGCTTCAATCGGCTTTTTCAGGTTGTTCGGCGTCGGTAAGGCTGCCGCCTTCAACAGTTCGGTCATGCTCTTTTCCATGAACGTTTTAATGCCTGCGGTGCTCGGGTTCTTCATTCTCCTGAAGCTGCGTATTGTCCGGGAGAACGGCGATGCCTGATTTTCCCTGGGAGCCTTTCTGGACCTTACTGCTACTGTTTTCCGGGTCGGCGTACCTGTTTACGTTAAACAGGATCGTCAGGGGACTTGTAAATCTTCCGCTGGCAAATGCTCAACGACAAGCCCAGGAATGGCAGCCGAAAGTCAGCGTAATTATCCCCTGCCGCGATGAAGCGGAGCATATCGGGCTGGCGCTGGACGATCTGGGCAAACAGGATTATCCAGCAGAGTTAATCCAGATCATCGTTGTAGATGACCGCTCAGCGGACGGCACCGGCGATGAAGCTCGAAGCAGGAAGGAAAAACTCCCTAATCTCACGGTGGTCACAGTTGACTTCTGTCCGGAGGATGTTTCGCCAAAGAAACACGCTATTCTGCAGGGACTGGCGAAAGCTGACGGAGAGATCATCATCACCACTGACGGCGACTGCCGCTTCAAACCGGGATGGATCAAGGAGATGATCGCCTGCTTTGCGCCGGACGTTGGAGTAGTCGCCGGATTGACGGTCTTCGACCGGAACATAGAAGAGCCGCACTGGCAGAAAATACAGCAGACCGATTATCTATCGCATTCCTTCTTCGCCGCCGGAGCTATCGGTTCGGGGATGGCGTTCAACTGCAACGGCAGCAATCTGGCTCTGCGCAGAGAAACCTTCGAAGAGAGCGGCGGGTACGACCAGTTCAGCCAGGTGGTTACCGGTGATGACACTCTGTTGATACAGCGGATCAAACAGAACGGGAAATGGCGGATACATTTCTGTACGTATCCTGAAACCATCGTTCGTTCCCGCCCCGAGGAAACTCCTGCTCAGGTTTTCAATCAGCGGCTTCGATGGGGATCGGGCGGGCTTTCTTACAGTCCGACTGCATTAGCGCTTGGATTGACGACTTTTGTTTTTTTCTTGAGTCTGTTTCTTTCGCCTCTCTTCTGGCTGGGAGGTTTAGTATCAGCCAACTGGATGCTCTTCTTTGTTTTAAAAGCGGCGCAAGAAGTGAGGGTAATGAAACGGGGCTGGCAAATCTTCGGTATAACAGAGAACTGGCAAATTTTCTCTATCCTGGAACTGCTTCACATACCTGCGACCTTGATTTTTGCCATCGGCGGACATCTATGGGGATTCCGATGGAAGGGGCAGAAATTCAATCGAACCCGGAAACATATAAACCTATCTGAAACAATCACTAAATGATCAGATTACTGCCACCGTCTAAGATGTGGCGGGTTGCCCGCTACCTTTACCAGAATCGCCGCATGGGAGCTGGAGTTTATCCTTTTTACGCTTCTCTGAAAGTAACCGATCTGTGTGGTTTCCGCTGTTCATTCTGCAACGTCTGGAAGAATCCGGCAAAGGATATGGACACGGAAGACGTTAAGAAGGCGCTGCGCAATCTGGGGCAGTCATCGGTCGTACTGACTTCGATAGAGGGCGGTGAGCCGCTCCTGCGCAAGGATATAGAGGAGATATTAAGAGCCGCTCATGAACAGCCGTTCTACCTGCTCTTCACCACCAGCGTCAAGAATATTCTGGATTTTCCACTGGATAAATACAGCCAGTGGATCGATCTGTTTCACATCTCAATCGACGAAGGGCATGATAATCTTGAACTTTTCGACGCGCTTCCTGAACTGATAAATTACCCCTGGATTCTCTGCGTGCAAACCGTGGTCAGGGACTGCGATCTGGAAGCTCTGCCCGAAAAAGTGCGTCGCTGTGCAACGTGTGGCGCGAAAATCCTGATCATGCCCGCTGTGGAATTAGACGATGCTGAACATAGTTATCCCGATCCCGCGCAGTTCAGGTCAGAAGTCATGGAACTGAAGCGCACCTACCCCAATACTGTCCTGACGCCGCGCCGCTATCTCGATGCCATCAACGGTGAATCGGGTTGTTCTGCCGCTTCGATCATCATCGACAGCGACGGCGGACTCTTCTATCCCTGCCGCACGTTGATCGATAAACCGGTCAACCTGACAGAAACGTCGCTGATCGAATACCTCGAAAGTGATGACGCTAAGGAACGCCGTAAAGCGATGAAAAACTGCGACCGGAATTGCGGCTGGTACCAGTATTTCGCCATTGATTTCTTCACCGCCCCGGGTGAAGTTTTAGATTCCCTGCGACCCTACTGGGCTGACCTGTTAGGGCTAAGATCAAAAAATCCACCGGACAAGAACCGATATGCTCCCCTGGAAATATCCCGGATTTCTGACCAGGATTCTGCTGCCTGAAGCTGTTTTTCGGGCTGATCCTGAGGATAATCGCATTTATCTGACCTACGATGATGGTCCCGATCCTGAAGTGACGCCGGAACTGCTGGATATTCTGGCGCAGCGGGATGCGAGGGCTGTTTTTTTTGTGGTGGCAGATAATGGTGATTGGTGGAGGGATATGATCGCTGAGATTGCCAGTAAAGGTCATCGTATAGCTCTGCACGGGCTGCAGCATAAATCGAAATACCTGAAATCCAACGCGGCGCTTTATAAGGAACTCCTCGAACTTGCGTCGAAGATCACAGGTTCCGGTGGAGTTCCCGCTTCTGCCTATCGCCCACCTTTTGGACATATCCGCCCGGACACCGTTTATTTTTTGAAGCGGAAAGGAATTCAGACTGTTCTCTGGTCTATCATTCCCGGCGATTTTCGCCGCATGAAAACGGGCGAACTCTACCGGCGCGCCATGCGCAGTCTCCGCCCCGGAGATATCCTCGCGCTGCACGACGGGACGCGCCTTCGACCCGCGCCGACCTTGGAATTGACTAAAAGACTGCTGGATGAATTCCAACGCCTCAACTGGCGCTGCGAATGCCTGGATCTGCCGGAATTAAACCTGGTGGATCATGGATAATCTTATCTTTATAATCGGCGCGCTTTACACAGGTGTCGCGCTTTTCCTCTGGATTGGTTTAAACCGGAAGTATTCAGGAGAGCAGAAACAACCGGTCGAAAACGCTTCGTTGATCATCTGCGCGCGCGATGAAGAGAAGAATCTTCCTGATTGTCTGGCATACATCGAAGAGCAGACCATAGATCCCGAACGATTTGAGATTATTCTGGTGGATGACGCATCGCAGGATAGCACCGCAGAATTGATGGAAAAATTCGCCGAAGAGAGCCGCTATCCGGTGCAGGTTTTACGGCTGCCACCCGCAGAACCGGGGGAACCGTCAGGTAAATGGCGTCCCCTTAAAGAGGGGATTAAACTTGCGAAAAATGACGCTTTCCTGATGACGGACGCGGATGCTCTGCTGTCGCCTTCGTGGGCAGAAGTGCATCTGCAAGCGCTGGCAGACAGTGACACTGCCGCTGGTTTCGTCCTGATTACGGGAAACGCTTTGTGGAGTCAGGTGCAGCGTTTGGATTGGCTGTTCATACTGGGATCGGGCAGCGCTATGGCGAAATGGGGCAGACCGCAGTCCGCGTTGGGAAAGAACATGTCCATCCGCCGTTCAACGTATGAAGAAATCGGCGGATACGACGCGATTGGATTTTCACTGACTGAAGACCTGGCGCTGGTGCAGGCTGTCGCCAAGCAGGGAGGACGGCAATCTTATCCTTGTTCACCTGAGATGACGGCAGCGACCACAGCAACGCCAAGCTGGGGTGAATTTATACAACAGCGAAAGCGGTGGGCAAGCGGATTGCTACATCTCGGCTTTATAGGCAAGGCGCTTATAGCGCTGATGGCGCTCAGAAACTTAGCGATTATTTACTGCTTTTTTGCGAGCTTATCAAGCTTTTTTTGGATCTGGGTAATTACCGCCGCCGCCAATCATCTGATTCTTCAAAGAATCGCTTCAAAGCTCGATAGTCCCTTCAGCCTTAAATCTTTTATCCTCTGGGAATGTTTCCAAACGTGGACGTCTCCGGTGCAGGTATTGCAGATGCTTGCCAGCAGGGGAGTGGAATGGAAGGGGAGGAAACACTAAGAAGGGAAAGTAATTATCACTGTGAAGTATAATAACAAAACCTGACAAAACGCTTCACCTGACCGCTATTCCGCTGCGCCTCAAAGCGGCAGGTGAGCTTGATCGTCAGGCAAAGGATAAAATATGAGTAAAATTATTGTACTTCTTCTTGTACTTTCAGATTTACTTTTTACAGAAGTCATTTATGTCCCGCAAATATCAGACACTTACTAAAAGTAAAATAAAATAGTAACCCAGAATATTTATCCTTTATCCTTTTATTGAATTATGCTTCTCGTCTGTAATTACTACTTAACTCTGCGGTGCAACGCACGCTGTACCTTCTGTGATCTGTGGGAGAAGGCTGACGCGCCGTTAGCGGATACCGAGACCGTTCTGCAGAACATTCGGCAGATCCGCGCGGCGGGAGTGCGCATCATTGATTTCACCGGCGGTGAACCGTTGCTGCATCCGGATCTGCCGCTATTCCTGGCAGAAGCGAAGCGCCGTCGGTTGAAAACAACCGTGACGACAAACGGAATGCTCTACCCGAAACGCGCCGAGAAACTGCGCGGATTGATTGATCTGTTTCACATATCCATAGATGGAGCTTCGTCGGAGACTCACAACCGTCTGCGAGGCATTGATTGCTACGATAAAGCGATAGAATCCATTGAATTAGCGGTTTCGCTGGGCGAACAACCCGATCTGCTCTTTACGGCGAATGCCGATAATTACCTTGACGTGACGCCGCTTGCTGAATATGCTCGGAAGTCAGGATTGGTACTGATTGTCAATCCGGTTTTTGAAGCATGCGGCGGCAAGGGACTTCTGAATCGAGAGCAGTTATTGGAATTGGAGGGTCTCTGCCGCAAACCGAATGTTTATCTGAACGGCGGAGTATTCAGCATTATGAAAGACGGCGGCGTTGACACCGATAATCCCCGCTGCCGCGCAGTTTCTTCGACAGTTGTTATTTCGCCGGAAAACGAACTGTTGCTGCCCTGTTTTCACCAGATGAATTCGTCCGTTCCCATCAATGGGGATCTCAAGAGAACGTTGAACAGCGCTGAGCGTCGTGAAGCGCTCGCTAAACAGGGACGGTATCCTTTCTGTCAGGGCTGCACCATCAACTGCTACTTAGCTCCTTCATTGCCGTATCGCATGGATCGCTATTTTGCCGCTTTTCTTCCCTGGGCGGCGAAATACCTGTATTACCGGTATCTTTTCAAGATAAAGCATTCAAGGACTACCTGATGTTACCCGATTTCCCCACCGGCTTTTTACCCTTAGCGGCTCTCTACCCGGAGATTCACTACCGTTTCCGGGCGTTGCCTCTGAGCCGTTATTTCCGCCGCCAGCCTGAGATTGTGGCAGACGTCCCGCGACGCCTCGATCCGGGTGAAGCTCTGCCTGTTCTCTTGATCGTCAAAGACGCTGACCGTTTTCCAGTTACGTTAGTCAATGCACAGGTCGAAGCTGTGGCAAATGACCGGCATATCAGTCGGACGATCCAGTTTGACCGGGAGTTGGTGAAGCAACGCTGGTGGCATTGGATTCTGTGGATTAACCTGCCGGATGAAGCGCCGTGCAGGTGGGAAGTCAATGTTATCTGGACAGTTGAGATCAAGGGTAAGATTGCCACAATCACGAATGATAACTACGCCGTCACCTCAAGACTTCTGACCGTCAATCAGCCGGGTGAAAGAATTCCCCGAGAGGACGGCTGGATCTTAGGCGATCTGCATGTTCACACTGCTTTTACTGAAGATCAAGTGGAATTCGGCGCGCCTTTATCCGCCTATCCAGCGTTGGGCAAAGTTGCAGGCTTCAGCTTTGCCATGGCTGCGGATCATTCCTACGATCTGGACGATTTTCCCGGATCATTCATCGAGTCCGATCCGCAGTTGACGCGCTTCAAAGCGCGGGCGGTTCAAATTGCTCGATTGAATGCCGAACATGAGACGGATTTCTGCATATTGCCGGGATATGAACTGAGCGTTGGCAATAGTAAGAGGCGAAACGTTCATCTGCTCCTTCTGAACCAGAGCAATTTTCTTCCGGGATCGGGAGATGCGGCTGAACGGTGGTTGGAAACCAAGCCGGAGCTATCCATTGGTGAAGCGATCCATCAGATGGACGGCGACGCTATTGCTATTGCTGCTCACCCGATGGCTAAGACGCCGTTGCTGCAGAAACTCCTGCTCCACCGGGGAGACTGGGAAGAGCAGGATTTTCAGCACGAAGAGCTTACCGGTCTGCAGATATGGAATGGGATCAATAACGGCGAGCTGCAACGCGGCGTAAAGAGATGGGTTGGCGGTTTGCTTGAAGGCAGAAGATGGAAAATCTATGCGGGAAGCGACGCGCATGGCAACTTCAACCGTCATATCAAGGTGGCAAAGCCGATGCTGACTCTGGCGGAATGTCCGAATCAGAGATTCGGCGAGGTCTGGACGGGTGTTCAGATGCCCGGAGCTTGTAACGCCAATGATTTGATAAATGCGTTAGCATCGAAACCAAGTGTAATCAGTAACGGACCGTTTGCCGCTGTCGAAAAAACGCGGTCTAACAAAGAATCGCACGAAGTTCAGGTCCGAGTGTCAAGCAGCGCAGAATTCGGAGCGCTTTCGAAGGTTGTGGCTTACGCGGGGAAAACTGGCTGGGAATCCGAGAACATTTTCCTTAAAGAGCGGTTGACGGGTGGTTATCAGCAGGAGTACAACTTAGCGATGCCAGAAGCTGCTGATTACGTGCGGGTGGAAGTTGCGACTGATACCGGCAGGCGGGCTTATACCAATCCGTTGTATCTCAACGGCTCAGCGTAAATATCTTACATTGTACCACCCAGGGGTCCCGGTAACCGAGCTTGGCTGCCTTCTGGCGAAGTTCGGTTGCTTCTGCGCGGGTTTTACAATCACCCACCCTGATCTTGTAATTGGGAGAGTCAAAGGTCAGATAGACGCTTTCATCGAACTGCAGCAAAGCCTCTTCTTCCGCCATCCTGGCGTCAAACTCTTCATTGGTCACGAATAACTGCACTCGAAATCCCGGAATTTCAACCAGTCCTGTTTCGACCTGCTCCGATGTGCCGGATGACCCCAAAGTCGTCGTCGATTCGGGAGATTTAAGGTCTAAAGGCGGCATCGGAAGAGAATCTTCGTCAATCAGTTCAGTGGCATTCAGCGATTCATCCTGAGGGACCATGCTTATTCCTTCCGCCTGCGATGATTCATCTTGAACAGGCGGCGTGGTTGAGGTGCAGCCGTAAAAAGACGATAAGATAAAGGTCAACAGGATCAGGGTGCGCACACCATTAATGCGTTTCATGTATCTGCCCGGTTTTAGTTTACATTCTTGATTCTTTATCGGGAGGAGCTGTCCCAAAAGTCAATAAACTGTCATTATCCCATAGGGATCCCTACGGGACGAACGAAGTGTGGTAATCTCTTAGTGCTTGTAAAATAGGAGATTGCCACGTCATCAGCCGGACGGCTGATTCCTCGCAATGACTCAATATTCCTCTTTTGGGACAGCTCCTCCTGTGGAGATTACTTTAGCAAATTGCTTTAGATAACTTCAAATGTTCCCACAGGCAGCCATCCGGAATAATCCTCCCGAGGCGATTCCGATTGATAAAAATATGATAAAACACCAGACCAGCGGTCTGCGCAAGCGAGGATTCCTTAGAAAGTACAGCCCTGAAAAAGCCAGTAACAGCAGCCACTCGGATATTATAAATAAACGCGCCCAACTGCGGACGGTCAGCGAATCTGCCACCGAGTTGAATATCCTGATGACAAAAAACCGGGGCAGAGGTTCAATGCGGTCATAAATGCGCAGGTTAGCCAGTTTAAGGTTAATCAAAAGATCATCATTTCTACCCAGCAGCCGTTTTGCTCTCTCATAGTAGAGGATCGAACGTCCGTACTGACCCATTTTATAGTAGCAGTTTCCGAGGTTGTAGTAGATCTTACCATTCATCCAGCCGGATTCGATAATCTGTTCGTAAATAGATATAGCCGCCGTATAATCCCCACTCCGGTAGAGGTTTTCTGCTAATACTGGATCGAAATCATCCGCCTTCTGAGCCTGCCCGATGCTGTTGAATGTGATTAGCACAACCGTCAGCAGCAATATTGTAAGCGTGCCGCTTTTCTTCGACCGAGGCGCATGCCACCTTTCTTCCATCTTATCCAGTATCCGACCGGCTCGTTTGATAATTCGGCTCAATTCCCACTGATCCGCCTGCTGTGGGGCGAAACGAGCGAGATTACATTCTTGAAAAATCTCCTCGAGCGCGCTCACCGTTTCCTGTTGGACGTTAAGGTCTTTGAGGCGTTTAAGAACCTCTTCCTCTTTAAGACCGGAAGCAGGTATTTTGAGTCTTTTACCGAGATAAGCAAGCAAAATTCCGTGAACTGCGCCATGCACGTTTGACACGTCAGCAGCCCTGCCTCCGGAACCCGATGCACTTTTCGCCAGCGCCTGAAGATCTCGCTTCGCCTTGGCGTATATCTTTCGATCCTTACGACGCGCTCGCAGCGTGGATGCTCCCATCAGTCTCGCCGTCCAGAAGAGGATGACAGCCAGCAGCGGAGGAAGCGACATTGCGATCCAGTAACGCAGTGGAATCAAATTAGCCGATCCTACCTGTAATAAACGTCCCGGAGTCATCAGGTAATGAATGTCTTCGGCGAGAAGTTTGACGTCTTTTTTGGATATACCTGGAAGGGCGGCGATAGCATCTCCGTCTCCCTTTTCCACTTCGACTGCGAAGCCGCCTTTGACAATCGTCTTATATGATTTGGACGCAGGATCGAAATAGGTGAATTCAATGGGCGGAATCTGGCTTGTGCCGGGCACTCGTGGGATCAAGACATACTCGAAAGTCTTTGAACCGGTTACTCGTTTCCCCGATTTGTTCACCTTGACCGATTCCTTCGGATCATAGCTTTCGAAATCGGGCGGGGCAGTGAAATCCGGTTCCTGCAGTAACTTAATATTCCCCGTGCCGCTGAAGCGAACGGTCATGGATAGAGCGTCGTTTGTTGTTACTTTTGTTCGATCCAGGCTAACTTCCATATTGAAATCACCCACTGCGCCGCTGAAACTATCAGGTTTTCCGGCAGAGGGCAGCGGCAGGACGTTCAGTTTTAAAGGTTCGGTTTCTGTGAAACGTTCTTCGGTTCGGTAGCGTGAAAAGGGGCTGTCAAACAGCAAATCAAAGGGGTCTCTGCGCCTCTTGCGGCTCTCCTGCACCTGTACCTGGCAGGTGATTTCTAAAGGATCGACGGTCAATTCACCGGTGCGAGTGGGGAAAAGCGCCACTTTTCGAATCAGGGCTTTTCGGTAATGCCGTCCAGCGATCACCTGATCCTGCACCGTCGGCTGCTGGGAAAGCTTGAACTCTTCCGACCAGAACCCCGGAGCGCCGGGCAACTTGCTGATTTCGTACGAGTTGACGTTGACTCTGGTGTAGATGGTGTAAGTAAGAATGACCTGTTCATTCTGATAAAGCGTGGACTTATCCGCAGTTACTTTAACGAATAGCTCATCAGGTTCGATATTGGATTTCCCTGCCTCTGTCTGTCCCTGCTGAACAGCCTGAGGAGCCGTTCTCGTTCCAGAAACGACTACCGTTATCGGTTCGGTTTTATACATCTGCTTTTTATGCGTTATTTCGGCAGAACCGATAATAAGACTCCCCGTTTTCCTGGGGCGGAGCACAAAGCTCCAGGCTTTGATTAACGAATATTTCCCGTTGATGATCTGAAAAGTGCTCGATTCGTTCGGTCCGGAAAGAATGCTGAAATCGGACAGGTCTGGCAGCGTTGGATCAGCGAGTTTGGAGACAGATCCTTCCGCCTGTAGTGTCAGAGTCAGGGTCTGTGACTTGCTGAGGGTTGTCCGGTCAACCGTGGCGATAAATTCAACGTCGGCAGCTTCAGCCAGCGAGCAAAAACCGAGGCAGATACCCATTATCACCATAAAAGTGAGGGCGAGATGCCTGCTGTATGGAGACGTAAGATATTTTTTATCGCTGAGATATAACATGAGATTCATCGACCGGTTTACCAATCCTTACCCCTGGGCGCTTCGCCGGTCTGCTGTTTCTTGAGATTTTCCTGAACCTGTTTTTCGTCGATCTGAAGCGCGTTCAGGAGGCGTTCAGCGTCTTCGACTGACATGGAATCGGATTGAGCCTGTTGTTGTTCCTGCTGTTGTTCCTGTTCCTGATCTTCCTGCTGCTCTTTTTGTTGTTTCTGCTGTTCTTGCTCTTGCTGGTCTTGCTGCTGCTGATCCTGTTGTTCCTGTTCCTGCTCCTGCTCGTTCTGTTCCTGATCTTCATCGGATTTATCGCCTTGCTGCTGTTGCTGCTCTGGAGGATTCTCTACCAGATGCTGAGCGATTTCGAGATTATGCAGATAATCGGCTTGACCTGGATTGATCCGCAGAGCAGCTTTATAAGCCTCAAGCGCTTCTTTGTATTTCTGCCCTCCAACCAGCGCATTTCCGATATTGTACAGAGCATCCGCGCTGAGGAGACTGTCTGAACTACCTAAGGTGGTCTGGTAAAACCCTCCCGCTTCATCGAATTTCTCCAGAGCCTGAAAGATGTTGCCCAATCCGAATGCGATCAAGGTCGAATCACCTTCATCTTCCAGCGCTTCGAGGTAATTGATAAGCGCTTCTTCATACTGACCTTCTGCAAAGAGTTTCTCCCCTGCGCGAGCTTTTGCCCTCCAGTTTGCCTGCGCGGATACTGCCGTTAGGCAGAATAGCAAGATAATTGTGATATACCTGCTGATCATGATCTGTTCTCACTCGATAGTATGCGCAGGTAGCGCGGCAGCCGCATTTTCCGGTCGGACAGCAGAAACTCGAGGAAGAGCGCCAGCACCGCCAGCGCCACAAGAGGCTGGTAGCGGTGCTCGTACTGTGTGAATTCCTTCGATCCCAGTTCTCCTTTTTCAAGACCGGCAACGGCGCGGATGATGGCGTCCATTTCGTCGCCGCCTGAAGAACATCGCTGGTACACGCCCCCCGTTTCTGCAGCGATCTCCCGTAAAAGCGCTTCATCCAATCTTGTAACGATGACGCTTCCCTGCCTGTCTTTTTTAAACTCACCGCCTTGCTCACCGGTCGGGATAGGTACTCCCTGAGGAGAACCAATGCCGACTGCGTGAATGGTAACGCCCATCTCCTTAGCTTCCCTGGCGGCTTCCATCACCTCTTCCTGATGATCTTCACCATCCGTGATCAGGACGATGGCTTTACCCGCCTGGCTGCCTTCCTGAAATGCCTTCAGCGAAGTACGAATAGCCGCTGCAATAGACGTGCCGGGCATGGATACCATACCCGGTTCCAACACTGCGAGGAAAATCTCCGCGGCTCCGTAATCCATCGTCAGGGGACATTCGATAACCGCCCTCCCTGAAAACGCCACCAGCGCGACGCGGTCGCCTTCCAGACGGTCAAGGAGATTGCTCATTTCATGTTTCGCTTTTTCCAGCCTTGAAGGAGCAATATCCTGCGCCAGCATAGAGGTCGAAACGTCCAGCGCCACCACTAGATCAATTCCTTCACGCTTGACTTCTTCGATCCGCGTCCCGACCTGCGGGTCCGCCAGAGCGATAATAAGGAGCGTAATGGCTGTCAAGATCAGAAAATCCTTAAAGCGTTTCCTTCCGAAAGAGAGATTGGGTGCTAATAGCGTCATCAAAGCGGGTGATGCGAAAATCTCGAGTTTCTGTCGCCCTCTCTTCTCCTTGACGTAAAATAACAGGATGCCCAGCAGAGGAATAAGAAGAAGGAAATATAAAAAGAGACTGTTTCCCCAGCGGATCACGGCATCCTCCTCAGGCGCGTAGCGGCAAGGACAACCTCAACCAGCAGCAGTATCAATGCGATACTGAGAAAAGGCATGAATAACTCTGCTTTCTGGCGGTATTGATGCACGCGGATCTTGCTCTTCTCGAGCTTGTCGATTTCCGTATAGACACGGCGCAAAGCTTCTGCGTCAGTCGCTCGAAAATATTTGCCTCCAGTCTGATCGGCAATCTGGCGGAGCAGCTCTTCATCAATTTCAACCTGCACCTGTTGGTAGGTCGTTCTGCCCCACTGATCTCGCACGGGGTAGGGAGCGAATCCTTCCGTGCCGACGCCGATAGTGTAGATACGTATCCCCAGGGCTTGAGCGGCAGAAGCTGCGGTCTGCGGATCCACTTCACCGCGGTTATTCTGCCCGTCGGTCAGCAGGATTAATATACGGGACTTTGCCTCTGAACTGCGCAATCGGTTCACACCGTTGGCGATTGCCATGCCGATTGCCGTGCCGTCCTCGATGGTTCCTTCCGTAACGAGCTGGATGTTGATTCGCGTCAGCAGTTCTTTTAAAAGATTGTAATCCAGAGTCAGCGGACACTGAGTGAAGCTCTGCCCTGCAAACACCACCAGACCGATCTGATCCGACGTCCGCCCGCTGATGAATTCCGAAGCGACGGTTTTCGCGGCTTCGAGGCGGTTCTTCGGCCTGAAATCTTCGGCGAGCATGCTGGTGGAAATGTCCAGCGTCAGCATGATGTCGATGCCTTCGGTTTCCATTTGACGTTCCTGAAAGAGCTTCTGAGGTCTCGCTAACGCGATGATCAGGATGATTAAGACCAGCCAGCGAAGCATGGGCAGGATATGTCGGATTCTCGCGCCAATTCCACCGCCTGTGGCGCGGATTATCTCCAGCGTTGAATATTTAACCGGCAGCTTTCTGCCCTTTCCGAGGAGCAAGGCAGCGAGGTTTAGCAGTATTATCACCAGTAGAAGGATCAGCCAGAGCGGATCTCTAAATTCCATCACGCCGCCTCTTCGCTGAGAATCGGTTTCGGTTCAGGTTTAGTCCTGTTCACCAGAATATAGGAGTTTTCCAAATCTTTCCGGCAGGTGTCCTCATCAGGGCGATGCTTGGCGAATTTAGCCAGATCAGCGTCCGCAAGCAGAGATTCCAGAATCGATTCCAGGTTCCGGTTACTCAGGTGAATTTCGATATCCCGCATGAGCTGGAAGCTGGTCGATTCCATCGCCGGAACGCCGAACCGTCCCTCGATATACCTGCGGATGATCTCAGATAGTTCGCTATAATAGAGCTTGATTTCGCCCGACTGGTACAACTTCCGATCGCGGAGTTTGTCCAGTTCTTCCATTGCGATTTCGTAAGGCGGTCTGGATGGAGGACCCTGAATAACCTCTTCATCGTCCCGCTTTCGGCGGCGGATCAGCCAGCGGATTAAGAAAAAAACAGATATCGCTGCTAATATAATCAACGCCCAGGGAATAAATTCGGCGACGCTGTAGGCGATCTTTCTGGCTCGGTTTTGTTGGAGCAGGTGATACGGCTGCTGCGTCGAATCGGCGATAGCTAAGATTTCTTGCGGGACCACACCTTGAATGTGAATAATATGCGGTTCTGTCGCAACAGAATCGGTTTGTTCCCCGTCTTCAGAAATCCATTTGGCCGGAATCGGTGGAAATACCTGATCACCGGTTTCATAACAGGTAGCGCCGAATGATATTTCCAGCAGCCTCGATTCATCCGGTGCGGAAAGCGCAGAGGTCTGCGGCTGCGTCAATAATTCAAAGGGAGCCATCACGGCGGGCAGATCCGGGATCAGCAGCTGCCCTTCCATCGGCGCCTCTATGGTGAGACGCAATTCCAGCGGATCACCGATTCTGATGGAATCGGTCAATCCTTCGAGGTTTATCTGCAGCTCCGCACAGGCAGATCCAGCAAAAAATAGGATGATTATCGCCAGCGTTTTCAGCGTAATTCTCATCGCCGTCTTGCCCTCATCTTGAAAAACTTCGACAGCGGCTTGATATAGTCCTCGTCCACGCGAATGTCCACCTTGTCCACATTGCTGGAGAGTAATAGCGAGTTCAACTTCTCGCGCTTCTGTGCGACCGTCTGCTTGATGTGCTGGCGCACGCTTTTATCGTAAGTATCAAGCCAGAACTCTTCGCCGGTCTCAGCGTCCTGCAATTTTATCAGACCGATGGGTGGAATTTCCTCCTCTCGCGGATCCTGCAGGTTAAGCGCTACTAGATCGTGCTTTTTGGAAACGAGGCGCAGATCGTCTTCAAATCCGCTGTCCCAGAAGTCGCTGATCAGAAAGGCTATGGCGCGGCGAGACGAGATGCGGCTGAAGTATCCCAGGGCTTCACTGATGTTGGTTCCGGCGCGTTCCGGTTGGAAAGAGATAAGCTCTCGCAAAATGCGGAGGACGTGCGTTTTCCCCTTTTTAGGCGGGACGTACTTTTCGATGGAATCCGTAAAGAGCAGCAGACCGACCTTATCGTTGTTTTTAATAGCTGAGAACGCCAGCAGCGCCGCCAGTTCGATGGCGACTTCAATTTTCATCTGTGCTTTCGATCCAAAATAACCGGAGGATGAGAAATCGCACAGCAGCATCAGCGTCAGTTCGCGTTCTTCCTCGAAGAGCTTGACGTAAGGGAAACCCATGCGCGCCGTGACGTTCCAGTCAACTGAACGTATGTCATCACCGGGAATGTACTCGCGCACTTCAGCGAATTCGATGCCCCGACCCTTGAAAACGGAGTGGTATTCGCCGGAGAATATCTCCTGCACGATCCCGCGCGTTTTTATTTCAACCTGTCTTACTTTTTTTAATATTTCCGAGGTTTCCATGAAAGTTCTGGACTAATAGCTAAAGATTATGGCACTTCTATGTGATTGAATATCTCCTGAATGACGTTTTCGGAAGTGATTTCATCTGCTTCAGCCTCGTAAGTTATGGTTACCCGGTGACGCAGCACGTCCGGACCGATCTCTTTGACGTCGTCGGGAATGACGAATCCGCGATGTCTTAGGAAAGCGTGACACCGCGCCGCCTGCATAAGATATAGCGTTGCTCTCGGCGATGCGCCGTAAGCGATGTAGTCCTTCAGTTTGCCTAAGCCGAAGTTATTCGGTTCTCTGGTGGAAAAGACGATGTCCAGGATGTAGTTTTCGATCTTCTCATCCGCGTAAATTTGAGACACCGCTTCACGTGCTTCTAATATCTGGTGCGGTTTGATAACCGGTTTGATATCCGGCGCATGATAAACAGCGTGACGTGTGAGAATTTCACGCTCCTCTTCGCGTTGCGGATAGTCGATTAGAACCTTCAGCATGAAACGGTCAACCTGAGCTTCTGGCAGCGGGTAGGTGCCTTCTTGTTCGATGGGGTTTTGCGTTGCCAGCACCAGGAACGGTTCATCGATCTTGTAGGTCTCCTCACCGATGGTCACCTGCCTCTCCTGCATGGCTTCGAGCAGCGCTGACTGCACTTTAGCAGGAGCGCGATTGATTTCATCGGCTAAGATGAAGTTCGCAAAGATCGGACCTTTTTTGACTATAAATTCGCCACTCTTCTGGCTATAGATTAAAGTGCCTATCAGGTCTGCGGGGAGCAGGTCGGGTGTGAACTGAATCCGCTGGAAGCGCGCCTCAATTGCCATAGCAAGAGACTTTGCCGCCAGCGTTTTAGCCAGACCGGGCACGCCTTCGAGCAGGATATGTCCGTTTGCCAGCAAACCGATCAGCAGTCTTTCGACCATCTTCTTTTGTCCGACGATTTCAGTCTGCATCTGCGTCAGCAGGTCATCGATAAAAGCGGATCGTTCTTCGACCAACCTGGTGGTCGCTTCGATGTCGTTTGAGTTGGGTGTCGTTGTCAAGGCGCTTCCTCACACTCTATGGTTTCGATTTTGTCCGGAAATTTATGAATTTAACAAACAGAATCTCTTACTTTAAGAGACTCAAGAATCATAACCGCAAAAAAGTGGAAAAAGTTCCTTTTTATTCGCACCATCCCCTCTTATTTTGTTATCGTAAGTAATAGGGGAATAATAGTTAATGTACCGGTCTAATTAGTGATATTTTAACTTGCAAGTTATACCCCGTTTGTTTATCTTATTTCCCGATTCGGCAGAATTTTCCCCCTGATAGGTAATTATCTGTGAAATATACAACTTTCTTACAAAAGATTTTGACCATAGGAACAGCTTTGCTGTTCATGTCAACTGCTCTGGCAATAAAACACAGCGAAGGTATTCAAGCAAATTTCCCTTTCGCAGAACCTGAATTAACCATTCTTGAAAAGCATGCTGACAAGCTGATCGTCCGCATTGACTATCCACCGCTTCGCGCCGAAGAAACTCCCGAGGGAGCTGTACTCAAAATGGGGAACATGCCCAGACTGCCTTCTGTAGATGGAGTTCTTTTACCCGTACAAGCCTTGGTGATTCCCGGAAATAGTCAAACTCTCCAGTTGCGCCTTCTTGAGAAAGAGACGGGTATTCTGCGGCTGCTTCAGCAGCCTGTCGTGTACAGTGGCGATCAGACTGTCGATCAGCAGAATCCGCTTAAATCCGACGTTAATCGGGCTGCGAACTCGCGTCAGTTCAAATGGGTGGGATTAGAGGATCTGGGCAAGTATCGCGGCATTCCTTATAGCCGGCTTCGCATTAATGCGGTTATGCCAGGAAGCAGGACGGGGGACGTTTCCTACCTTAAATCTATCACTCTAAGCCTTCAGTTTGAAGTTAGACCTGGCGCTGGACAGCGAAATATTTCCGCGCCGCTGCTGATGCAGGGTTTGTCCGGTATGCTTCCGCTGCCCGCTTTGGCAGAGGCAAACTCACAGCAGCCTCCGCAATCTAATTCAGCCGATCAGGAAAGACTTAAAATTTTCGTCTCCCAAGAGGGGCTTTATCACCTTTCATACTGGGATCTCAGGTCATGGGGCGCCGACGTCTATGGCGATCCAAGGACTTTCCTCTTGGAAAACCGAGGCGAAGAGATACCGATCTATGTAGACGGTGAAGCGGACGGAAGGTTTGACGAGGACGATTACATCGAATTCTGGGGTGAAGAACTCCACGACACCTATAGCGATATCAACCCTGAAATCTACAGCGATTTATACACTGACGTCAACGTGTACTGGCTCTCCTGGGGAGGAGAACTGGGCGCTCGCCTCGTCGAAGAGTCAGGAGAGATCGTCGAAGTCGATCCACAGCAGATGATCAGACCCACTTCTTATCATTTTACCATCCATGCTGAACAGAACGAATACTACAACCGTTTGTCGCAAGTCGGACCGGATTCGCTGAAAGAGCACTGGTATTACGACAGCGGCATCGTAGCTCCCCAACAGAATAATTACGCGATTCACCTGCCGCATCCCGATCGCGACGCGATTATAAATGCCAACGTTAAGGTTAGCCTGATGGGGTTGACCTATTCAACCGACCCGGGGAATAATGCGGGATACCATCATGCCTACGTTTATCTGAACGATATGACTTCCCCATCAGGCGCGCTGCAGGCAGGTACCGGCGATATATCCCCATGGCGCAGTCAAACAAGCGTTTTTCTGGAAGCAACGGGAAATGAGGGCATCCGCTCGAGCAGCCTTTCAAATGGTGAAAATATCCTTTCTATCCTCTGTCCAGGCGATACTCGTTCCGGATCAAACGATAAAATATTACTGAACTGGTTCGAAATCACTTATCCAAAACTGTATAAAGCTTCGTCAGATTATATCCGCTTCGCACCCCCTGAAAACGCAGGCAGCAACCTCGTAGATTTCCGTTTAGAGGAGTTCACAACTTCACAGGTCGATATTTACAAAATCGGTCAGTCGAAAATCATCAATGCTGAGATATTACCTTATATAGAGTATGGCAGTACCTATTTCGAGGTTCATTTTCAAGATCATTCCTACGGAGACGCCGAATATATCGCTCTCTCATCCAGCGCCAAATTGCAGCCGGATTCCACAGAACTGGATCCGGGATCGGATATAATCAGCGAATTGAGTTCAGGTGAACCGACAAAACTCTTAGTGGTGGCGCACCGGATTTTCGAGAACAGCCCGGAATTGGCTTCTTACTTAGAAAGACGCAGCGCTGGTCTGGGACGCACCGAGCTGGTATTCATCGACGACGTATTCGATGAGATGTCTTACGGCATTTACACTCCGCAGGCGATCAAGGATCTGGTAGTGGCGCTTCCAACTACTCCCGAATTCCTCTTTCTGGTCGGAGACGCATCTTATGATACGCGCAATACGCTGTTCGAGTCGGGCGGCAATCTGGTCCCTGCCATGTATATCCAGACACAGGCTTACGGCGCAGTTGCCAGCGATTTCTGGTACGGCTTACTTGATGACGATATGATACCGGATATAGCTGTGGGCAGAGTTTCAGCCCGGGACCAAACGGAACTTGCTTATTATCTCGACAAGCTCGAAGAATACGAAACAGACACAGAACCGGGGCAATGGCAGAATACGCACCTCTTCGTAACCGGTGAAGGAGACGTGGCGGGCACTACGTTCATCACCCTCAGTCAGAACGCTATAGAACAACTTGAAGAAAATATTTTCGTCGATAGGCTCGCAGTTGAACCGGTTACCAACCCGTTTTACGGTGGCACCAGCGATCTTATCGACCTATTTGAAGAAGGAACACTGGTCATTGATTACAACGGACATGGCGCGGGAGCGGTCTGGTCAAGCTATTCACTCTTCCGGCTTGAAAACATACCGCAGCTTGCCAACAGAGGTCGGTATCCTTTCATTACTAATTTCACCTGTTATATATGCGCATTCGATAACCCGGAACCATCCTCCATTCTGGGAGAGGAATTCATCTTCGCAGAAGACAAAGGCGCTATTGCCGTCCTCGGGTCTTCTGGATTGGGCTGGTTCTTCAATGGCAGTTGGCTGCAGGAAATGCTCGCCGGGCTCTTCTACGATAACCCTGAACTTCGTCTGGGCGAAATCGTCCATGCGGCAAAGATCGTATATTTTGCCTATTTCGGGATGGGCGGGTCTGTGGAATCGTTCGACACCGTTCACCTGATGAACCTGTTGGGGGATCCTTCGTTAAAAGTTGCTTTCCCGGCGGTTGAAGCAGCGCCGGTGCAAGTTTCGCCGGAATTTTCGTCTTATAACGATCAGATCGATCTCACCCTTGAAGGAGATTACGAGAATTATGAGGGAGCGCTTCGTATCTATGATGAATTCGATTATCCCGCTTTGCAGCTCGGTGAACCGCTGGAAATACCGTTGATACCTTCGGCAAACGGCATCGGCGCAAGTTTTTCGCTGCCGGAAATGAGCGATTCAACTAATATATCGGGAGGCAGTTACCGTTTAAGTTTCTGGGATCCATCAAGCAACGAATCCTTTACTACTGCAGCGCCGCTTTACTTATACGATGCATACGCATCTGGCAGCACTATAGATTCGCTTGCATCTGCACCTGAACCGGTGGATATTTGGGATAGTTTTTATCTGGTGGCAAAGATACTTGATCCGCAGGGTATTCAATCCGCCTGGGCGCATTTCCGCATTGAGACGAACACCGGGAGTCCGATAGTCGAACACGATTCGCTCGAGATGACACCGACGGAATCCGCCAACTGGTACGAGACAACCACTCTGATCGACAGCACCGTATATCCCTACCATGCCAGCGACAGGTTCATATACTGGGTTGAAGCGACCGATACTCAGGACAGCCTCTCCGTTAGTAGTGAATATATCTTTTATGTCTTAAACCGGATACCGAACCCTGAGTGGGTTCCAGCCACTCTGCGCATGGATATCCACGAAGGCAGCGCATCATTTGCCATTGACGTGATAAACAGCCAGCCTGAGGATCCGACCACAACAGGGACCGACATCGACTCGGTTGACGTGGAATTTCACTGGTTAGTTACGGATTCCACTACACAGTTAATCGGCAGCACGGTTATCAGGGATCTTCTTCTGGATTCGACAGCGACTGCTTTCACTGCGTCTCCGTTCGATCAACCTGGAATACTACCTATTGAAGTCAGGTTGAACGAGCAGGGCTGGTTAGTGGAAGATTTCATCACCGATCCTTACGCAGATACTATAGCTGTGGATCATTTTAATATTTCTTCGCAAAGCGGCAGCGGCGATACCCTGACACTGCGTTCTGTGCTGGATATCGTGGAAGTTGTGCTGCAGGGAGATTCAACCATATTCGACACAACCTTTATGACCGCCAGCATTTATCTGCCACCGGATACAACAAGCAGCCACGAAGGCGTGATTATATTTGATAAAAAAGATGAGTTATCTCTGCCGATGATGCAATCGGACATCTCTTTCGCTATGCACAACGCCGACGCGGTAATGCTGCCGGGGCACGGCATCGAAATAGACTTTCTGGGCGATATCGCATCTGCGGATAATAGTTACTGGTTCGCGATGGATATGACGCATTACGACACTTCCGTGACCATCGAAGACGTTGCCCTGCACTATCAATCCCCTGAGCAGGTAATGTGGCAGTTGACGCAGGAAGGATCGCTGGAACTGCCGGAGCAGCCCGGAATGAATTACCCCGCCTACCGGTTCTATACAGAAGAGAGCCGCAGCGGGTACTACACCATGTTGCAGAATGGCGATAAGATAGGTCCCGCGGTCGAAATCAGCGTCGATGGGCAGATTTATACTGAAGGCGGGTATGTCCCCAGCTGTCCGAAAATCTCCACCATCATACAGGATCCGGGAGGCGTTAATACTGATCCGTCCACTTACCGGGTCATAGTTGACGGTGATTCAACCAACCCGGGTGAAGTCACGGTAACAACCGGCGGCGGCGATGGACAGGTGATGACGTTGTCTTACAATCCCAACAGCGCTTTCATGATCGGATCGCACACGTTTTTCGTCAAAGCCGAGGATCTCTTCGGCAACGCCGATTCCTTAGCCATCGAGTTCCAGGTCATGGGGGATTTCAGACTGGATTTCATCGGCAATTACCCCAACCCATTTAAGAACAAGACCTACTTCACATATCGATTAACTGAACAGACGACAGAGCCGGTTGAAGTGAGAATATACACTGTTTCCGGCAGGTTGATACGCACGCTTTACAGCGATTCCGCTGAAGAGATCAACTACGGTGAAATCTACTGGGATGGCAGGGATGAAGACGGGAAAAACATCGCCAACGGCGTCTATTTCTACAAGCTGCGAGCCCGCAGGGGTGATCAGGAAATAGAGCGCACTATGAAGCTTGCCAAACTTCGCTAAGGGTGGAATCTTGAAATTTAAACAGAAAATATCGAAGATATTACTTGCGTTATTGATGATAACCGCTTATGCTGTTCCTGATGCTCTGGGGACCAGGTATGCTGGTGAGTTTCTCGAAATCGGCGTAGGCGGAAGAGCGCTTGGACTCGGAGGCGCATACTGTGCCGTTGCAGAGGATCCATCTTCATTTTACTGGAATCCTGCTGGATTAGCGCGGGTTCCCAGTATCTCTATATGGGCAATGTACAACAATCAGTTTGGAGACGTAGGCGATGCGCTGGCGCAGCACTCGGTGCTGGGTGCGGTCTTTCCGATTACCGGAGCGGCTCTCGGCGTTCACTGGGTCAGGCTGGCTGTCGATCAAATCCCGATTTTCCCGGACTACTCTGAAGACGCTGGTTACTCGCTGGAGGATAGGAAGAACCTCATTAACGGCATTCCAGAAGGTTATTTCGACGATTCGGAAGATGCCCTGTTCATTACCTTCGCCAAGATGAACAAGTTTAACCTCGATCTGGGCTGGTCATTGTTCGAGATTCCTTTAGAAATCCCGATCGGTTTAAATCTGAAGATGATCCGCCATAAGCTGTATGATAAGGAAGCCTTCGGTATTGGAGCGGATGCGGGTATGCAGCTTCGCTTTCCCTTTTCTGAAATGTTTGGAGTACCGTCGCTGGGCGATTTTGCCCTCGGTTTATGTTACCAGGACTTCACCAAGACCGGTATCGATTGGGGTGAGGGTAATACCGACGTAATAACGCAGAACTTTCGCGTCGGTATTGCGTATCATCATAAAGTCCCCAAGTGGAAGAGTGAGCTGATCTTTGAACGCGTGTCGAATACGCGCTATAATGACGATGGACGCATGGGCATTGAATACATCTGGGACCGGACGCTATTTTTCCGTTTTGGTTTCTCCAGGCTGGACTGGGGCAAGTTCGTCGATGGGATATGGAACGACGTCGATCTTGCCACCTGGAACGTCGGCTTTGGCTTGCAATACTGGCATCTAAACTGCGATTACGCCTTCATGAAAGCTGAGTTAGGGAACGCGCACAGGTTATCCATCGGGTACAGTTTCTAAACTCAAGAAGTAGGAGCTTTGCAAAAAAGCCTTATAAGAGGTTTAGTTTAGTTATGTATAGATTATTCAGAAATATCCTGTTGCTCTCTGCTGGATTGCTGCTGTTATCCCTTTTTTGGGGATGCGCCAGCGAAGAGATTGCCGTGGATATGGATCCACCGGCGGTGGTGCAGATTACACCTCGCAGTGATGATGACGTCTTTATCGAAACAGGTATTGACGCAGTCCCTGATGGTGATTATATCTATCTGAGCTGGACACAATCGGGCGCGCATGATCTTGAGGGATACCGCATTTACCGTATGATGGATGAAGACGACGCCGAGCGAATACTCATTGACGAAATCGATCCCGAGTACACAGAATATGAGGATCGAGACTCTGTGCTTGCGCCAGATCAGGCATCCGGTCTTTCCACAGGTTTTTCATACTGGGTAACCGCTTACGATGAGAGTGGAAACGAGAGCGGTTTATCAGAAGAAACATATTATAAATTGATGATGAAACCCGATCTGACAGAACCGCAGGTACAGAACGACAGTCTCTATCTTTCCTGGAGCTACGATTTCGTGATTTTAGAGCCTGTAGAATACTTTGTAGTGCGCTTGTACCGTTCGGTTGATACGGATTGGATTCCGTTCTGGCTGACGGTTTATAATCTCCCGTCTCCGCTCCAGGTTGTCTATCCGGAACCGCTGGAAGCCGGAACCTATAAATATCAGGTGGACGTCATCGGAGCGACGTCTGCAGAGCAGCCTTCGGGCAGCGAGCGCGCTTATCAATTTTACATCCCTTAATAGAGCAATAAATTCAGCATTGTAGTTTGTAAATCAGGATACCTTATGAAACGAGTGGCATTACTTCTGACCGCGGCGCTATTAAGCTTCACAAGCATCGTCTGGAGTGCTGATACGCCGGTCACTATTCCGAAATACATCGAACCAGGAGCGCAGTACTTCATCGGCGATGAAAACCAGTTGATGATGATGGTCAATGTCTGGGGGCGCGTGGAGAAACCGGGACAGTATTTCGTTCCCTCTAACACTGACTTGATAACGCTGATATCGGTGGCGGGTGGTCCCGCGGATAAGAGCCGGCTCGATAACGTGCAGCTGATTCGCTCCAGCAGACTGGGTTCGGAAGTGATAAAGGTGAACATTAAAAAGTTCTTAAAAACCGGCGACCGCACTCTCATCCCTGAATTGCTTCCGGAGGATACTATCGTAGTATCCGGATCGATGTGGTTCGTGTTCAGCAGTGTAATTCTGGTTGTCTCGCAGCTTGCTATAGTCGCGAACGTTTATTACCTTGCTTCTATCGCTGCGAGCAAATAATTTTTCATGATCGTTCCGTTGTGTTATATTTCGCATATTACTACGAATTGAAAGGTGATATGGTAGAAAAACAGGGGAACGATTTAATGGGGATTTGAGTATAACGTGGCAAAACGGGGGATCGTTTTGCCCTTACTCATTTTAGAATCATTCCCCTTTAGCCAACCTGCAACAATTTCAAAGTCATAAACGAGGCAATTATGAGGACATCCACAATTCCTCTCCTTCTTCTCCTGATGGTTTCATTTACATTAGCTCAGGAAGGTCCTGTAGTGAGCGTAACCGTGTGCGGAGAAGCGACCATTTTCAGCGGGGACGTTCCTGCTGCCCGTGAGGAGGCATTAGTCGATGCGCAGCGTAACGCCGTCGAACAGGTGCTGGGCGTGGAGATCAAATCACAGACGGCAATTCAAGATTTCATGCTGGCTGATGACACCATTTTGTCCATGATTTCCGGGCACGTCAAGGATAGCAAAATTATCTCTGAGAAACAGGAGCATGAATTCCTGGTGCTGGAAGTGGAGTGCAGCGTGGTTAAAGAGCTTTCAGATGAGGAAGCACAGAAATTGATGCGCAATTTCTCCTGTGTTGTCGGTTTCACGACTGAAATTGACGGCAAAATAGTGGATCGGGATGAGCGGATAGCGAATAAGCTGATTTCTGATCTGGTCAAAGCTGACTTTGACGTACGCGACATCTCCCAGCTTATGTCCAACGAGGGATTTAAGGCGCAGTTTCTCAAGGCTACTAAAGGGCAGAACGTCGGCGCTGCGAGGTGGATCGGCAGAAAGATGCTCTCCAACATAGTCATCGTCGGTAATGCCAAACTGCAGTTGAAAGAGAAGAAGGAAGTGATCGGTTTTGCCGGACCGGTGGGCGTTTATGTCTATGAATGTTGGATGGACGCACGCGCCATCGAAGCTGAATCGGGACAGATTATCGCACAGTACGCGGCTCCCCTGGAAGGCGTCAAAGGAACTGGAAACAATGAGGATAAAGCGATTACGGACGCGCTGGTAAAAGCAGAGAAAGAGTTTAACAAAGACCTGATCTCACAGCTTACGGCTTACGGCGGACGCAAAAGCCGTCCTATAACCGTGCTCATTGAAGGCATACCCGCTTATAACGATTTCCTGACTGTCAAGCAGTATCTGACTAACATCCGCTTCAGGGATTCTGAAGTGTCCGATCTCGGCTTTGAGAAGGGCAAGACTTCGACGTTCCGCTTCGATTATTCCGAGAAAATGAACCTCATTGCGCTGAAAATGGAGCACTTACCCAACCTGACTGTCTTAGAGCGGACTGAGAACAAGGTCACCTGCCGCTTCTTCAGAGCAGAATAGCAGGCAGACAAAATTCAGTTAAAGATATAAACCATCATCACAGATTACCAGCGTGGAGGCAGCCATGCAGACATTTAGCAGACGGTTGATACCCGGCATAATCTTTTCTTTTTTCTTAATCTCCTTAACCTATGCTGTCACCATGGCACAGGATACACAGGATAAGTACCAGAGAAAATCCATATCCTTTATCGATGCGGTTCTGCCTGTTGGCGACAACGTTCAACTGGGGTACGAGCAGGAGAAATTTCTCCTCAAGACGATAAAGGACGAGATCGAAATGTCCCGCTTCGATTATAATCCTCTCCCCGACGAGATTCTGCTTTCATTCAGGAATGAAGCCAAGTCTCGCAGCACGCAGAACCTCGATGATCTCGCCGCCGTCATGGAGGACGTTTTAGTCCCGGAGATACTCCGACTTGTGGACCTGGCGAAGGAAATGCGGGCTCAAGGGCTGGTCAGCGAAGCAGAAAAGCATTCATTTGTCGTCGAGAAAGCGAAGGAATCCGGCATCACCACTGAAAACCTTGAAGCGGTGATGAATTCCGCTTATATATACGTCCCGGTCATATCGCAGGTTAAAGAATATACCTATGCCGATAAAAATATGGTTAATTACGAATTGCACGGCGGCATTATATGGTTTTCGGTAAAGACCGGTGAAGCAGGCGCCAGCGTGACCCTTCTGGTGAAAAAGGAGACAGTCGGCAAGGGAGCCGCCAAAGTGGACGCACAGTTCACCCACAAGGGCAAGGTTATCAACGGCAAACAGTATGCATTTGTTACCGCCGCTGAAGTTTTAGCGCGAAATCTTAAGGTGGCAACGCAGGAGATTCCAGAATTTCAACTGACCAACCCGCTCGCCAATACCGGTTCGGGATGGGTGGAATTTTCGATGGGGAAGAGGGAAGGATTAGGCGTCGATGATAAATTCATTATCGCGGAATACTATGAGAATGCAGATGGTTCTACAACCCGCGAGGAACTCGGTATGGTGCGCGTCTCCAGAGTCGCCGATAACCGTAGCAAACGCGCCGATTCAAAGGCGCGGGTTGTCATCGGCGGGGGGTACGAACGGGGCATGATTGCCCTGGAACACCCCAGACTGCCGATTGATATTTCGGTGAGGCTTGGGATGCTTCCAATTGGAGGAGAAGAGACGCTACCACATGTTGACCACATACATTTTGAAGAAGACATCAGTAGTACCATTACTGTTGGTCAACTGTGGTTCAACTACAACTTAGCCCGATCAACTCAGATATCACAATTATTTGCTTCCATTTATGGCGAATTTGGCGTTGGAACTCTTGATGGCGCTTCGGCTTTTGGAGATGATCTGGAGAGCGGATTATACTGGGGAATAGGTGGTGGATTGGTCAAGAAATTCTACGTTAACAGAATCCACCTTGGCATAGAAGCCCTGTTATCATATTCCAATTACACCGTCAGTGGAACCAATGCAAATGATCATGACTGGGAATGGGACATCGGCAGCATCGGTATGACTTTTAATGGTAACATAGAAATTGCCTTAGCTTATGACTGGAATTTTGGAGCAGGTGTATCTTACCGAATGTTTGCGCCTAATGGTGATTGGACTTATACACTTAATGATGAAGAGATAGACCTTTCCCCGTATAATGATGTGCCCGAACTTGACTACAGCGGCATCGGCTTCCAGGTTTATTTAACCTGGTCGTTGCCGTCACTGGGATATGATCCGTTGAAGATGGCAAGAGGAGCTGTCGGCTACTAATAAACGAGTTTAAGCTGAATCACAGGCGTTATATAATATACAGCGTGCCGTCAGACGCCCTCGTCTGACGGTTTAATAGAAATTACAGGCGCGATTTCATCCGGAGGAGTTATGCGCAAGACAATAAACCTGACCTTATCACTGCTGATCCTGATCTGGGTATTTGGGGCTGTCCCTGCCTTTGCCAAAGGAAAAGTAGAAAATAATCTGCCCAAATCAAAGGAAGCCGGTTTTGTGGAGTCCTATTCGCCGACCGAGTGGATGGTCAAAGCAGCCGGCATCGGCGGCGGAAAGAAGAAATACAGAGAGCAGAATGCCATCGATGACGCCCGCAAGTGCGCCGTCTATTTCTGCCTCTATCTGGGCGCCGATCCGATTTTTACCACACAGGAAGAGAAGAACCGCTTCTCCTTAATTGAGCAGGACTTCTTTAAAGAAGAGAATATCTCCAAGTTCATCGCCTGGGAATCCGAAGAATTTACCAAGCGCGTCAAAATAAGCGGCGGTAAAGAGCTGAAAATAGAAAAGGTCTTCAGGATCAATGTCGGTTTGATGAAGGAAGACCTGGTCGGGCTGGGTGTGGTTACCGCCACCGCGGATCTCGCCGCTGAAATCGGGCTGCCACAGATTATGGTTCTGCCTGAAGTGCCGAGTGGCGGCAATCCCCTGGAAGAACTCTCCAACCGGAAGGACGTCAAGCACGCCGCACGAGTCATCGAATCTTACCTGACGGCACTGCGCTACGAAGTTATCGTCCCCGAACAGCAGAATTTCCTCAACAATTACGGCGCAGCGATGCGACTTGTCGAGGGGATGAACGATGATCTGTCATACCAGATCGCTTTAGCAATCGGTTCGGACGTCTATATCACCTATGCGATCAGTATCGACCGCAGGATGGTCGGTTCGTCCGAGCAGAAGAAAGCGTCTGTTTCCGTCCGCGCTTACGAAACCACCACCGCAAGACTGCTGGGCACGGAAACCGGCTATTCTTATGAACGTCCGGCGGCGGATGAAGTAGTCATCGAAGAGGCGATGCACGATGCCATCGATAAAGTGCTTTCGCGCATTAATGCCTACTGGAAAGAAGACCTGCAGCGCGGCATTCAATACAAGATTGTTTTCGGTATCACCGGCAACTTTGACGAGGATCAGATTGAGGACATTCAGTTTGCCGTCTCCGACGTTATAGATGCTTTCGCCAACCGCAGTAAAGAGAATATCGTTACCGACCAGACTATGGACTTCCTGGTCTGGGTCGAACCTGGCAGATACGACAAAGCCCGTGACCTTTACCGGGATATCAAAGACGGATTCGCTGACGAATTCAGTGGAGCGAAGGTCGCGAGACAACAGTTGAACCGCAAACTGCTGCTGCTGGAGGTGACTAACGAGTAGGTAACCTGATAAAATATAAATTAGATAGGGGCTGTCCCAAAAGAGGAATATTGAGTCATTGCGAGGAACAAAGTGACGTGGCAATCTCCTGTTTTACAAGCACTAAGAGATTACCACACTTCGTTCGCAATGACAGTTTATAGACTTTTGGGACAGCCCCTTTATTTTTTACTACCTGATCCAGCGTTTATTTCATGAGTATCATTTTCTGCACACTGCTGAAATCACCTGCCTCAATTCGATAGAAGTACAATCCAGAAGCCAGATGAGATGCATTGAAATTGACTTCATGCACTCCCGCATCCCGCCAGTCGTTGACCAGTTCCGCAATTAGCCGTCCAGTAATATCGTAGACCGTCAGGTTCACATAGCTGAAGGCTGAAAGCTGAAAGCTGATTGTTGTTGTCGGATTGAACGGATTCGGAAAGTTACCCAGCAGGGAGTATTCAGTGGGGATCTCAACTGATTGCCCTTCAAACGTCGATGGGAAAGGTTCACCGGTGCAATACCAGTCATCTTGGCCAGTCCACTCAATATCACCGGCTCCGCCCTCCTTGATAAACCCGAATTCGTCCGCATCGTCGATGTTCCAGGGATAGTTCCCGATCATTCCGACCACCCGGTACTCACCCGCAGGAGCATTACCAGGCACGAAGATCGTCCAGTCACGTTCCAGAGCTGTCTCGGCCTCAACCGCGATCTCCCTGGGTCCCCAGATAGTAAATGAATACCCGCCAGGAACATCCACACTTATCCACCCATCGAATATTGCCGGGTCTTCGGTGTGATTGGCAATCGTGATATGATAGGCTAGCGCATCTCCTCCCGGCGGAATAATGATTGGCGGATTGTATGGTGTTAATGTGATTTCAGTTGGCGGAGGTTCCTCACCATATCTGACAACATCCGAAATCCGCACTTCATCGATAATGCCCTGGAAATAAAAATCACCGTAACCCTGATCGTGAAACCAGCCTATAGTAAGCGGATCGTCACCAGCTCGAACGGTACCTTCATGCACCTGCCCAGATTCAGCGATAATTTCTCCATTGAGGAAGATCCTTGTGGGTTCACCACTGGACCAGGTCATGGCAACGTGATACCATTGATTCGTTTCAATAGTACCGGGTGTGGTCGTAGCGCTGCTATACACACTCCCTGGATCGTTCAGGTAAACACCACCCACTAAGCTTCCGTTTTGCAAAATTGTCAGGTAATAGGACGGATCAGCCACGTTGTGCCAACGATAACGCTCGACAATGGGGTGTTCAGGTCCTGTTATCTCAGTCGGGAATATAAACGCATCGATGGTCAACGCATCCCAGCCGTTGCCAAGCAGGTAATCCGAATCCACTTTCCCATCAGGATCGGTTAAATCCACACCGTTATCGAAGAATCCGCTGGTGGTAAATTCGGCGCCATCCAGCAGGATCATATCATAACTATGACCCGTAGCATCATGAGCTATGTCTTCCCCCGGCTCTTCATCGAAATGCCATAAGGCTTCAGTGAATTCATCAGGGGTGAAGGGCTGGGTATATCCAATTCCTCCAATTAGAGGTATTGTGAATACCAGCACAAGTAATTTAACTTGTTTTGAGAACTTCATTTCTCTCGCCTCCATTTTCATAACGTAGGAACCTACCTTATCTCGGATAATTTGCGTTCGATTGAAGACCTATTAACTCAATATATACAGTCCATGTTAAAAAGTCAAGCACTATTCAGTTGAGAGAACAGAAATAATACAATTGATACCTGCTTTAATATAAAAAAGCCAGACTTCTCAGCCTGGCTTTCTTTTGCTATGGGGCTGTCCCAAAAGAGGAATATCGAGTCATTGCGAGGAACGTAGTGACGTGGCAATCTCCTATATTACAAGCACTAAGAGATTACCACACTTCGTTCGTAATGACAGT
>JALGVT010000021.1:0-46928 GCA_025774555.1 candidate division LCP-89 bacterium
ATTCTGCTCCTTTGCCCACTCTGAAACCTACCTCTCACCTCTTGACTTTGGTTTATCCCTGCTGGAACACGGGATGGTCGATTACTGCAATACACCGCCAAATATACAGGTTGGCAACTACGATAGCGACGATTACCCGGACATTGCGCGCTTTAAAGGCAATAAACTGGAGATATTCCTCTTTATGGGAAAAGGATATACTCCTGAACCGCAGCAATCCCGCACCTTTCAGCAGCCGATAAAATCCTTGCGCCGCGGAGGCACGATCTGGGATACTCACCCTCCACTGGTTGTTACCTTTGAGGACAACTCCGAGAAGATATTCTACTTTAAATACGGCTGTATTGACCTTAACGGCACGCCAAACAGCCCGGTAAAGCCCGAAATCCCTCGTAAGGTGAGTGAAGCGGATTTTAATAATGTATGGGTAAGTGAATCTAAGCCTTATGGAATGGATGAGTGCACAGTCGGTGATCTGGATAATGACGGGATAAACGAATTTGTTACCTTCTGGAAAGAATCACGCTTTGCTGATACCGCATTCATTCTGATTTACAAATGTACAGGTAATGATGAATATGAGTTATTCATGGAGGAAGAATACACTGTTGACGTGCCTGACAGCCCCTCTATTTCTTTCCTTGCCATAACGGACATCGACCAAAATGGACAGAAAGAGCTGATCTACACCTACAACAAGATTTATTTTTGGGAGTTTTCTGAACCGGGAATATACACGTCCTGGAAATCAAACTTCACCTTCCCAAGAGCAGTGAGAGACTTAAGAATCTGTGATGTAGATCAAGATAGCATTCTCGAAGTTGCAGTCGTTACCACAAATTATGAATCACAACCACCGACCGCCTACCAGGTTTGGGAATTCGCCTATAAGAGTACAGAACCCGAAAACACCATTACTATGACTTCATTATGGGGAATCTATCAAAACTGGTCCGATGCCCGTCTTGATGTGGGTGACTTCGATAACGATGGAATGATCGACATCGTTTCGGGTAATTTCGGCTATGTTATAAACTATGATCCCATAGAAACCCAGTATTTTCGTTATGATCTATCCAGTGGTAATTTCACGCAGTACTGGCTATATACCGGGATACCACTACGCTGCGTCAATCCTGTTATTGAGGATATGGATAACGACGGAGAGAATGAACTGTATGCAGGTGGGCTATATCCTAATGGCGGGTCAGCATTTGTTTATGAAGGCACAGGTTTTCAAAGTGGTTATGTATCATGGTTGGATACCACAAGTGCCCCCGAAGGTCCAGATTACAGTTGTTTCGGTACCATTGACTACAAACCATCGATAGCAGTTTCTTATTCACCGTCAGGGCCTCCTACAGCAGGTATGCTTTCATTATGGATGTATCAGGACGGCAATTATATTTACGCTTGGGAAAGCGCACTTATTGAATCAACCGATTTCCGACACTTACACGTGCTCGATATCGACAATGATGGAAAAATGAACCTTCTTCTCGCTGATGATGACCATAATTATATTGTCGATTGGGAACAAACTTCATCCGGTTTACGGGAGAATCCTTTGAAACAGATTCCGAAAGATTTTATTTTGCATGAAAATTTCCCCAACCCTTTTAACAATTCCACAATCATCCCCTTCGAGCTTTCTAAATCATCAGATATAGAGTTGAGAATCTATGATATATCAGGAAGGATAGTCTACGAATATAGTGAATATGACGTAACGCCCGGTCACTATGCCATCGACTGGGATGCGGCATATCAATCATCAGGAATCTACTTCATAGAACTGATAGCAGGAGATGAAAAACAGATTAGAAAGGGGGTGCTCTTAAAGTGACTCTGATGAAAGGAGGTGATGAAATAAAGAAACTATTCTGAAAGGAAGAGTAATTAACTTGTTCAAGGAGAGTTATTTCTGTGCTGTCGGGTCTCCGTACCCGACAGTCCTGTAGGTCAGATTCCCCTGAATCCGACGCATGATTGTGCAGGTAGACGCCCTTGTCTGCCGGTTTTAAAGGTTGAACCGTTATAAAAGGCTGATTCAAACTTATTCCGCTGATAGATAAGGCGCGCACTCTATCAGTGACATCAGTGATAATCAGCGTCATCTGCGGTTCAATTTTTTTGCCCCCCTTTTCTTTCAAGAGGGCTTGCCCGCCTTTGGCGGGGAGTAAGGGGGGATCTGTTTTTCCAGTAGGGGCGAGGTGACCTCGCCCCTACAATCACAGCACAGCGTCGGATTCCTCCGAAGGTCCGAAGGTTCGTAGAACTCCTATGGAGAGCCACTTCGTGGGGGGAATCCGAGCTACAATGGTATTTCCAACAGGACAGCCTCTTTTTATCGCATATCATCCGGTTGAACACTTGATTTTGACATTGAATTTGTGTATCTTTACATTTCCTCAAGTTCAACCGGGATTACACCATTTATAACCTCAGATTCATACTCGCCTGCGTAACCGCCGTTTCGCTCATCTGTGGATCTGCGTCCTCCTGGACGAGACAACACGATTGGACGCTTCAGGCAGATGACATGAGCTGGATTGCCACTCCGTCTGGTCTATATCGGTATGATGCTGAAGGCGAGCTGTTCATCCCTGAAATCTTCCCTGAATATCCGCATTTAAGTCCCGTTGAAATCAGTTCAGACGGCGAGCAGTTATGGGTGATTGCCGATTCAATCGCCGGGTACATTGATCTTTATACGGGTGGACGCTACACTTACTCGCAAAAAGATGGGCTGCCGCCAGGTAAGTTCACCTGTATAGCCTATGAAAGGGATTATATTTGGATTGGCAGCAAGCGCGGCGTTTCCCGGTTTGACCGCTTTATCGAACAGTGGGAATACTTCTCTCTGAAGACGGATAACCTGCCGCCCGGCTCTGACAAGATCAGACGAATCGAAATCGTGGGCGATTATCTCTATTTTGCCGCGGAGGCGGGAATAATCAGGTTCGATTCCCGCACCGAGACATTCGCGCTCTTCGATGAAGATGACGGTATTAGAGCCGCACCGTTTCATGACCTGAAGCGGATCGGTGAGGAACTCTGGTGTTTCGGTCAAAAAGGTGTAGACATTTTCAGCATCAGTCAGGGGAGCTGGTCTTTCCTCGGCACAGAACACGGATTTAGAAACACAGAGTGGCGCGACATTGAGGATATCGGCGGCGATCTGTATTTCCTTAGTGACGCCGGTATCGATATCTGTGAAATATCCACCCGTCGTATTTATCCCTTCTTACGTGAGGATAGACTGGATGGGTATCATGTTCATGATATGACAGGCTCTTTGGAGAGTATCTGGTTTGCGACAGACCGGGGATTGTTAAGGCACGAGATAGAGAATCCGCAATCGGGACAGGCAGAGACGTGGGTGTTGTTCGATCGCAAGAGGGGAGCCGTTGAAGAGGCATTTTTCAGAATCGGGAGTTTAGATGGAAATATCCTCGGTCTCGGCGATATGGGATTGGACGTCATTGACACGTCTAATGAACTATTCTTGACACCTCTCGTTTTCCGAGATGGAGTTGGTGAAACAACGAAAACACAGACTCAACCAAAGATCAGATGGGATGATGAGGGATTGCGGGTGCTACCGACAAGCTCTTACAGAGCAGGACTTTCTGGCAGTTATTCATACCTGCTGAAGACCGACCAGGATCAATCCGTTGACCGCCACTGGGGCAGACTGCAGCCCTATCTGCGCCATGAATCGGGCAGATCATTAAGCGGATTATACGATAATACCGATCCAGATGAAACTCTCTATGGGGCAACCTATCGGGGGATCGACGGGGATCTGCTGAGACGCATGGAAGGAGGGAATCGCTTACAATTCAAACAGACGCACGACCTGTTCTTCGGGGGAACTACGCTGCGAGGCGGCACAGCCTTGCTGGAAGCCGGTGAGCGACGCGGCAAAAAAGGGCGCAGCCTGTTGCGTAGCACGCTCACATTCGGCGAAAAGGTCACGCGTTCGGCTAAAGAATTCTTCAATGGATCACAAGGCAGAAGGTTCGTTTTACAGCATCAGAATCTTCTGATCGGAAGCGCTGAAGTTATCCTCAATGGACGCGAACTCAGTGAGGATGAATACACCTTAGTTCATACTACCGGAACGCTGCTGCTCACTTTCATAGGCTGGGAACTGCTGAACGAAGGCGATATCATCGAAATACTCTATCAATACCGGTTAACAGAGGAGGAGATCAACGAGACTATAGCTGCAGGCGAGCTGGTGATATCAAGCGGCGATGCTTTACAGGTTACAATTAGTGGATTTGAGAAAAGCAGCGGCAGTACCGTTTCAGATTCATCATTCGGTGCGATTGAGGATGACGGTTTCAGGGCGGCGCAGGTTTCATCTGAGTTGCGGGGAACTGTTTTAGGTGGTGAAGGACGTTTGCTCACGGGTCTAAGCGCAGGCGAAAGAGATGCTGATAATGAGATCGCTCAGGGCTGTTACCTGGAGGGCGACTTCAACCGGGGAGCGTGGACCATAAACGGCAAATGGTCAGCAACGTCGGACAGTCTGCCGATGCTGGAAGACCGATCGACCGAATTTGGTTACCTTCGCGGCGAAAACGAACTTGGAATTCGATATGAACCGGGCGGGAAGTTGTGGCTGGAAGGCAAAACTACCGAGCGAAAAGGTTCAGTCGGCGAAGAGAGAAACTACCATTTTGGGGGGCAGTTCTCCCCCATTTCAGGAACGTCTGCTTTTGGCGCTTTTGACTACTTCGACGCTGACACGGATAACTGGAATCGTCAGCGATGGATCGGGCTTGTGGGTTTGGAGACTGTTTTTTCTCAGGGACTTTTAGATGCGTTGAAACTTAATAGCAGCCGGCTTCGTTTCTTAGGGCGCACCAGTGAGGTGCGATTGGATTCTTCGGATAACACAGCAGGAGAAGAGGTAAATCTGCGCACTAACTCCCTCTTAACGCGCCTGTCTATCGTGCCGGGAACTAAACTGAGTCTCTTCCCGGAACTGCGCTGGTCATCCAGTGAAAGAGCAGTTGGGGATGGAGAATACCAACCTGACAGCAAAGAGCTGGCTCCACGTATGATCTTTTATACGAGAGACCTGATTGAAGGCATTACGTCCTATTTTGATGGCGAGGCATGCTACTCTCAAGCAGCTTTCGACACAGAGAACAACAGCCGCGACGTCGAACTGTTCAGGCAGGGAACAGCGCAGATCGATTTGTCTCCCGGAGTCTATCTGGCACTCTTGAATCCGGTGTCGCTACGTATAAATATGGTGCGTAATGCAGAAGACTCGCTTCTTCAGATCGGCGATGATTACAGCCTCTTCGATCTGGGTTTCAGTTGGAAAGATTACCCGTCAAACATGAACAGTTACCGTTATGATTCGGACGCTATCCAGATAACCTGGGCGCCGCATTACGCCTGGTTGTTCTATCAGTCCATATCAGAGGTACGGACGACCTCAATGCCTACCGAACAGGTTTATTCCACGAGAGTGGAATGGAAACCGGGATCGATGGATCAGGTGTTCTGGAAATATACATTGAATAAAACCCTTGAATCAACTGGTAATGAATACCAGCACCGACCGGGAATTGAATGGTATCGGCGCTGGTCGTCAAGGACCTTCACCAGCGCGCAGTTCAACGCGGCGCTATCTGATATGTCCTCGAGTGACAGGGTGGAACTTACACCCGGAGTGTATTTAGATCAGAGGTTTCAATTACCAGGGATATCTGGATCGGGGACTCTGAGAATAGATTTCAGCACGACTTATTACGAACAGACTATTCCCTACAACGATAAAAGGTTGATGGCAGGCGGTTATAGCCGCGTTGATTTTAACTTCTGGCAGAAACTGCTATTGCGGTTCAGGACCGATCGTGATTACGTCTATTCCTATACTGATTCGGCGGGTGAATGGGTGTGGAGTGCTGAGCTTCGGGTAAGCGCTCGATTTTAGTTCCAGACAGATTACCTAATAAAAAGCACACAAAAAAATATTTTACTTGATTCAGGTCACTTTTTTTCTTATATTATTGCTTATCATTTAAAATGAAAGGCATCATTTCAGTTATCCTACTGAAAGGTGTAGATTAGCGGGTGGGAAAAGAGAAGGATACTAAAGAGAGCATAAACAAGATCAACCGGCGCGAATTTATTAAAACCGCGTCAGTAACTGCCGCAGCTTTAACTCTCCCTTTCAGTTCAATTCCGATCTTATCCAAAAGAGCCAGGGCATCCAATCTGCTCGATGATCCGCAGGTTGTGGTTGTCAGAGACGTTTCTGCTCATTCTGGAGAGCAGATTATTTCAGACATTACTCAGGTAATGATGGATGAAGCGATCCGGCGTTATACCGGTCTGTCGGACGTCGGTGAAGCTTACCAGTCTGTTTTCCCCGGGATAACGGTTGACAGCGTGATCGGGATTAAAATAAACTGCATAAACAGTTCACTTTCAACACACCCTGACGTCGTGTCCGCCCTGACCAACGGTCTGCAGAGGATGGACATTAGCGAAACGCTCTTCCCTGCAAATAATATCATCATCTGGGATCGAACGACCTGGGAACTGCAGAATGCCGGATACACTATAAACTCAGGGACTACCGGCGTACGTTGTTTCAGTACCGATTCAGTCGGTTATAACAGCATCTATCTGGATTGCAACGGTTCGAATCAACACCCATCCAACATCCTGACCGATTATTGCGATTATATAGTCAGTTTCGGTGTGTTGAAAAATCACGGATTCGGCGGCGTTACGTTCACGATGAAGAACCATTACGGTTCGATTCAATCCCCGTGGAGTCTTCATAGTAATAACTGCAATCCCTACGTGCCCGCTCTGAACCAGCAGATCCGGGACGTGCTGGACGTGCAGGAAACTCTGTTCATTGTCGATGGCATCTTCGGGTGCTATTATGGCGGTCCCGGCGGACCTTCCAACATGATCTATGACGGCATTATTTTGGGACAGGACCGGGTGGCGGTCGATGCTGTATGCCGGGACATTCTGGATGAAGCAGGATGCACAACCATCGGCATCTCGGGCTACATCGACGCTGCGGCAGATCCACCATACAACTTAGGCACAGCGGATTTGAGCGCTATTCAACGCGTCGAAATCCAGGATCCATCCTTAGAAGTAGAAAATTTAAGTGTAACGCATAACGGGTTGGATGCTATCCTCCATTGGGATACTCCGGAATATACCGGTCAAGTCAAAGTCTTGAGGAGTTTATCTCCGGATTTTTCCAGCTTTGAAGAAATAGCCGTTGTAACAGGGAACAGTTATACAGATTACGGCATATTAAATAGCGAAGAAAAATACTTCTACCGAGTAGTTAAAATCTGGGGTGTATAAATCCCACCTGTTGTAGTTAAACATTAGATTTGCGTTTCCTCATTTTTTACCAAACTTTAATTTAACACCATCGAAATTTAAGAAATAACTGGAATAGATTGTCCATTATGAATATGCTAGGATGTGATGATCACTGCCTGCGGACGATATAAAGGAAAGGAAAATAACCAATATGGGAAAAAAGGAAGAGATTACTTCAAAAAACAAGAGAACTCTCACAAGACGCGATTTCCTCAGATCTGCTTCCTTAGCCGCCACAGCGGCAGTTTCGCTACCAGCGACTTTCGGACCATTTTCGATCTTAACCAAGACAGCGAAAGCACAGTCGATTGATCAAATAAAAGTAGTTGTTGCGCGCGACACTGCCACACATCAGGGCTCAACCATCCTGCCTGATTACACTAAAATCCTCATGGATGAGGCGATCAGGCGATACTCGGCTGTCTTCGACGTCGGCGAAGCCTATAAATCGGTGCTGCCTCGTATAACGACTGACAGCGTTATCGGGATAAAAGTCAATTGTATTTATCCTGATCTATCAACACACCCTGAAGTTGTTGACGCTCTCGTGAACGGCTTGCAGCAGATGCGCTTTGATGGCGAATTCTTCCCGGCGAATAATATCATCATCTGGGATCGCACCAATGCCGATCTTCAAAATGCTGGGTACACAATCAACACGGGAAGCGAAGGAGTTCGCTGTTTCGGCACCGATCAGGTCGGCTTCGACTATTCGGTCAGCTTGGATTGCGCGGGTGAAGTGCAGCATCCATCGCTGATTCTCACCGAGCATATCGACTATCACATCGACTTCAGCGTGTTCAAGAATGCGGGCGGGGCGGGGCTGACCATGTCCCTGAAGAACAACTACGGATGCATCGACGCTCCCTGGAATATGCACGGATCAAACTGCGATCCCTATATCGCGGCTTTGAACCAGCAGATGCGTGACGTGCTTGACGTTCAGGAATCGCTGTTTATCGTGGATGCCTTGTTTGGCTGTTACTTCGGCGGACCGATGACGCCGCCGAACATGGAATACAACGGCATCATTCTGGGTATGGATCGCGTTGCGGTCGATTCCATCGGCAGAAGCATTTTAGAGGAATATGGCTGCACATCTCTGGCGAATTCGATTCACGTTGACACTGCGGCAAGCGCTCCCTATAACCTCGGAACTAACGATCTGGATGAGATTCACAGGGTTGACATTGATTCTCCGTCGATCCCGGTCAGTAATCTCCAAGTAAAAACAACAGATCGGGATACTCTACTGTCCTGGTCCACACCTGAATATACGGGTCAATTCAAGATACTGAGAAGCGCTGATCCAGCCTTTTCGAACTTCGATGAGATTGCGATTACCAATGCCACCCAGTTCATTGATCCCAATATTATTGGTCCGACGAGGAAGAACTTCTACCGAGTGCTTAAAACCTGGTAATGTCCTGATGAAAAAAAACGTCCATAGTAAGCGGTTAGAGCGCCAGTCGCGCTTTACCGCTTTACTGTTTCTTATAGCAGTATTCATTTTTATATCGGCGGGCGCCGCGGTATCACAGGAACGATATGCCATAGATGCGAGCGCAGGCTGTTGGGGTGAAGTTCCTGAGAACAGCGCTCTGGCACCGGATACAGCCTGGACGTGTGAATGCTGGGTGTGGTTACTGGATGATGCGGAGGAAAATCAGCCTATTTTTCAGTCAGGGCTGACTGATAGATACTGGATTGGCGTGCAGGATGGAACTGCATATTTCACCGTATTTCAGGGCTCCGTACAAAGCTCACTGGAGGGTAATACGGCTCTGCCGCTCGGAGCCTGGTCACATATCGCTTCCACTTATGGAAGCACCGGGATGGCGATCTATCTCAACGGTCACCTGGAAGATTCGATCACAAGCTCTCAGCAACTGCTGCAATTTCAATATCCCATCCTCATCGGCGGCGACAGCCAAATACAATTCAACGGATTGATTGATGAATCCCGTATCTCAAATTGTATTCGTTACATAGAAGATTTCGATCCGTTCAGCCTTCCTTTAGTCGATCTGCGCGTCGCTGATCAGCAGGTGAGTGGATGGACTTTAGGCACTGATCCTGGTGATCTGCGGGAAGCGTGGGACGACAGCAGCCTGGTGGCGATCATCAACGGCGCGGCTGTAACCTACCTTGAGAACAATTTCCAGTATGCGGTGCAGCAGTACTATTACGGGCAGATTTCGGGCAGTGACGAAGAACTGCGCCTCTGGATGACCGACCAGGGGACGGCGGCGGATGCGCAGTCTCTATTCCATGATCCGGCGATAACTCCATTTTTCTATCAAGAGATCGATACCATCGGCGAGGAAGCGCGGCTGGACACGGCGCTGCTGTGGGACTGGGTACTCGATTTCTGGCGGGACAAATACTACGTTTCCGTCACGATAGGCAAATATGGATACGAAGAAGAATCTCTGCAGATAGCGGCTGAATTTGCTGCTATTGTCGATAATAATATATTAAACAGCGATCATTTGCCGGCAGATGAGAATACGACCGCGCTCTGGCACTTCGACGAGGGTAGTGGAGCGATGTTTGCGGATGCATCAGGAAATGCCAATGATGGAACTCTGACCAATCCAGCCTGGGTGACGACCACGCCTTATACGCGTGTGCTCTATATTACTGCCGCGGAATTGTTAGACGGATTGACGTTACTCCCCGAAATAGACGAGGACGATACCGCCAGGATCGTATTCTCACAGCCGGTTGCGCCCGTCAACATCCACGCTGGTAATATTGATGATATCCTGCAGCTTGAAACAGGACAGAGCTGGCTTTCAGGGGCAGGGGATTTAGGTTCTGTGTCTTGGAATGCTACAAGTGATGAACTGAAGATCAGCTTTTCTATGAACGGAGGATCGCCTACTATCCAGGATAACGGGAAAATCACACCCAATCCCTTGCGGCTGGTTTCCGATGAAGAGCTGGCGGCTGGCGGTTACCGTTATATCAGATTTGATTTCCCTGCGAATGCGGGAAAACCTTCAACTTCAGTCCTGCCAGAGACAATACAGCTGCACGCGCCTTATCCATCACCCTTTAACCCAACTACGCGGATATCATTCGATTTACCGTATGATTCCGACGTCATGCTGCGCATTTTCGACATACACGGTCGAGAGGTTCAGACTGTTATAAATGCAAGAAAACGCGCCGGCAGTCATATTGCCAACTGGAACGCTGAGAATCTTTCTTCCGGCGTTTATATCATATCTCTTCAGACGGGCAACGAACAGTTAATCAGAAAGGCAGTCCTTCTGAAATGAAACAGAAATCGCAGCTCCTGGTGGAGACTAAAGGGGTGAGGGTGAACTCCGCAGAAAAACGATCTCAGCAGCATGATCCGGGCGTAAGCCGCCGGGATTTTTTGCGTCTTGGCGCGGCGGCTACGGCTGGTCTGGCAACCGGTTCTATCTGGCTACCCAAATCAGTAAAAGCGTTTGTCAACGAAACCAGCCGCGTAGTGATAGTGCGTGACGATCAAGCGATGTACGGACCTGATATCCAATCCGATATCGTCCGCATTATGGTCGATGCCGGGATCAAGGCGCTGACGGATGCTGCAACGCCTGCAGACGCCTGGCAGGCTCTCTTTCCTGAATTAAGCGCCGATCTGGGGATCGGGATAAAGGTCAATCTATTGAATCCTTACCCTTACCTTTCCACGCACCCTGAAGTCGCATACCCCATAGCAGAGAGCCTGGCTGAAACGCCCATTGGCAGTTCAACTTATCCCGAGAATAAGATATTGATCTGGGACCGGGTAGATAGCGAACTGGATGATTGGGGTTACACGATCAACGATTCCAGCGAAGGCATACGCTGTTTCGGCAGTAATCATGCGGGCGTTGGCTACAGCGCTGAAACCCTCAATATCAATGGATCGAATCAACATGTCAGCCGCTGTTACATAGATCACAGCGATAATTTGATTAACCTCGGCTGTCTGAAGAATCACAGCTTTTCCGGCGTCACAGGCGCGCTTAAAAATCACTTCGGAACGGTAGATCATCCTGAGTACATGCACTTATACAACTGTGATCCCTATATCCCCGAATTGAACTCCGAACTGATCGACCAGTACGGAGAAAAGCAGAAACTCTGTATATGTGATGCAATAATGGGGATATTTTCAAGCGGACCTGTGGGACCGCCGGAATTCATCTATAATGGAATTATAATGTCCACCGATCCAGTTGCTCTGGACGTTATTTTACTGCAAATACTAGAAGAATATGGATGTACAACCGGCGGGATAGCGACGCATATAGGAACGGCTTCTCAGCCGCCATACAACCTCGGAAACAGCGATCCGGTGGACATAGAGATCATCGAAATTGAGAATCCATCTGCAATTCGAGATAACAACCCTGGAGTTCAGCCTGACCGGATTTCTCTGGGAAGGAACTACCCGGAACCTTTCAACAGCGGAACGACGATACCTCTTACGCTTGATCGACCAGCGGACGTTCAGATCGAGGTCTATAACCTTGCAGGCAGGAAGGTTAGTTCGATCTACAAAGGCAGTTTGCAGCCGGGCAGGCACGAATTCGACTGGAATGGAAAACTAAGCGGCGGAACCGCTGCCCCTTCAGGTAAATACATCGTTGGTCTCGGCGCTGGGAAAGCGAGATACAGCCGCAGGATTACACTCTTAAAGTAACTGTTCATCAAGATAGAGAATTATGAAAAAACACGGAATTATCCTGTTCGGAATCATTGCTGCATCTGCGTGTATATATATAAGCGGATGCTCAGAGAGCAGCAATCCTCAGAATGGTGGTTCATCAACAGTTCAGCCGATTGACCTGCTGCCCGCATCGGGCGAGATATCAGGATGGGACAAAGGGAACAGTCCGGGAGATTTCGGCGAAGCGGAGAACCTGCAGGAATTAACAGATTTGATCAATGGCGGCGCGGAGATATATATCCAATACGGCTTTGTTGCCGGCGTGGAACAGTGGTACGATGGAACGATTGGAAGCGCTCCGGCGAAGACGAGGCTTTTCATCGCAGATCAGGGTGACTCATCCAATGCGGCGGCTCTGTTTGGGGATAGTGAGGTGGTAAATAGCAATCTTCCCACCTGGCAAGCTGGAGATGAAGCGGCTTATGATTCAAGTCTGCCTTTTCAGGTTGAAGTCTTCGTCCGCAAAGACCGGTTTTTCACCTGGGTCATCGTCGATAAAGGGAACGATCCTGACACAGCTTTATTAACCGCGCAGGAATTCGCATTAACAGTCGTGAACGACATAGAGGAGTAATGGATCGGCGCAGTTTTATTCGCACGGGAATAGGGACTGTCGGCGGATTGCTGCTGCCGTGGGAACGGCATCTTGCCTCCACTTCTTCTGTTTCAAGCAAAGCCAAAGTCTGGATTGCTGAGGGACTCCCGCAGGAAGCCGTCAGACAGCTTGTCAAGGCGGTCGGCGGTCTTGAAGTCATAATCCCCGTGAACGGCGTTGTCCTATTAAAGCCGAATATAGCTTTTCCTGCTCCTCCCGAATGGGGCGTCACCACCGATCCTGAGTTCTTAGATGCGATTATCGGGGCTTGCTTCGACGCTGGAGCAAGGCGGGTTATCGTCACAGATCATCCGGTGGGAGCTTCCCCTGAGAAGAACCTGGTAAGATCAGGGATCGGAGCGGTGTGTGATAAATGGGATAATGCAAAACTCCTGATACCTGATGGCGCTCAGTACTATCGACCTTACGAAGTTCCTCAGGGAAAAGCGCTGAAAACAACACAGGTATTGAAGAGTCTGGATAAAGTTGACCTGTTCATTAACCTGCCTACCGCCAAGCACCATTCTGCGACAGGAGTCAGCCTCGGTTTAAAGAACCTGATGGGATTGATCCAGGATCGAGTTCCTTTTCATAGTGAATTCGATCTGCATCAGGGTATCGCCGATCTCGCGTCTGTCATTAGACCGGGTATCACCTTCTTAGATGCCAGATATTGTCTGCTCAGCGGGGGTCCCACAGGTCCCGGGCAGGTGGAACAAGCGGGGAAATACCTCGCCGGATTCGATCCGGTTGCCGTCGATGCCATCGGCGTGGAACAAGCACGGTGGGAAGGACGGATTCAGAAAGGAAGCGGCATCCCCCATCTGGTTAAAGCGAACGAGCTGGGTCTGGGAGAAGTAAGGCGAGACCTGATTGACGTTATCGAACTCCAAACTTAGCCTGCCTGTATAAAGAAATCAGCCCACCCTATCAATACCTCGGAATACTACTTAATTAGATTGACAAATGTAATACAATCTGGTATAATAAATATACTGTGCGTTTTTATTATTCCCACAACTGATAAATAGAAAAAGGAGAACTGCGAAATAACTTAAATATCAATTCTTCTGGCATGTGTCTTGCGTCATTGCACAAAGGGGTTTTCTTTACGTATCTTATCGACCGGAATGTTGACTGGAACGTAGTGAAGCAGCAAGTTGAGCGCTTTTTTCTGGGATTGCATCAGACAGAGATAACTTTGAGATGAAAGCATGGAAAAGGACAGAGACAAGACTGTTGGTTCTGTTGAAATGGGTGATCGTAGCAATGGGCATCGAATGAAATTCAATGTCATTGATTCCAGGTTCAACAGGTTGGACGGGCTACTGGAAGGCGATGACATCTATGACATTATGGATGAAATTGGTGATCGGTACGGAGTAGATTCGATCAAATTGAAAGCATTCCGTGAAATGCGGGATGAAAATTTTGAAGTCTATGTTATCCTGAAGGGACGAAAGATCATAGCGCAAATGCAGAGGATTTTTAACGATTAGCTGAAAACCAAGAACAAATTCCCACCTTTATAGTCCAGAACGCCCACCGTTAAAACAATGGGCTACAAGCGGTACAAGCCTCGTAAACGAGGCTCGATTTATTATGAGCCCTCAAATTGCGTCGCAGAGGAAGAAGAGGGGCTGTCCCAAAAGCCTATAAACTGTCATTATCCCGTAGGTCCGTAGGACTCCTTCGGAGGATGCCTTTGGCACGAACGTAGTGTGTTAATCTCTTAGTGCTTGTAATATAGGAGATTGCCACGTCTCTACGTTCCTCGCAATGACTCAATATTCCTCTTTTGGGACAGCCCCATCTTTTTAGAATACCTCCGGCTGGATTGAACTTTTACTTGACTTTCCACCAAGAAATCGTTAAATTGAAAATTCGAGATTGATTCTCTCTCGTGTTTGATCATATATATCTTCAAATCAGGGGAAAGTCAAAATGGTTAATAGATCACGTCTAAAAGTGAGCTATGTCTTCGCTTTAGCTGCCGCTTGCAGTATCATATCGACGGCAGATGCTCAGGAATTGCGGACGTATGACGTCAGTTGTGATCCTGCGGCTTTTGAGTACTTGGTTACTCACCCCGAAGAGAATACGCCGATAGTCTGCTCAGTGGAGTACAACAGCCAGTCCTGGACCGAAGCCAGTCTGTATCTTCAAAGCGAGCCCTACCTGAATTTCCCCAAGAAATCATTCATCATCGATTTTGACGATCAGCATCCCTTCCTGCAGCGGGATATTGTGAACCTCAATGCTCAGTGGAACGATCCCAGTTTCTCAAGGGAATATTTAACATACGACCTTTTTAACAACGCCGGTCTTCTGGCTCCTTACTCCTGGTTTGTGCGGCTGTACGTTAATGACGAATACAGAGGACTTTACTTAGACGTTGAAGAGATAGATGAACGTTTTCTGGAACGGGAAGGTTTGTCAATCCACTCATCGGTTTATCGAACAGACGGCACAGGGTGTCTGCTCAGGCTGAATGAGCCGATAGATGAATTATGGATAAAAGTGACGAACGAAGCGACTGGTTATTATGATCTCGCAGGACTAATAGCCTGGCTCGATACGGAACCCGCAGAATTTTACTATGAAGATATCGAAGCTAAATTCCCGCTGGACGAACTCACAAGGTTTATGGCGGTCAACGCTTTGCTGGGTAATCAGTCCACGTACTATGATAACTATATTTTAATCCACGATCTGGCTGAAGAGGGAACGTGGAACATTCTCCCCTGGCAGGCAGATAGTTGTCTGGTCTATAGCAGCGGTTATGAAGATCCCCAATACTACCGTTGTGGGCATCCACTGCTTCAGCAGACGAACCAACTGATTACGCGCAGTTGGCGCAATAACAATCTCAAGCTCATTATTCTGGATCAGATGGAAGGAATAATCGACAGTCTGTTCACGGAAAGTTATTACCAACAGGTTACTAATACTCTGGTTACCCTTCTTTCAGATGCGGTCGATGAAGATACTTATAAACAGTTCACCTTAATTAATTTCACAAATATATTGACCGGTATCCCGACAGAAGCCGCCAACAGAGGCGCAAACCTGAACAACAGAATGCAGTACGAACCAATTCCGTTTGATTTAAATCCGGCAATTATCACTCCGGGAGGCGTCTATTTCTCCTGGGACAGACCGATAATACTGGATGGATCCAACGCCACCAGCACAGTCGAGATATGTGCTGATCAAGCGTTTAGCGGCAGTATAACTGAAATTAATGCTGGGACAAGCACGAGCATCATCTATGATTCAATTTTACCCGGGGAATACTACTGGCGGGTGGCAGCTTATTCGCCTGCAAATGAAGAGACAAGGACGCTAACATTCTTTTCGCCGTTCACGGTGCCATCAGGCGGATTGGGCGGCACAGTGGTAACGGGCAATATCACAGCATCAACGACATGGGATATTGCTGGCAGTCCTTACAGTCTGCCTGAAGGGATCGTTATTGATTCACTGGTTGTGCTTACGATAGATCCCGGTGTGATCGTTGGCATCGGCACAGATCATCATATTATCGTTGGCGGGGGATTGACGGCGATCGGCAACGAAGATGATTCCATCCAGTTTGTTCCGATGAACCCGGATTCAAACTGGGGATCCATATTCGCGCTCTATCCATCCGATCCGATTGATTTCAGTTACATCTCCTTAATCGGCGCCAGCAGTATCGATTCCGGTCAGGCATCCCAGGCGGCGATAAAAGTCCTCTTCGCAGAACTCAGCATAACAGACAGCCATCTGAGGATGTGTCAAAATGGAGCGTTGCGAGCCTGGATGTCAAACGCGCGTTTGGAAAGAGTTAATTTCGACTATTTCCCGCAACAGCCTATCGCCACGGTAGGGGCAAAGATCGTGGCCCGTTACTGTAAGTTCTCGCATTCATCACTGGAGCAAATTCACCAAGGTCTGATTGAGTACAACGGGGTAGATGATTCGTCTGAAATCAGTTACTGTGAATTCTATAATTGCACGGATGATGCCATAGACTTCGATGCGGCAAATGCGCCGATAGAAGTGTTTAACTGTTTAATTACTGGATGCGGGGACAAGGGCATTTCCATTGGCGATTGGTGTGATGAGGTTCGAGTTAGTAACTGTATTATAACGGATTGCGATATTGGTATAAGCATTTATCCTGATGCCAATGCAGTGTTGTACAATAATGTGATTGCATTTTGCGAAACCGGGCTAAATATGACTGAACCGGTAACCGGCGGCGCCACGACAATTCGCAACACGGTATTCTGGGAGAACGGTTCGAGTAACTTCGTTCTCGGTGCGGGAGCTAATCTCACCGTAGAATACTGCTTGACAGACGACAATAATCCCTATCCGGGGCAGGGGAATCTAAACAGCGATCCGCTCTTCGTCGATCCCTGGAATCATTATTTCTACCCTCAGTACGATTCACCCTTGATTGACGCAGGTTATGGCACAGGTCATCCGGAATTCGACATCATCGATTCAGCTCGAGTGGACATACCGGAGATTGAAAACAGCGGAGCGGGTGGAATACCTTACGTGGATATCGGTGTTTATGAATATTACGACCTGATTCCCGGAGTGGAACCGAAAACTCAGCTTCCAGAATCAAACGCGTTATTGAGCAATTACCCCAATCCCTTCAATTCATCGACAATCATCAGCTTTTCGATGAATAAACCGGGATGGGCTGAGGTGAAAGTCTATGATATCCTCGGCAGAGAGGTTTTCAGCAGGAGATACAATATGCTCCATGTTGGAGATCATTCGTTATTCTGGAATTCCGAAAGCAGGAGAGGATCACGGATAGCGTCGGGGATATATCTGTGCAGACTGCTCACAGAGAAGCAATCACAAACCATAAAGATGGTTCTGATTAAATAGATAGAATACGGATAACGATAAATGAGTACGGTTTATTTGTTTAGCTGAACTATGTGTGCCGCTTATGAAATGGAAGTCACCTGTAAAGAGGTCTGAAATGAACGCCAAGTTGAAGTATCTCCTCATTTTGCTGTCTATATTAACCATCACTACGATGGTGTCAGCACAGGATTTTTGGGGTATCAATTGCGGCGGTCCGTACTGGATGTATTTCACCAATTCACAGGGAGACGAGTTCATCCCCGACCAGCCCTATTCCAACGGCATCGGCTACGTCGGGTCCAACATGTCCATCGGGGGTCCGCGCCGTCCTGTTTCAGATAATGAGGGACTGGACTCGCTTTATTTTTTCTGGCGTGAAGGCGACTTCTCCTACATTTTCGACGTTCCGACCGGTCTCTATGCAGTGAACATTTACCTGCGTGAGATGATATTTCACTGGAATGACTTCCGCGTCTTTTCAATCTGTATCGAAGGCGATACCGTGGAGACCAACATCGATATCTTCGCAACCGCTAATTATGGCAGCGCACTGCCAGTTCGTTATCTAGTGCAGTGCGAAGATCAGCAGATCAACATCGATTTTATCCCCAACATTGATTATCCGGAAGTTAGCGCTATTTCTGTCCGACGCGTTTATCCTGATTATGACCCGCCGTTGCAATTAACGGGATTTAATGCGATCGACGGATACCAGATGAATATAATCTATTGGGATTTTACGGTTGCGGACGATCTTGCGGGATATCGCGTTTATCGCAGACAAAGCGGAGAGGAATGGCAGTTGATTACACCCGAAATCCATCGTCTGTATCGCTATCACGATTTCGACGTCCAGACTGGTATAGAATATGAATACATGGCGACCTGCATGGATTTATGGGGCAATGAATCTCTTCCATCCGATTCCAGTTTTGCTGTGGCGCATCCATTTGAGGAAACGCTGCTGCCGCGTTATTATTTTGATATAACTGAGGAAAATCTCCATCTGCTGAACGTTAATGTTTGGTCTTATGATTACGTTGAAGCTGATTTTACACTTGAGGGAGAATATTTTCAGGCGTGTTCGCTCCGTTACCGAGGCAGTAATATCAGAACCTTTCAAAAGAAGAGCTATCGTTTCAAACTACTCGACGGTATGACTCATAACGGCTGGCAGAGGTTTAATGTCAACGCCATGTACGGTGATTCCTCAATGATCAGAGAGGAAATCGCTTATGAAGCTCATGATTCACTGGGATGTCTCAACCCCGAAACCCGGTTTCTTCATGTCGAGCGGCACGCTGAATCTTTAGACGAATTCCTCGGCGTTTATCTTGAGGTTGAAAGAATCGACAACGATTTTTTAGAGAGAAGAGGATTATCTTCTGCCGGAAATCTTTACAAATGCAAGGGTGAACTGAATATCCTACCGGGATACCAGAGTTATGTCAATTTATATTCAAAAGTGAACAATGAAACCACAACCGACTGGTATGATCTAATTGAGTTCATCGAATGGATCAACCTGTCATCAGATGAGGAGTTTCATGACGGTTTGAACGACAGGTTCAGACTGGATGATTATCTGGATGTCTATGTTGGATTGATCGCGACTCAAGATACTGACTTCCCCGGGAATAACTACTACCTTTTCAACAATCCGGTAGATGACAGATGGGTTCATATTGCCTGGGATCATAATGAGACATTTGATGATCCTTATTCACCGATCAATCTGGGCACTCAGGAACACCCGGGGACAATGGCAGAATGGAACCGGCTGTTAGAGCGTGTATTGGCAGATACACTCTTCCGTTATTCCTACTGCAAGAAACTTGAGAGATTCCTCGCGAACACCTTCACGATACCCAACTTAGAAGGTCGAATACAAGAGATCTATGATGAAATATTTGTCGATGCTTTAAGGGACTACTATAAACGCGATTGGGGCAGACCTGAAGGATTCCTTGGCGGACCAGCGGTTCTTAACGAGTTTGTAGAAACAAGAATTCCATTCCTGCAAGGGGAAATCCCTTTGTACGTCACGGCTCCGGAATTAGGACTACATTTCCGCCTGAATGAAATACAGAGCGACAATCAGAGCACGATTACGGACGAGATGGGAGATTATGATCCCTGGATCGAAATATACAATCGAGCGCCGGTTGAGCTTGATCTGGAAGGTTTTACTCTCACCTACGGAATTGAATCGTGGACGCTGCCCGAGGAAGCCGTTGTCGATGCTGAAGATTTTATAATTATCTGGTTGGACGGTGAACCAGATGAAGGAGCGCTGCACTCATCTTTCAGTATTACGCAAGGTTCTGGAAATCTTGAATTGCGCAGTTCAAGCAACTATCTCGCTGATTCAGAAGCATTTCCGAATCTCAGTCCCGATCAAGTATGGGGTAGAGACATAGACGGCGCTGGCGTATGGGTCGGCACTCTCACGCCGACACCGGGGAGCACTAATACTCCACTGCCTGACCCAGGCAGCCTCGTTGTGAATGAATTCCTCGCCAGAAATGTTGCTACCAACTCCGATCCTTATGGCGAGTATGAGGACTGGGTTGAGATATATAATCCGACAGACCAGGAGATACCTCTTGGAGGGATATATCTAACCGATGATTTCAGCAGACCGACGCGCTGGGCTTTTCCTGACACTTCTATCACTCCCTTCGGATTTCTCTTGATCTGGACGGATAACGATCCAGAACAGGGACCGCTGCATACGACATTCGCGCTGAGCGGCAACGGGGAACAGATCGGGTTGTACGATCGCGATGGTGAGACCGTAATCGATACTCTGACATTCGGTGAACAGAGCGATGATATCTCTTATGGTCGATACCCTGATGGCGGAGATAACTGGTATTTCCTCACACCGACTCCGGATGCTCCAAACAGCGCCCCGGAAGTGACTGCGGTTGGGATAGAACTAATGAATATTCCAGAGGAATTCATGCTGAGTCCGGCATTCCCAAATCCGTTCAACCCGAAGACGACCATTTCATTCGGTCTGCCGGTAAAATCACAGGTTCAAATAACGGTCTTCGATATTCAGGGGCGGCAGGTAGGTGAGATGTTCAACGAAGTGCTAAGCGCCGGTTATCACGAAGTGATCTGGAATGCTGCACATCGCTCATCAGGTATATATTTCTATCGTATGGAAGCGGACGACTTCATTTGCGTCAGGAAGATGCTGCTGTTGAAATAGAAATTTTGGTAGGCAGCCCCGTGTGTTTCTAACTTTCTGTATCCTTATGAAGACCTGTCGAAGAGATAATTCCACCCTAACTTGGAGATTTCCCTTAGCGACAACTTTACCGGCATGACGCGATAACGGTAGCAATACGCCTTGTGTATTTTCCATATAAGACTGTAAAAACCGTCGAGCGGCAGTTTTATCAGGTATTTAATCATCCAGGATAACCTGGGGAATTCCACGCCCAGAGCCACCAGTGGTCTGAGTCTTATGAGTTCTTTCTTCTGAGGATTCTTCAGAGCTGATTCACGATACCAGCTTTCGGGCAGTTTATTATAATCGCCATCGAAGTAACCTTTTTCGACTGCGTATTCGCCCAGCTTGGTTTTCGGATAAGGCTGGAAGAGTGATACCCAGGTATAATCGGTCTTCGTTTTGATGTTCAGCCGCATGGTGTCCATCGCCTGTTCCAGGGTCTCACCGGGGAATGCCATCATATTGAAGGTGAAGAGGTTCAAGCCTGCCTTGTGGATGGTATCCGCGGCTTCAAGAATTCTCTCGTTCTTCATTTTCCTGTTCAACAGGTTCAAGCGAATGTCCTGATTACCCGATTCGATTCCCATCATTACACAGACGCATCCCGCTTCTTTCAACGCTTCGCAGCCCGCCTGAGAGGTCGTTTCAGGTCTCGTTGAAGCGGTGAAAGGAATACGCAGCTCCCTGCCGTATTTTTCACAAAATTCCAACACCCACTTCTCATTGGCTGTAAAACAATCCGTCCCGAAATAGATCAGTTCGATAGGGAAATTATCACGCACCTGACGAATCTCTTCAACGACTCCATCGACTTCGCGGTGGCGCAGATGTTTGACACCGCTGCCTTGATACATCTCTTTAATCTTGTAGTTATAGCAGTAAGTACAGGAATAGGGACACCCCCGTGCAGTAACGAAGACCCTGATCTTGTTATCATGCACTTCCGGGAATTGATAGAACATATCGTGCGCTGGAAAGGGGAACTTTTCAATATTCGCTTCCGGCGGGCGAACGGGATTCTCGTAGATTTGCCCATCGTTCTTCACCCAGAAATTTCTAACGTCGTGAAAATCCTTACCTTTTTCTATGCGGTCAATCATCTCCACCACCGCCCATTCACCTTCGCCTCGGCAGACCATGTCAACGCCTTTTTCCTCGATGATTTCGGGAAAGAAGGTGGCATGCGGTCCACCGAATACGGAATAAAACTTGAACTTCTCTTTCAGTCGTCTGTTCAGTTCCAGCAGTGGCTGGTGGTAGCCGGTATAAAGACAGTAGGCGGCAAAATCCGGTTCCCATGAAGCCATAACCGCGGCACACTCATCGTACTTGTTCGGGATCATCCGAACGTCATGACCGGCAGCGCGCACGGCAGCAGCGATATACAGGATGCCCAAAGGTTCAAACCCGCCGCCGACAAAATCTAAGTAATCTGTGATGATAAGAAATTTCATTTATTGGCTTTCATGCAGATGCGTATGTTCTGAATCATCGAAATAATATACCGCAAGCGTTCTCGTAATTAGTGTTGTGGATCACTCAAAGCATATTAAATGACGCGAACTTATAATATAACAATAAATATGCCCTCAGTCAACAGTATTCCTGTCGTCATTGGGCAGTAAGGTTGTATAATATAAATCCTTTTCCTACGTCCTCCGGTCGAACAGCAAAGCCCAGCTTAACCTGGTAATTTCCTTGATAGACAGCTTTATCGGCATGACACGGTAGCGATAGCAGTATGCTTTATGCAGTTTATAGAGAGTAGTGTACAATCCGTGCAAAGGCAGCTTCACCAGGAGTTTCACCAGCCAGGCGAGCCGGGGGAATTCCACCGCCAGAGGCATCAGCGGTCTTAAACGCTGGAGTTCTTTCTTCTGGGGATTCAGCAGAGATGATTCCCGGTACCAGCTATCGGGGATCTTGTCATAGTTGCCATCAAAGTAACCGTTAGCTTCAGCATATTCTCCAAGCTTGGTGCGCGGATAGGGATGAAAGATGGAAACCCAGGTATAGTCCGCCTTCGCCCTGATGTTCAGGTTCATGGTCTCGTAAGCTTGTTCCAGGGATTCACCGGGCAGCCCCACCATGTTGAAAGTGTATAAGTATAAACCCGCGGCATGAATGGTATCCGCTGCCTGCAGGATTTTTTCATTGCTCATCTTCCTTTCCAGCAGCTTGAGACGGATATCTTCATTTCCAGTTTCAACGCCCATCATTAAACAACTGCAGCCAGCCTCTTTTAACGCTTTGCATCTATCTTTCGTGGCAGTTTCAGCGCGCGTTGTAGCTGTAAATTGAAGCCCGATTTCACGAGGATACTTTTCGCAAAACTCAAATAGCCATTTTTTATCCCAGGTGAAACAATCGGAGGTCATATATACGTGAGTGAAAGGAAAATTTTCCTTTAAATAAGAAATTTCCTCAATAACTTTATCGACACTTCTATGCCGTAAGGGCTTAACTCCGCATCCCTTATACAGCTCATTCATCTTATAGTTGTAGCAATAAGTGCAGGAATAGGGACAGCCCCGAGCGGTTAATATCGGTCTCAGGGGTGCGTTGCGGGCTTCAGGAAACTGGTAGAAAAGGTCGTGCGCAGGGGGAGGTATTTTATCTAAATCTGCTTCTAATGGGCGCACGTCATTTTTAAAGACTTCACCGTTTATCTTGATCCAGAAATTCTGTACGTCGGTATAGTCTTTACCTTTGCCAACTCGCTCCATCAACTCTAACACAGCCCATTCTCCCTCGCCGCGACAGACCATATCGACGCCTTCCTGCTCGATGATTTCAGGGAAGAAGGTGGCATGCGGGCCTCCAAATACGGCGTGATAATCAAACTTCTGCTTTAATTTACGGTTAAGATTAATCAAGGGCTTCTGATAACCGGTGAAGAGTGTATAGCCTACGAAATCCGGCTTCCATGCGGAAATAACGGAGGCACATTCATCGTAGTGGTTGGGGATCAATTTTATCTCGTGCCCTGCCTCGCGAACCACAGAGGCAATTTGCAGGGTGCCCAGCGGCTCGAATCCGCCACCGATGTATTCAAGGTAATCTGTGATGATCAGAAACCTCATAACTGAACCTGCATGGGTTTTAATGGTTAAATTGTAAAGTATTATTATGAGGGAGTGGAAACAGGGAAGACCAGAGGGGAGGATCTACGAAAGCAATTCAAATTGTCAAATCCTGCAACCGAGTTATTCCAACAGTCTTAAATGATCGAGAGTATTGCTCAGAACGTTTGAATTGGAATTGAAATCTCTTTTAGCAATCTTTAACTTTAAATCTAAATTTACCTGAAATTTCAGTCTTTCATTGTGAGGCAAATCACATGGAATACGCTTTTTGTTAATATAATGAAGAAAAAGATAATTGTCAACAACTTTCCAGAATTGGGCTCAAGAGCGATTCAAACTTCAACATATAAAAAAAAGAGAAAAAGTGATTCACAGAAAAAAATCCCTTGCATCGGTGCAAAAAATTGCGTATATTATAGAGTCGAACAGCAAATGACCTCACCACTGGATTCGTACTAAGAAATAAGGGGACAAGATTCCTGCAATAGTGGAGGCTGCAAGCTGATATGTTTGTGGTTTTTCATTATTATCTGTCCCGGTTACTTGAGGAGGTATTGATGAAGTCCTTGAAGATGGTTATCACACTGGCAGTAATTTCAATCGTATACAGTACTGCTCTCGCAGATTTCGTTCCGCTGCGCACAGACATTATCGGCGATAAACCGGAAATAGAGATGATCAAGCACGACGCCGATCAAGTTCAGTTTGAAGTGCGCATCGCCGGAATAGAGCTTTCTGAGGGCATAATTGAGGGTCGCTATTGGGATCGAGTGCACATCCCGGGCGGCGCTTACGGACTCGAAAAGGGTATGCCTGAGGTGCCTTTTTTTAGTAAAATGCTTGCCATACCACCCACCACTGCGGTCAGAGTGGAATTCGAACCTTTAGAAATCGAAACCATCACCGGCATCGAACTGATGCCTTCACAGGGGGATGAACCAGAGCAGGCGGAGAAGAACGCTCAGCCTATTCGCTTCGACATGGCTGCATATTCACAGGACGCATTCTATCCTGCTGAAGAAGCTGTCAGCGGAGATCCTGGGCTGATGCGGGGACTGCGTGTGGTTCCCATCATAATGAGACCGGTGCGTTATAATCCGGTTACGCAGGAACTGCGCATCGCGCATCGTTTTAGAGTAACCGTCCACTTCGAGGGAACTGACCTGCGCAATACTCCAACCCGGTCTCTGCGTCCCATTTCCAGGGATTACTACAAGGTTTTAGCTGAAGTCGTAATGAATCTTGATGAACTCGATATGGAAATCATTCCCATGGGTTCTTATCTGATCGTCTGCGAAAATAATTTAACGCTGCTTACTGACCTCGAACCTCTTATAGATTGGAAAATACGCAAAGGACACACGGTCGTGGTCTCCACCTTCAGCGGAGGCGCATCCGCGACAACCATTAAAAACCTCATCCAGACTGCTTATAATACGTGGGAAATCCCGCCCGAATACGTTCTCCTCTGGGGCGACCACGGCGGAGAGTACGCGCTGCCGTGCTATGATAGCTACTATGGTCTCGATCACGCTTACTCGCAACTGGATGGTGGAGACATTTTAGCTGACGTTGCCGTGGGGCGTTTTCCTGCGCAGAGCCAGTATCAGACCTTGGTCATGAGAAACAAGATCCTCTATTATGAAAAAATGCCATACATCGGCAACGATGACTGGTACCACCAGGGAGTGCTGGTTGCTGGTTCGTACTCGTCCGGTTTATCCACCATTCTGGTCAACCGTTACATCAAGACCCGGATGATCTGGCGGGAATATACGCGCATCGACACCTTCTGGTACACTGGCTGTTCCGGATCTGTCGTTTCCACGCTTACCAACGGCATCAACGACGGCGCGCTCTACGTCAACTATCGTGGTTGGATCGGGATGGAGGGATTTGGTACTTCCAATATATCAGCTCTGACTAATGTGCGGATGCTGCCATTTGTCACCATTCTAACCTGTGGAACAGGTGGATTCAATACTTCCAGCGAATCGAGGATGGAGCGGTTTTCCAACGTGGGAACGCCATTAGCTCCGACAGGCGCCATAGCCTGTGTAGGCACCGCGACCTCAAGCACACATACGAAATATTTGAATTCGGTCTCAAACGGGATGTACGACTGTGTGTACGATATGAACGTCCCCCGCCCCGGACTGGCGCTCGTGAATGGTAAGCAGCAGTTATATAACGGCTATCATATCACCGATCCCACGCAAGTGTCAAACTTTTCTAAATGGGCGAACTTAGCTGGTGATCCCGGCACGCAGTTGTTCACACATGCCATTCAGTATATGGACTGTTCTGTGCCTTCTGCTGTCAGTTTCGGAGAAAACGCGCTTACTCTCACTGTCAACGAACTCGGGGTTGGACCTTTAGAGGATGCTCTGGTCTGCCTCTATGCAGCAAACGAAATGCATGAGGTTGGATATACGGACATGAACGGAATGGTTACACTGCCGATAGAAGTACGCAATCCGGAAAATGTCAAAGTCACCATCACCAAACAGAATTTCTTTCCCATCGTCGATTCCTTAGACGTGGTGCAGGCTGACGTGGCAGTTGGATATTTCGATCATGCGATCGACGATGACAGTAACGGCAGCAGTTCCGGCGATGGAGACGGCATCCTGAATCCGGGCGAAGATATAGAAATACCACTGATCTTAAAGAACTACGGCAATTCTGTTTCAGCCACAGGAATCAGCGTCACTGCCTCAGAATCAGACGAGTATGCCGCTCTCGGCGATGCCTATGAAACGTTTGGCAATCTGGCTCCGAGCGGTACCGGCAGCAGCGATGACGACTTCGATCTTTCCGTAGCATCCGATTGTCCACATGGGCATATAGTTCACCTCGATCTAACGGTTGATTCAGATCAGGGAACCTGGGATGCCCTGCTTGACCTCGAAGTCGTATCATTCGAGGCGACCATCACTTCTGCTTACGCATTTGGAGCGGATACTCTGCTGACGCCCGGTGAAACCGCAAACTTCATAGTGGTGGTTGAAAACACTGGCGGGAAAACTGCCGCATCACTCACCGCCACCATGACCTCGCTGAGTTCCTTTGTCACGGTGGATGATAACCATTCAAGTTATGGGACGATTACTCCGGGAACGTCCGCTTCCAATTTCAGCGATCCTTTCATTCTGACCGCTATCGATGAATCACCGCCCGGATATGAAGTGGATCTTGAAATAGTCTTTACCAGCGGAACCGGCGCGACACAGACGGAGATTATCACCATTCCGCTCGGGATAAAGACCAGCGTGGATCCGCAGGGTCCGGATGAATGCGGTTATTTCTGCTTTGACAACACCGACCTGGACTACGCCACTGCTCCGGCTTATAACTGGGTGGAAATTGATCCGTCTTATGGAGGTTCCGGCACGCAGCTTCCTATTATCGATCTCTACGAAGAGGATGATATGTCGGTGAACGTTCTGCTGCCGTTCACGTTCCGTTATTACGGCGAAGACGTCGGCGAAATCACAGTCTGCAGCAACGGCTGGATATCGACCTGGCCAAATATTTCCTTCGCTAACTTCCGGAATTGGCCCATTCCTTCCAGTCTGGGACCGAACGGCATGATAGCGGCATTCTGGGACGATCTGCTTACCTGGAGCGGCGGTCATGTTTATGCCTATAATGATGTAACCAATCACCGTTTCATCATCGAATGGTCGCGGGTAAAAACTTACCATTCACCTTCGCCGCAGGAGACCTTTGAGATTATCCTCTATGACCCTGCTTACTATCCCACGCCGACCGGCGACGGTGAGATCCTCTTCCAATATCATACCATTGTGGAAGTCCAGGGTAATGTAGGCACCTATAGCGGTGATAATGGCTATTCGACCATCGGCATTGAACGCCCTGATAAGCATGACGGTATTGAAGTGGTGTACTGGGATATGTACGATGACCCCGCTACGGCTGAGGTAGAAAACGGTCGAGCCTACCTGTTCACAACGAACTTCGAATATGGAGTCACTCCGGGTGAATTTGACGTTCAGTTGACATACCAGTCCGGTTCACCGGTCCCGGCAGGCGGCGGTAATATATACTTCGACATTTACGTTGAAAACGTAGGCGCTTCCGCGGTCAATTTCGATGCCTGGCTTGCTGTCGAATACGAGGGTAATCAGCCGACGACGGTGGTTCTGCGATCCTTTGCAAATTATCAACCCGGCTGGGCGATCAATCGTTCAAATATGTACTTCCCGGTTCCTGCAGGGTATGCGGCAGGGAACTACGAACTATACTGCAGAGTGGGCGATGAACCTAACACTGTCTGGAATGAAAGCGGATTCCCTTTCATTAAGTCTGGAACAGATTATAGCTCCAAATTCCAGCCGTTCGTCCCGGACGGTATGCCCAACCCGTTCGATGAAATTATCACCGCGGGCTCTACCCTTCCCGTTCCTGAAGAATATTCGCTGCTGGGTGTGTATCCCAATCCGTTCAATCCCGTATCGCTAATCCGCTTTGCGCTGCCGTCAGCAGGCAGGGTCACGCTGGAAGTGTTCGATGTGACCGGGCGCACAGTTGCAAGGCTGTTAGATGGTTACCTTGACGCTGGTGTGCACGAAGCAAGATTTGATGCCTCTGGTTTCTCCTCAGGTATCTACATCTACAGGCTGAACGCCAGTGATTTCTCAGCAACAGGCAAAATGGTGCTGATGAAATAAAACGCAGAAATCCGTAGTCGGGGTCGTTTCTGACCCCGACATTAATTTGTAGAGGGGGCTGTCTAAAAAGTAACTTATGTAGTCATTGCGAGGAATCAGCCGTCCGGCTGATGACGTGGCAATCTCCTATTTTACAAAACATTAGAGATTGCCAAACTTCATTCGCGATGGCAAATAATAGACTTTTGAGATAGCCCCATCCGGTAGGGGCAAGGTTACCTCGCCCCTACCACATACTGCAATATCATCAAACTGTGCTGTCAGACGCTCCCGACTGACTGTTAAGTGCTTTCTTTTCACAACGGCGCACAAATTTGTAATTTAGGACAGACTGTTTAATGCTGTTGATACTGTGCAAATTCAGCATGGATTACCCACGCTTTACAAAATCCATGACAAACTGAATGCTGAATTAGTGAGTGGCTTGAAGTTTGCGAAAATGAAACTGAGCATACGTAAATATCTGGAGGTTAATCGATGAGAACATGGAAACATTGTATAGCTATCGGGCTAATTGCACTTGGATTCGGCGTCGCATCTGCGGCGAGCTATCTTCCTTTACGGACGGACGTTCAAGATGATCGTGCCCAGGTGATTCTGCTAAATCACAATGACAATCTGGTACAAATTGAAGTGAGAATACCCGGTCTCGAATTATCCGAGGGAATTTTAGATGGACAGACCTGGGATCGCGTCATGATTCCCGGCGGTTTCAGCAGCGCCGAATTTGGCAAACCTGAAGTGCCTTTCATCTCCAAACTGCTGGCAATTCCTGCTTCCGCTGGAGTCCGTGTAACTTTCGAAGCGCTGGAAATCGAAACCATCTCGAACATCGATTTAATGCCTTCACAGGAAGAAGAACCGGAGAATATGGGACAAAAGTCTCAACCCGTCCGGTTCGACATGGCTGCTTATTCACAGGACTCCTTCGCACCTGAAATAGAAGCGTCCAGCGGCGACCCAGCATTGATGCGCGGTATGCGCATCGTACCGATCAGAATGAATCCGGTACGCTATAATCCTGTGACCAAAGAGTTGAAAATAGCGCATCGCTTTCAGGTAAATATCCATTTCGAGGGCACAGATCTTCGTAATACGCAAACGCGTAACATGCGCCCCGTCTCACGCTCGTGGTACAAACTGATGAGCCAGGTTGTGATGAATATCGACGAGCTGGATCTCGATATAGTGCCCATGGGTTCATATCTGGTTATATGCGAGAATGATAACTACCTCGTGAACACCCTCATGCCCCAGCTCCTCGATTGGAAGAAGCGCAAGGGGCATACTGTAGTTCTGGAAACGTTCTCGCCGGGCGCATCGACAACCACCATAAAAAATATAATTCAGGATGCTTATGATACCTGGGATATCCCACCTGAATTCGTTCTCCTGTTCGGTGATTCCGGTCAGGACTACGCGCTGGCTGCCTACTCATCCTACGGTTGGGATCATCCTTACAGCCAACTTGATGGCGGCGATATTTTAGCCGATGTGGCTATCGGACGATTACCGGCTGACGATGATTATCAAGCGCTGACGATGATCAACAAGACCCTGTTCTATGAAAAGCACCCCTATACAGCCAATGACAACTGGTATCATCAGGCGGTGCTGGTCGCCGGAGCAGGTTCCGGTTGGGGAGACGCTTATGCGTCTGAAGTGCTGGTCAACCGGTCGATAAAATCACGCATGGTAGAACGGCAGTACACTCGCATCGATACCTTCTTTAAAGGCTGGCCCGGCTCCTCTGGCACCGTAATTTCACATCTTACTGGTGAAATCAACAACGGCGTCACCTATGCGAACTACAGAGGTTATATCGGTTGCGACGGATTCGGCACGTCGCATATAACAAGTCTGACGAATGCATTTAAGCTTCCATTTGTGGCAATCCTGACCTGCGGAACAGGTGGTTTCGCCGGATCAGAATCGCGTATGGAGTGCTTCTCCAGAGTCGGTTCGCCACTAGCGCCAACCGGATCTATCGGATGCGTCGGCACGGCGACGAGTGGAACGAACACGCGCTTTAATAATACAATAGATGCCGGGATGTTCATGGGCATCTTCGATGAGAATATCACTCAGCCGGGAAATGTATTGAATCGCGGCAAGATAGAAATCTATCTCAGCTATGCCGATCACCAATATGGCTACGTTGAGGATTTCTCCGAGTGGAATGCTCTGGCAGGCGATCCCGGAATAGAGCTTTACACGGGCGCCATCCAATACATGACCTGCACAGTTCCTTCATCTATGACCTACGGCGAGAATGCTCTGGCTTTGACCGTCAATGAGACCGGAGTAGGTCCTCTGGAAGATGCCACTGTCTGTTTCTATCGAGAAGGCGATATCCAGGAAGTCGGGGTAACCAACTCTAACGGACAGGTTACGCTCCCCATGAGTGTATCATCGGCAGGTAACGTGAAAGTAACGATCACCAAGCAGAACTTCTATCCCATCGTAGATTCACTGGACATAATTCAGGCTGACGTTGCTGTGGGCTATTTCAGCCATTCGATAGATGATGATAACAGCGGCAGCAGTTCCGGCGACGGCGATGGAATTTTGAATCCCGGCGAGGATGTTGAAATCCCGCTGGTGCTCAAAAATTACGGCAACGCCACTTCAGCAACGAGTCTCGAGGTTACTGCAACGGTAAACGACGATTACGCCACACTTATCGATAATTTCGAGACCTTCAACAATCTGGCTCCCGGCGCAACCGGGACGAGCATTGATGATCTGGATCTGTCCCTTGCCGCCGATTGTCCGGATGGTCATATCGTACAAGTTGTGCTGGACGTCAGCGCCGACCAGGGATCATGGGATGGAATTATCGAAATTGAGGTGGAATCGTATGATATGATGGTGAGAGATGCCTATACAACCGGGGCAGATCCCCTTCTGACGCCCGGCGAAACTGCTGATTTCATCCTGGAGGTCGCCAATCATGGAGCGAAAACAGCCTCATCATTGACTGCGACGATAACGTCGCTCAGCCCCTATGTTACCGTGAATGACAACTATGCATCATTCGGCACTGTCAGTTCCGGAGGCACCGCCACCTGTTCCGGCAATCCCTTCAATCTGACTGCAGATGCCGACACACCGCCCGGTCATCCCGCTGATCTGGAGGTCACCTTCACCAGCTCGACCGGCGCAACGCAAACCGCCGTTTTCACGATCGATCTGGGCACGAAGTCAGTTAACGATCCGCAGGGACCGGATAATTACGGTTATTACTGCTACGACAACACCGATCTCGGATATGCCTGTGCGCCCTACTACAACTGGGTTGAAATCAATCCCGGATCAGGCGGTTCAGGGCAGCAACTGCCCATTGACGATACCAGTTATAATGACGATGAATCCCTGGTCGTCGACCTTCCCTTCACCTTTAAGTTCTACGGTGAAGAAACGGATCAAATCACCGTTTGCAGTAACGGCTGGATATCACCCACGCCTGATAACGCATACATCAATTTCAGGAATTACCAGATCCCTTCGGTTACCTATCCCAGAGGTATCATCGCGCCTTTCCTCGATGACCTCTTCACCGGTTCAAGCGGATACGTCTTTAAGTGGTTCGATTCAGCAAATCACCGCTTCGTGATCCAGTGGGATTACATGCGGCACGCCAACAGCACCGGCACGAGAGAAACATTCGAAGCGATCCTCTATGATCCCGATTACTACCCGACACCGACCGGCGACGGCGAGATTTTGTTTCAGTACCAGAACATTGTAGAAATCTCCGGCACCTATACCGATAATCACTACTCGACGGTCGGCATTATGAGTCAGGACTATCTCGATGGAATAGAGGTTGTATATTGGGATACGTATGACGACCCCGCGGCAGCAGAATTGGAAAACAACCGCGCCTACCTGTTCACTACCCGCATGGAATACGGTAGTATGCCCGGTGATATAGACATTGAACTCACCTACCAGTCAGGCTCACCGGTGCCATCCGGCGGCGGCAGCCTCTACTTCGACGTCTTCATCCAGAACGCAGGGACTACGCCAGTAAATTATGACGCCTGGCTTGATATCGAATATCAGGGCGGCACGCCGACTACAGTTGTAGTCAGATCCTTCACGAACTATCTGCCCGGCTGGACGATCAACCGTCCTGGTATGTACTTCCCAGTCCCCGGAAGCTACGCGGCAGGAAATTACGAATTCTTCGGCAGAGTCGGCAATAATCCCAGCGACGTCTGGGATGAGAGCGCCTTCCCGTTCACCAAATCGGGTGTCGTTGATGGACAACCTTTCACCCCCTTCGTACCGGATGGCGTGCCCGATCCGTTTGACCGCATCATCACTTCAGGGAGCCCTGAAATTATCCCGACTGAATACGAACTGATAGGCGTTTACCCCAATCCCTTCAATCCGACATCCAATATCAGTTTTGCCCTGCCGGAAGCCGGTAAGGTTATGCTGAAGGTATATGACGTCAGCGGTCGTCAGGTAGCTACTCTGATTAACGGTTACCGAGATGCTGGTATGCACAATGCCGTATTCGATGCTGCGAACTTAGCTTCCGGCATTTACATCTACCGTCTGATTGTTGGCGATTTCACTGCAACAGGGAAGATGGTACTGATGAAGTAAGGTAAAAGGTAAAAATGATCCCCCCAGCCCCCCTTAATAAGGGGGGAGTAAGGGGGGATTTGTTTTGGGGACAGCCCCAGTTTTAGGCGGTTAGAAAACGGGAAATGAATTTCGCATCTAATCCGCTTAATTCGTGATCTTTTCTTGTTTTAAGTTTTGATTCGAATTCCCCGTAAGGGGAGCTTCGTACCGGAGGAATCCGACCTTATAGGCTCCTGTTAAGAGAAATCGCGATAGATCTGCAGAAGAGTCTCGCTCTCTTTTTGCCAACTGAATTTTTCTCTCACCAACCTGTAGCCATTGTGGCTGAGTTCCCTGAGTTTATCAGGTGATTCAGCGAGATTCGCAATCGCTTTTGCGAAGGCTTCCGCGTCAGTTGCATCTTCGGTTATTCCTGCCGGATTCTGTTTTACAAACTCCATCCATAGTGGAAAGTTGGAAGCAACAAAGGGAAGACCGTAGATCATATAATCGTATAACTTGGTTGCAAGAGATCCTGTGAGGTTAGGAAACGGCTTTATGGGAACTAAACCAATGTGAGCTCTTCGAAAATGAGACTCCATTTCCTTCCAATCAATATAGCCGTGCAACTTTATCCTGCCATCAAGCCTTTCAGCAGCCTCTTTCAGGTCGGTTTCAATGGACAACGGCTGCGCTCTGCCTATAAGATCCAACGTAACATTCGGATACACGTCTTTTAGTTTATCGACAATATCAATCATCGTATAAGCACCGCGGTATTTCATAAGAACACCAACAAAGATCAATCTGAGTTCTTTCTGTGGATCATACCCCTCAAACCGATCATAATAGGGAACGTCAGGCTCCGGAATGATGGCATAATTGCGCAGCATGTGGATATTATCTTTTTTAGGAAAATGGGATCGATAGCTGTCTTCCGCCAGAATAACAACATCATATATAGCCGGCGCAACACGCAGAAGCAAACCGAAGAATCCACGGATCATTCCTCTTAGATATTTCGGTATCCAGGGACGACGCCCATAGCCCTCGGTTGGATCTTCGTGAATATCGCAGACCATCCGCATGTTGGAAAGGAAGGCTAAAGGGAGCAAAATCAGAGCGAGTTCGGGATCGTGGAAATGGATGGCGTCGGGTCTCCATTTGAAGATTTCACGGTAAGCTCGCAGCCAGAGAAGCACTCGATCCGCGCGTGATTTCCAAATTCCTAATAGCCTGACTCGAACACCATTAACAATCTGCTCTTCCCCTTCGCCCACCGCGGCATGAATCACTTCGTGCTCCTGCGCCAGGGTACATGCTTCCTTATGGAAAATGCGGGGATCGTTCCACCGGTGTACGGTGGAAAGCACCAATATTCTCATTTAGAAAGATAACTCCCCTTTTTTATTCTTTCGTTCCTTTTTGCTCGCTTCCCAGTCTTTTTGCAGCATCAAAGAGATTTCTTTAGGGATAATATCTTCGGCTGAAATCTGTTTCGCGCCGTTATCAATGAATTGCCGCGCGGATCTCACGCTGCCGTATGCTGTCTCAAGGATATGTAACGGCACTCCCAGCTTTTGTGCGATCCTGCCGGTGCCGCTGGTCCCGCCCTGCAATCTGGGTTCAACGAGCACAACTGCTCTGGATAGCGCGGCGAGGATTCGGTTGCGCTGCATCGCGCAGCCGGTCGTCCATCCCTGTTCAGGGATAAATTCGGAAACTAATAACGCTTTCCTCTCTTCCAGGTGGTTTGCCAGCTCGCGGCGGAAGTTAGACTTAAGAACGCCGGTGGGCAGAACGATAATAGTGCCCGGCGCTGATCGTATGGCGGCGAGATGAGCCGCTTCATCCGCGCCGCGCGCGCCGCCTGAAACGATCACCCACCCCTCTGATCCGACTGCTTCGCAGAGTTTGGAAACTTTTGCCAGACTATACTCATTGGCAGACCGCGATCCGCTGATGCCCAGTGCGGGGGATTGCAGTAGTTCTATATTTCCTTTGCAGAACAGCATCGGCGGAGCATTGCGCCCTAACAGAGAGGACAACTGCCGCGGATACAAGTGATCGGTGGATAAGATAATCTGGATGCCGAGATCGAGACATTGCTGTAAATCTCCTTCGGGATCGGCTTCTGGATCGAAAAGGGGGAGAACCTGCTCTACGCTGAGTTGAAGCTCAATGGCTGATTTCTCGCTTCCCAGTTTAAGCAACTTATCAATAGACAATCCTGAGGAAGACATTCTCGCCAATATCTGCCGCAATCCTACAGGACCTATACCGGGCAGACGGAGAAGCTGTAATAGAAAAGCTGCCTCTTTCATGAAAAATTCCGTTTCAGAGTTTTGGTGGCAGTCAGTCCGAACAGACTGGCAGTATCGTTGTTACGCAGTTCGCCTGCGGTGGCATTCATGGTCAAGCCGCTATCATAGATATCATCTACCAATAATATCGATTTCCCGGCAACAATATAGCGGTTGACGCCGATTGATTCCCGAATGTTATCCAGCTTATCCTCTAAACGCAGACAGTGCTTCATTTGAGCCGTTATGCGTTTTTTATACAACGCTTCGCGGAGAAAGGGGATATTGACCTCATCTTCGAGTATCTCAGCTAACAGCGTAGGCAGGTCGAAGAGCTTATCTGGATTGGAAGCGAGACAGACGACGATACCATCACAGGATCGGTAAAGCGGATGTCGGCGTATGAATTCAGCCATCTGGTCAGCAATCAATGAAGCGATCTGTTCATCACCTGCTGCATCCCGATCCGAACCGTACGATTTCGCCATCCGTACCCACTGTCCCAACGCGGTTGAAACCGGCTTTCCTCTGCCACCTGACTTTGAATGCCACCCGAGGGCAAAGCATTCGTCGAGCGATGATTCGATACTGAGCGTTTTACTGAAAAGAAGCAGGCATTCCCTTATTTCAGCAACTGCAGTATCTGAAGGCGATTCCAGGCGGACTTGCCAGGAATATTGATCTGATTTAAAGACAGTATTGAGGTGCAGATTTAAACCAGGGAATGCTTTCTGGAGATGAACCAGGTAGCTCCGCGATCCTTCAGCCTTTACCCACCAGTCAGAAGAATCATCCGCCGCGATTAACTCATATCTCTTCAGTTTCTGGACATTCACTAAATGCCTAATAGCTCCTTCAGCACTTTTTCAGTATGCTCGCCCAATAAAGGCGCAGGTTTATAAACGGGATCGACCCCTTGCACGACAAAGGGATTCCCCAGCGCTTTAATCCTGCCGCATTTCGGATGATCGACCTCTGCGACCATGCCGCGATGCAGTGTCTGCGGATCTTCCAGAACACGGTCCAGGGTATTGACAGGAGCACAGGGAACTTCTGCCTTCGTCAGTTTCTCCAGCCATTCCTCGCCGGATTTCCGCAGAAAAGCATCCTGTAGAATGGGTATCAGAATTGCTCTGTTCTCCAGACGGTTCAGGTTAGAATCGAAGCGTGGGTCAGCGGCGATTTCAGACAGCCCGAGAACGTCGCACAGCGCCTGCCAGAATTTTTCCACAAATACGGCGATAATTATATAAATCGTCCTCGTTTTAAATGCCTGATAAGGCACGACGGACTGATGCCCGGAACCCACCGGACCGGGGATAACGCCGCTGTGCCAGTAATAACCTGCCATATAGGTCAGCAGGGAAACCATACTGTCCATGAGCGATAAGTCGATACGGCTGCCTTCGCCGGTTCGTTCCCGCCGATAAAGCGCTGCTGAGACAGCCAGCGCGGCGAAACTGCCGCCAGCCAGGTCGCCCATCGGAAGTCCCAAGCGAACGGGATCGCCCCCCGGTTCGCCGGTGACGGACATGGCGCCGGATATCGCCTGTAAGGTTAGATCGAAGGCGGGAGATTCGCGATACGGACCGGTCTGCCCGAAGGCGGACAGCGATAATTGTATGATCTTTGGATTACGCGCTTTCAAGGTTTCGTATTCCAGTCCCAGCTTCTGCAATACTCTCGGACGAAAATTATCCAGCACGACGTCGGCTTTTTCCACCAGCTTATAGAAGGTTTCACGATCTTCGTCCTGACGCAGATCTAAACAGATGCTCTCCTTGGAGCGGTTCACTGCCAGAAAATAGGCGCTTTCGCCCTGATTGAAATGCGGACCCATGCCGCGGATGCGGTCGCCTTTCTCAGGATCCTCTATCTTGATGACCCGCGCGCCGAGATCCGCCAGCAGCAGGGAAGCATAGGGTCCTGACAGCATCTGCGTCAAATCCAGAACGATGGCACCAGAGAGAAATGGTTGGTTCATGGTAAAACTGTATATTTGAGGTTGTGCGTTTGACTATACAGAGACATTAGATTTTGCATAAGGTAAGCAATTTGATGCGAAAAAACAAGGGGTATGTGTATTGGGCGCTAAATCTAAAAGCGTCGTTCTTGAAAAAAAGAAGATTATTCTATTTGAGAAGAGAAGAATGTGGTTTATCTTTAAATAGCTTGAATAGCTAATATCATTATATTTAAGGAGATGCAGAATGAAGCGCCTCAATTATATTGGTATATTTGTATTCTTGAGTCTGTTATTAGGCTGCGCAACCATACCAACAACACAAGTCTGGCGACCCTGGACACGGACACTTGAATCAGAAACTCCCCTGCTAACTAATAGGACAATGAGCATCAGTGTTTCCGGGCAAACCAACCCACTGCTTGGAAATGAAGATTTAACAAAAGACAGAATAAAAGAAAACGTAATAAATCTTCTAGAAAGGAGAGGCTTCGAGATTACTGAAGAGGAACCTGATTATCTTATGTTGTTAACCTACAACACAGTCCGACATGATAAAATGTCTTCCTTTTCTTCATTTTCGAGCACATCCTCTTCTCTTGCAGGCACGAAATCTGGATTAGGAGTTAGTTTAGCACAAGCGATTGGGTTTGCAGCTACCTCACAAAGAGTTTCAACAACCCAATCCACGTTTGAATCAGAAATGTATAACCATACTATCTCTGCGGAGATTTATAATTCGGATGAACAGCTTTTATGGAAAGGTGAATCTACATGGGACACTGAATATCTCGATTTAACCAGCAATATCATTCCAGCCCTTCAGATAATTTTCTGTTACTTGCCATCAGATCCAACCTGTATTCCAGAAGTAGAAGCGGTAAAAGCAACGCATACCGATAATTATTTCAATTTGTACTGTATGAACAGAAGATTTTCTTGCCCAGCTTTGCCATATAGATTGTTTTTTCGAGAATACAATTTCTCTGGTATTACTCATGCCTTTAAAGACCGATACGCACTTGCAGCCTATGTTGATCTGATGCAAACAGCAGAATATGCTTTGCCCACCGGCAGTAAGAATTGGGATAATCCTTTAAAGTCTGTCCTTTGGAGCAAAGTTAAACTGGGCGGACAATACATACTTGAACCGAAAAAAGAACAGATCAATATAATAATGAATTTCACCGGTCATCGTGGTGGATATTTCATTGATAAATGCGATGTTGTCTCTGATGCAGAATACAGTGAATTCAGAATCGAAATGGACAGATGGCAGCAGACGTTAGAAGATTATTATGATGTCTATGAAAAATAATAAACACCGTCAATCAACCAGATTACGCGGGTACGATTATTCTCAACCGGGATCGTATTTCATTACTATCTGCGTTAAAGATAGAGAATGTCTGTTCGGTGAAATTCATAATGGAAAAATAATACTTAATGAAATCGGCAAAATTGCAATTTCCAGTTGGAATAATCTAAAAAGTTATTTCCCCAAAGTGAATTTAGATACTTTCGTTGTGATGCCAAACCACATGCACGGGATTGTTGAGTTAGTTGCAGATGGCAATGTAGGGGCGAGGTTACCTCGCCCCTACATTGCTCCCGAGCAGGAATATCGAACCAAGCTCGACTGGGTCAGGTCATAGCATATTTCGAATATCAATCGACCAAACAAATCAACATCCTCCGCAACGCCCCCGGTCTTCCCGTCTGGCAGCGCAACTACCACGACCACATCATCGAAGACGATGATGAGTTACGCCATTACCGCTTCTATATAAGAACTAACCCCAGCAAGTGGGATGATGACGAAGAAAATCCCGCTAACATCAAGCCACGTAAAAATCCCCCTACCTTTCCTCACCTTCCAAAAACAGTATCACCCGTTCCACGCCTCTGCCTTCATCGATGAAGGTTGCTTCGATCCGCATACCCTCAGATTCCAGCAGAACCTCTTCCCTGCCCCGGTAACAGCGATCTAACGCTTCTCTTTCTATCTGGAGAAGCTGTGGTGGTCGATTCCATCCATCAGGGGTAAGCTGTGCCGTCATCTTGTGATTGTCGTATATAGACAACATACCGGGTCGGAAGGCAAGCCGCCGCCGGGCGATGACTTCATGACTGGAATACGGAAAGACGGTTTTTAATTCCGATAACGACAGTTGCGATTGCGGAGCGAATTCCCGGGCGGGCAGGAGTAACTCGGACGCATACCTATTGGCGTCGTTTTCCTGTTCGCGTTCCTCGGCGTTATCCCGGGGCGGATTGTCAGCATGTCTTAGCAGGTGATGGGCCAATTCGTGGCAATACGCCCAATTTACTCTTTCGGACGAGAGGTTTTTATCCAGCACCACAATGCCATCCATCAAGTAGGATCTGCGCCCTTCAGAAACATCAACCAGGCGATAAGGCACGCCGTGAGCCCTGGAAAGCTCGTCTAAGAACTCCATTCTGACCCCGGCGATTCCTATTCGCTGTTGGATTCATCGCTGCTTTTGTTACGCCTGTAATCAAACAGGGCGTCGATGAAAAACTGCTTGGATGGTTGGAATCGGTCGAGGAAGCGGATGCCCTTCAGGAGTTGAATTTCCCCGGATGAAGGACTCATCAGCAACTGGGTTCTCTCATCATCGAGAAATTCCTGAAGTCCGGAATAGATCATTTCGGATGATTCAGCTTCGTAATGAGGCTCAGGTTCACGGGCTGTCTGCGGATCGGAAATCAGCGTTGCGGCGGCAGTGTCCATCGCCCGCGCGATTCTTTCCAGCACTTCAAGGGTGGGTGAACTCTTGCTGTTCTCCAACTGTGACAGGTAGGTGCGGTTGATCCCTGCTTTAGCAGCCAAATCTTCCTGGCTTAATCCATTTTCAACTCGTATGCTGCGTATTCTTGCGCCCACGTTCATGATTGTTTCCCCCGATTTAGACTACGGGACAATTACGATTTTGCATAATATAATCAGAATGCACAACGGAGTCAAGGGATATTTAAAAAAAAAGCAGAAAATAGTTGACAAGTGCTTGTTGTGTGTTGTATATTATATATATGACGTTGTATTTATGCTAATATCCAGACTGGAGTCCATTTCACATTATCCACAATCACTGAGGTCACCTTCTATGCCTTCCACTCCTAATCACACACAGTTAACCGGAAAAACACCCTGCAATTTATCTACCTGCGATTGGCCCGTATGCTATGAAGACAACTGCTACATGAACAATCGCTGTCCTGTCTATCGGGGTAACAAACCCTGCCCTGTCAGGAACTACATCCCTCTCCCGCCTGTTTTCATCCTTCTCGGTACTTACCAGGCAGTTCCTTACGCGTACCAGATCCAGACCGTTTCCTGCGATCCAGATCAATAAGATAAAAACCCCACTACCATGGGGGGAACGGCAGTGGGGTGAAAGCGTCAACCCCTGGGGGGAAGGGCTGACGATGATTCCATTGAATTGGACTTAATATAATACAATATTATTAATAAGTCAAGTGCGAATTAAAAAAAAATGCTTTATTTTTCATTTGACAAAACTGAATATAAAGCAAATAATAATAATAAGATAAGTAGTCCTCATTACCGATTCTGATTAATTTCTTTAAATAAATTCCGCTCGTTGATTGAAAAATACACTAAGATTAAAGGAGGATTCCATGGAAAAACTGGCAACCACAGCAGTATTGAAGAACATCTCGCTTGGTGAAATCGACTTGGACGAGATAACGGAAACTCTGCGAGCTTCAGAGATGGTCATCAGATCATACCGCTCTGAGCTGGAAGGGATGAAGCACACAGAAGAAAACCTGAAGCGAGATTTCGATGAGGAGAAAAAAGCGGTGGACAACCTGAGCAGACGCCTCGTCGATCTCCATGAGGATAACCGGCTTGCCAAGGATTTATTCCGAACCGAGATCGAAGGTAAAATGCAGATACTGGGGATGAGTTCAACCCTTGACCTGGAAGCGTTGAACATGGCTGGATTGATCAAACAGCGGGAATTGGTGCAGAAGGAGATCAGCAGATCTCTCGGTAAAACTGATGTGGCACTGCGATAGGTCTAATCATTCAGCATATAGACAACACCCAGCATTAAATCATAATATTCAGCATTGTATGACTGATAACAAACAGCGCATCCAGAGGAGATGAATTACTATCTCCTGGATGCGCCCAGGTTAGAACGATATCCTTATTCGAATCTTATTCACCTAGCTTGTAAATTACGCCCACGAAGAAGCCGAAGTAATCAGCTTCGCCGATGGTATATTTCACTTCACCGAAACCGTCCAGAGTTGGTGATAATTCCATCTCTGCACCGCCCGCGAGGTGAATGCCCAGGTCGATCTCAGTGTCTGATTGATCTTCTATACCCCAGGACTGGTTTGCAGGTCCGGAATAATCTGACTTCCACATACCGATATTGAAGCCCAGTCCGCCGCCGGCGTAAGGTTTGATATTTCCATCCATGGGGAAATAATACACAGCCATGGCTCCAATGGCGATATTCGTCCAGGACCATTCCCAGTATCCAACGTCGTATCCTTTTGACCAAAAGTCAACGAAACCATTTAGATAAATATCATCGGTGATGGTGCCCAGCTTGGCAACAACGCCCAGACCGAAAGTGTTATCGATATCGCCTTCCGGCATGACATATCCGAGCTTTCCACCGATGCCTTTAAAACCTATGTCGGCAGCGTTAGCTGTTGTAAAGATAAATAAAAGTGACAGGACTGTCAGAATTTTTAGTGTTCTCATTGAGTTCTCCTTTGTTTTCGTTATTTCAGTGTGTGAAGTGAACCTTATTATTGAGTAATCAGCGTCTGATTATTGAATTTCGTAATTCATCAGGTCATTATCAGTTCCGGTCAAGCTGTCAGCTTCAGCGTCGCTGGATTTGATAATACCGATACCCGGCGCAAACCAGAAATGCTTGTAATGATCCGCGTAAACATGGATGCAGTGCTCAAATTTGCCGGCGGATACTTGAACTGATGCATCTGTCTCGAAGATGTAAGCGTACATGGTATCCCGGTCAACAGGAAACGGACTGAATACCCACCGCTGACCGAGTTCCAGCGGAAGTTTTAACAGCACTTTATAATCTGAATAATCCAGAGGATAATCCTCGTACCGCCTCACTTCATCGTCCATGAAAACCACCCAGATGGAATCGTAAGAAACGCCGGTCTCTTTCATGATGAATGCCTGTTCGCCTTCTAAGACAATATCTTTGCCGACGACCGTAGCCGTGATCTCCTCAACCCAGGCATACCCGTGCGGGATCGACCAGTAGGAGCGGTCATATTCCACCCAATCGTTGATTTCGAGAGGCATGTATTCAGCCAGCTTATCGGGTATAGCCGGCGCTTGCTGATTGGGAGGCTCGGTGGAAGTACTGATCTCGAAGAAGAATAGCGAAAGCACAATCCCCGTAAGAATAATCGGAATATTACGTCTCATTTTACGTCCGGTTAGTTTCAAAATTTCTAATCTAATAATATAATTCATCTTTATCGCAAGATCAAGCGAAATGACAACCATACTCATGTGCGGTCGACTTTCCGCAGTTGACAGCTAATAAATATAAAATCCCGATGTTTAAACGGGAGACAAAAACACACTTCAACAAGGAGGTACAAAATGAGTTTGGACTTCTCTCAGGCTGAAAGCCTGAAACAAACCGTAGTGCGGCATTCGAGATCGAATGATCTCACTCTCTACGCCGAAGCGCAGGAACGAGGCATGACACTGTCAGAACTGCTGGAAGACCTCGATCCATCACCGAAAAACAACGGCATCGACGCATTTGAACGCCAGATGCTCGTGTTGGGCTTGACTGGCAGCGGTCGCTGAGCGATCACTGTCGAAGATTTCTATCTGGGCGGCGGCTTGATCCTGTTGCCGGAGTACATCCAGCGCGAGATCCAGCGGGGCTACCGCATGGTGCAGGATCCGACGGAGCTGTTAGCCGCGTCAGTGCCGGTCTTCGGACCGTCCGTGAAGCCGATCTACATCAAGATGGAAGATGCGAAGGAAAGCCTGGCAAAGCGGTCGGATGGCGCGTCATATCCTATCGTGCAGTTGCTCTATCGCGACAAGGAAGCCGACGTCATCGACAAAGGACGCAGGTTCGATTTCTCCTACAAGGTCATCAAAAGCCAGCGTCTCGATGAATTCAAGGTCTTCCTCTGGTGGATCGGAGCGCAACTTGCCTACGATGAAATCGACGAAATTTACAATGTGATCGCCAACGGCGACGGCACCAGCTCCGGAGCCACCGACGTCTTTGACGGCACTCCCGGCACCTGGGCGTATTCCGATATGGTGCACCTGGCGATGTCCTTCGACGTGCCGGCTCAAATGACGCACATTATCGGCACCAAGGACGACATCGAAGCGATCATGAATCTGGCGCAGTATCAGGACCCGGACACCTGGCACGCTTCTGAACTCTTCCGCCAGCAGGGTCGCTATCAGGGTCTGCTGCCGATGAACGCCAAACTGGTCGTCGCTCCGAACGCCGTGGCAACGGAATTCGTAGCGTTGGATAAGCGTTTCGCAATCCGTGAATCAGTCGCTCAGCCGCTGATGATCGAAGCGGAAAAAGTCATCTCACAGAAGCTCGAATCAGCCGTCATATCGAAAGAATCGGTTTACACCATCATGGTGGATGACGCCATCAGAGCATCGGATTATTAATCCTTAACTTGAGCAGTGGCGAGGTCACCTTGCCCTCGGAACAGGAGCTGATAATGCCCTTAAACACAACCGAAAATTACCTTCGAGACCGTAAGAAGTGCGTCCTGATGAACTTCGCAGAAAACGTGGGTACGTCCGACCGCTATTTAAAAGGCGCTGGAGGTATAGCCGGCGACGGTTATCCCATGCCAGCGCCGGGCAAGATCATGCGTCTCTACGTCTATGACGGCAACAGCGTACGCACTTCAACGGTGGAATCCAGCTTCGATGCGGGCGACCGGATATCGGTCAAAGCGGAATACGAATCACCCTGGATGCAGGTTGCCGTGCAGATCGACGGCAGTAACAGCAGCAGTTACTGCAGTCAGGTGGCTTCCAATGCGACTCTTCTGGTATCGGTTCTGCTGAGGCTGGATGTGTATTGAAGGTAAAGTCAAAAAATGAAGAAATAAAGTTCTAATAGAAGGAGGAAAACGATGTCAAGTCAATTCATCGTTGACAATAACGGCGTGGGGATGCACCCTTCGCTGACCCTGAAGGTCGATACGACCACCGACAAACAATTTGTACAGGCGGATATCGATGCAAATTTAACAGCCTGCGTCATTTCTGACAACAACGAAGCGGGTATGGGAACTTCCGGGAATAAGCTCTTCGGAAAGGTCGTCGCCGTTTCGACGGAAGTGGACAGTAACGGCATTCCGGTAACCTGCACGGTGCAGGCTCGAGGCGTAGCTCACTTCAAGTATAACACCGGCGCGGCGCCCATCGTGAACAAGATGGTCGAAGTGGATGGAGCCGGTAAGGTTCAGCTTTCCACCGCAGAAGATAACATCGCCTCGGGCGGTCATACTGCGCGCGGGCAGGTCATCGCCAAGGACACGACAAATGAGACAGTTGATGTCTGGCTTGGATAGTCCAACAACCGTAGGGCGGGGGTGCTTTGGCGAAGCCATACCATCGGTGCCCCCGCCTTCCAATAAAAGAAACAACGTCATTGCGAGGAATCCGTCAAACGACGGATGACGTGGCAATCTCATATTTTACAGTTTGTAGGTCGGATTCCCCGAATCCGACAAAGTAGGGGCGCAGGGCTGGGGTGTGCCTTAGGCATCCCTTCGGGGTTTTCCCCGCCTTAAATAAATACAGGGGCGAGGTTACCTCGCCCCTGTAAAAACACTAACAAGGGGTAGTTACCCCTTGCTCCAGGGGTGCCCCACAGCTTGTAGGTCGGATTCCCCTGAATCCGACACACACCACATGAATAAATTCATATGCCCGGCTTTTACCTCAAGTCGCTGAAGCGACTAATTTTCACCGGAACTTAAAATACTCATATTGGCTTCAGCCAATTTACCTAAAAGTTGGGCATGGGGTTTGAATCCCATGTTGATGCAAAAACATCTAATTACTATGTTTTCAGGTCTCCTTGCTTCCTCTACCACTATGAAGCCCCGTTCACGGGGGTTGTACCTTTCGTAGCCCACGTCCTTCAGGGCTGGGCGCCGTTATCCGTCAGGCGGTCTCCTCCGCTCTTACATTAATACCATTTTTAATACCAATCGCATTATACCATCATTAACCCAAAGGAGACATCATGTCCTGGACAAACACCGCCACTGTGCGGAAACACCTTCAGCAAACCTCTGCGGCGCCTACTGAAATCGAAGATGAAGCGCATGTTCTGTCAGGCACGGACGAAGTGCAGTTGGAACATCTATCGGTCTCTTCGGGGTCGGAGGAGGTCAAAACCATCGACATCGGCAGCCCCTATTCACAGGGAGCCAAAATACTGACCGGCACGAACTGGACGTCTCTGACGCGTCAGGATTTAGTGCCCGATACCATCGTCGTGACCGGTGATCAGGCTCTGGATACGGTCTATGTCGAAGGCACCGATTACGTGGTCGATTATGAGTTGGGCAAGATCCGCCGCGTGTCCGGCACTTCTATCCCTGACGGGGGGACGGTCTATGTCTGGTATTTCTACTTCACGGTGCACATCAAGGATACGGACTACGAAATCGACTACAGCAGCGGCAAGCTGAACCGCATCGACGGCGGCGGCATTGCGGACAGCTCGACGGTGTATGTGGATTATTCGACCTCAGCCGGTACGGTTACCGACGATCTGATCGGGGAGGCGATCACCGAAGCGGAGGATAAAATCTTGGCGCGCCTGAAGGATGAATACAGCGCCTCTTCGACCGATCAGGGTCTGAAGACCGGCGCTACGGAACTCTCGCTGGCGATAATCTGCAACGGCAAGGCGATGGACATGATGCTGAATCTGCCATCCGATGAGGCTGACGGAGCTGCCTGCCAGTGGCGGCAGATGTCGCACCGCTTCGCCGCACAGGCTTGGGAAACGCTGGACCGCTTTCTGAAAGCGCGCTCCTGGCGCGGTGCACAAGCACAACGCAATCAAAGTTGGGGACTTTTCACGGATAAGGGGTAGAAAATAAAGATGGAGAAATAAAAACAGTAGGGTAAACTAAGTGAAGGCGCAGCCGTAACGTGCCGAAGGAATTCCTATGGAGCAGGTCTGGGCGAGGATAGCGCGTGAGCAAGCCCCCCGCATATTTTTTCATCCGTGTAATCCGTGGTCCAAACAATTCACCCGACAAGGTAGCGTCAGGTCACCACTACGCTAAGGAACTGAATGGTATGATTTAATGTTGCCGGTTCAGTTCCGATTGCGTATATTGCAGTTGGAGTAGATAGGCTATAGGCTGCCGTTGCGTCTGAGGCTTCTCGACCTCCTGGACCTGA
>JALGVT010000021.1:46933-47978 GCA_025774555.1 candidate division LCP-89 bacterium
GTTAGATCCCGAATAGGTGATTGGTGGAGCCGGTACGATCTCTACTCCGAAAATACTTTCAAGCTGATAAGGAGAAAAGCTATGAAACGCTTTATCGGAGTCGACCTGCATAAGAAGTCCTTTACCGTCTGTTATCTTACCGAAGCTGGCGAGCGGATCATCAAATCATTTGGGCTGCGCCGCATTGACGATTTTATCGCCACCCTGTTTCCCGAAGACGAATTGGCTGTAGAAGCCTGCAACAACAGCCTGTTCTTTTTAGGGCAGGTGCGCCGTCATGTGTGTGTGGCGCACCAGATTGACCCGGGTCAGTTTAAAGTGATCGCCCGGTCTGCCAAGAAGACGGATGAAAAAGACGCCGAGCTTCTGGCCTTGTTCTTAAGCAAAGAAATGCTGCCCTTGGCCCGGCAGATGGACGACCGCCGCGCCCGCCTGAAAAGCCTGGTGGGCACCCGCGATCGGCTGGTTAAAGCCAGCACCAGTTTGAAGAACAAGGTGCACAATATTCTCTCAGCTCAAGGGCTGGCGGTGAAGGCTGCCGAGCTGAAGAGTCAGGCGGGTCTAGAGCGGATCAAGGAAATGGCTCGGGATGACTTGACGCGTCTGGAGCTACAGTTGTTGACCGATCAGATCAAGAGCCTGGAAGAGAGCGTCAAGAAAATCGAGGCAGAGCTGGCTAAGCCGGACCATCAACTTCCCGGTCACGCCAGCCTGGTTAGCATCAAGGGCATCGGCCCGGTAGGGGCGGCGGTGCTGTCCACGGTGATTGGGGACATCGAAGACTTTGCCGATGCCGATCACCTGGCTTCCTACTTCGGTCTGGTGCCGCGTGTGCATCAGTCCGCCGATCGCCAGATTTACGGGCGTATCACCAAGCGGGGCTCCAAAATCGGGCGGACGATGCTGGTGCAGTGCACCTGGATAGCTATTCGCTATAATCCCCGGCTTAAGGCTTATTACACCAAATTAAGATCAAAGAAGAATGCTGGTAAAGCCATCATCGCCACAGCGAGGAAATTTCTGGCAGTGATTTATTTTACCCTGA
>JALGVT010000050.1 GCA_025774555.1 candidate division LCP-89 bacterium
ATCCACACTCAGCCTTGAAATACCTGAGCCCGGTAGAATTCGAGACTGAATGGTCCCGAAACTCTACACAAAAAGCCGCCTAAAATTGTCTTGTTTTGAGGGGTGCAGTACAATACTACCGTATTGATGAGTCATTTGAACCTGTTCAAATCCCATTTTTTTAAACAGGTCAATAAGAAACATTCGGAAACTTTTCTCATCTTTGAATTCTTTAAGCTTCTCTAGCTTATCGGCATGTTTCACTGAATGACTCCATACCTTATTAATGTGCTGCTTTATTTTCGTACTAACTCGTCACTTCCTCTCTCTCCCAATATAACCCCATCCCAATCATATATCAAGTAATTTATCAGCAATTGTGTAATGCGGGGGGGACGCCCAGCCATAAATGACGTGGGCTACAGACGGTACAAGCCCCGTGAACGGGGCTGATGTAGGGGCGAGGTGTGCCTCGCCCTCTCTGGATTCCGGGGCGTCGCCCGGAATGACACCAAAACAAAATCCGCGCAATCCGCCAAATCCGTGTCCCGAAGGGATGCCTACGGCATAATCCGTGATCCAGACAAAAGCGGGTCGGCGCACCATAGGTATTGCTTCGCAACAAGACCCCCGAAGGGGCCAGCGACCCCTACGCGCTAACCGCTAACTGCCAACTGCTAACTGCCAACTGCTACAAAAACCTCTTGACTTTATGCAACAATTGTTGTATATTATATATAAGTATCCTCGTTTCACCATTGGCTTTAGCCAATTGGGTTAAAAGTTGGGCATGGGGTTTTCCCGAAGGGACTCCTTGCCCTTGTGGGCTTCGGAGCAACCCCATGTGCCGTACTCTGCTTCTGAATCCCGAATCCCGAATCCCAATAAAACGACATCACCTCGTGTCGCCCATTTATTTCTGCTATTTATGTCGTTTTTCGCGAGGTGCAAAAAAAAACCAGGAATCCACCTCTGGCGGCCCAGCTTCTTTTCTTCTGTCTTCTGTCTTCTGTATTCTATACTTCAAATATCGCGGTCGGTTCGTGCTGTTTAGCGACGATGATTTCGATGTGGTTGTAGCCTTTATTGTAGAGTTGCGAGCGGACGCGCTGGTGAGCTATATTGGGTTGGTTGTTCTCTTTGGACAGGTGCGCCAGCACAACGCGCTGCAGCCGCATATCCGCGACTTTCCCCAGAGCTTCCGCCGCCTGATCGTTGGAAAGATGCCCGCGCTGGCTCTTGATGCGCTGTTTGAGATCCCAGGGATACGGACCATCGACCAGCATATTGAGGTCATGATTGGATTCCAGCACAATAGCATCGCAGTCGCGCAGTCGATCTATGATAGTGAGATCGACATGCCCCAGGTCGGTGGCAATGACCAGTTTCCGATCTCCTTCGGTGATCGCGAATCCCATCGTCTCCGGGGCGTCGTGGCTGACCGGAAATGCTTCGACGCGCAAGCCGCCGAACTCTAAACAATAGCCGTTCAAACTGACAAAACGAGTATAGTTGGGAAGATGGCGTTTAATCAGTGTAATCGTTCCTTCGCTGGCATAGATGGGGATATCTCGTCTCCGTGCCAGAACGGCTGCGCCCCGCAGATGATCGGAATGCTGATGGCTGATCACCATCGCTTCGATATTGGAAATATCTCTGCCGAATTCGTTTAAGCGTTCGGAAATCCGCCTCATGGAAATCCCCGCATCGACGAGTATTCCCACACCGTTTGAATCCTCTACCAGTGCGCTGTTGCCTTCAGAACCAGATGCCAAGATGCTGAACTTCATACCTATTTTCCATTGCGCGCGCCGTCAGGTCGATGGTGGCGCTTTTATATCCGCCCTGCTGTTGAGCAAGGATTCTCTTATCTTACTTTTTTGTCCCTTTACTCCCCGGAGCGGTGAGAGGCACATTCGCTTTGCATAGTGGACATTCGTCCGGTTCGTAGGTCGGTATATCGAGGTCAAGGAGAGCGATTGACTCAGTTCCCAAGTCTAACGGCTTGCCGGATCGGTTCACTAAAACTGCCGCTCCGACCGGATCCGCGCCCTCTTCCCGCACCGCTTCGACCACCTGCTTTGCTGATCCTCCGGTGGTGACGATATCTTCCACAACCAGAACCTTCTCGCCCGGTTTAAATACAAATCCCCTCCTGAATGTCAAGCGGTCATCCACCCTTTCGGCAAATGCGCAGGGGACGCCCAGAGACCTGGCGACTTCATAAGCGATTACTACTCCGCCCAGCGCCGGACCAGCCACTCTTTCTACGCCTTTACCACGAAAAGCGTCTGCCATGGCATCACAAAGTAGAGCGGCGATTTCAGGTCGTTCCAACAGCCGGAATTTCTCGACGTATTTTCCGCTGTGCTTTCCTGATCTCAGCTCGAAATGCCCTTCCATGTACGCGCCGCACTTCTTCAGTAACTCTTCGACTCTGTCTCCAGATATATTTACGGACATTGACACGCCTTTGTTTATGTTTTATAAATCAATTTTGAGGGATCGGCGAAAATCCTTGCAAGCCTGCACGATATTTTCCGGAAAATTCAGATCGCTCTGCGGATACAGGATGCCTCGTGAAGCATTCACTAACAACGGTCCGCGATTTTCTCCACCTGCGATGGAAGCCACCACGTCGGCATCGCCTCCCTGGGCTCCAATTCCCGGAATCAGCAATGGTACGTTCGGGAATTCATCTCTGATGGCAATCAACTCCTGCGGATGCGTAGCGCCGACCACGGCTCCCAGGTTTTCATGCGGCGCCCATGATGGAATCATCCCCAAGACATGTTGATATAAGGTCTTTTCCCCATCAGAAAAATGCTGCAGGTCCTTCGATCCGGGATTGGTAGTAAGCGCTAAAACGTATCCGCCCTTCTCAGGATTTTCCAGGAACGGCTGCAGGGTATCCCCGCCCATATAGGGATTCAGGGTGATTGCATCGAAAGGAAGACGCTCGAGGAACGCCTTTGCATAACGCACGGCTGTATTTCCTATATCTCCCCGCTTAGCATCTGCAATTCTGATGGAATTATCCGGTAGGGCTCTGGCGATATCCTCCAACAGCGCCCAGCCATCCGTTCCCCAGGCTTCATAAAAGGCGGTATTGACCTTGTAGGCAGCGGCATAAGGCGCGCTGGCAGTGATAACCTTATGAAGGAATCGGGAGACGCCGTCCAGACCTGGACGGAAATCGGAGGGCAGCCGGTTCGGATCGGGATCCAGCCCGACACACAAACCGAGCCCAGTTGGAGCTGTGACCTGATGTAGTTTTTGCAGGAAGGTCATGTTGTGATTACAAAGTAATAACGGGTATTGGTTGAAGATTCCATTACCACGAAAGACACAAGACAGACGCGCAGTATTTAATCGACGTCAGATTCCTCTTCAGCAATACAACTTTCACATATCCCGTAAAGCTCCTGGGAGTGAGACAGCATCTTAAATCCGTAATAAGCGCAGATTCCCTTCTGCAGTTCTTCGATTGCCGGATTGTTGAATTCGATGATCCTGCTGCATTTAAGGCAGATAAGATGATCGTGATGCGGATGCCCGAGGACATGTTCGAAAGTGCTGCGTCCCTCACCGAGATCCATCTTGCGGACCAGTCCGCTGCTCACCAGCAGCGTCAAAGTGCGATAAACCGTGGCTCGAGACACCGGCGCACCACGCTCTTTCAGCTTTAGATAAAGATCATCCGCATCGAAATGTTGATGCCTGCTGAAAACTTCACGGAACACTTCGCGGCGCGCTTGTGTTGTCTTCAAGCCCGCGTTGCGGAGGAACTGTACGAATTTTTCCTCTTCAGTCATTGACTTTCGCGTATTTTTTTGCGAATTTAATAATATAGAAAGGAATTAAAACAAATGCAACCGGTTTTTTAACGAGTGCAGTTATCGTAAGGCGCTATTAAAGCAATGCTCGAAAGTAATTTCCAATACCGACTTAACGACAGACAAGAGTGTCTATCCTCCACCTCGTATGAACTTGTATAAATTGGAGGTTAGGCATTCTCCGTAGGAGTCCCTCGGACTTGCCTGATAGACAATGCTGGAAATTACTTTCGAAAACCACTATAAAATCAGGTGGTTTCTGCAGGCAATAAGACGCAGATCACCAATTTCACTTTATAATTTTCGTAACATATAAAGAATCGATACTAAAAACCGCGAAACCATGAGGAGGTAACATGCGGAAACTTGCACTGGCAGTAATGCTGGTTTTCAGCGCAACGGTGATGGCTTATTCGGGAACTCTGCATCCCGACTTGATACAAAAATTGAATGAAAGTCAGGATGACGAGTTGATAAGAGTCATGGTAACGATGGAAGCGCAGGCGGATTTTCAGCAGCTTGTCGATGCCACTGCTAACCTGACCAAGCCCGAAATCCGCGAATTCGTCGTAACTTACCTGCAGGACCTTGCCTTGACCACTCAGCAGGATGTAAAGGATTACCTTGAATCCTTCGAATCTTCCGGGAAAGTCAAGAAACTCCAATCTGTTTCTATCGTCAACATGCTTCACTGCATGGCTGTCCCTGAGGTTCTCCGGGATATGGAAGGTTTCCCGGGTGTCATGTGGGTCAGACTCGACCCGGAAAGGTTCATGCTTTTTGACAGGAAAGTAGATGAGAATAATCATCCCGGATTGGACGCGACGGACGAAATCGCCTGGGGCGTTTCCGATATCAACGCGGATGACGTGTGGCTGATGGGATACAACGGCTCGGGAGCGATCGTCGGAGTCGTCGATACCGGCGTCAATTACAATCACATGGACCTCGCCGACCACATGTGGGACGGCGGCGCAGCCTATCCCAATCACGGCTGGGATTTTTATAACAATGATAACGATCCGATGGACGACGGCTCCTGGTTCGGAGGTCATGGAACACACTGTTCCGGCTCCGTGGCATCCGACGGCACTGCCGGATCACAGTGCGGCGTAGCGCCCAATGCTTCGATTATGGCGGTGAAAGTGCTTTCCGGCAACGGTTACGGCAGCGAAGGTCCCGTAATTTCCGGGATTGACTTTGCCGTTCAGGAGGGCGCGGATATCTTCAGCATGTCCCTGGGCTGGCAGAGTACAAGTCAGAAATATGAGTTTCGCACCGCCTGCAATAATGCGCTTGCCGCAGGAGTTATCGGTGCGATTGCAGCGGGTAACGAAGGCGACGCCCTCGGATCATATCCTGTGCCCGGAAACGTGCGCACTCCGGGAGACGTGCCGCCTCCCTGGCTGAATCCTGATCAGGCGCTGACCGGCGGTTTAAGCTGTGTCGTTACCGTCGGAGCGACCAATTCATCTCATACCATCGCCAGTTTCTCCAGCCATGGTCCGGTAACCTGGGAAAACGTCAATCCCTGGAACGATTACGCCTATTCAGGTGGTTCACAGATGGGATTGATAGACCCGGACGTCAGCGCGCCCGGTGAGAACATAAAGTCATTGAATTTCCAGAATATCTGGGGTTATTCGGATGGTTGGAGCGGCACCTCAATGGCAACGCCGCACGTTGCAGGGACGATGGCTTTGATGTTGAGCAAGAATCCGAGCCTCACGCCGGCGGATATCTGCATGTATCTCGAAAATACCGCGCTGGACTGGGGTTCAGCAGGAAAGGATAACATCTATGGAGCCGGCAGGATCGACGCTTTAGCGGCGGTATCCGCCGTGCCCGGAGGCACCATTCCAGACGTCGATTTCACCATCGATCCTACTGGATCAACTTCGCTTCCTGCTTCGGGAGGAACATTGTACTTCGACGTAAATCTATCCAATAATGAGGCAACTCCAACTTATGTCGCCGCCTGGCTGGAATGGACTTATCCAAGCGGCGGTTCTTCCGGGACACTGGTTCTCCGAAATCTTAACCTGAGCCCCGGAGGGAATATCGCCCGCTCCTTATGGCTGTCGGTTTCAAGAAGCGAACCGGACGGTAATTACACCCTCTGGGCGCGTGCTGGATCGAGCTACGGCGGAACTATCTATGCTGAGGACAGTTTCCCGTTCAGCAAGGGTCTGGATAATGCGTCGCCGGGTGAATGGATATCACAGACAAAGCTCTTCGGATGGGACGACGATGAGGGCACGGCGATAGCAGGGCGAGGAAACCTCGCCCCTACAGAATTTGCACTGTTGGGTGCGTATCCCAATCCGTTTAATCCGGAAACAGCTATCAGTTATCAGCTTTCAGCGGTCAGCTTGGTGAACCTGACAGTTTACGACGTTAATGGACGACTGGTGACAGAGTTAGTCAATGGCTGGAGAGATGCGGGGGTGCATGAAGTGGTTTTTGATGGGTCGGGATTGGCGTCTGGGATTTACTTATACCGGCTACAGTTGTCGGGGTCAGGGGCGACCCCGACTACGGCCACAGGGAAGATGGTGTTGATGAAGTAAAAAGGCAAAAGGTAAAAGGTAAAAGTAGGGCGATCCCGACGAGTCGGGATTGCCCTTTTTGTATTTAAATATCGTCAAGAGAAATATTTTTAGTCCCTGCAATACATAACGCTTGTTTTTTGGGCAAAATCTATTTATATTTTATGTGTTATTACATAATTACAATGGAGGCAGAAATGAGAAACTTAGCTTGCTTCTTGTGCGGTTTATTGTTGACAGGGTCAACATTTGCGCTGGATGTAGATATATCGCCTTATGCGGGTCCGGTCGGTCCGCGAAATACCGGCATGGATGCTCAGTGGGATCTGCTGTTCAGCAGCGAAGTTGGTGCAACTGTGGGAGACAACCAGTGTCTGGGCGGCGAATTTGCCGGTGGTAAGTTCTACATCACCGGCGGAAACAGCGCTGGCGAGCCGAATCAGGTGTACGTCCTGAACAGCAATGGCACCTTAGATTTTCAGTTTGATCAATGGAGTTCCCCCGGATGGGGTTGGCGCGATCTTGCCTATGACGGCGCTTATTTGTACGGGTCGGACGCCGCTGTGATAGAGGCATTCAATCTTGCCGGGGATACTGAGCCTCTGTGGAATATCAGTGGTCCCATATCTCCAGCCAGAGCGCTGGCGTACGATCCAATTGAAGATCATTTCTGGGCGACTTCGTTCTCTATGCCGCTCTACGAATTTGACAGATACGGAACGATTTACAATTCAGGCAATCACGGCTTGACCGGAGTTTACGGTTTAGCCTGGGATAATGCCACGGACATGCTCTGGTTTCACGACCAGACAGGAGGGTGTGTATTCCACGAATTCGATCCCTCCAACTGGACATTTACCGGCTTAACCTACACTTTACCCTTGCTGCCTGGATCAACTTCCCAAGTGGCGGGAGGCTTATTTTACACCGAAGAGTGGAACATGTCAGCGTATTGTCTGGGCGGGGTGACTCAAGGAACGCCAGAAGATCAGGTCTTCATTCTGGAGATGGAACCAATAGGCGGTATCTACCTTGATCTCGTCTATGAATCAGGATCACCTATTCCGGCTTCCGGCGGTAATCTCAATTTCGGCGTGCATATTATGAATACGGATACCGTCCCACAGAATTTCGATGCCTGGTTAGCTGTGGAATGGGAAGGGGGCGCTCCTACCACGCTGGTTATGAGATATTTCACCAATTTTCTTCCCGGATGGGCGATAAATCGCCCTGATATGTACTATCCGGTGCCCGGGAGTTATGCGCCGGGTTACTACGTATTTTTCTTGCCTGTAGGAGATGAGCCCACACAGAATATCTGGATGGAAGACAATTTCCCATTTCTTAAGTTAGGGAGTTACGATGGAAGCGCCTTCCTGCCGTATTCTGTCGATGGCGCTCCGAATCCGTTTGATGAGGTTGTCGAGGGCGGTGGTGAGCAGGGCGACGCACGCGTCGCCCCTACAGAGTATGCGCTGTTAGAAGCATATCCCAATCCGTTTAATCCGGAAACAGTTATCAGCTATCAGCTTTCAGCGGTCAGCTTGGTGAACCTGGCAGTTTACGACATTCAGGGGAGACAGGTTGCGGATCTGGTCAATGGCTGGAGAGATGCGGGGGTGCATGAAGTGGCGTTTGATGGATCGAGTCTTGCATCGGGAGTGTATATCTATCGTCTGGAAATGTCGGGGTCAGGGACGACCCCGACTATGGAGACGGGGAAGATGCTTCTACTTAAGTAGCTGGTACCTAGTTGTTAGTTACTGGAAAGGGCGATCCCGACGAGTCGGGATTGCCCTTTTTTCGATGGACAAACTCTACTTCACTTTTGCCAGTAACAGCGTCATGTCATCGCTGGATCTGGCGCTGGTACTGAATCTGTCAACTTCACTAACGATCCGGTCGATGGTATCAGAAGAATTTTTCTCTGCCTCAGATAATAATATCTGCCGCAGCCGATCCTCACCGAACTCTTCACCATCACTGTTCATGGCTTCACTGATACCATCAGTATAAATGAAGAGGAGATCATTTGTCTGTATGGGGATAGTGCCTTGTTGGTATGTGATAGAGGGGAAAGCGCCTAAGATCATGCCACCTTTTTTAAGCAATTCTACCTGTTTATCTTTGCGAAGGAGAATGGGATAATTATGTCCTGCATTGACGTAGGTCAAAGTTTTATCTGAAGGATCAAAAATTGCTGCGAAGAAGGTAATATACTGTTCAGGATCGGTATTTTTATAGATTAAGTCGTTAATTCTTCCGACAATTTCTTCAAGCTTCAAGCCGACTCCAGCGAAGGATCTGAGGGACGCCTGCAGGTTTGCCATGATCAAGGCTGCGCCAGCGCCTTTTCCCGAAACATCGCCGACCGCCAGGAGGGTGCAGCCGTCTTCCTGTTGGATGACATCATAGTAGTCTCCCGCTACTTCGAAGCAGAAGGTACTTTTCGCCTCGATTTCGAGTCCGGGGGTTTCAGGCAGCGACTGTGGAAGGAAATGCATCTGCACGTTCCTGGCGATCTGCAATTCCGTTTCCATGCGGCGTTTATCGAGATTTTCTTCCAACAGGTTGTAGTTTTCCAGTGCTAAGGCAAATTGATCGGAAAGTGACGCCAGTATCTGAAGTTCTTCAGGATGAAAATCTTCGTCATCCGCTTTATGTCCCATAGCTAGAAAACCGATGATTTCCGAATGGGCTTTAAGGGGGAGAATCAACACGATTTCTTGATCTCGCAACCATTCCGATTCCACCTCACTGAATTGAATTCTTGAAGAAGCTGAGGCTTCATCAATCAGCAAGGGATGACCCTCATGCTGAAGCCATTTCATGAAATCGCCATCAGGATCAATCTGCACAACATCACCGGAAGGCAGTCTGAACTCTCCAGACGTTTCATTATGAAGCCCCAGTTGGATTTTCACCACATCAAGATTTATTTTAAGCCTGGTTTCAAGCTCATCACACAATGATTTACAGTCAGGGAACGAAGAGACGCTCTGGAGAAACTCCACTGACATCAGGCGCAGTTTCTGCCGTTCAGGAAAGAACCTGTTTTCGAGGTTTTTGCGGAGATGTCGCTGCGCGGGCGCAAATCCCAGCGCCAGAAAGAGCGCGATCAATAAGGTAGGCGTTCTACTCGTTACGCCGATGCTGTCCAACAGCGTGATTCCGATAAAGTATGCCAATCCGATGAATATCACCAGCATCGCTCCCGTGATGACCAGATATTGAGTTCCCCGCCTGAGGCGCGCCTCGACCTCGAGCAGGCGATATCTTCGAAAAGCATATGCAATCGAGAGAGGTGAAGCTAACAGGATTAGAAATAGCACATTAGTAGCCATCAAACGCTGGAAGAGGATGAGATTTCTGAAGAGCGGCACGATGTTGAAGGCATCGAGCACATAGATTGAGAAGAGCACCAGACTGGCGCCCGATCCCCAGAACACCAATTTCACCTGTCTTTTTTCGAGATTGGTTTTAGAATTAATATAGTGATGTCTCAGGATAAAGAGCCCTGCGAATATTTGAGTTATAATAATTAAATAGACTCCGTAACCGAATGCCCGTGTATTGAGGAGTGGGGTCATCGAGATGGCGAGGGAAATAATTTGCGGAGCGAAACAAATTCCGTAACCCAGGAGTGGGGCGTGGATCAGCAGCCTGGATTTGCGCGGGAAGACCAGGTTCAGCATGAGCCAGAATGAACTGAATATGGAGGAGAGGACGATTAGAAAAGCACGCAGGAAGTTTTCATAGGGTATGGTGAAAGAAGCCACCTGGGCGAACATGGGCATATATGCCACTCCCATGAAGGCAGCCATGCTGAAGGAGTAGAGTGTCAGTGCTCTAACGCCCGGGGAGTCCGGTCTTTTAAAGAAGGCGTTGAGGGAGAGGATGATAAAGGCGGAGAAAATGAGCATCCGGAGAAAAAAGAGGATGATCACCGCGATAAAGTCCGATTTCAGGACGGGGCGTGATTTAATAACGGTCGATAGTGTATCTCCATCGTGGAGAAAGATAATTTCAGCCTCTTTGCCAGGTTCGTGAGGTAATTCGATAACCTCGATCCATCGTTGCAGAGTAGCGCTCGAATCGGCAATAGTGAGTAGCGTGTCGTTAATAGAGGGAACAGTGGGTGAGATGTAGTCGCGGGGTGCTACGTAATGAAATGCGGTAAGATTATCTGGGACGTTCCTGATGGAGGTGTGTACGAAACCGGAATTACTCCAGTTGACAATCCTGCTGGTATCTCGCGCCAGCAGTAGCAACATGGACACCAGCAGAATCGCGCCGATTGCTATAATAGAGCTTTTTATCAATTTATCGAGCATAAATTCTCCGGTGGCATTTAACCTATGCATAATCTAAAGAAATATGCTATAAAGTGCAATATCTATTAGAATGATATTTGATACGTACTGCGTATTATAATGATTTGCAAACGGAGGAGATAAAAAGGGGGCACCGCCGTGCGCCCCTACAGGTTCAGAATCGCAGATTAGCACAGATTATTGGATTTCACTGATTTAAAAAAAAAGGCGGGGGAAATCCCGAAGGACACCTCCGCCCTACAATTTTTGTGTTCAATCGCGTAAGATAACGCAGCATCTTGCGGTGAGAATAGCGAACGCTACTTCATCAATATCATCTTACCAGTGGCATTGAATTCGCCAGCCGTCAGGCGATATACATACACTCCGGAAGCGAAATGCGATCCATCGAAATTGACCTCGTGAATACCGGCTGAGCGCCAGCCGTCAACCAACCTTGATACCAATCTTCCGTTTAAATCGAAAATAGACAGATTCACATGGTTGGCAGTTGAAAGCTGATAGCTGATAGCTGTAACCGGATTGAAGGGATTGGGATATGCTCCAATCAGCGCAAATCTTGTAGAGGCAATTCGCGAATCGCTCTTAGACACTTCATCATCCCAGCCGGAGATCTGCCATTCAGAAATGGAAAATTCTCCGTCTGAAGCTGATTTAATAATCAGGAACTCATCATAAGCGAAGACGGCTCCGGGGTAGTCGCCAACTTCCAACCTATAGGTGTAAGTTCCTCCCGGCGCGCCCGCAGGCACATACTGAGTCATGTCGCGGATTATAGAGTCTCCAGACACCAACGTCAAGTTTTCCCGCAAGATCAAAGGTGAAACAGTACCTCCGCCGGGCATATCTATTTCAACCCAGCCATCGAACAGAGCTGCCGAAGCGCCGTTATTGACAACTTCGAGCGTATAATCAAACGACCCGCCTCCAGAGCCAATAAGTACGGGGACCGATTCGGGCGTCAGGATGACGTCCAGGTCCGGCGGCGGACCGATGGGCGCGACGTAACCATAGTAATAGACGTCGCTGTTATTATAAGCGATTTCCTTCTCGAATGCCAGACTGCCGTTCCCCTGTGAATCGAAAGCCAGTGAAGGGTTATAGTTGTCGTTTCCGGTCAGCAGCATTTCCGACTGCCATGATCCGCTCAGATTGGTGGTGTAAATGATGTTGCCCGTGTAAAAATTACCGGACGTCTCCATGCAGACGATGTGCGCATCACCATTGTTTTCGACGGCGAGTTTTATATCAGCGCCGCCAAGATACCCTCCGACTTCGACCGGCGGATCCCAACTGTAAGCTCCATCAGGTTTGGAAGTGTAGAATATGTCATTGGGAAAACCGAATCCCATACTGCCCTGAAAGCCCAGATGCAGGTCGTCATTAGGCGTCGATTTTATCGAGCCGGGGTAGCATTCATAGCCTGGAATGGTCATGGTCTGCTCGTCCCAGGCTGATCCTCCCAGTTCCGCGTTCTCGATCGCTGAGACCTGGTACGTCAAATACCCGCCGCTGCGATAGCAGATAGCGACACTGCCGTCCGACCTCACGCAGATATCAGGAGATGCTCCGCTGCCGAAGCCGCCAAGCTGCGTCTGCGTCAGGTGCTGGAAATGGAAATCTGTGCTGCTCGGACCCTCCCAGTAGCCGTAGCCAAGATGATATTCGCCGCTATGATAGACGACGAATGCCACATGGGCGTTGCCGTCGGAGTCAACTGCCAGGCAGGGATCGTACAATGCTTCAAGATAAGGCGTCTGCAGATCATAGTATTCCCAGACGCAGTCGTTTGCCACACCGAGACGCAACAGTCCGTTCTGCATATAGACGAGGTAAGCCGCGCTTGAGGGAGCGTGAACGTCGAGGTAAGGTGAATTCAACTGCGCTGTGGGATCGCCTACTGGAACAGGCGCAATCCAGCTTCCACCCAGCAGCTTCTGAGTATAGTAAAAATTGTGATCACTGCCGCTCACTCTGTCGAACACCAGGTGGAGCGTCCCCAGGTCATCCAGCGCCAATGCGCTTTGACCTAAGCCATCGTTATCTGTGCCTGTCGAGACAGGTTCCATTACGGCAGAACCCCACTGTGCCATCGCTAAGCCGGTCAAGCCGAGCATAATGATTGTCAGCCCTGTTATACGAATAATAAGTCTCAAGTAACGCATATACCCTCCTTTGAATGTGTATTCACAATCCGTCCTAATTGACATAATATAATATAAGCAATAAATTGACGTAAATCAAGGCGTAAATTCTTGCATGTTAAAATTAATTTACATGGGGAATTAATAATTTGGCCGCAGGTTGAGAAAACAGTGAGTTTTCAGTAATTTTCCATCTTTTTTTTTGCCCGCTTGACTTTTAACCTTTTTATTGGTATATTTTATGCTGAATCAGTTTAGTTACAATGATACTTAATCTAAATTAACTATAGGAGCACTAATGAAACGCTTGATTACTGCTTTTGCCGTTGCAATATTTGCACTATTATTGTGCGGGGACGTTCTTCAAGCAGAAGAGCCTGCCTACATGTTAGTGCGTATCGATGTAAATCCCGAAGTCAAGATCATTCCTCTGCTTGAACTCGGGTTGGACGTCGCTGACGGCGTTAAGGATGAATATATCGACGTCGTCTGTCATCCCGCCGATCTGCTGCGTATCCAGGCTCTGGGATATAGGGCTCAAGTTCTGAACTCAGACTTGGAACGTTATTACTCAGAACAGTTTGCAGCCGATCCGATGGGCGGATATCATACCTTCGATGAGGCAACCGATGAGATATTTCAAGCTCACGCGGATCATCCCAATATAACCACAGCGCCCTTTTCAGTGGGGCAGAGCATCGAAGGAAGAGAATTATGGATTATTAAGGTATCCGACAATCCCGAGATTGACGAAGATGAACCGGAAGTCTTCTTCAACAGCTTGATTCATGCCCGTGAACCGATCACTTTGGAAGTTACGCTTGAATTGCTCGCCCGTTTAACTGATGGCTACGGAATCGATCCTACGATGACGGAACTGGTGAACGAACGCGAGATATTCATTATGCCCGTCTTCAACCCTGATGGGTACGTTTATAACCAAACGACCAATCCCAACGGCGGCGGCATGTGGCGCAAGAACCGCCGCGATAACGGCGGCAGTTTCGGCGTGGACCTGAACCGCAACTGGGGCTTCAACTGGGGTTATAACAACATCGGCTCATCGGGAAGTCCTTCATCGGAAACTTATCGCGGCACGGCGGGATTTTCCGAACCTGAAACCGAAGCTGTGCGTCAATTCTGCAACGAACATTACTTCGCTATCGCCAATAACATGCACTCCTACTCCAATCTGATGCTCTATTCCTGGTCGATTCCATACGATCCCTGGGGCTATACACCGGATAACGCCATCTTTCAGTCACTGTCGCAGACCATGTATCAGTGGAATGGTTATACATACGGCACTTGCTGGGACATCCTCTATCAGGTCAACGGCGACGCCAACGACTGGATGTACGGCGAGCAGGTTGAGAAGCCGAAAACTTTAGCCTGGGTATTTGAGATTGGTTCTTCCTTCTGGCCCTCAGCCAGCGCTATCCCCGGTTTGGTGGAAGATAACATGGCGCCGAATTTCTTTCTGATGGAAGAAGCAGAGAACTACGTTCCTCAGCCGGTTTCATTGAATTACATCAGTGGAATTATAGATGACGTTGTCGGCGGTAACGGCAACGGCGGGATGGATCCGGGTGAATCGGTCTTCTTTATTCCCACGGTCACTAATAACGGCTGGATCACGGGAACAGGGATCAGCGCGACGCTGACAACTGCCGATCCCTACGTGATGATCACGGCAAGCAGCTCCTCCTTCCCGGACCTTGATCCGCATGCCAGTGGAGCGTCATTGAGCCAGTATGCTATGAACGTCTCATCGGGCTGTCCGCTGGAGCATAACGTTGAATTTGACCTCGACTGGACCTGCAGCCAGGGGTATTCCGGCACCACCTCATTCAATCTGATGGTCGGAGATCCGCTCTATCAGCCGATGGGACCGGATGCTTACGGCTATATGGCATACGACAACTACGATGAGAACGGTCCGGTTTTCGATTGGTTGGAAATCGATCCGAATGCGGGAGGATCCGGCACGCTGATCAATTTCACGCAGGATGATGAAACGGTGCAGGTGCCACTTCCTTTCAGTTTCCAGTATTACGGTGATACCTATAATGGAATCTCCGTCTGCTCGAACGGCTGGATAGCTATGGGCAGCACCACCGATACGGACTACTCAAATTCAGAAATTCCTGACAGCGACGGACCGCCGGCAATGCTGGCTCCTTTCTGGGAAGACCTTTCACCGCAGCAGTCCGGCACGGTTTCCTACTACCACGATGCCGTTCAGAATTACTTCGTCGTCGAATTCAATGCAGTCCGGCAGTATCTACCCACAACTGCGTTCGAGACCTTTGAAATCGTTCTCTACGATCCGGCACACTACCCGACTATTTCGGGTGACGGACAGATTCTCTTCCAATACAACGGCATCTCAGATCCATCATCATGCACTGCGGGTATCGAAAATCCAGCGGAGACCGTCGGTCTGGAGCTGCTCTACAACGGCGACTATGACCCGCATGTTCCCGACCTTAATCAGGGCATTGCCATCTTCTTCACAACGCCGACAACACAGCCAGACCTGACTGTCGAACTTACCTATCAAAGCGGTTCGCCAGTGCCTGTCGGTGGAGGTAATTTGGATTTCGATGTGTACCTGGAAAATGTCGGCACAACAGCCGTGAACTTCGACGGATGGCTGGATGTAGAATACGAGGGCGGCGCGCCGACTACTGTCGTGCTCCGCTCCTTCACAAATTACCAGCCCGGCTGGGCGATCAACCGTCCCGGTATGTTCTTCCCGGTGCCCGGAAGCTATGCCGCCGGTAATTACGAATTTTTCCTCCGTGCCGGTTTAAATCCTGACGTGGTCTGGGCGGAAGATGGCTTCCCATTTGTGAAGGATGGGACAGCTTTTGCGAGCGGATTCGTGCCGTTCATACCGGATGGAGTACCCAATCCGTTTGGTGAGATTGACAAGGGCGGCTCACAGGAGGGCGACGCCCGTGTCGCCCCTACAGAGTTTGCTCTGTTGGGTGTTTATCCCAATCCCTTCAATCCCTCAACAGCTATCAGCTATCAGCTGTCAGCAGTCAGCCATGTGAACCTGACAGTGTACGACGTTCAGGGACGACAGGTCGCAGAGCTGGTCAACGGCTGGCGG